>CAJAKC010000001.1 GCA_903940225.1 uncultured Microbacteriaceae bacterium
ATGGACGTCTTGAGCTCGATGGCCAACCTCGGTGGGTACCGTGCCGTTGTTGAGTCCGCTTATGAGTTCGGTCGCCTCTTCACCGGACAGGTCACCGCCGCGGGCAAGGTTCCACCCGCCAAGGTGCTCGTCGCCGGCGCCGGTGTTGCCGGGCTTGCCGCCATCGGTACCGCGTCGAGCATGGGTGCAATAGTTCGTGCGACCGATCCCAGACCCGAAGTGGCGGATCAGGTCAAGTCCATCGGTGGCGAATACGTTGCGGTCGAGGTCGACGAGAAGATGACGTCCTCGGACGGATACGCCAAGGCCACCAGCGAGGCATATGACCGTCGCGCCGCCGAGATCTACTCGGAGCAGGCCCGCGACGTCGACATCATCATTACGACCGCTCTCATTCCCGGTCGTCCCGCCCCGAAGCTCCTGACCGAGGCCGACGTCGCAAGCATGAAGCCCGGCAGTGTCATCGTCGACATGGCCGCCGGTATGGGCGGCAACGTGGCTGGGTCGAAAGCCGGCAAGCGTGTCGTGACCGCCAACGGCGTCGTCATTCTTGGTTACACCGACCTTCCCGGTCGTCTCCCCCAGCAAGCGTCGCAGCTTTTCGGCACGAACATGCTCAACCTGCTGAAACTCCTGACACCAGAAAAAGACGGAAAGCTGACCATCGACTTCGAGGACGTCGTTCAGCGTTCGGTCACGGTGGTTCAGGATGGCGCCGTCACATGGCCACCCCCACCCGTGCAGGTTTCGGCCGCACCACCAGCGGCTGCTGCTGCCGAACCCGTCGCTGCCGCGGAAAAGCGTCAGATGTCGGGACGGCAAAAGGGCCTGCTCAAGGGAGTCGGGCTCGCCGTCGTCTTGGCGATCTGCGCCTTTGCGCCCGCGCCGCTCCCCCAACACTTCCTCGTGCTCATGCTGTCTGTGGTCGTCGGCTTCTATGTGATCGGCAAAGTGCACCACGCGCTGCACACGCCACTCATGAGTGTGACGAACGCCATTTCGGGCATCGTCGTTGTGGGCGCCATCGCGCAACTCGCGTCACCGAACATCGTCGTTCAGGTTCTGGCGGCCTGCGGCGTCCTTCTGGCCTCAATCAATATCTTCGGTGGATTCGCGGTCACACGTCGAATGCTCAAAATGTTCAGTAAAGGCGGAGACAAGTGAACATCGACATGATTACCACAGCCGTATACATCGTCGCGGCGCTCATGTTCATCCTGAGCCTTGCCGGCTTGAGCAAGCACGAGACGTCCCGATCCGGGCTCACCTTCGGAATCGCCGGAATGGTCCTCGCTCTGGGAGCCACAATTGCGTCGCTCGTCCTTCACACCGCGGGCTCCGCGCAGTCGACGGTCGGACTGACCCTCCTCGTTAGCGTGATTCTTGTCGGTGCGGGCATCGGCCTTTGGCGAGCACGAGTGGTCGCAATGACGGGAATGCCCGAGTTGATCGCCCTCCTCCACAGCTTTGTCGGTCTTGCCGCCGTGCTCGTGGGGTGGAACGGAGCTCTCGATTCCGAGCACGTCCCCGCCGATTTCATTGCGATCCACCACGGTGAAGTTTTCATCGGGGTGTTCATCGGTGCCGTCACCTTCACGGGGTCGATTGTGGCGTTCCTGAAGCTCTCTGCCCGCATTTCGAGCAGCCCACTGATGCTCCCTGGAAAGAACTTCCTCAATGTGGGTGCACTGGTCGGTTTTGTCGGGCTCACCGTGTGGTACATCGTCACGCCGGACATCACGTTGCTCATCGCCGTGACGGTGCTTGCACTCCTGCTCGGCTGGCACCTCGTCGCCTCCATCGGTGGCGGTGACATGCCCGTAGTTGTGTCCATGCTCAACAGCTACTCGGGTTGGGCGGCCGCCGCGGCAGGGTTCCTCCTCAACAACGACCTCCTTATCGTGACCGGTGCGCTGGTTGGCTCCTCCGGTGCCTATCTGTCATACATCATGTGTAAGGCCATGAACCGCTCATTCATTTCTGTCATCGCGGGTGGCTTTGGAATTGCCAAGCCCGCCGCTGCCGGTGAAGAGGAAACGGGCGAGATTCAGGAGACTGACGCCGCGGCCGTTGCCGAAATGCTCGGCTCCGCCGATTCGGTCATCATCACCCCCGGATACGGAATGGCTGTAGCGCAAGCCCAGTACCCCGTGGCCGAGCTAACCCAGCGACTCATCGCCAAGGGAGTGACCGTACGATTCGGAATTCACCCCGTTGCTGGTCGCCTGCCCGGACATATGAACGTGCTGCTTGCCGAGGCAAAAGTGCCGTACGACATCGTCCTCGAAATGGACGAAGTGAACGACGACTTCGCCGGCACGTCGGTTGTTCTTGTGATCGGTGCAAATGATACGGTGAACCCTGCCGCCGCCGAGGACCCGGGCAGCCCCATCGCTGGGATGCCCGTCCTGCACGTCTGGGAAGCGGCGAAGGTCATCGTGTTCAAGCGCTCAATGAGCTCCGGCTACGCGGGCGTCCAGAACCCTCTGTTCTTCCGCGAAAACGCCTTCATGTTGTTCGGTGACGCCAAAGACCGCGTCGAGGACATCATCAAGTCGCTGTAGCCCACCCCATTAGGTGCATGATTCTGAGGCCGTTCTTCCACCAGATAGAGTCAGAAAATGAAAAATAACAATCGGCTTCTTTTCGGTGTGCTCGCCGCCCTTTCTGTCGCAGTTATTGCGGGGGTAGCGTTCATCGCGAACCAGCGCCCGGTGACCACGGTAACGGTGACGCATGCGGCCGTCACACCGACATCGACAATCGGTGCTGGGACCGGAACCGTGCGCACGTTCATGATCCCCATCGATGTCGACGGCGTCAGCGCGGAAGGCCAGTACCTTTCGGGCACCCTCACCACGCTCTCCGACAGCGTCAACGGCGACGAAGAACTTCGCAGCGCCAATCTTGTCTTTGTTTTCGGTGACGAGGCCAATCAGCTCGTCGTTGGCGGTATTTCGCTGTATCCGCCCGCAGGATCAACCATCGCCGTCGGAGCAGAAACCGTGCGACCGGTCATCGGTGGTTCGGGCATTTATGCAGGGGCGACGGGAGAGGTTGTCTCGACCAATCTCGGTGACGAGGGTTGGTCCCACGTGTTCCACATCAGGTTAGACTAACGGGTCTTCCCTGCATCACATAGCGAATGCCCTCGGCAGGAGTCGAACCTGCGGCCACGAGTCTGAACGGCCACCACTCTGGCCCAACTCACTTCGTGCGCTTGCCTCGCTGCTTCAGTGCCCCTACTATCCGCATGACAATCCCAACCAGAATCACCGCATAGACCAGTAGCGAAAATCCCCATTTGATTGCCGAGGACGTTGACGCGAGTAAAGCGATGGACGACGAAACCGTGCCGTCTGCGAGGTACTGGCTAGATATTGCGGACAGGGAGAAGTTCTCAACCCAATCGAAGATAACCTGCCCAAATGGGAGCAGATTGAGAATCCCAACCTTCTGCGAATATGGCGTGAACAACACCGAGGCCCAGACAACATACATAATCCCGTAGATCAGACCAAAGAGAGTGTCCCACACCTGATTGAAGGTTATATAGGCAGTAATCATTTGGTCAGAGCGTTCTGAAAGGAACGCGAGGATTTCTGTTTGACCAAAGCCCAACGACGTCCCCAGTGACTTAACAGTGCTGTTCGCCACCGCGAAAGCGTTCCCCTGGGCCGTTAGAACAAACACGAGGTACCCAGCAAAGACAGAG
>CAJAKC010000002.1 GCA_903940225.1 uncultured Microbacteriaceae bacterium
GCGGCTTCGACCCGAGCTTCCGTTTCGACATCGAGGGCGGATAGCGGGTCGTCGAGGACCAACACCGCGGGTGCGGCGGCAATCGCGCGCGCGAGGGCGAGCCGCTGTCGTTGGCCACCCGAGAGGCTCAATCCCTGTTCGCCAATGATGGTGTCCACGCCGTCCGGCAGGTCGTAGACGAATTCTGCCTCGGCGATCGACAACGCCTGCGCAAGCACCGCGTCGGCCTCGTTCGCGGGGGCGTTCACAAGGTCATGTCGACCCAGCAACACGTTGTTGCGAACGGTGTCCGAAAACAAGGTTGCGTCGTCGAACGCCATCGCAATCCGTGTTCGCAGAGTATCCAAACTCAGGTCGCGAACATCGACTCCGTCCAACAGGATTCGTCCGGCTGTCACGTCATACAACCGGGCTGGCAGCGCCGTCAGGACCGTCTTGCCGCTGCCCGTTGCTCCGACCACCGCCATTGTTTCACCGGGGAGGATCTCGAGGGATACGCCGTTGAGTACATCGCGCTCACGACTATCACCGCCCTCGTGTCGATAGTGGACATCCTCGAAAACTAGTGAACCGGCCGACTTTTTCGGAACAATCGGCACGGTCGGGCTGGTGATCGTGTTCTCGCGGTCGAAGATGTCAAAGATTCGATCGAGACCACTTTGCGCTTCGAGAGTCAGGGCCAACAAGTACCCGACCGATTCGATCGGGCCGGCGAGCACGGCCGCAGTGGCAAAGAACGCAAAGAGCTGTCCCGTGGTCAGGTCGCCTTGGCTCGCGAGCCACACCCCGGCCAGCAAGCAAGCCGCCAACGCAAAATCAGGAATCCACTCCAGCCAAAAACCGAGCGTGGCTCGAGCGTTGCCTTTGGCGATCTCGAGGTTTCGCCCTTTCGTTGCGCCTTCGGCGAACCGTGACAACGAGTCGTCACCGCGACCGAATGACCGCAACACGCGAATCCCGTGAACCGATTCCTCGACAGAAGTTGCAACGTCGCCCCACTGGTCCTGGGCAGCTCTCGACAGTCCGGTAAATCGGTTCCGAAAACGTGACCCGAATATGAACATCGGAATCGAACAGATGAGAAACAGGATGGCGAGGGTCGGACTCCACGTGAACAGGATTGCCACGCCGAGCACGATGGCGATGGAGTTTCCCACCAACATGACCACGCCGTACGACAGCCAGCGTCGCATGAGGCTGACGTCTGAGTTCGCGCGCGACAACAGTTGGCCGCTCTGCCACTTGTCGTGAAACGCGACGGGCAGGTTTTGCAGGTGGTCATAAATCGCGTTGCGGATTCGCGAATCAATTCGGGTTCCCGGCGTCAACACCGCAACCCGTCGAAGGTAAATGAAAAGCGCTTCGAGCAACCCGAGAATCGCAATGAGACCGACCGCGGGCCACACGAGCGTCGGGTCATCGCCGCGCAGAGGGCCATCCACGAGAGCCTCGAGAGCGATCGGAATCCCCAGAGCCAACCCGTTCGAAATGAGCGAGATGGCCATCCCCGCGATCAGCCCGTAGACGTCTCGACCCGCGAAGGGCAGAACCCGCGCCAGTCCGCGAATCGCCCCGGTTCGAGGCGTGGATTCGGTGTCGGATGTTGGCATGTGTATCAATTCAGTCTATGCGTGGCAGAATTGCGCCGTGACGGAAAAACAACTCCTCGATCTGTGGAATCGGGCTCGAACCCACCTTGTGTTGGCACAATTGGCGCCCACGTTCCTGCTCATCACCACCGTCGGGCTTGTCCCGAGCATTCGCGACTCTGGGACATTCACCGTCTGGGCAACCCTCGGGATTTTGGTGGCGTCGGGGATTCTGGGCGCACTCGTTGAGTTTGCCGCGGCAAACGAAGCCCAGGCTGTTGCGCGCGACCTTGCCGCAATTCCCAAGCCCAGCCACACGTCGCGCACGATTATTCGGTTCGCACCCTGGCTCAACGTCGCAAAGTTCCTGACCCCCGCCATCTTCGTCGGAATCTTTGTCGCGCTCGCCGCAGCACTTCTCGGCTTCTAACCCCGGCACGAGGCCCGTGACGTTCCGCTCGGGGAGTCGTTAACTTTCGGTGTCGATGAACGAGAACGCGAGCATGTGGCAGAGTGCCAGGTGTACGTCTTCGATTCGACCCATGTGCTCTTCGGGAACATTGATGTGCAACGTGGCTACCGTGCCCAACTTGCCGCCATCGCGCCCGGTGAGCGCTACCGCATGCGCCCCCGCGGACGCAGCAAAGCGAAGCGCTCGGATGACGTTTTCGGAGTTTCCCGAACCGCTAATAGCGACAACGATGTCATCCGGTTGGAGGAAATTCTTCAGTTGCTCCTCGTAAACCACGTCGTAACTCACGTCGTTGCTGTAGGCGGAAATTGTCGAGGTCGCATCGGTCAACGCGATCACCCGAAACTTTGCGTCGTGGCCGTAACTGGCGCCCTTGAGCAGATCGGTTGCAAAGTGTGATGCCGTCGACGCGCTCCCGCCGTTTCCGCAGGTGAAAATTGTGCGACCAGCGGCTCGAGCGGTGACCAACAATTCGCGGAGTTGGGCGACCTTTTCCAGATCGACTGCCGACAACGCGGAGATCAACGACGAACGGTAGGAATCAAAATAGGTCACGGGTTAGCTCCTTTGCGCCACGGTGAACACCGTCACGGTCGAAACGCGAGGTGGTGATGATGGGAAGTAAATGCTGCCAACTCGCGAGTTCACTCCTTAGGGTATCCGTCACGCTGTCCGTCAACCTCGAACCGACCCGTGAGACACCCCCGCCGAGAACAATCACGGACGGGTTGTAGAGCAGAACGGCGTTGGTGAGACCCCTGGCGAGGTTTTGTGCGTAATCAGCGAGGAAATCATCGTCGGCGAATAACTCGGCCGCCGGTTTGCCGTTGTCCTGTTCAATCCAATACCCGCTGCAGAGCCGTTCAAGGCAGCCCGTTCTGCCGCACGAACAGATGCGCGGATCGTCGCGCACCCGAGTGTGCCCCAGTTCTCCCGCTTCATTCGCAACACCGCGAACCAGTCGGCCATCGCTCATGACTCCGGCACCGACCCCCGTCGACAAAGTCACGTAGATGAGATCTTGAGAGTTGTGCCCGCCGTGGTGAAATTCGGCGAGGGCTCCGACCTTCGCGTCATTGTCAACGGCCACCGGCAGGTTGAATGCCTCGCGTGACCAAACAGAAAAGTCAAAATCCTGCCAGCCCGGAACGTGAACGGAACGCTTCACGGTTGAGGAACGAAAGTCAACAGGCCCGCCAAAGCAGACACCGACGGCCGCCGCCGGACTACCCCCAGTGGCGAGGTATTCCGCATAATACGAGCGCACGTGGTCGAGATTTTCGAGTGAACCGACCGTCGGCCACTCTCTGAGGTCGTGGACGCCATCGTCATCGGTGATGGCAACGGAACACTTGGTTCCGCCGATGTCGACGGTCAGGACAGTTGCCATCGTCCTACTCCCCTCGATTTGTCCCATTGTACGACTTCACCAACGCTGAAATCGCTGCCCCGACAGGGCTCAACCCACCGTTACAGATGATTCGATTCATAGATCTTCATAGGGAAAACGTTGGTCTGTGCGTCGAGCTGTCATTTAGAGTATTTCTAACCAAATTTTTGTGGAGGCATCATCATGACGAAAAAGTTCCCCGCGGCAGTGGCCGCGAGTGTGGCTTTGCTGTTGTCGGTGGTGCCGCTTTCGGCCCAGGCGACCGCGCCTGTGCCAACGCCCGCTGCAGAAGAATGCACGATCACGGGCACGGCTCGCGCCGACAAACTTGTCGGGACAGCCGGCGATGACGTCATCTGCGGCCTCGGCGGAAATGACACCATCACCGGTGGCGCAGGCGACGACACAATCCGCGGCGGGGCAGGCAACGACAAAGTCACCGGCGGAACGGGCGATGACGTCATCAGCGGCGGAACGGGAACTGACTCACTCACAGGCGGTGCGGGTGACGACGCACTGGCGGGTGACGGCGGTCGTGACGGTCTTTCCGGTGGGAACGGCGATGATGCTCTCAGCGGCGGCTCGGGGACGGACTCTCTGCGGTCTGGCACAGGCGACGATACCTGTGCCCTAGATTCAGCAGATCGTCGATTGGATTCATGTCTGATTGATACCGATGGGCCCGCAGTGACCTTTCCCCCCAGTGTTCTCGAATATCAAGCTGGTACGACCGCTGTTTTCCGCTGGGACGTTGAAGATCCGTCTGGTGTCACCTGGACCTGGGCGGCAATTGGTGGTCCCTCGGGTTGGGTGACCGAGTGGTGTGGCTTTGGAGAAAGCGCTCAGCAGATCGCCGGGACCGCCTCGGCAGGAACGCACGAGTTGCGGTGTGACATTCCCGCCAACGCGGTGAACGAAAACTACACTCTCTTCGTCATGGCCGCTGACGCACTCGGAAACTCAAATTCACTTTCCTGGGCGCAGCTCGGATTTACCGTAAGCGGCGGGTCCGACGACAACCGTGTTCCTGACATTAACGCCGTGCGACTGCCCGAAACAGTTCGCGTCGGTGAAACCTTTACCGTCGAGATCGACGTCACCGACGATTCCGGAACCGCGGGGGTTTATTCCTGGTTCGTGGGCGCCGCACCGTATTACTACTCAGACCAAATAAACGGGCTCTTTATCCGAGCAGTCGATGAAGCCAGCGTCGTTTCGGGTGATTCGACAAACGGGACGTTCCGGCAAACCTTAGTCGTGTCCGATTGGGCGCCACCGGGGCAGTACTCGCTCCTGGTCAGCATCCGTGACACGGTTGGTAACCGCGGGTTTATTCCGATCGGCTACACCATCACCGTCACGGAATAGCAACCAACACTTACGCCGTGTACACGACGTAGATCTTGCGAAGCTTTTCGTGCACAGTCCACACGCCCGTCCACCCGACGGGAAAGTACGCGGTATCCCCGGGGACTAGCTTCACTGGGTCTGCACCGTCCTGCGCGACAGTCATGCTCCCTTCGACGACCGTGATAACTTCGCCGCGGTCGAGGAACTCCCAGCGGGCCTCGCCGGGCTCCGACTCCCATGACCCGGAGTAAATCCCGCGGGCATCGTCAGCAAGGTAGCTGCAATCACGCACCACGATGTCCCCCGCGAGCGGGGTCGCGGTGGGGGGCGCCAGCAATTCTTCACTGAATTGGCTGGACTGTAGTTCGGTCGCTTTGAATACGTCAGTCATGGGGGACTTCTCCGTTCGTGGTTGTTACTTCGTTGGGGTGTTGAGGCGTGTGCGGTGGTGAAAATACAAAATGAGGACAACGATGGAAATGTAGAGCGACTGTTGGGTGACGACGACCCGCTCCCAAACGCCGACCGTCGTCTGATCGGGTTCGGTCCACGTCAAAAGGAACCACACCGCCAACACGGTCTGTGCGACGGTGGCGGTGATTGCGACGGGTGGGCGAAGGATCCACGGTGCGTCCTTGCGGAATCGCATAGCCAGGAGGGGCCAGCCGGCGCACAGCACAAAGGACGTGATGGCAAAAATGCGGTGCGGGACGGAATAACCGATCAGCGGCGTCGGAAAAATCGTGAGCCCGTACGTTGCAATTCCGGACATCACAAGGGCGATGCGACCCGGCATCGCAAACGGCTTTACAAAGATGCCGGCGATGATTGTCAGCGTTCCGCCCAACACAAAAAACGGGGACATCAGCGGTGCCACTGGAGATTCGAACGCTGCGAGATCACTAATTGTTTGTCGAATCGGGTCGTAACCCGGCCACAGGGCGCCTGCGATGAGCCAACCTCCGATGGACTGGATCGGTCCAACAATGGCCGCGAAAACGGCGATCAATCCAACGGGGTTCATGAAATTGAGCGTACAGTGCCGGGTATCCATGGAACGGGAAATCCGGCCTCACCGTGTTGGCTTCCTCCGCATACCGCTGGTTAACCGATGGCCACCCAGGTCCGCGGTCCAACTATTCCATCAGCCGTCAACTTGCGAGATTTCTGGAAAGCGATCACCGCCGTGCGAGTTTTTGGCCCGAAGATTCCATCCACCTTGAGCTTCAACTTCGATTGAAGGTAGCGGACATCCGCCCCGCGTGACCCCAGTTGAATTGTGGCTCGAGTGGTGGGCACAGACGTTGTAATTTTCCCGACCTGGAATTTCTGGGTCCAAACTCCACCAGACAGTGTTGGCGCCGCGATGGGGAACCCGTAACTGCTAGCGGGGCCACCTGCAGCGAGGTATTTCGTGCGAATTCCCGAGGGCTGCGCAAACACTCCGGACGGGCTGGAGATGATCGCCCCGCCCGCAAAAGTCACGACCGAGCCAGCAACGCTTTGCGCGTTCGTTACGGGTTGGGCGGCCGCGGTCGGAACACCGAGGTACGCGCCAGCGCCCCCTGTTTCGCGCCAGACTTTCGCCATTGCGGTGGGCAAGAGGATCCCGCTGCGTTTAGCGGTTGAGCCGAAGACTGTTCCCGCAGTGAAGACTTGATAACGGTTGGTGCCGGATGACTGCGTCTTGCCCGAAGGCCACCCCGCCGTTTCCTGGCCACCGACTGCGGTGAGCGCAGGTATAAGTGTGTTTCGGACGAAGGTCACGTCACCGTTTTTCTCGAACGCGACCCCATTGTGGAACGTCTGCTTTGCGCCGTTGCCAAAAGTTGAGGTGGTTACGCTTTCGCGTGTGGCAGTCGGTAACCCCCACGCCGAATTGACACCCCCAACACCGAATAGGGTTTCCCCGATCGCCTCGGGCACCGTCGTCAGTTGGCCAGAAGTGTTGGTGATAATCAATCCGTTGTCAAACAGTTGATCGCACTTTGTCGATACGCATCGTGCCGCAGAGGCTGGCCATCCTAAGGATCCTGCCGGACCACCGTTCGCGATATAGAAATCATTCATCGCCTTAGTCAAGGCAAAAGCCGTGCCCTTTGGTGCCTGATAAATGAATCCACTGACAAACTGTTGGCGATAGCCAGTGCCGCCTGCGGTGATCGTTTCTTGAGCACCAACGATCGCACCAAGCGGTCCGCTCGGGCCGCCGGAATTCTTATACGCCGTGCCTATCGGACCGAATGAAACTTGCAGCGTTCCCATCAGCGCAAACGTCACCACGCCCGTCTGATAATTGATGACGCAGGTGTTAGTGGTATCCGGGCAACTCGCCTCGGATACGACCGTCCCGAGGGAGTTCTTTGTCGCTGTGGGTAGAGCCGCGACGCGGGCAAGTAACTCGGCCTTAAGGTTGAACCATGCGTTGTAGTTTCGCCAGAAATTTCTGTTTCCATAAGACGAACAGGAATTTCCCGTTCCCCAAAGGTTCGCCAGTGCAGCGGCGTTCGGGGTGTACGGGGTGTACAGGTAGAGCGCGTGCGTCGCTTTGTTCCCGATGTAAACGGATTTCTTTTTGCACGTCGCAGGCGAATTGAACGATCTCGGGTGGTAGCCGATCTTGACCGTCGTCCCTACTTTTTTAGAATTCCAATAGGACGAATTCCTGTCGGTGTAGCGCTTGAGTTGTGAAGCCGCCTTGTACACCTGGTTGTAAAAACCGAAATACTGGGAATCGCACGGGGCAGTGTCTGGGCAGCCGTACCCCATCGCAATCTTCAACTTGCCGGCGCTCGGCGCGGTAGCCGTCACGAGTCCCTGTTCCTTTTGGAGCGTGACAAGAAGCACTTTTGCGCTGATGTGGCACGCCTTCTGAACCTTGTAGATGATCCGTGCAGCCGACTCTTTAACGCCACCTGTGTATGACAAGCACAGAGGTGCGTTGCTCCGCGTGTCAATTACCGACGCGGCCCTGTCAAAGGTGTCCATCTTGTAAACGTTGAGGCATCGCGTGTTGGAACACGTCCCAATTTTGAGCTGGAGAAACGCCTGAATCTGTGCTTCGGTTAGGGCATTCTCGTCGAAGAATTGTGCATCGGAGATGATGTAACTAGGGTTGAAATCTGCAGACTTGAGGGTGTACGCGCTCGCGGGGCTGGCCACGAGAAGGCTAGAGACGAGCGACAGCAGTGCGGACGCACTGAAGATATTCGCAAGTAATTTCCTCACGAAGCACGCCCCTTTCCGTATTTTCATTGTATCCGCGCAGAAGCTCGGATACTCGGAAGAGGGCGGTTCCCGACCCGTTCTTGGATAATTCTTAGGTTCTGGGGGCTCAGCGTGGCTTAGTCGTCGTCGTCTTCGCCGGCGATGACATACGTCGCATTACGGGCGAGTCGACGATCGTGATGGGCACGAACACGCGGTCGAACCGCGTCTCCGCGTCGAGCGTCTCCGGGAAGTGGTTTGCGGTCGAACGGATTGAATTTCTCCGCCGATTCCAGTCGCCACGGCACGAGAGTGACCATTACTCCGCGCACATACAAAAGGCGCTTCCTCATGCGGTTCGCGCGATGGTTGTGGAAGATGTGTTCCCACCAGTGGCCGACGATGAGTTTCGGCATGTACACCGATATCCGCTCGTTGCCCTTGCGGCGACGGTGTTCCTCAAGATATTCAATCAACGGTGCCGAGAACTCGCGGAACGGTGACTCGATGATCTTGAGTGGAACCTTTATTTTGTAGTCTTTCCATTCCGCCTTGAACGCCTCCGCGCGCACCGGGTCCACGGCGACGTGCACGGCGTCCAGTCGCGTGTGCTTGCTGGACAGCGCGTAGTCAAGGGCCTTCATCTGTGGCTTATTCAATTTGTCCATCAACACGACCGCATAATCGCCACTCGCACCGAATTCGGTCGAATCGTCGAGTGCGATTTCCATTTCGATTGTCTTGTAGTAGCGGGACGTATTCCACATCACCCAATACAGCGGAATCGCGATGGCAAATACCAGCCAGGCGCCTTCTGCGAACTTGGTAATCGTGACAATGATGAGCACGACACCGGTCATTGTCGCGCCGACCCCATTGATGATGCGGCCACTTCGCGCCTCACGAGGAGTAACGGAACCGTTGGCCAGTCCGCGCTTCCAGTGCCTCAGCATGCCGATTTGCCCCACCGTGAACGACGTGAACACGCCGAGGACATAGAGCTGGATCAGGCGCGTGACGTCGGCTTGGAAGATCAAAATCATCACAAGAGCCGCCGCGGCGAGCGACAGCATCCCGTTGGAATAGACCAAGCGGTCACCGCGGGTGAGCAACGATTTCGGCGCGAAGGAATCCTTGGCAAGGACAGACGAGAGCAGTGGGAATCCGTTGAAGGCCGTGTTGGCGGCGAGCAACAAGACGGCGGCTGTAGCGGCCTGCAGGATGAAGAACATGATGGCGCCGTTGCCAAAGATCGCGATGCCGAGTTGAGCGATGACGGACAGTTGCGGACCGGCCGAGAACTGCGCGAGATCCGCTCCCGTCAGCTGCGCCTCCCCGCTTTCGATGTATCTCACTCCGGTCGTCAATCCGAAAAACACAATTCCGGCAAACATCGTGATGGCGGTGATTCCCATCCACGACATGGTGATTTGGGCATTTTTGGTCTTGGGCTCGCGGAACGCGGGGACACCGTTAGCGATTGCTTCGACCCCGGTGAGTGCCGCGGAACCCGATGCGAAGGCGCGAAGCAGGAGGAACACCAGGAGCAGAGGCGTCGTCTCCAGTTGCTGCTCGACGATGACGTCGTACCCGGCGCTCGGTGCGGTGAGGTCTTCGCCGAGGATCAACATGCGGTAAAAGCCCGTACCCAGCATGACGAAAACCGAGGCGATAAAGATATAGGTCGGAAGTGCAAAGGCAACGCCGGATTCGCGGATTCCGCGGAGGTTCACCGCGAGCAGGATGAGGACGAAACCGACTGCGATTTCGATCCGGAGTGGATCGAGTACAGGGAAAGCGGAGATGAGGTTATCGGTGCCGGATGAAATGGAAACCGCAACAGTCATGACGTAATCGATGAGGAGTGCACACGCGACCACGAGTGACGCGCGTTCGCCCAGGTTTGTCTTGGCCACTTCATAGTCGCCACCGCCCGAGGGATAGGCCTTGATGACCTTTCGATAACTGAGGACAACGACCGCAAGCAGCAGAACAACGACGGCCGCGATCCACGGTGCGAATATCAGCGTTGAGACCCCACCGACAGCGCCGAGGGTCAGAATCAGCAACAGTTCTTGAGGGCCGTAGGCAACAGATGAGAGCGGGTCGCTGGCAAAAATCGGGAGAGCGATTCTCTTCTGAAGGAGTTCCCCCTCGAGCTTCCGAGTCGACAGGGGTTTGCCGAGAAGAATGCGCTTGCCAGTATGTTTTTCCGTCACGAAAGGCAAGCCTAGACCCATTTTCGTAGCGACGAGATATCGCTGGCCCCGAACCCGCAACAGCCGCCAATGAGGATTGCGCCCGCGGAAATCCAGCGAGAAACATGCGCCTCACTGAGGTCATTTCCGCTTCCCTGCCATGTATCTGACGCCGCATCCCATTGCTTCCCGTGGTTGGGGTACACGACGTAAGGAACCGGCGAATCAATCGACTCGAGGGTCGGAGCGATGAACTCAATGGACGAACAGTTGATCCCGACAGCGACGGCAGATTCTAATTCGGCGACTCGAGTGACTACCTCGCCCCACGGCGCTCCCCCGGCAATTCGACCGGGTTCGGTGACCGTGCACGACACCCACAACGGCATGTCGGGCGCTCGCTCGGACACGAGCGACAGAATGACGTCGATCTCGTCGAGATCGGGTTGTGTTTCAATGGCCAGCAAATCGGGTTCGGTTTCGAGCAGCACTTCGAGCCGACGCGCATGGAAATCGAGCAACGTTGACCGACTGACTCCATATGCTCCGCGGAACTCGGATCCATCTGACAATGACGCACCATATGGTCCGACCGACGCCGCAACGAGGGTTCCCTCGTCCGCTGCCATCCGTGCCGCGGAGGTCGAATTGTGTAGTGCGCGGATCGTGTCCGCTTCGTCCCAACCTGCGCTCCGGCAACCGTCGAACGAGAGTTGGTATGACCCCGTGATGAGCACGTCCGCCCCTCCCTCGACGAAGTCGCGGTGGGCTTGAGCGACCGCGTCAGGGTCGCTCATGAGCAAGTCACCCGTCCACAAGATTCCGCCGACAGCATGTCCGCGGGCCTCGAGCGCGGTCGACAGACCACCATCGAGGAGCAGAACAGGATTCTCGGTCATCATCGCTCCAGCCTACGAAATGACAGAGACGCCCGGTTTCCCGAGCGCCTCTGCCGTTGTAAAGGGATAGGTTACGACACCATGTCGCGAACGATCTCCTTGTTTTCTGACTTGATCGACGCGGCAACGATGTAGCCGATGACCGCGGTGATGAATGGTGAGAGCACAAGAACCCAACCGAGTTCGTTGAGCTGCCACGCGCTTTCCGGCAACGACGGGTCGACGCCTTCGGGAACGGTTCCGGCCAACAGGTTGAACCGGGCCATGACCAGGTAAACGCCACCCGCGAGAAGAACCGCGGATCCGAGCGGTGCAATGACCGAGTTCCACAGGTTGCCGCCGCCTTCTTTCCGGAAGTAGCGGAAGATCGCGAGGGAAACCAGAACCTCGACGAACATGACGGCCACAGCCGTGATGGACGACATCCAGAAGAAGAGGTTGAGGACCGGGTCGAGATTCATCACAACGAACGTCACCATGACGGCCATCGCGAGCACCGACGTCGCGTAAACACCGAGTCGAGGTGCACCGCGACCGTTGACGCTTCCGAACGACTTAGGCAGGACTCCGCCGCGACCCATCGCGAAGAAGTACCGTGCCGACGCGTTCTGGAATGCGAGAAGACCGGCGAAGAGGCTGGAGATCACGAGGATTTCCATGACCACGACGAGGTCGGGGCTCACATACGTTGCAGCGAGGTCGAAGAGCATTCCAGCGGGGTTCGCGAGAGGTGCTCCGTCGACTGCGGTCACGTTGAGGATCGCCGCGACGAGAGCGGGCATTTCGCCGCCAGCGCCGTCATCGACCATCCCGGTTCCGTAACCAGTCACCATTGCAAGCGAAACGATCGCAAAGAGTCCCGTGATGATTCCGATTGCCCAGTAGGTCGCACGAGGAACGGTGCGCTTGGGGTCGGACGATTCCTCACCGTAGATGGCCGTTGCTTCGAACCCGATGAACGAGGCGAATGCGAAGGCGATGGCGATACCGGCAGCACCGGTGATTCCGCCCGCAAGAATCGCGGTGGGGTCGAACGATGCTACGAGGTTGACGCCACCGTCGGGTCCGCCGTTGACGAGGATTGCGACGGCAACGGTAAGGAGCGAGAGGACCTCGAGAACGAGGAAGACTCCGAGCACCTTCGCGCCGATATCAACCGACAGGAGGGAGAGCGCGGTGACAATTGCCCAGGCAAGTCCCGACCAAACGAGCCACGGAAGATCGATGCCGTATCCGGCCATCGTTCCGGCGACGAGGCCGCCGAAGAATCCGTAAATGGCCAGTTGAATCGTCACGTAGGCGAGGATCGAGGTGAACGCCGAGGCGACACCCATGTTGGTTCCCAAGCCACGTCCAACGAACGCAAAGAAGGCACCGGTGTTGGTCACCTTGTGGCTCATCGCGGCGTAACCGACGCTGAAGAGCAGCAGGGTGAGACCAACCGCGAGGTAGGTGCCGGGAACGGCGGCGCCGTTTCCGACGAGCATTGCGACCGGTACTGCACCGGTCATGCCCACGAGTGGCGCTGACGCGGCCACGACGAAGAACACGATTCCGAAGATTCCGAGACGACCCTTACGAAGGGTTGTGCCGGACTTAGATTCTGTTGACATGTGTAGTTTCTCCTCATTGAGTGCGAACACAAATCGTTCATATCCGAACGACTTAAGACAAGAGTGCCGAAGTTTCTGCTCAAGGTCAAGTATTTTGACGGGATTTGTTCGATGGCATTTCTGCCAAATTTGTGGCGCGAAGCACTTTATTCGGACACGAATGATTGGTACGGTATCCCCATGAGCGAATTGCACGGATTCTTTCCCCCTTTGACGCCCACCGGCAAGAGCACCCTGATGCCCACGATGCCCTGGTACTACTCGGGCACGCTTCTGACCGTCGAGTACCGCACCGACCCCGCGAACGTTCGCGCGATTCTTCCGCCCGAACTCGACCTCGCCGCGGATGACCCGGGCGCTGTCGCCTTCATCTGGGCGGACTGGCAGTCGTGCAGTGAAGGTGGCGCCGAACTTCTCGATCCCGTGCGCTCTCAATACCTCGAAGCGTTCGTCGTCGTTCGTTGTCAATATGAAGGCGTTACCTACAGCCGCTGTGTCGCCATCTGGGTGACAAAAGATTTTGCCATCGCCCGTGGCTGGTTCCAGGGGTACCCCAAGAAGCTCGGCAACATCGCCGTCACGCGCATCTTCAACCACGGCAAGGCCAGCCCTCGCCTCGAAAACGGAGCGAAGCTCGGTGCGAGCGTTGCGGCGTACGACCACCGTCTCGCATCCGCCGTTGTCACCCTGCGCGAACCCGCCGAGACAAACGGTTTCGTCAACGGTCACAAGATGCTGCACTCCAGGTTCATGCCCTCCATCACGCCGGGCTTGGGGAATTCGCTCGACCAACTGATCGCGATGGGTGGCGTTGACGCCGACCTCGGTCAGCCGTGGAAGGGCGACGCCGAACTGCACCTCTCTGATTCCCAGTGGGACGAACTCGATTCCCTCCTCCCCGTGAAGGAAATCATCGCGGGGTATTACCGCGAGGTCGGTGTGACTTTCAATGGCGGTGCGCTCATCGCCGACAGTTCCAATCCATCGATTTAGCTCAGTGGGTGAACAACTGCGGCCCCCGATTCGTCGGGGGCCGCAGTCGTTCGATGCCGGTTTAGAACTCTTCGATGTACTCGTCGAGTTCCCACTGCGTGACGATTCGATCGTCCGAGGCGCTGTGCACTTGCTGGTAGCGGGCAATCTCGTCGCGCTTCATCGCGAGGAATACCCCAACCAACTCCGGCGCTAGCTGGTCGTGCAGGTTCGCGTTCGCTTCGAGTGCATCGAGGGCTTCCGTAAACGTTGCCGGAAGAATCGGTGCGTCCTCGTTGTCGTAGGCCATTCCGACGGCGTCATCGGGGCACGGTAGTTTGCGCGTAATTCCGTCAAGTGCTGCGGCAAGTACCCCCGCGATGACGAGGTAAGGGTTCGCGGCGCCGTCACCCACTCGAACCTCGAGGCGAGTTCCGCCACCGCGCTCTGGCGGCACGCGAACCATGCACGAACGATTGTCGTATCCCCAGTTCGCGCGGTACGGAGCAAGGGTGTCCGGACCGAGTCGCTTGAACGCGTTCACCGTCGGGTTGGTCAGTGCGGTCAGGGCTGCGGCGTTCGCGGTGACACCGGCGATCATTGCTCGGGCGGTGTCGGACAAATTGCCCTTGCCGTCGTGCATCACGCTGGTGCCCTTCATGTCGGTCACCGAGAAGTGAAGGTGGAACCCGCTTCCGCCCTCGTCGTTCCAGGGCTTACCCATGAACGTCGCGTGCTGTCCCGTTCGATGAACGACATCCTTGATGGCCGTCTTGAACAAGAACGTGCGATCAGCGGCGTCGAGAGCTTCGGAGTGCCACAGGTTGATCTCGTATTGGCTGGGGCTGAATTCGTGGTTGCCCGCAAACACTCCGATGTCCATCTGGTCGAGCATTCGCATGAGGTGGAGGAATGTGCCGTTCGGGTCCACGAGGGCACCGGTGGTGTAGACCCGACCCGTCTGCGACAGGCTGCGTTCGAATCCGCCACCGACGAGTCTGTTGGCGATGTAAAACTCGAGCTCGGGGCCGACGACGGGCTTGAGTCCGATCGCGTGATAGCTCTCTACGACCTTGCGCAATACTTCACGCGGCGAAAACATGTTCGCCGTTCCATCCGGCTTCAGTGAGTCGATGACGACGTACGCAACGCCCGGCTCCCACGGCATCGGTGTAATCGTCTCGGGGTCGAGTTGACCGACCATGTCTTGCAGTCCATCGGCAGCGATGTTGCCGGCATCAATCACGTCTCCGCGGGTGTTGGTGACCCAGACACCTTCGCAGAACGCGGGTCCGTTCTCCGCTGATTTTTCCAGTTGGCTGACGAGGACGTCTTTTGAACGACAAACACCGATGACGTCGGAATAGACGAATCGCAGGACATCGATCCCGCGCGATTGCAGGTCGGCCTTGATGGCCTTGAGGTTGTGCTTCATTGCAACTCCTTGACTGGTCAAGTTCCCGAACTACTTCGTTAGGGCTCAAACGAAATACTAATATGGTGTCACGCCAGAATGGAAGCGGAGGACGAGAAATGAAAGCTCTTTTTATTCAACACGACCATGTTTCGCCGCCCGGTCCGGTCGCGGAACGTTTGCAGCACCACGGATACGACATCGTGGAAACGCTCGTCGTACCCGAAACAAACTTCCGTGACCCCAACGTGGCGTTCGAATTCCCGCCCCTCGACGACTACGACCTCATCATCCCCCTCGGCGCACCCTGGGGGGCATGGGACGACGCCTGCATCGGAAATTGGCTCATCCCCGAAGTCGACTGGATCCGTGAGGCCGTAACGAGCGGCAAGCCCGTTCTCGGAATTTGCTTCGGCGGTCAGCTCGTCGCACGCGCGATGGGTGGTTCCGTTGCGCCTGGTCCGATGCACGAAATTGGCTGGACCTATATCTGGAGCGACCGACCCGACATCGTCGGCAACGGTCCGTGGTTCCAATTCCACTACGACCGTTGGATGGTTCCACCCGGCGCGGTCGAAATCGCTCGGTCACCGATTGCGTCGCAAGCCTTCATCATCAATCGAACCCTCGCCCTGCAGTTCCACCCCGAGCTGACATCCGACGCGCTGGACAGCTGGCTGGTCTGGGGCGGCGACGACGAAGTGGAAAAGGTCGGCCAGGACCCGGCCGTTCTGCTCGCGCAGACGAAAGCCGAGGACGCTGCCGCACAGCAGCGAACTTTTGACCTGATCGACAACTTCATCGAAAAGGTCGTCAAGACCTAACTAGCGAAGAACTACCTTCACCGGCATGCGCTTGATGCCGTGAACGAAGTTCGACCGCAAAAAGTCGATCGACCCAGTTCGTTCGACGTGGTCGACGCGATTGATGAGGTCCTCGAACATCACGCGCAGTTCGATGCGCGCGAGAGCGTTGCCGAGGCACATGTGGGGTCCGCCGCGGCCGAACGTCATGTGTTCGTTCGGGTTTCGCGTCACGTCCAACACGTTGGGTCGGTCAAACACGGTGTCGTCACGGTTTCCCGAGGCGAACCACGTGACAACCTTTTCGCCCGCCTTGATTTTCTGGCCGTTGATTTCGGTGTCTTTCGTTGCCGTGCGACGGAAGTGGTAGACGGGACTCGCGTAACGCAGGAATTCCTCCACCGCCCACGGAATCGCACCGGGGTTTTCTTGCAAATAGGCAAGTTGGTCGGGGTTGTTCATGAGGTTGTTCATGGTGTGAGTAATGGTGTGGCGCGTCGTTTCGTTTCCGGCAACGACGAGCAGCAGGAAGTTCGTGTGGAAGTCGCGTTCGCTGAGCGGGACGCCATCCGACATTTCCTTGTTCACCATTACGGAAACCAGGTCGATTCCGTCCTTTCCGCGACGCTCCTTCGCCAGCGCGTCGCCGTACGCGAACACCTCCAGCGCGGCGGGCGAGCGGAACGGGACGAGCCGGTACTTCTCGCTCTCGGGGTCGGAAATGAGTACGTCGGCGTGTTCCGGGTCGTCGAACCCGACCATGCGGTTTCCCCAATTGATGAGCTGGCCGGTGTCCTCTTCGGGAACATCGAGCAGTTTCGCCAGCACCTGGATCGGGAAGTCTTCCGACACCTGCGAGACGAAGTCGAACTCGCCCTGACCGAACGCGTTGTCGAGGGTCTGCGCGGTCAGTCCGCGCAGGAAGTTCTCGTACCGGGCAACGGAAGCCGGAGTGAATTCGCCCTGCAAAAGTCGGCGCAGCGCTCGGTGGCGGTGCCCGTCCGTCTCTAGCAGAGACCGTCGCGCTTCCTCTTGTTCTGCGTCAACCTCTTCGAGGTTGGTGAACCGTTCGCTCGTGAATGTCTCGGCGTCACGAAGAACGCGGACAATATCGTGGTAACGCGTGACCGCCCAGAATCCGCTGTTTTCGCCCTCTTCGGGGTTCCAGTGAACGGGCGAATTCGCGCGCAGTTCCGCGAACGCCTCCCAGGGGGCGCCGTTCTGGAACAGGTCGAGGTTACTCAGGTTGATGTCGGTGGCTGTGACCATCGGGGACTCCTCATCGAGTTCGTTCGGGGGCTAACAATCTCACCATACTCTTTCCGTCACAAAAATCCAGAGGCGAAATCGAAAAAATCTATGACCACGGTTTGAAGGAGTGAACGGCACGGCTGCGCGAATTCGACACCAATGCGAGAGAATCGATTGGGTACGAACGATTTGAGGAGGCGACACCATGACCGGAGCACACACTCTGCGTGAAACCGAACGTCAAGTGTCGGAGCGCCTGTCGCACATGACCCTCGACTTCCAGGCGATGGCGGTCACGTCTAACCTGTTTCGTGCCGCGAGCGCCGTCCGCAATCACTTCGAGCGAACCGTGCTCTCGCAACACGATTTGAGTTGGACAGCGTTTGTGGTGCTCTGGGTGACGTGGATTTGGGAGCCAATTGAGACGCGTGAAATCGCCGAAGAGGGCGGTTTCTCGAAGGCAACTCTCACGGGCGTGCTCACAACACTCGAGGGACGCGGACTCGTTGAGCGCGAAAAAAGCCCGACCGATGGTCGGCTCGTTCTCGTGCGACTCACGGACTCGGGACGCACGCTGATGAACGGACTGTTCCCCGAGTTCAATGGCGAAGAAAAGTCGATTGCCTCCGTCATCGCGGCCGCGGATCAACCGCTCGTGGCGGAAGCCCTCCGCGCCATCACCGAACGGGCCGAAGGTTCGCGCTAACTATCGTGTAGCGGCGCGAACGAAGGCCGTGACGATGGCGAGGTTCTCGGGTGCCGTGTCCCAGTTATCTTCGGGGTGCCACTGCACACCGAACGCCCAGCCCGCGCCGTCGTAGCGAACGGCCTCGATCACCCCGTCGTGCGCGACGGCGATCGGCGTGACGCCAGTACCCAATCGGTCGATGGCTTGGTGGTGGTAGCAGGATGCAGTGACCGGAGCATCGGTGAGGCCAAGCTCCGCGATGTGGGCTGTGACGATGACGGGGTTCACCACGTGGCGGTGCGGCTCGTCCATGTGCTGAACGAGCGAGCCCCCGAGAGCAACGTTGGCGATTTGAGTTCCCCGGCAGATGGTGAGGACCGGGATTCCGTTGGCGAAGACGTACCGAACGAGGTCGATGTCGACCGCGTCCTGAACGTCATCAACGTCGTACACCTCATCGCTTTCGACCTCTTGTCCGTATTGCCGCGGATTGATGTCGGATCCACCGGGCATGAGGACGCCATCAATTCCCGCGAGGCGTTCGCTCCAATCGGACCCCGCCACGGGCAACATCGTGAGCGGTTCTCCGCCGGCGGCCCACACAACTTCTGCCAATCGGCGAGCAGTGACGACAGCGGCGTACCGCGTCGCCGACGTGTTTTCGGCGAAGCGGGCAAGAATTGCTATGCGGGGACGAGCCATCAAATTCACCTCGAAAAAAAGTTGCAGTGGAGTGGGTGCGCAATTGACAGTATGGCGTATTCTGAATTCATTAGCACCCGAATGATATTTGGAAACGACTGACGAAGGAGCCAGCCGCGTGAGCACGATTGAGGTTGCCGGCGTCGCGATAGACACGCGCCACTACATCAATGGTTCACGCGTGGAATCGGCAGAAACCTATGTCAACACGTCTCCCATCGACGGCTCATTCCTTGGGGATATTGCCCGCGGTGGCCAGCGCGAAGTCGATCTCGCCGTCGCTGCGGCAAAGGCCGCCTTCCCCGGGTGGGCAGCCATGGGACCGAAATCTCGCGGCGAGAAATTACTGCGACTCGCGGAACTCGTCGAAGAAAACGTCGACGTCCTTGCCAACGTCGAAACGCTCGACAACGGCTCTCTGCTTCGCTCACACCTGCGAGGCGTCATGCCCCGCGTCGCCCTCAACATTCGGTTCTTCGCCGAATGGGCGATCAACGAACTGCATCACGAGCCCTTCGAAACCCGTGGTCACACCAACGTCATATCCTGGGACCCCTCCGGTGTTGCCGCGCTGATCACACCGTGGAACGCACCGCTCATGCTGGCCACGTGGAAAATCGGACCGGCCCTGGCCGCTGGCGACACCGTCGTCCTCAAACCGGCCGAGTGGACGCCACTGACTGCGAGTCTCTTTGCCGACCTCACCAAGCAGGCCGGTATTCCTGACGGAGTATTCAATGTGGTGTTCGGATACGGTGCTGAGGCGGGCGCACCGCTGACGGCACACCCCGACGTCAACCGCATTTCGTTCACGGGATCGGTGCCCACCGCCAAGATCATTGCTCGAGCTGCGGCCGACAACCTCACACCGGTGTCGTTCGAGCTGGGCGGCAAGAGCCCGTTGCTCGTCTTCGCGGATGCCGACCTTGACCTGGCTGCAACCCTCGCCGTCGAACAATACGACAACGCCGGTCAAGTGTGCCTCTCGGGAACGCGAATCCTCGTCCACGAATCCGTCGCCGACGAGTTCGCCGAGAAGTTTGCGGCAAAGGCTGCACTCATCAAGCAGGGTGACCCGCGCGACCCCGACACCGACATTGGCCCCCAGATTCACCAGGTGCACTTCGACCGCATCGCCGGTTTTGTTGAGCGCGCGAAAGCGGAGGGCCAGAACATCGTCATGGGCGGCGGTCCGAACGAGGAACTCGGCGGACTGTACTTTCGACCAACACTGGTTCGCAACCCGACACCGGGCGCCGAAATCGTCACGCACGAGATTTTCGGTCCCGTCCTCAATATGCAGACTTTCACGAGCGACGAACAGGCGCTCGAGATGGCGAATGGAACCGAATTCGGACTCGCCGCGGTTGTCGTTTCGGGCGACCGCGATCACGCCGAGCGCATCACCAAATTCCTTGTCGCGGGAACAATCTGGGTGAATTGCTTCTTTGTGCGGGATCTGCGCGCGCCGTTCGGCGGTTCCAAGAAATCTGGTATCGGTCGCGATGGCGGAACCTGGTCGTTCGACTTTTATGCCGATGTCAAAAACACAGTGTTCGCACCAAACGGATGGAAGGACAAGTAAATGGGTGAAGTTGTCGGAGCCGCACTGCTGGCTCACGTTCCCACAATCATGTTGCCGGAGGCAGTCCGCAAGGACCTCAACAATGGCAAAGAGCTCAGCCTCGTTCCCGGGCTCAAGAAGCTACGCAAGGACGTGTTCGAGACACTCGACTACGACACCGTCGTCGTTTTAGACAGCCACTGGGCGACGACGGTTGAATTCGTCGTCAGCTCTGCGGCGGAGCGCACGGGGCTTTTCACCTCGGAAGAACTCCCCCGCGGAATGACCCAAATCCCCTACGCCATCAAGGGTGACCCCGAACTAGCCAAGGCGATGGCGAATTATGACGAAAAGAACGGCACGTGGATCACACCCATCGCCGATCCTCACCTGCCGATCTTCTATGCAACCGTGAATCTGTGGCACTACCTCGGTCGCGGCCTCGACGAGAAGGCTTGGATATCTGTTTCGGTTTGCCAGACGGCGACACCGGAGGATTTCATCCGCGCCGGTCGCGCGATCGGGGAAGCGATTCGTGACTCGGATCGAAAGGTTCTCCTCCTCGCCTCGGGTGCACTGTCGCACACGTTCCACAAGCTGCGCGACCTGCGCAAGCACGAAGCGTCGGACCCGATTCACATCTACACGCCCGAGGCGTACCAGTACGACCTGAAGGTTCTCGAGTGGATGAAGGAAGGCAATCACGCCGCCATCCTCGACGATTTCGAAACTTTCAAGAAGTACAAGCCCGAGGCCGGCTTCTTCCACTACCTGGCGATGGCCGGCGCGTTGGGTGAAGAGAACCTCGACGCGAAGGGCGTGCTGTACTCGGAATACGAAAACTCGATCGGAACGGGTCAGGTTCACGTCTGGTTCCCGAAGCCCGAAGGCGGATTCCCCGAGCCCAAGAATCTGGTGCTGTCGCGTGACTGAAATTCGCCGAATCCTGCTGGACGGATACCCGACCGAGGTCATTCGCCACGGTGAGACACTCGTCGCCCACGACGGGCGAACCATCGCGATTGAGGACGCCCAGCACCTCGCACCGGCGGAACCGACCAAGATCATCGCCGTGCACCTCAATTACGACAGTCGCACGCAGGAGTTCATGACAAAACTTCCCTCCGCCCCGACCTACTTCCACAAGCCGATCACCGCGCTCAACACCCACAAGGGTGCCGTGGTTCGGCCCGCGGGATGTAAGTGGTTGAACTACGAGGGTGAAATCGTCATTGTCATCGGCAAGACCTGTCGCAACATCGCTCCCGAAGACGCAGCGGAATACATCGCCGGATACACGGTTGGAAACGACTACGGTCTGCACGATTTCCGCGACACCGACGCCGGCTCGATGCTGCGCGTCAAAGGTTCGGACACACTCGCACCGGTCGGACCGGGACTCGTCACGGACTGGGATTTCCGCAACAAAACGATCCGCACGATTGTCAACGGTGACGTCAAGCAAGAAGACAACACCGACAACATGGAGTGGGATATGCACTACCTGGTGGCGGACATCGCCCGCACCATCACGCTCGTGCCGGGTGACATGCTCTTCTCGGGCACACCGGCCAATTCACGGCCGGTCTTTCCCGGTGATGTGGTCGAAGTTGAGGTCGATGGCCTCGGCAAGCTGACGAACCACATCGTCGAAGGGCCAACCCCCATCCGCACCGACGTCGGTGCCCAACCGACCGAGAGCGAAGAGGTCGTCTCGACCGCGCTCGGAGGGGACTGGGAGTTCCGCGGAATTCGCACCCCGTCCAAAGACCTGTACCCGTCAACTGTGGAGGAAAAAGAATGATCAAGGTCAATGTCGATATGGCAAAGTGCCAGCACTACGGTCAGTGTGTTTTCGAGGCTCCGGACGTGTTCACGTTGAACGCGGACGACAAGCTCGAATACGTCGCCGAAGTGGACGACTCGGAACGCGCCAACGTCGAAGCAGCCATTGATGTCTGCCCGATGCAGGCGATCTTTATCGTCGATTAACAACTAAAGGAGTGCGCGATGTCGAAACCCGTCGTCATCGTGGGCGCCTCCATGGGCGGATTGCGCATGGCGGAGGCCCTGCGTCGTTTCGGCTATGCCGGACCGATCACCGTCATTGGTGACGAACCGCACGCGCCCTACAACCGACCTCCGCTCTCGAAAGAGGTGCTCGCCGCCGAGGTCAGCCACGAAGCGGTGGCCTTTCCGCAGCGGCCGGCAACGGCCGACGTCAACTGGGTGCTCGGTACCCGAGCGGTCTCGGCCGACCTCGACCATCACACGGTGACCGACTCGAACGGTGAGATTCATCCTTTTGGAACCCTTGTTGTTGCGACGGGACTCCGCCCCAAGCGACTCCACGTCGCCAACTCCGAACTCGCGGGTCGTCATGCAGTCCGCACACTGGACGACGCCATCGCACTTCGCGCGGATCTGCAGCCCGGTGCGAAGGTTGTCATCGTCGGTGCGGGGTTCATTGGCTGCGAAGTCGCCGCCACCGCCCGGAAGCTCGGGTGTGAGGTGACGATTGTCGGACCCGGCTCGCTGCCCATGCTTCGACCGCTCGGGCATGAACTCGCCGCCGAGATGATGCGCCGCCACGTCGAACAGGGCGTCACCTTCCGCATGAAAACAAATGCCGTCGATCTGGTGGGTGAAACGCGCGTCACCGCAGTCGTGCTCGACGACGGAACCACCCTCGACTGCGACGTTCTCGTCGAGTCCATCGGCTCACACGCGAACACCGAGTGGTTGGAGGGGTGCGACCTCGACCTGTCGAGCGGTGTGCTCACCGACTCGTCGATGCGGGCGCTGCGAGTCGACGGAACACCGTGGGAGACCGTCTTTGCGATCGGCGATGTCGCCCGCTTTCCGAATCCGACGTTCGGTGACGAATCGCGCAGAATCGAACACTGGAACATCCCGACCGATACGGCGAAACGCGCCGCCCAGGTCATCACCGCCGGCTTTCAGTCACCCGAAGACCTGGAGCGCGTAGCCTCCGAACGGTTTGCGCCAATCCCATCGTTCTGGAGCGACCAATACGACAACCACTTGCTCGCATACGGGCTGACGGCACTCGCCGATGAATCACGCCTGCTCGACGGTGACATCAGCGCTGATTGCGTGTTTGGCTACTATCGAAGAGGCGAAATGGTTGGAGTCTGCGGAATCGGGCTTCGATCCGTGGTTCAGGGTTACCGAGCGGCATTCGCCTAGCTCGTTGTGAAGGGATGACACATGGCACACGAATTCGATCTAGACGTCACGTTTGATGATTCCGCCGGCGAGCCCGACCTCTCGGCTGTTCCTCTGAGTGACCTCACTACGGCGATTGCTGAACTGCCCGACGCGTTGCGAGGAGTCGCGACCGGCCTGCTGTTGGAAAAGCGCACGATGTCCGACGTCAGCCAGGACCTCGGAATTCGTCAGGGCGAACTCGTGACCCGGCTGCACCGCGCAACCCGCGCCATCGCCACCCACTTGGGTCTATAGCGCCCGCGCGCGACGATCTGCGTGACGGAAGAGGCCGAGAGACTGTGGATATCAATTTCGATCTCGACGAGTCGGGTGACCGTGTCGGCCGACGTGTTGTGCCCGTCGTCGCGCAGAGTCCTGACAATTCGGCGCTGGTGGGAGACCGAGTCCGACTGGAACGACTTTCCGTCGAACATTCACCCGATTTGTGGGAGGCGTTTTCCGCCACCGATTCGACGACGCTGTGGACGTACATGCCCCATGGGCCTTTCGACAACGAATCGGCTCAACGTGACTGGATCCGTGGTGTTGCCGATTCACCGGACCCACTGTTTTACGCCATCGTCGACTCGGCGACCAATCGCGCGACGGGGATTGCGTCGTACCTTCGAATTGACCCTGCCAACGGTGTCATCGAGGTGGGGTGGCTTTCGTTTTCCGGTGCACTGAGCCGGACACCGGCTGCCACTGAGGCGATGTACCTCATGGCAAAAAATGCGTTTGACCTCGGATTTAGGCGTTACGAGTGGAAGTGCAACGTCCTCAACGGTCCGTCGATTGCCGCCGCGGAACGTCTGGGATTCAGTTTCGAGGGCGTGTTCCGAAATGCGGTGATCGTCAAGGGTCGCAATCGCGACACCGCGTGGTTTGCGTTTACCGCCGAGGACTGGAACAGCGGCATCCGTGCGGCACACGAAACATGGCTTGACGCCTCGAATTTCACACCGACCGGCGAACAAGTGGCTCGCCTGGCCGACCTGACCGACCCGCTGCGACATTCGACTTTCCCCACCGTCACCGTGACATTCCGGGATGCAACCGACGCGTAGTCGTTTACGGCGGGGCGATTTTTCCCTAGAATTCCCTTTATGACTGAAACCCCCCGCGAAAGCTATGGTCAGGGCGCCCAAGGCGAGCCTGATGTCCCCACCCGCACCCGCATCAGCTTCGGCAAATGGCTGCGCTACCAGTTCGACAATTCCCTGTCGAAGGCGAGCGCGTTCGTTGCCTATGCGTTCCTCCTGCTCATCGTCCTGTCAATTTTCAACACCGCGTTTAACATCTGGATTCAGGCAACAGCGCTTGGGGCACAACAAGAGAACCCCGACTTCTGGGAGTTGTTCTACCGTCGAATGTGGACGACACTTGGTGACGTCGCTCGCCTGAGTTGGGCGGACCGCACCTCCAGCCTCTTGGCGTGGATTTCCAGCACCGCCGTCAATGCGATCGTCATTGGTTTCGTTGCGACCGGAATCAGCGCGTCGGTGCAGAAGCTCAAGGCCGGTAAGTCCCCCGTCATTTCGTCCGGGCACACCCTCATCCTCGGATGGTCGAACCGCATCTTCCCGATTCTCAAGGAGCTCGCCGTCGCCAGCTCTAACCTGCGCAAGCCGACCGTCGTCATCTTTGCCGACGTCGACCGTCTGCTCATGGAAGACGAAATCTCGTCGCGCGCCGGCGATCTCGGCAAGTTGCGCATCATCACGCGCAAGGGTGACCCGACTAACCCCGGCGATCTGATCAGGGCAAATGTTGGTGGATCTAAATCAATCATCATTCTCGACGCCGACGAAGCGGGGGACGCGACCGTTGTCTCGACCGTTCTGGCCGTCAAGTCGGTTGTTTCGGATTCGACGATTCCCATCGTTGCTGAGGTTGATGATGCCCAGACCGGCGAGGCATTGACCAGCGCGACCCGCGGCCAGGTTCTCACCGTCCGCTCGCACGATGTCATCGCCCGCGTGACGGCGCAGGCTTCACGTCAGCCAGGACTGTCGACGGTAATTCTCGATCTGCTCGATTTTGCCGGCGATGAAATTTACTTCACCTCGGTCCCCGCGCTCGAGGGCAAAACTTACGGTGATGTCCTCCTCGCCTTCAACGGCGCATCGGCGATCGGTGTACGCGATGATAAGGGTGGCATCCACCTCAACCCCAAGGCCAGCACCAAGGTCGGTAAAGGCGCACAGATCATCGCGATTGCCGAGGATGACGACAAGATCGTGTACAGTGGCGTGCTCAAGGCGAAAGCCCCAACCGTCACCGGTTCAAAATCGGTCAAGCGTTCGGCCGAACATCTACTCGTCATCGGCTGGTCATCGATGGGGCGCTCGGTCATCACGGAACTCGCCAGCTTCCTGCCCAAGGGCTCGACCGTTCACATCGTTGCGAACCCCAAGTACGTCGACGCGGCAGAACTCAAGTCTCTGAAGTTTGCCGGTCTCGCTGTCAGTTACTCGGCCTCCACCGGCGACATCGACGAGCTCATCGCAGCCGCCGAAGCCAAGCACTACGACGAAGTAATCGTGCTCGGATACCGCAACGCGATCAGCGAATCGGAAGCGGACGCACAGACGATGCTGACCATGCTTCAGATGAACACGCTCTTCGAAGACTCGAAGAACAAGGTCCACCCGACCCGCTTGGTCGCGGAAATCCTCGACTCCCGCAAGGCCGAGCTCGCTCGTGTCGCCGCCGTCGATGACCTCGTCATCAGCGACAACCTCGCCGCGCTCGTGGTTGCACAGATTTCGGAAAACCCTGCTCTGTCGCCCGTCTTTACGGATCTCTTCGATGCGAGTGGGGCATCGGTCAACATGCGCCCGATCGAGGAATATGCGCCGCTCAAGAAGCCCGTCGCGTTCTCGCAACTGGTCGCCGCTGGAGTCGCTAAGAACGAATCGGTAATTGGCTATCGAGTAGCAGCTGACGCCCAGTCGTCTGGCGCCCAGGGAGTTCTGCTCAACCCTGTCAAGGGACACGAGTTCACCCCCGCCGCCGGTGACAGCCTCATCGTGGTGGGCGACGTCTAGAAGCCCTCACCCCAAGCCAGTCGGCGTCACGGATTACCGTGGCGCCGACTGTTTGTGTGGGGCGCTGGTCGTGTCAGGCTGCGACAAAGACGTGAGCGGCATCGTGGCCGTCTAACGTGACCACACCGTCGGGACCGGTGATGCGCCACGAAACACCCTCCTCGGCGACCGTGATGGTCGCACCGGGAACAAGTCCCGCGCGCGCACAGTCGATCAGTAAGGACTGATCGGCCTGCAGGCTTTCGCCCAGCGCCACGAGCGCGTGGGTTCCCGCACCGCGCGTCGAAATTGGCACTCCGCCGATGCGGGGAACGTTCGACGAATTTCCCAAACCCGGTATCGGATTGCCGTAAGGGTCGACGTCCGTCGTCTTAAGCATCGCCAGCAGTTTTGCTTCAGCCTCGTCGCCGAGAACATGTTCCCATCGACACGCCTCTTCGTGGCAATCCACCCAGTCGAGACCGAGGATGTCGAAAAGGAATCGTTCAGCAATTCGGTGCTTACGCATCACTGCAACGGCGATTTCACGCCCGGCGGCGGTTAGAGCAACAATGCGATGGTCGTCAAGAGTAAGCAGGCCGTCTCGTTCGAGGCGTGCGACGGTCTGGGAAACGGACGGCATCGTTTGGTCGAGGCGCTCCGCGACGCGGGCGCGCAAAGCGGGCTGCCCCTGTTCTTCGAGCTCAAAGACGACCTTGAGATACATCTCGGTCGTGTCAATCAGATCCGACATCACACCTCCCACGACCAAATTACTCTGCCTGTGGACAATTTCGAACGGGTTAGCACTGTGAGTGGTGAGGTATCCCACATGTCACTGTCAACAACTCGCCGACGATTCATCGTCGCAACCGAAATCACCGCCATCGTCGCCGCCTCCCTCGCGGGATTCAGTTTCGGCCCAACACCCGCCGCAGTCGCCAGTGCCGAGCAGCCCGTCGTCGCCTATGCAACGGCCGCCCCCTCCGGAATCACCATTGATTCACCGTGGGTCACCGACGCGACGGGTTCCGTCGCATGGGCGCTCGGCGTCAATTCCAGTGGGACCGGTGTCCTCGCTCGACGAGAGCTTGCCACCACAATCATCACCACTACACCGACCGTAACCGGCGAGATTGGAGCGACCGAAGGTCGACTCATCACTCCCACCGGCAACATCGCGTTCCTCGCTAAGCGGCAGGGGGCGGGCAGGCGATTGGTCGTCATTAATCCCACCACGTCAACGCGAGTTTCGACATACGACCTCGCCGCAGCCGACACCAACCCGCGCGGCATCGGATTTCCCACCACCGGCGCCTCCATTTACCTTGGGTCCAATCCGAGTACTTCGCAGGTGCTCAAAATCACCGCCGCGACCGGCACGTTATCCAGTAGCGCGGCACTCGTCACAATTCCCGCGACGAGCGGAGTTACTTACGCTGGCAAGTTCTACGTGACCTCGGGAAGTAGTGCCCCTCGCCTCATCACCATGAAGGACACCCCTCCCATCGCCGTCGAGACCTCCACAACTCTCACGGGGTTGACCCAGAGTCTCGTCGACCCAGCGCTCGTGGGGTCAGTTGCCTGGTACGGCACGGAAACCGGCCAGGGTCGACTCGTCGCTATTGATTTGGCCACCAAGGCCGTCACCGCAAACTTTGCTCTCGCAGCAGATGAAGTTGGACTTCGAAACATCACCATCCCCCCGGGCTCAACCTTTGCCTATGGCACCACCGTGGCAGCCGGGCGCACGCGACTCGTGACGATTCGACTCAGTGACGGAGCGCGCCTCGGCACAACTGAATTGGGGGCTTACCTCGGTGCAACGTCGATCTCGGTGAATGGGCGTTACGTCGACTTGTCTTTCCCGGGCTCGACGGCGTTCATTCGACTGACCACCGCCGCCGCACCGACTGCGCCAACGGGGCTTTCCGTGTTGGAAAACAATGGTTCATTGACCGCCTCGTGGACAGCATCGACCTCGGCTGAGCCCGCGGTTTCCTACCTCGTGACGGCAACGAGTGGTGGGCAGTCCTTCACCTGCTCGACAACGTCAACCTCGTGTGGAATCACGGGACTAACGAACGGCAGCGCCTATTCCGTTTCCGTCACGGCGCAGTCGTATGCCGGTTCCACGCTCAGCGCGAGCATTGATGCATCGCCCTTCACGCTTCCCTCAGCGGTCACCGCCGTCGTCGCAACTCGCGGAAATGGTCTGGCCACAATTCGCTGGACACCAGGGTCGGACGGTGGTCGACCCATCACTGGATATACGGCGACCGCGCAACCAGGCGGGTTAACCTGCACCTCAGTTTCCACGGAATGTGTGATCACGGGACTCACAAATGGTGCGTCCTACACGGCGACAGTTATTGCTCGCACCTCCAAGGGCGACTCGGCCGTCAGTGCGCCAAGCGCACCCGTCATCCCCGCCACGACCCCGGGCGCACCCAGTGGGGTCACCGCGGTTCGTGGAAACCAATCTGTCAACCTCACATGGGCCGCCCCGGAGGATGACGGGGGCGAGCCAATCCTGGAATACACCGTTCTCGATGGGAGTGGCAGCCCTGTTTGTCAGAGCGAATCTTCGTCGTGCACGGTCAACGGGTTGACCAACGGCACACCTGTTTCGTTCACTGTGATTGCGCGAAATGATGTTGGGTCGTCCGCTGAGAGCACCCCGTCGATTGCCGTCACTCCCGCTACCGTTCCCGGCACGGCCACGGGGCTTTGGGTGACGCGCGCTGACTCATCAATCCGCGTGGGCTGGACCGACGCATCAGACGGTGGCGAGCCAATCTCGAGTTACTCCGTCACGACAGTGCCAGAGTCACCGGGGTGCGTTTCGTTCGAACCGAGCTGCGAAATTGTCGGGTTGACGAACGGGATCGCGTACGCCGTCACCGTCGTCGCGCATAACGCTGTTGGATCGGGCGAAGCGAGCGCAGAAGTACACGGGACACCGGCAACTGTTCCCGGTGTGCCCGTCATCCACTCCGTTGTCGACGAAATTGGACGAAGCACTGTCAACTGGAGTGCGCCACTCGACGGTGGAGATCCACTCATTGGCTACCGTGTCACCCTGTGGGACGAGACCTCGATTGTCGCGACACACGAGACCATCGATATGTCGTTCACCCTCGACGGGATCAACTATCCGTCACGCATGCGTGTCACGGTTGAAGCAGTGAACTCGCTCGGATCGTCGGCGTGGTCGACAGCGTGGGTCGCACCTTCGGCTCCGCCACCACCGCCAGTGACCCCCGAGCCGCCTGTTGTGCCCGAGGCGACTGTGCCGAATAGCCCTCGCGCCACCCTGCGGTCAGTGACTCGAACCACCTACACGCTCAGCTGGGTCGCTCCGCGCGACGGCGGGTCGGCAATTGTCGACTATCGAATCGCAACACGAGTTGCCGGCGCAGCGCGCTTCACAATGATCAAGGATGGCGTAAGTGCTCGACGGACGGTAAAGATTCCCCGCCCGCGGTCGGGAAAATCGGTCTACGTTCGAATCGTTGCGGTGAACTCGGTGGGAACATCGACACCGCCCACGACCCTGAGGTTGAAGGGGACGAAGGCTTACCTAATGCCGAGTGCGGTAGCGGTGCGCTTCAACGATGCAGCCGCCTTTGCGGGGCTTGTCGCAAGATCCACCCCGTACGAGGGAACGAGCTTCGCGAGTTTCTTTGACCAGGCTGCCTTCTTGTCGGGGAAGCAGGCGTCAAGGACCTCGAGCATCGCGGCGACGGACGTGGAGGCGCCGGGGGAAGCCCCGAGCAGACCGGCGATGGATCCGTCCTTGTGCGCGACGACCTCGGTTCCGAACTTCAGCACACCCATCTTGACGGGGTCGCGCGAGATGACCTGAACACGCTGGCCGGCGGTGTAGCCGTGCCAGTCGTCGGCAGTTGCCTCGGGGAAATACTCGCGCAACGCGGCAAGTCGGTCCCTGCGACCGGCGAGGACTTCACCGAGAAGGTACTTCACGAGTCCGAGGTTGGTTGCGGCGACGGCGAGCATCGGGATGATGTTGCCCAAACGAATCGAGAAGGGGAGGTCGGTGATTTTGCCGAACTTGAGGAACTTGGGGGTGAATCCGGCGTACGGTCCAAACAGCAGGCTCGATTGCCCGTCGACGACGCGAGTGTCGAGGTGCGGCACGGACATGGGGGGTGCACCGACCGCCGCACGGCCGTAGACCTTGGCGCTGTGCTGGGCAACGATCGCAGGATTGTCGCACCGATAGAACTGCCCAGAAATCGGGAAGCCCGCGTAACCGCGGATTTCGGGGATACCAGAACCTTGAAGCAGTCCAAGCGCATATCCGCCGGCACCGACAAACACGAACTTGGCCAGCACCTCACTCGGCGTCTTGCCGATCTCGTGCCGGATTGAGACTCGCCAGAGTCCGTCACGGCGGCGGCGGATGCGCGTCACCGAGTGCGACAGGTTCAGTTCGACGCCGTCCGCAACCAGCGGCGTGATGAGCAGTTCGGTCAGCGCACCGAAATTGATGTCCGTGCCGTCGACAAAGCGCGTGGCTGCGACGGGTTCACCCTTGGAGCGCCCCGGCATCACGAGCGGCGCCCACTGATGAATCACGGCGGGGTCGTCGGTGAATTCGGCGCCGGGGAACAGTGGGTTCGTTCGCAACGCATCGAAGCGCTTGCGAAGGTATTTCACGTTGTCCGCACCCCAGACGAAACTGATGTGAGGAACGGGAACGAGGAAGGATTTAGGGTCGGGAATAGTGCCGTCGTCGACCAGTGCCGACCACATTTCACGAGACAGCTGAAACTGCTGATTGACCTTTATGGCGCTTGTGGTCGAAACGGATCCGTCCGGCATTTGCGGTGTGTAGTTCAATTCGCACAGTGCCGAGTGCCCGGTTCCCGCGTTGTTCCAGGGATCGGTGGACTCCGGCGCGAGTGAACTTGCGCGCTCGTAGATGTTGATCGTCCATGACGGTTCGAGGCGGTGGAGAAGGGTCGCGAGCGTGGCACTCATGATTCCCCCGCCCACGAGGACTGCATCGAGTACTTTGGTCACCACTCCATCCTATTCCCCGCCGTTATGCTGGATTTCGTGCCCACCCCGACCCCGAGACTCCCTGTCATCATCGCAATTGGTGTCGTCGCCGGGTTTCTGTCCGGGATGTTCGGTATCGGTGGTGGGATTGTCCTGGTCCCTCTTCTCGCTCTGGCCGCGGGATTCCCCCAGCGACAAGCGTCGGCAACCAGCCTCGTGGCGATTATCCCCACCGCCGCGATTGCGGCGGCCGTCTATCTTGCGTCGGGCACCGTCCCGTGGACGCAAATCGGTTTCGGGTTGGTGATTGCTATTGGTTCGGCGGCAATGGCACCGCTCGGCGCCAAAGCTCTGCGAACGTGGAACGTTTCGATTGTCCGTTGGATCTTCATCGGAATGCTGGCGTTGACGGCCACGATGGTGTTCATCAGTGTGCCCGAGCGCGCGACTCACCTCGAGTGGTCTGCCCTTACCGTGGCGATGCTCATCGCGATTGGGGCATTGATGGGTTTTGCTGCGGGGCTACTCGGTGTCGGCGGTGGTATTCTCGCCGTGCCGATTCTCATCCTGCTCGGGGTCAGCGACCTCACCGCTAAGGCTCTCTCGCTGATCGCCATGGTTCCCGCAGCAGTGTCGGGAACGGTCAGTTCCAGTCGTGCCGGGCTCGTCCAGTGGAACAGTGCAATTCCCCTCGGATTTGCGACCGCTGCCGCGGCGCCACTAGGTGTGTGGGCATCGGTATCGCTCCCCGTGGAGTGGGCCAACCCACTACTCGCAACAATCATCGTTTACGCGGCGGTTCAATTGTCCCTCCGCGCAATCGGCGATTCACGGAAGGGCTAGCTGAGACCTTTTCGTTCGGCGACGATCTCGGCGATCTGAACCGCGTTGAGTGCCGCTCCCTTGCGAAGATTGTCGTTGGAGACGAAAAACACCAACCCGGTTCCGTCGGCAAACGACTGATCCTGACGAATACGGCCGACCAAACTTGGGTCGATTCCGGCAGCATCAAGCGGGGTGGGGACGTCCATCAACGTCACGCCGGGTGCCGTGGAAAGAATTTCCTTGGCCCGAGCGGCGGTGATGGGCTTAGCGAACTGGGCGTGAATCGACAGTGAGTGACCGGTGAAGACGGGGACGCGAACACACGTTCCCGAAACTGCAAGGTCGGGCAGTTCCAAAATCTTGCGTGATTCGTTGCGCAGTTTCTTTTCTTCGTCCGTTTCACCCTGGCCGTCGTCAACGAAGGACCCCGCCTGTGGGAGCACGTTAAAGGCGACGTGCTTGGTGAACTTGACCGGTGCGGGAAGTTCAATTCCGCGACCGTTATGGACAAGCTTCATTGTGTCTTGGGCTATCGCTGCCCGAGCCTGATCGAGCAACTCCTCGCCACCCGAAAGACCCGCCCCGGAGACCGCTTGATACGTGGAAACCTGCAGACGAATCAGTCCCGCTTCGGCATCGAGTGGCTTGAGCACGGGCATGGCCGCCATGGTCGTGCAGTTCGGGTTTGCAATGATCCCCTTGACCGCCTGATCGATTGCGTGCGGGTTAACCTCCGAGACCACGAGTGGCACGTCGGGGTCCATCCGCCATCCACTCGAGTTATCCACCACGGTTACGCCGGCCGCGGCAAAGCGCGGTGCCTGTGCCTTCGAGAGAGTAGCGCCAGCCGAAAAGATGGCGATATCGAGTCCGGTGGGGTCGGCCGTCTCAGCATCTTCGACGACGATGTCCTGCCCGTTAAACGGAATAACCTTTCCGGCACTGCGGGCCGAGGCGAAGAAGCGAATCTCGTCGATGGGGAAATTTCGTTCGGCGAGAAGGTGCCGAACGACGGCACCGACCTGACCCGTGGCGCCGACCACTCCGATGCGAGCGCCCATTAGCGGCCCGTTCCCGCGTAGACGATGGCCTCGACTTCACCATCAAGACCGAAGGCGGTGTGGACGGCAGAAACTGCACGATTGAGGTCTTCCCCGCGGGTGATTACCGAAATGCGGATTTCGGACGTCGAAATCATGTCCATGTTGATTCCCGCCTCGAACAGAGCGGTGAAGAGTTGTGCGGATACCCCCGCGTTGGTGCGCATCCCGCCGCCAACAACCGACAACTTTCCGATGTTGTCGTCGTAGGCGAGGTCAGCGAATCCGACCGTTGACTGGGCCTCGCGGAGTGCGGCCAACGTCTTATCGCCGTCTGTCTTCGGAAGCGTGAACGAAATGTCGGTGAGGCCGCTGACCGCGGCGGACACGTTCTGAACGATCATGTCGATGTTCGCACCGGTCCCGGCCACGATGGTGAAGATCTCGGCGGCCTTACCCGGAATATCGGGCACACCGACCACGGTGATTTTGCCTTCGCTGAGATCTCCGGCAACACCGGTGATGATCGGCTCTTCCATGTTCTCTCCCCTCGTGGCGACGACGAGCGTCCCCTCCTTGTCCGCAAAACTCGAGCGAACGTGCAGTGTCACCCCGTGGCGACGAGCATATTCGACGGCGCGGATGTGAAGCACCTTGGCACCCGCGGCCGCGAGCTCCAACATTTCCTCAAACGTCACAACATCAACCTTGTGTGCTTTGGACACAACCCGCGGGTCAGCGGTGAAAACGCCGTCGACGTCCGTGTAAATCTCGCAGACGTCCGCGTTCAGCGCTGCGGCGAGGGCGACGGCGGTCGTGTCGCTGCCACCGCGGCCAAGAGTCGTGATGTCTTTCGAATCACGGTTGAAACCTTGAAAACCGGCGACGATTGCAATCGCGCCCTCGTCGAGGGCTTCGCGAAGACGATCGGGCGAGACATCGACGATTCGCGCCGCACCGTGGTGCGAGTCCGTCATCATTCCCGCTTGGCTGCCGGTGTACGAACGGGCGTCGACGCCCAGAGCCTTGATCGCCATCGCGAGCAGTGCCATGGAAATTCGTTCACCCGTAGTGAGAAGCATGTCCATTTCACGCGGGTCGGGGCTCTCTGTCACGGAACGCGCGAGTTCGATGAGTTCGTCGGTGGTGTCCCCCATCGCCGAAACAGCGACGACAACGTCGTGACCCTGCGCTTTGGTCGCCACAATTCGGCGCGCCACTCGCTTGATGCTCTCGGCATCAGCGACGGACGAACCGCCAAATTTTTGGACGATCAGAGACACGGATGTTCTTTCGGGTCGGGGAACAACAAAGGGCGATGGCTTCGTCGCCCGCCCGATACGAAATTCTACCGCTTAAGCGGAGCCGCCGACACGGGTGCGGTGCTCGAACGCACGTCCGAGTGTCACTTCGTCCGCATATTCGAGGTCGCCGCCGACCGGCAAACCGCTGGCCAGTCTGGTCATGCGGATGCCTAGCGGCTCAAGGAGCCGAATCAGATAGGTCGCCGTCGCTTCACCCTCGACGTTCGGGTCGGTCGCCAGGATGATCTCGATGATGCTCGTATCCCGTAAGCGCTCGAGCAGTGAACCGATTCGCAACTGGTCGGGTCCGATCCCATCAATGGGTGAAATTGCGCCGCCAAGGACGTGATACAGCCCGCGGAATTGGCGGGTTCGTTCTATCGCGACAACGTCTTTTGCTTCTTCAACAACACAAATCGTGTCCCGTGAGCGCCGGGGATCGCGGCAGATTGAACATTCGTCTTCTTGCGAAATATTGCCGCAGACGGCGCAGAACTTGACCGATTCGCGAATGGTCGCGAGAAGTTCGGCAAGACGTTTCGGGTCATACGCTTCGGTCTGAATGACGTGAAAGGCGATGCGCTGAGCGGATTTGGGACCAACGCCGGGCAGTCGCCCGAATTCGTCGATGAGTTCCTGAAGAATTCCATCGTACATAGTCAGGCGTCCGGGGTCGACTCGTGGTCGAAGAGTGAAGAAGCACCTTTGTCGTTGGGAGCAACGGGTGTTTCAGATGCCGCGTCGCCGTCGATAGTGGCAACAAGCGTTGCGCCCAGCAGGTCGCGAATCACTGATTCGCCGCGCTTTTCATCCTCTGGCTTGACCGTTACAACGGGAGTGGTCGGTTGCTCATCCACGTGGGGCTGCGGTGTCGGCTCGTTTTCACGCTCTGCCACAGCCGCGGCGGCGGCCTGCATGAAGGGGTTTGTCTCGGGGGTCGCCACCTTGGGGGTTTGTGCGGTCACCGGGCCGATGCTGGCACCGAATCCAACGCGCGGAACAAATCGGAATCGCACGCCGAGCGCACCGACAATCACTTCGCGAAGTTCCTCGAAGACCGCTTTGCCGCTCGCGGGTTTTTCCTTGAAGCGATCGAGGAACATCTGCTCGGTGAATTCGATGGTGAGGATATCGCCGTTGAGCTCCGTTGGTGTTGCCGCATTGACGACAACCCACACCGCGGGATTCGCCTTGAGTTCCTCGAGCACGTCGTGCCAAATGTCCATCAGTTCGTCGAGGCTTCCGGCCTCTGACGATGTGGCCGCTAATTCGGGGGCGGGCGTGGTCGACGTTTCAACCGGGGTTTCCTTCGGCGTTTTTTCAGGAACCGACGCCTTCGGTACCGCTGGAGTTTTTACCGGAGCGGGTGCGGCCGCTGGCGGGACTACCTGAGTCTGGCGCTCAACGGGAGCAGCGGTTTCGCCGCCGTCGACGAGCAACCGCGCGATCATGAGTTCAAGGTGGATGCGCGGGGGTGTGGTTCCCGTCATGTTGGACAGGGCTTCGTTGACGACATCGGCCGCGCGCGAAAGATCGCGGGCTCCGTACAGGGTGGCCAACGCCGTCATGCGCTCGATTTCCTCGGCGGGAACACCGCGCAAAACAGCGTGTGCCCCGTCTCCCGTCGCTTCGACAATCACGAGATCGCGGAATCGTTCTAAAACGTCTTCGACAAAACGTCGAGGGTCGTTGCCGGTCTGGATGATTCGATCGACGACGGCGAACGCGAGGGCCGCGTCAGCCCGACCGATGGCGTCGATGCATTCGTCGAGAAGTTCGTTCGGGGTGTAGCCGAGCAGGTTGTGGGTGCGCTCGCGTGTGACGTGGCCGTCGTCCGAACCCGCGATGATCTGATCGAGCAGCGACAGTGTGTCACGGACAGAACCGCCACCCGCGCGAATGACCAGCGAAAGAACGCCGTCTTCGACGGTTACCTTTTCTTGCGCACACACCTCGGTCACGTACTCGAGCATGACCGCGCTGGGAACCAGACGGAACGGATAGTGGTGCGTGCGCGAGCGAATTGTGCCGATGACTTTTTCAGGTTCGGTCGTCGCAAAAATGAACTTCACATGCTCCGGTGGTTCTTCGACAATCTTGAGCAGCGCATTGAAGCCTTGTGACGTGACCATGTGCGCCTCGTCAAGAATGTAGATCTTGTATCGGTCACGCGTCGGCGCAAATCCCGCACGTTCGCGCAAGTCGCGGGCGTCGTCGACACCGTTGTGGCTGGCGGCGTCGATCTCAATGACGTCGGCCGAACCCATCCCATCTCGGCTGAGTTCGACACACGACGCGCACTTACCGCAGGGGGTGTCAGTTGGTCCCTCGGCACAATTGAGGCAGCGCGCGAGGATTCGCGCGGACGTCGTTTTGCCACAACCGCGTGGCCCACTGAAGAGGTACGCGTGGTTGACGCGGTTATTGCGAAGCGCGGCGCGCAACGGATCGGTCACCTGGGATTGCCCGATGAGTTCCTCGAACGATTCGGGTCGGTAACGACGATAGAGAGCAACTGCCACTCTTCGAGATTACCCGTCGCCACCCCCATTCGCGGGCGGCGCGTGGGGCGGTGGGAGGCGCTACCAGAAAAGAGAAGACCCCCCGCGCACCCGCCAGAGCCGGGTTACCTTTGCTACGTTTCCGTCCTGGAGGAGTTGGCCTGGATGGCGTCACGCGAGGGGCTGTCTACAAGTTTAGAACCAAATGATTCAGCCATCGGTTTGCAGAATCGCACAAACCTAGGAGGGGCCTCGGGCTGTCCCTAGGCGAAGGTCGACCACCCTCGCAATAACGGCGATGATGGCGTTTGCGGCAAGTCCAGCAAGAACGACGAACATCAATTGTTCACCCGACAAAGTATCGAACCCAAAGAATTCGGCAATTGGGCGAATGAGGAAAATGCCGCCTGCGAGAATCACCATCGCCGCAAGAATGCCGATTCGAGGGGGAGTCAGCGGAATCGAGAGTGTCGTCAACACCCACAGTCCCGTCATGCTGAGCAAAAGTGCAATTGCCGTCTGGGACTGGGCGAGCGTCCAACTCCCGTCCACCTGGATGACAAAGTTCACCGCAAGAACGCTTGCCGCAGAGACGACCCCCGCCGGGACACAAAAGAGGAGTGATCGGCGCAAAAACCCTGGCACATATTTGCGTGAGTTCGGCAAGAGTGCGAGTAAGAAAGCGGGTACCCCGATGGTGAACGAATCAATTGCCGACAATTGTCGCGGCAAGAACGGAAATGACATCAGAGTTAGCCCGAACACAGCGGCGAGAATCATCGCCCAGACCGTCTTGGTGAGGAATAGACGAGACAGTCGTTCAATGTTGGCAATGACCTTTCGGCCCTCGTCGACGACACCGGGAAGCGACGAGAAGCGATTGTCAAGCAGGATGAGGTTGGACACCGCTTTGGTTGCAGCAGCCCCTGACCCCATCGCAATGCCCAGGTCGGCGTGCTTGAGGGCGAGGGCGTCGTTGACTCCGTCTCCGACCATGGCGACAACGTGTCCACGCGACTGAAGTGCCTCCATCATGAATCTCTTTTGCTCAGGAGTCACGCGACCGAAAACTCGGTGGTTTTCCAGAATCTCCGCGAGCGACTCGATTTCGGTTGGAAGAGTACGAGCGTCCACTGCCTCTCCCACCTCAAGACCCGCACGACGAGCGACTGCCGCCACCGTCGCGGGGTTGTCTCCCGAGATAATCCGGACGTCAACACCCTGTTCGTGAAAGTAGGCGAGAGTCTCTCGAGCGTCATCGCGCACCTCCTCGCGGAAGGTCACGAGGGCGACGGGCTGAAGATTTGGTGGCAAGGATGTTTCGGTTGCGACTCCATCGACTGCTACCGCGAGTGCGAGCGTCCGCAATCCGTCCTCGGCGTATTCCATCGCTCGACTGCGTGCGACCGCGTTCGACTGTGACGAATCAAAAACAATGTCGGGGGCACCGAAAATCCATGTGTGCCGTCCCGTCGTCAATGCCGACCATTTGCGCACGGAGGAGAATGCCACGGACGCGTCGATGGGCACCGGAATCAGGTCGAACGCTTCGCGCAAAGCTGTGGTCGTCGTGGTGGCGTTGACATCATGGGCGAACAGCCCGAGCATGACCATTGCCGACTGAGCGCCTATGGGAGGCCGTTCAAGTTCGTGGAACGCGTCAAAGGCAATCTCCCCATCAGTCAAGGTACCCGTCTTATCGCAACACAGAATGTCGACACGAGCGAGTCCCTCGACGGCGTAGAGCTCTTGCAATAGAACACGCCGTCGGGTGAGTTTTGTCGCGGCGAGAGCGAACGCGATAGAGGTAATGATCACCAGCCCTTGTGGAACCATTGCCACGATGGATGATGTCGATTTGACGATGACGTCGACCCAGCCGTTTTTTGATACGGCACCCCACCCACCGACGACCTGCACTTGGCCGTTAATGATGATGAGCATGAGGGGTACGAGGGCCCACGTGACCCAGGTGATGAGTCGATTCAGCGAATTGCGCAGCTCGCTGTTGACCAACGAAAAGCGTCGCGCTTCAAGAGTTATACGGCTGGCATAGGTGTTGAGCCCGACAGCGGTGACGTGAACGAGTGCGGAACCAGCAATCACCCCGCAACCGGATAACACTCGGTCACCTACGGCCTTCACCACCGCTTCCGATTCTCCCGTGAGGAGTGATTCGTCAACTTCAAGTCCTGTTGATGACAAGACGTCGCCGTCGGCAAGGATTTGATCGCCCGCGCGCAGTTCGAGGAGGTCATCGAGCACAACGAGTTCGAGTCGAATGTCGAGCGCTTCGCCTTCTCGGCGGACTCGCGCCAAAGGCTGATTGAGCAGGGCGAGCCTATCGAGAGTGCGTTTAGCTTTTACTTCTTGAATTATTCCAATCAACAGATTGGTCATGAGCGCGAATCCGAACAGTGAGTCTTTCCACTGTCCGACGACGAGAACCAGGAGGAAACAACTGCCGACAACTCCGTTAAACAGGTTGACGATATTGCCGCGAAGGATACTTGCGAGGCTGCGGCTGGGATCCATCTTCTGGTTGTTAGTGAGACCAGCGGCAAGGCGTTCATTGACCTCCGCGATGGTGAGCCCGTCAACGTTGTAAGTCACCTCTCAACGCTAGTCGCGTTCGAGCAGGCGAGCGCGTTGGGCGTGGTTTTCTGTCCTGTCAAAGCATGCGAAAATTGAAGTACTCGTGGAATCCGTCGCGACTTTTTTGTCAGGAACTAATGTCTCAGTTGCTCTATCTCCTCGGGCAGTTTTCGGTCCGTCGCGCATGGACCGTCATCATCGGTTGGTTTGCCATTCTCGGTGTCACCGTCGCTCTCGCCCTCACTTCAGGTGGGGTCTTCACGAGTGCGATGACCATCACCGGCGTGCCGGCGCAGGTCACCATCGACAAGTTGCAATCGACCTTCCCCGACGCAAGTCGCGGATCGGGACAGGTCATCTTCCACACCGCGAACGGACTGCCGTTCACTGAGGCAGAAAAAGTAGTCATCGGTGATGCCTTGATCAAGGTCGACGAGCTCACCGCCGTCAGCGAAACCATAAACCCATTCGTTGCGCAGCAAGCTCTGAATGACAGCCGCACCGAGCTTGGGCAGGCGCCGGACAAGATTGCCGCAGCGCAGGCGAAAATTGATAAAGGGCGCTCGAAGCTTGCCGATGGCCGTGACAAGCTCACCCAAGCACAAAAAGACCTCGACAAGGGTGTCGACGAACTGGTTGCAAACGAGAAGACGTTGCTCGCGGGCGAAAAGGAATTGCTTCGTCAAGAAACAATCGCGCTTGCCACCAAGAGCCATCTTGAAGGGGTCCTCGCACATCCCGAAATGCTGACCGATACCCAGCTCGCGGAGGCGCAGGGCGGTCTGGCGCAAGTCAATGCGGGCCTCGAGGTGATTGCGGGCAAGAAAATTGAAATCGCTGCCGGAAAGAAAGCCATCCAAAAAGGCTGGTGGCAGATTGAGGTCGGTCGCAAACAGATAACTCAGGGCCAGGCTGACCTCGCGGCGGCCGAAAAGGAATTGGACGACGGGCAGGCGGAACTTGACGTCAAAGCTGCCGACATTGCGCCGGCACAGACTCTTATTGATGCGGCAAAGGGCTTCCGTCTCGTGTCAGCAGACGGCGCGACAGCAATTGGAACGGTGTTGTTCGAGACCCCCATCACCAAGGTCGAAGAGGAATTCCGCTCCGCCGTCGCCAACACTCTGATGGGTGTCGCAACCGACAATCTCAAGGTGGATGTCTCTCAAGACTTGCTTCGTTCGCTCGACTCGCTGCTGGGGCCTGGTGAAATCATCGGCCTCGCCGTCGCCGCGGTTGCGCTGTTCGTCATGCTGGGCACCTTGATTGGTGCCGGTCTTCCCCTGCTCGGAGCCATCATCGGCGTGGGAATTTCGGGGGCCATCACGTTTGCACTCTCCGCCGTTTTCGAATTCACCTCGACCACGCCACTCCTCGGCGTCATGCTGGGTCTCGCGGTCGGAATCGACTATTCCCTGTTCATCATCAACCGCCACCGCCGCCAATTGCGCGCGGGGATGACTGTGGCAAATTCGGCTGCGCTGTCGAACGGAACGTCCGGGAACTCCGTGGTTTTCGCCGGGCTCACGGTCATGATTGCGCTCGCCGCGCTGAACATCACGGGAATTGGTTTCCTCGGGGCGATGGGAACGATGGGCGCGATGGCGATCTTGTTTGCCGTGCTGATCGCCGTGACGTTCACCCCCGCTCTGATGGCTGTCATCGGGCAACGAATTCTCTCGAGGAAAGAGCGCGCCGCGCTCGCCGACCGTCTCGACCACCACGAGCCCGAGGCCGTCGTCAGCGCCGCGCCGGTGTTTGCGACCCGTCGTCCATGGCTGACACTCGTGGCAACCCTGACAGGCCTGGCAATTGCCGCAATTCCCTTCGGAAGCATCCGCCTTGGGTTGCCCGACGGGAAATCAGAGCCACTTGATTCCGCCGGATACAAGTCCTACACGCTCACCGCAGAGGCGTTCGGTGAAGGCGTCAACGGAGCGCTGGTGGTGGTTGCCGACGCACCGGCGCCCGTTTCAACCGATGACGAAGTGTCCTACCAAGCATCGATCGTGACACGACTCATGTCAGTCGAAAACGTCATTGTCGCCGTCCCTGGCGGAATTTCGGATGATCGCAAATCAATTGTCTTCCGGGTTATCCCCGCTGAAGGCCCGAATGCTGTATCGACCGAGCAAGTGGTCAATGACATTCGTGCACTCGACACGGTGTTTGCCGCTGACGATGGTTCGCACATCGAGGTCACCGGCATGGCCGCCATCAACATCGACGTGTCGAAAAAGCTCGGTGACGCACTGCCGATTTATCTCCTCACCGTCATCGGCCTCTCGTTGCTCCTCATGATGCTCGTGTTCCGTTCAATCGCGGTGCCCGTGCTCGCCAGCCTCGGATTCCTGCTCACCGTCTTTGCAACCCTCGGTGCAACGGTCGCCGTTTTCCAATGGGGTTGGCTGAGCCAGTTGTTCGACATTCACGACCCGGCGCCGATCCTGTCATTCCTGCCGACAATCCTCATCGGAATTCTCTTCGGACTTGCGATGGACTACCAGTTGTTCCTCGCGTCGGGAATGCGCGAGGCGTTTGTGCACGGACGCACAGCCAAGGATTCGGTAAACTTCGGAATCCACCTCAGCCGTTCGGTCGTCATCGCCGCCGCGATCATCATGATTTCCGTGTTCGGTGGATTCATCTTTAGCCACACAACGATGATTCGGCCCGTCGGATTCGGACTCGCGGTGGGTGTGCTGATCGATGCATTCGTCGTTCGCCTCATGCTGGTCCCGGCCGCCCTGACCCTGCTGGGTGACAAGGCGTGGTGGCTGCCAAAGTGGCTCGACCGTCTGTTGCCAGACGTCGACGTAGAAGGCTCCAAACTCGAAGGCCGTCTCACGCACTAGGCGTAAATACGACTACTTCGAGGCTTTGGCCTTGGACTTGGGCTTCGATTCCGTGCGCGCACCGAGGTTGAAGGTCGATGCAAAACCGAGCAGGAGGAAGCCGGCAGCCGACCAGGCAGCCAACTTGGCACCGTCGGTGAACGCGTCGCCAGCATCAGCCTGAATCGAGTCGGCGATGTCCTGGGGAACGCGGTTTGCGACGAGCGCATCCGAGATACCAGGGATTGCCGATCCAGCCGAATCGACAACCGCATCGACGATCAGAGTCTGCTGATCCGCGGGAATGTCGGTCTCCAAGAGCTTCGATTCCAGTGACGCCTGGGTTCCCGTGAAGAGAAGCGTGCCCAGGACTGCGATGCCTAACGCCGAACCGATTTGGCGAACGGTTGACTGTGAACCCGACCCTTGACCGATTTGCTCAGGCGGGACCTCGATCATGATGACACCGGTCAACTGAGCCGTGGCCAACCCAATACCGATTCCGTAAACGAACAGGAACGGTGCGATGATTCCCCAGCCGGCCTCGGGCGAGGCAAACAGTGCAACACCGGCAACGCCGGTCAGTTCCAGAAGAACACCGATCTGAACGGCGCGTGCGGCGGGAAGGCGACCACTGAGGGCACCGCCGACGCCGGATGCGACGAACGCTCCACCGGCAAGCCAGAGCAGCACGAGTCCCGACGAGATCGGGCTGAGCCCGATGACGTTCTGCAACCACAGCGGGATGGCGAACAGGATCCCAAACTCACCCATCGAGATGATGGCGGCCGCAATCGATCCGTTGCGGAAAGAAGCGATGTGGAACAGCTTCAGGTCGAGCAAAACATTCTTGTGCTGGTGTTCGCGTCGACGTTCCCACATCACGAAAACGACAGTCGATACGACGGCAATGGCGAACGAGACGGGAATGACCGAGATACCCGTGGTCGGCCATTCGAAGTCGCCCAGAGCGAACTGGTTCTTGGTGTTAATCTCCCACCAGCCATAAACGCGCCCTTCGATGAGCGAGAAAACGAACGTCGAGAACATGACGACGGAAATGGCGGCCCCGATAACATCGATGCCACCGGCGCGCTGTGCAACCTTGGATTCAACGACGTACATTGCAAGACCGGCGAGGATGATGACGCCGAGGGGAGCGTTGATGAAGAATGCCCAGCGCCAGGAAAATTCGGTGGCGAGCCAGCCGCCGAGAACTGGTCCGACAGCGACCATTCCACCGATGGTGGAGCCCCAGATGGCGAACGCGATGCCGCGCTCTTTTCCCTGGAAGTTGGCGTTGACGAGCGACAGGGTCGTGGGCAGCACCATCGCGCCACCAATTCCCTGAATGACGCGCGCGAGAATCAGCACATTAGCCGAGTCGGCCACACCGGCCCACATCGAGGACAAAATAAAGATTGCGATACCGATCATCAGCAGCTTTTTGCGACCAATTCGATCGGCGAGAGACCCCCACACGAGGAGCAGCGACGCGAAGACGAGGACGTAGCTTTCCTGAACCCACTGCACCTCGGTAGAGGAAAGGTTCAGGTCCGTGATGAGCGACGGGAATATTGTGTTGACGATTGTTCCGTCGATGATGACCAACGAGATGGACATCGAGATGAAGATAAGACCGATCCAGCGGTTACGTGAGGTGGCCACAATTCTCAATTCATTAATGGGGAACGTATATCTTCCGAGTTTATGCGCGAAAGCATCACCCTCAGGGACGCGACGGGCTAGTGAACTGCGCGCGTGACCAATTCGCGGATTTGTTTTTCCACCGCGGGCGTGATTGCCGTGAGTGCAAATGATGTTGGCCACATGGATCCGTCATCGATTTGTGCGGCCTCTTGAAAACCGAACGTGCAATAGCGAGTCTTGAACTTGCCCGCGTCCTGGAAAAAGCAGATGACCTTGCCGTCCAGATAATAGGCGGGCATTCCGTACCAGGTCTTTGGTTCCAGCGTCGGTGCTGCGTCGAGCACGATTCGGTGAATTGCTTCGCCCATTTCGCGATCAGCGGGAGACATTGCCGCGTAGCTCTCAACCACCTCGGCCGCATGTTGTTCCGGAGTGAACTTCTTTCGCGCAGCGGCGACGGCGGCGCGCATCGCCGCTTTTTCTTCCTTGGTGAAGGCTTCCGTCATTGGGTTCGCCCCTTTCGTCCACCCTCAAGTTTACGGACGGTAAACCGTCACCCCGCGCTCGCTGGCTGCGCGGGCGAGCGACGCGTCCGTTGTCGCAATGGCCCCAACAACATTCTCGGCAACGGCGAGTACCGCGGCATCGGGCATCTTGAGTTTGGTCGCGACGCGGATTCCTGCAAGTTGCCGCGCGTCTTCGACGGACACATTTTCGAGGGTGATCCCGAGCCCGCTGATACTTGATTCGAACTTTTCCGCGCGACCCTCTCTCAATGGTCTGACCAAAACTTCGGCGTAAGTCAGTGTGGACATGATCAAGGCATCTCCGGCGGTCGCCACAAAGAGATCCAGTGCCCACGGGTGGTGGGGGTCGGTCGAGTCATACAGCGCAGTGAGTGCCCCGGCGTCAAGGACTACTACGCCGGCCATTCGTCCCGCGACTCTTCGCGCCAGCCCGCCGGCCATACACCGGTGAAGCTACCGGCAGCCGCGTTCACTGCGCGAATCCGGGTCTCGCGACGTTCGATTGCCTCGCGCTGCAGCGTTTCGATTCCCGCTTCAATCACGCGGCGCAACAAGGCGCTTCGTTCATTGCGTTCACTGGGCCACATCTCTGCCGCAACGTCGAGAGCTTCCGCAAGTCGATCGGACTCCGTGATCATGTGCCGAGGGCGAGCGGTAGGCATAAAAATAGTGTAACACTTTCTGTATCGTGCAACACCTCGAGTTGTCATGAAAAGTCAGCTCTCATTGGCTGCGCGGGCGATGGATAGGCTCACAGCATGAGCGATTTGACTTCTGTCGGGGACGCCGACAACTGGATGTGCTGGCTGTGTGACAAGCCGGTGGACCCGGACGCCTCGATCAATTCCGACCTCGGGCCGAGCGTGGACAATTACGCCGCAACGCGCGTGAAAAAAGGGGCGGTTTACGTCGAACGGCTGGCCCACAGGGCGTGTAACACCATGAAGGGCAAACACGCACCCGTCGTATCGTGGTCGCCCGATCTGTTCGTCGTCGACCCTTCGCCGCTGTTCGAAGCGGTCGAACGACTGCGCACCAAGGGCGGACGTGAAATTGTGGCGCGATGCCCCGACGAAAATGACGCGGCAGTTGCGTCGGACTGGCTGCTTGACCGCCTTTCGAGGCTTGCTCCAGACCTCAAAGTAGCAACCCAGATCAGCCCCGGTGGGGGGCAGTTCGTGCTCGCAATTGCGCTCCGCTGAGTAGACGCAGCATGACGGTACGCGAGGATTGCGGGGGTCGCGAGTTTCATAGAATTAGCTACTAAGTTCGTGGACTGTGGATGAACTTTTTGACACAATCGGCGGGCTGCCGGTTCACCCTTTAGTGCTTCACTTTGTGGTTGTGTTGGTGCCCCTGGCCGCTTTAGGACTGATTGTTGCCGTTGCAAACAAACCGTTCCGGAAGCGATTCGCACTCGCGCTGGTGCTCCTTCTCGGGGTGTCTCTTCCGCTGGCTTTCGTCGCAAAACAATCGGGCGAGGCACTCGCTGAACGAATCGGCATCACGGAACGCCACCAGACCCTGGGCGACTCGTTCCCTCTCTGGGTGGCGGCACTCACGGCCGTCTCCGTTGTGTGGTTGGTGATTGATCGACGCGGCGGGCTCGACACCGCGCGGAAGGTTACCGGGTTCGTTTTGGTCGCGCTGTCCATCGGGGTCACCGCCCTGACATTCCTCGTCGGGCACTCCGGTGCCGAAGCGACATGGGCCGGCCGAATTGGCACTGCTCAAACGCCCGTGCCGTCGGATAGCCCCACCGTAGCCCCGACCGACCCAGCGCCGGGAACGCTCACGGCCGCCGAAGTCAGTCGGCACGCCACCCCGGATGACTGCTGGACCATCATCGACGGCGGGGTCTATGACATGACGTCATTCATCGCCCGGCACCCTGGTGGTTCCTCTAAAATCGCAGCACTGTGTGGTCTCGATGGCACAGCTGGCTTCCGCGGACAACATGGAAGCCAATCGGCGCCGAACTCAGAACTCGAAGCGCTCAAAATCGGTGTGCTCGGGACTCCGTAGCCGGTCCACGTTTGGGAACACACAACATGATGGTGGGTGAACAATGACGGTGATGCCGATGTTCCCGTTGGGTTCGGTGCTGTTCCCTTCAATGCCCTTAACTCTTCGCATCTTCGAAGAGCGTTACCTCAAGCTCCTTGGGGATTTGATGGGGTCGGATTCACCCGAGTTCGGCGTGGTTCTTGTCTCCCGCGGATCCGAAGTTGGCGGCGGCGACAACCGAATGTCTGTCGGCACGATTGCGTCGGTGACAGAGATCGGCACGACAGACGAGTTTCTCGGCCTCGAATCATTTGGTTCACGGCGATTCACGGTGCGCGATTGGTTGCCCGACGATCCCTACCCCATCGCCGACATCGAATTCATTCCCGACCTGGTCTGGGAAGACACCCTCATGCCTTCGCGCGTTCACTTGGAATCGGCGGTTCGACAACTGCTGACACTCGCCAGCGAGTTCGGCACCCTTGTGTTCGGGCCCGACATCAGTTTGAGCGACGACCCGATGGGGGCGTGCTGGCAATTGGCCGGAATTCTGCCCGTCGGCGAGCTCGATCGCTTTGATTTGCTGTGTTCCCAGTCGGCCGAGGAGTTGCTCACTCGCGCTTATGCCCTAGCAACCGACGGAACGGAAACATTACGTGCCATGTTGCGGGGAGACACCGAGAGCTAGGTCGTGGCTAGGCTCGACACCATGACGTCGGCGCGAATCCCTGGCTGGATGCTCGCTGTCGCGGCAATGACCGTTCTGCAACTAGCCGCTGCCCTCACCACGAGCCTGTACCCCCTTGTCGGTCCGGCGGGAACGGGCTGGTTGCGACTCGTTGGTGGTGCGCTGATCTTTCTCGTTTTGGTTCGACCGCGCCTGAGTTCATTTGAACGAAACGATCTGCGCATGCTCGTCATGCTCGGGCTCGCCACCGCGATGATGACCATCACTTTCCAATATGCGATTTTCCACCTCGGTCTGGGCATGACCGCCGCAATTCAATTCCTGGGCCCACTCTGCGTCGGCGTTTTTCGCGCCAAGCGCAAGCGTCACGTCATCTGGCCGATCATTGCTTTCGGCGGTGTCGTAGCGCTGACGCAGCCGTGGACGGGAACACTCAACCTCATCGGAGTCTTGTTCGCCGCGCTTGCGGCCCTTGGGTGGGCTATCTATATTGTCCTCACCCAGCAGGCGGGCGATCGAGTGACGGGTTTCCGTGCTCTCTCGATCACAATTCCCGTCGCCGCGCTCGCTGCGTCGATTGTCGGCCTTCCGCAAGTGTGGGGCAATCTGACCCCGGCCGTTGCGCTGGCGAGTCTCGGGCTTGCAATTCTGATGCCCGTCATTCCATTCGCCCTCGAACTGGTCGCACTCAAACGCCTGACAGCATCAGCGTTTGGAACCCTGATGGCCGGCGAACCCGCTTTGGCAGCAACCTTTGGTTTCCTCCTGTTGGGCGAACGCCTGGATGCTCTCCAGTTGGCCGGAGTTGCGATCGTCGTGTTGGCCGGTATCGGCGCTGAACGCGTCGGCCGGCGGACTGCGCTACCTACCGGGGCGTAACCTCAGCGCCCTATTGGGCAGCGCTGCGTGTTTCATACGCGGCGACGAGATTCTTGATGATGGTGGCCCACGGAGTGGGCTCACGATCAAACATCTTTCTGGCAGCCGAATCGTCCATAACAAATGAGGCGTTGAACATGTAGCGTCCGTTGTTGAGCTCTCGAATCGTTGGATTGAACAGCCCCATGAGTCCCAACACTGCTTGCGGAACCGAACCGACCTTTGCCTCGCCCAACCCCAACTCTTTCGCGATGTCCTGAACCACTTCGCGTTGTGTCTTGGGCGGATTGCTCGGCACATGCCAGGCCTTTCCCCACGCTCGCTTGTCTAACGCAATTGTCCTCATCAGCGTCGCGACATCTGCCGGAGCCGTAAAGGTGTGGAGGTGGTCGGTTTCGCCGAGCAATTGAACGGACTTCCCCGCCTTCACAACGGGCACGACGCGGTCGCCAAATCGGCTTTGCAGTCCCGGCGAAAGGTAGTCGGACCCTCGGACTTCCGTCGCACGAATCACCCCATCGTCATTAAGTTTCTTTGCATCCCGCCACATCTGGGCGCGCACTCGAGAATTCACCCACGTGCCGTTCAACGGCAGGTCTTCTGTGAGTTTTTTCTCGGTCGGCCCGTATCCATAGAGATTTGAGCAGGTAACGAGAACTGCACCCGTGGCTTCGGCATATTCCAAGAACGCCTTCGCGAGTGGCGGCCACTCGGTTGCCCATTTGTCGTAGTGGGGAGGGTTTGCGCAGTTATAGATGGCGACTGCCTTCGGCGCTGAATCTACAAGTTCCTCGATCGAACTGGCATCGCCTGCGACCCTCGTGATGAGTTTATGCTCAGGGCCTCGTCCGGATCGGGTAAACAAGACCACATTTTTTCCGGCTTCAGCTAATTGACTTGCTAATGCGGAACCAACCGCGCCGGCACCAATTACCAAATGTGTTTCAGTCATGAGTTTCTCCTTAAATAATGTGTATATCATAAACATACGGTCATTATGTTTATACTATTAACATGACCAAAGCGCAAACCAAAAGCTATCATCACGGCAATCTGGAAGAGGCACTTCTTGCCGCCGGCTATCGTGAGGCGAAAGCGGCGGGGACGAAAAACCTCACCGTAAACGCGCTCGCCAAAGATGTCAAGGTTTCCCCCATGGCGGTTTATCGTCACTTCTCAAGCGCCGAGAACCTGCGGGCCAGCATCTCGCAGTTGGCGCGCGAAGAATTGGCGAGACAAATGATTGCGGCAATCTCGGTCGAAACGGAAGTGAAAAATCGTTTCCAAGCAGTCGGCAGGAGTTACATTGAATTCGCTCTCAACGAGCCCGGATTGTTTGCGGTCGCTTTTGTCGCCTGCGACGAGGGCCCCGCGCGAGAAGACAGTCCCTCTGCCTGGTTAGTTTTCCAGGATTCGATTCTCGACTTGTGCAACGAGGGCTTAATTGGCCCTGACGAAGTTGAACAAGTAGGGGCGTTCGCGTGGGCTGCCGTTCACGGGTACGCGACGCTTGCCGGTGGGAATGATCCGATGAGACCGAAGGCCACCACCCATGTGATTTCTGCTCTCTTGGAGCGAACCTGGCACGGAATCGTCCACTCAAAGACAGGAGCCACAAGCGCATGACCATATACACAGGTCGAATGACGTCGATCACCGACGACGGTGTTGTTGTCTTTCTCATAGGAATGCGGATAAACAAGTTCCTCGCGGTAAACAAGTGGCTGCCGGTTTTTCTGGCGATGGGCAGGATGCTGCCGGAGCTTTACAAGAATCCGCAACTTGGCTTCAAGTCCTATGAAATGTGGTTCAGCCGCACACTCATCCTCGTTCAATACTGGGAAAGCTCTGAAAAACTCCTCGCATACGCCAAGGCTAAAGACTCAGAACACCTTCCGGCATGGCGGGCATTTAACAAGGCTGCGCAAGCGTCAGATGCCGTTGGCATCTGGCACGAAACCTACGTTGTCCCCAAAGGAAACATCGAAAACATGTACGTGAATATGCCGCAATTTGGATTTGGAAAAGTTGGCGAACTTGTCCCTGCGGCCGGCAATCGCACGTCCGCGAAACAACGGTTAGGAGGAAACTAGGTGCAAACCTTGATTTATCTCTCGCTGATTCTGAACATCGCGGTGCTGGTGCCGATTGTTGTGCTTATGGTCGTGAAATCCCCGCTCGTGGATACCGCCTGGGGCTCCTTCACCGCGGCGCGCGGTATTCTCTTGTCCATTTACTTCGCGATCCTTGTTGCCTCGATTGTGCTCCTGTTGCTCCCCGTCACTGCATTCATCGCAGCACTCTTATCGGTGCAGGTCATCTACAAGGTGACCACTCCGTTTACCGTGGGAACGTTCCGCAACCCGGTCGTGATCAGCAACCTCGTGATTTCGGCCGTGCACATCGTGACACTTTCCAGCATCGTCAGTTCCATGGGAACCGAACTTGTTGGTTTGACCTAAAGATCAGCAAGTTTTGGTCGGTTTGCCAAATACTCGGCGATTCCAACCTTGCGATCTTCTTCGTTGTAATACGCGACCTCAACGAGTTCAAGCGGGATGCCGTCGGGGTCTTCGAAGTACACCCAGCGCCAGCCCGAGAGGACGCCCTCGTCGACAACGTTCGGTGTGGAATAAAACTTGATGCCCTTCGCCGTGAGTTCCGCGCACGCCTTTTCGACGTCCGGGACCTGGAATGCCATGTGCATCGCGCCCAAATAGTTCTGTTGGATTGGGGTGTCGTTATCCGCCGGACGATTTCCGTATTCGATCAATTCGAGAGTCGAGTTTCTCCCGACCCACAGAGAGACCTGACGCAACTTCGCATTGGGGACGTTGACGCCTTTCGACAGTTCGGGTCCTTCAAACCATGGGCTTGGCTCGTTCGAGAACTCAAGGCCGAGGAGGTCGTGATAGAAGTAAATCGACCGGTCGAGATTCTTGACGATAATCGCGGTGTGGTGGACTGAATCAAGGGTGAGTGACATTGTTGCGGGCTCCTTGCTAAATATTTCGATTCGGTCGACGCTGACCGTTTCGACAAGGATAAACCATTGTTCACCTAAAGTGAACACTTAAGGTGCCGCAGTTCACTGCGTGTGAATAACAGCTTCTTCCGTCGTGGAGACCGGGGATTCGAACCCCCGACAACATTAGATCGTGGTGAACCGATTCATTCTCGGCCGCTTGCAAACAAGAAATTGGACCCGACACGTTTGTGTCGAGTCCAACTTATGTGCTCTCGGTTAGGACACGCGGCGGCGTCCCACTGTGACCGCAATGGTACCCACCGCAAGAAGGGCGATTCCCAGAGCGGAAAGCAAGAGGTTGACACTCGACATGGCACCCGTGCTTGCAAGCGTCGAGTCTCCCCCGGGTGATGCGATGAAAATCGAATAGGTGTTGACCGGTGTTCCACCGAGCATCACATCACCCTGCTCAGTGACGATTCCCGTTCCCGTATCGATACTCCGCAGTTCCCCTATATTGGCGTTATCGAACATGGCCCACAATGTGCCGCTTGAGTCAAAAGCAATCGAATAGAACTGTTCGATTGAAGCGTCTTGGTAGTCAATCAGAGTTGTACCGTCGAAATCAGTGCTCCCCGTTGTTTGGTCAATGGTAAAGACCTTGTTCGCAATACTCGGGGTGTCATCCACGGTGTTGTCTGAATTGATGGCCCACAGTGCTGCACTGTCTCCACCGTACGCCATCGCATAAATGTAATATGCGCCCTGGTCACGGAGGTTAGCCCCCGCCAATTGAGTGACGACACCGGACGTCAGATTGATAGTTCCTATCCACCCGTCCGCTAAAACCCACGCTGTGCCGTTCGGCGCGATTGCAAGAGAAGCCGTACCAAGCAAATCCTCTTCTGTGCCCGGGTCAGAACCGGTTACAGCCACAACCACAGTCGAAACCCCTGTGTCGACATCGGTTCGGAAGAGATTGCCTTCGAAAACAAAATAGGCCCGTTGAGTGTTCGAGTCCCATGCTGGCTGGGATGGGCAAAGATTCTCGGTCGTTCCCAAACCGGTTCCAATTTCTGTCGCTGTGCCATCAGCCTGCAGCTCGATGAGCTGCATATCGAATGCCCCGACCGAGCAATCGAAGCTATAGATCTTGTCCGTGGCCGGCAGCGTCGCCATAGCGTGCGCGGGCAATGCGGCCCCGATAGAAATGAGTGCCCCGAGCCCGATACTGGCGACCCCGAGCGAGGCAAGTGACTTCTTGAACATCCTTTTGATTCCTTTCGTTGAGTAAAAAGTTAATGATATGAAATATCATTGTAAACATCATATGCCAACGGATAGGGTCGTCAACCTTATTCCGCGTGGTCCGCGTTTCCTTCGAGTAGGCAAGAATGCGCGAGTTTAAGGCCCTTTATTGTGATCCCGCCACAAATCACTCCAGGCGACGGTTACCCCTAGCTCGAGTGAGTGATAATTAGGTCATGAGCGAACTTGCGGCAAGCAAATACAATCGCCCCGCGGGTCGCCCGAATCGTGAGGCATATCCGATTCCCGCGCGCGAACTCTTGATTGACGCGACCATAAAGCTGATTGCTGAAGGTGGGCCGACGGATGTCACCTCCCGCCAGGTGTGTGACCTTACCGGGGTCAAATACGCATCGGTAAACCATAACTTCGGATCGTGGAACGGGTTGATTGCTCACGCAGCGTCGAGGGTTTACGTGGAATACGTCACCGGGCTTGGTGAAGCCGTAAAAGGGGCGCCGCGAAACCCGGAAGACCGTTTCCGCGCTTATGTGCTGGCGCAATTGGATTGGGCACGACGAATGCCTGGGTGGGGGGCTGTCTTCAACTACCCATTTTCTTCCCGCACAGCCTCGCAGATTCTTCAGCGGGAATTCGGGCACATAACCCAACCCCACTTCGAACTCAATGTGGCAAGGCTCGCCCAACTCATTGTCGATATTCGCGAAGAAAGCGTCGCAGCCGCTGATTTTGATGTCACAAACTACCCACGCGCGGAACTACTTGCCGACAAAATTGCAATTGCGCGATCCACGATGGCCGGGTGGACAACTCTGGGAATGATGGTTTGGGTAGGACGCGGCCCCACCTTGGAGTCGCAGACTCCTGAAATTCTGGAAAGGCAAGAATCCATCTTTCACTTCACCATTGAGGAGACAATCAAGGCCATCCGCGAGGATAAGGGGCGGCAACTCTAAGTCCCCCTTTTTTGTCTAGGCGATGTCGTTATTGGCGGAGAATGGGGGATTCGAACCCCCGAGGGCTTGCACCCAACCAACTTTCCAAGCTGGCGCCATAGGCCACTAGGCGAATTCTCCTGCGTTGCACAAGGCAACTTCCCTATTCTATGCCTCGCGGAGCACGCCTACGGCAACGGCTTAAATCGACCACCAAACGACCACTGCTTGCGGGATACGCCTTCAATAACGACCCACGTGTTCTCCCGAGATGATTCGCCACAAACCTCCACGACGGCCTCCGTCAATGCGGTTGTAAGTTTCGCAGAAAAGGTTTCATCGTCGAGACGATCCTCAAAAACTTTTACGGTCACAAGTGGCACGATTTCTCCCTACTCCTCGTCCTCGCTCTAAGTCGGCATCACGGTTTGAGGCCGACATTTCAGCTCCAGATGCGCGCGTCTCTCGCTGTCATCTCACGACGCGCTGCCAACGCCTCTTCCATTGTGACAGCCACAAACCGCGTTTTCGTCCCTGGCGCCGAGCGCGCGACCAGGTCCATGTCGGCGGAAATCACCGTTGCGACCATGGCATATCCCCCACCCGAGACGGCATCGCGGTGCAAGATGATGGGTTGGGTTCCACCCGGAATTTGGATTGATCCGACCGCATATCCCGCATCGACGATATTCGACGGGTCTTGACCAGCGCCGAACGGTTGTTCTCGCTTCTTCCACTCCACGCCAGGGCCCGAATATCGGAGTCCCATCCGGTCTGCAATCGGGGTTAGTGTCCATTCCTCGTCGAGAAAACTCTTCAAACCCTTTTCCGACAGATTGTGGTCATAGAGCCCGAGCATCACACGAACGTTGACGTTAGGTGTGAATTTGGGTCGGTCGGATTCTGGAACGCTCTGCATGTCAGGAAGTCCATTGTCGACCTTCTTCCCGATCGGAATCAGATCCCCCGCAGCAATTGCGCGACCGCTGACTCCACCAATCGAACCGATTGGATACGTCGACCTCGAGCCCAACACTGCCGGAACGTCGATTCCGCCCTGGACCGCGATGAAATACTTTGTTCCGCCCTTGATGACGCCGAACTTCAGTTCATCGCCCGATTTGAGGCTCAGGCGCTCGTATTGGGGAACCGATTCGCCGTTCACAAAAACGTCAACCGGCGCACCGGTGACGGCAATCACGACATCGCCGGTCATCGCGATACGCGGACCTACATAGGTGCACTCCAAGACTGCTTCCTTGCGCGTATTTCCGACAAGGCGATTTCCCAGGCTGGCCGAATACTGATCCATCGACCCACCCTGGGGAATTCCGTAGCGGTAATAGCCGATTCGGCCTTGATCTTGAACTGTCGTCGAAAGTCCTGGTTCGAGAATGTTAAATCCCATTGAGAGCCTCCATGATTGTCTTGTTGTAACCTTCCGGGTCGGCGAGCGCCGCTCCCACATCAAACTGAATCGGAGCCTGGCGGTAAACGAAGGTCCCCCCATCAACTTCCTTTTGAATTCTGCGGTATTCCGCTTCATCTACCGGAGTGAATTTAACGATGTCGCCGGGCTTGAAGAACACCATGAATTCTTTGAAATCCTTGAGGTTCTGTGTCGGGTCATAAATCGGCGCAGCGGCAACTCCGAACATCTGGTAGCCGCCCGCTCCACGGACCGAATAGATGCAGCTGAAGCAACCTCCGTGTCCAATGGTGAGCGCAGGCGTGTCGGTTCGTGGGCTCAAGTACTTGGGAACCTGCAGTTGGTGCTGCCGATCGACTAGTTGATAAAGGAACGGCAGGCCTGCGACGAATCCCACCATGGAAACGAGCCACGGGGATTCATAATGGCGCTTGATGAACTCAGCCGCATCGGCTAATCCGTTGACTTCGGCGGCATAATCCAGATCGTTGCCGTCAGGCCGCTGGTGGTATCCCTCCCTAAACCGTGAACCCGTCTCATTCGTATAGGGGTCGTTGTACCAAACGGGAATTTCGATGATTCGCGTTTCCAAAACCTGGCGTGCGGATGCCCGCGCGTCATGCTCGAGGGCACGCACGGTTTGCTCCAGGTCCTCATAATTCATGACATCGGGGTTGAACCGAATCAAGAGCGAGGCGTTCGCTGGGCAAATATCGACGAGTCCACCGAGATTTTTTGACTCAAGCGCGTTGGCGATGCTGTTTGAGATGAAGTTCGATTCCAACGACATTCCCTCGGTGATTTCAACGAACAAAAATTCGTCGCCACCCCAGGTGTAGCGGGCTTCAGCAGTTTTGGTCATTTCGCTCCTCCAATTAGGTCGACATCAGATTCGATGTATTTGGTGTGGTGTTTCACGTTTTCGAAATCCGCTAGGGAGACAAGCTTGCGGAGCAATCCTGTCGTCGTCTTGATTCCCTGAATATCAACCTCGCTCAACGCACGCTCGGAGCGGCGAATAGCCGCCTGGCGGGTTGGTGCCCAAACAATGATCTTGCCCAGCAAGGAGTCGTAGTATGGCGCAACCGATTTTCCCGCCGTGAATCCAAAGTCAGATCGCACTCCTAGTCCTCCCGGTAGCGTCAGGACGTCGATTGTTCCAGGGCTTGGCATAAATTTGTTCGCGGGGTCTTCGGCATTAATTCTGAACTCCAGCGCACTTCCGGTGAAGACAATGTCGTTTTGCGTGAATCCCAGTTTTTCGCCCGACGCAATTCTCAGTTGCTCGCGTATCATATCAATACCCGTAATTGCTTCGGTGACGGTGTGCTCAACCTGAATGCGGGTGTTCATTTCGATGAACGCGGCCTCTTGGGTAGTGGGGTCATACAGGAACTCGATGGTCCCAACGCCGACATAGTGTGCCTTCCGAACCAATTCGACGGACGTATCGCGAATTCTTTTTCGTATCTCATCGGGAAGATTCGGGGCCGGTGCTTCCTCAAGTATTTTCTGCTGCTGCCGTTGCATAGAGCAATCGCGGTCGCCGAGATGCACAAAATCTATCCCGTCGCCAAGAATTTGCACCTCGACGTGACGTGCATGAGTGATGAACTTTTCGAGATAGACCTCGGACGAGTTGAACGCGGCTTGGGCCTCGGCCCGCGCGATTTCAATTGTCTCAAGGAGAGACTCTGCGGATTTGACGAGTCGGATTCCTTTTCCTCCGCCGCCCGCTGACGCTTTCACGACGAGAGGGTAACCGATCTGCGCCGCAATCGACGGTACGTCGTCGTCATCGCTCAACGCTGATTGAGTGCCGGGCAGGGTCGGTACCCCGGCATCCTGGGCCGCGCGTCGAGCACGAGATTTGTCACCCATCAGCTCGATGGATTCCGGCGCCGGCCCAACCCAAATCAGACCGGCAGCGATAACTTTTCGGGCAAACTCGGCGTTTTCAGACAGAAAACCGTACCCCGGATGCACTGCGTCAGCGCCCGTGTCCGCAGCGGCTCGCAGAACTGACTCGTGATTGAGGTAACTGAGCCCCGCGGGAGGAGGCCCGATGACAATAACTTCGTCTGCGACCTCGGCGACATAGGCGAACTCATCCGCTTCACTCACCACGGCAACCGTCGCTATTCCCATTTCGCGGGCTGTGCGGATTATTCGCACAGCTATTTCGCCACGATTTGCGATGAGGAGTTTCTTCATGAGTTAAGCCGCCACATACCTTCAGAGTGTTGAGGGGTCAGTTATTCCATGACGGCAACGACGTCGCCAGGGTTAACGATTCCAAAGTCGTCTATTTTGAATTCGAGAAGAACCCCAGCGGACTCCGCTCGAACCTCGCTGAACTGCTTCATGATTTCGACTAGGCCAATCGTTTGTCCCGCGGCCACCGTGTCACCTTCTTTTACGTATGGCTCTTTATCCGGTCCTGGTTTCCGATAGAAAACTCCAGGCAGTGGCGAAATTATGTCCACGAGGTACTTCTCTCTTTCTTTGTTGTTTAGCCGATAGGCGTTTGCAGGAAACTACGCGTCGAGTGCTTGGCGAACCGCTCGAGCCACCTCAGGTGCGTTGGGTGTGTCCGAGTGAACACAAACACTGCCAAATTCGATGGAGAGTTCTGTTCCATCATCCGCCAGCACAACCCCGTCGTTGAGGACACGACTCACGCGTTCCGCTGCTCGTTTGGCGTCGGTGTGTTCAGGGCGTCTGAGGATAATCAAGCCGCCTTCCGCGTTGTAGTTGAGATCGACGTAGAGCTCGCCGATGAATTTAACGCCTTCGCGTTCAGCCACACGCTGGTGCGCGCTGCCCGCAATGCCGAACACGGGGACACCATATGTTTTTGCTACCTTAACGGCACCGAGCATCAAATCTTCATCGCGAGCGAGCATCCCGTAAAGCGAACCGTGTGGCTTGATGTGGTTGAGCGGAAGCCCATATTTTTCCAGGAAACCAACAAGAGCCCCGACTTGATATCGAATGAGCGACTCGACTTCATCTGGTGTGAGTTTCATCTCACGACGCCCGAAACCGACAAGGTCGGGAAGCCCAGGGTGCGCACCGACGAGAACGTTGTGCTGTTGTGCCAATCTCACGGTCGCGTCCATCGCATCCGGGTCACCGGCGTGAAAACCGCAGGCCACGTTAGCCACGTCAATCAATTGCATCAGTGATTCGTCATTCCCGAAGCTATGGAGTCCAAAGGATTCGCCCATGTCCGAGTTGATAAACAGTGATGAACGTGAGTTCGTGCGGACCATATCCAAAGAATATGTGGGGCTAGGCTTCTACTCCAGTAGTCAGTTGCACTAGAATCGGCATATTATTTGTGCGGATGACAGCGAGACGGGAGATCCACAGTGAATATCGTTGATTTGTTGGAGGAAAAGTCACTCGACCTTCTCCTGAAAACAGACGCATCGCAGGTCCACCACAAAGTCATTGTCTCTGGCTGCTCCCCGACCGAATTACTGGATCCCACACCATTCCTCGAACCCAATTCACTGCTCCTCACCAGTGGTATTGGGATGAACTTCTCCGACGAGCGAACCTGGGATGCATTCGTCGAACGGTTGTCCAAAGTTCCGGTCTCCGCGATTGCATTTTCGACAGGAATTGCCCACGTGACCGTCCCGCCGGGCCTCGTCAGTGCCTGCAACTTTCGTAAACTTCCGCTCGTCGAAGTGCCCGCCACGGTCCCACCTCTCCAGCTGTTGCGGCACATCGAGAGCCTCTTGGTCACCGAACGGCTCGACGTCGTCACCCAAGGCTGGTCATTGGCGGACAAATGTGCACGACTGGCCAACCAAGGGGGAGATGTGGCAACGCTTTTGGTCTCCATTGCCGAAGCGGTTGAATCCCCGCTAGCGGTATTCGATGCCTACGGAGCAGTAATTGCCCAGTATCCCGCGTCAACCGAATGGGCGGTTGAAAACTTATCAAAACCGACTCGCGGAATTCTCCGCATTCCATTGCCGATGGGTTTGAATAACCCGTGTCAGCTCGCCGTGCGCGCAAACGATCCAGACAACCGGTTGTCAACTCTCCTCGGTCCAGTTGCATCGATTATTGCTCTGCAGCTCAACCGCTCGGTTATCGTCGACGCGAGTCGCCACCAAGAAATCAAAAATTTGGTTGACACGTGTGAATCGTGGGACGAGTACTCGCACGGTGACGTTCGCAAAGCAATCCATGACATCGGGCTCGACCATCGCAAGGAGATCAGCCTTTTGGTCGCTGACGTGAGTGGCGAGTTTCACTCCACCTCGTGGAGACTCCGTGTAGCCCTTCACGAAGCTTTTCACGTCGTGCGGGTGACGGAAATTGACGAACGCCTCGTTGCCTTCGCTCAATCCCCTAGAGACTCCCTGGCCGACATCACCGACAGGCTGCTCGGAATTCAATTGCGGCAGCCGCTTGTGCTCAAGACTCCAACGTCGAGTTTGTATGAACTCCGATTGGCTTTGGTCCATTCATTGGACTTACTGAAACACATCACCCGACCTCAGCTCGCGCCGGAGCTGGGCCTCAGTGCCGTGATTATGGCTACTGGCGGGCGGGGAGCACGAGAATCAGCGCGGAAATTCTTGCGCCCGTTGTTTGACCAAGATGAGAAGCGGTCCGGTCAACTGATTGAAACACTCTCCACCTACCTGGACAACGATGCGAGGCCCACCCCGACGTGCGCTGCTCTCTTCATTCATCGGAACTCACTCAACTATCGTCTGAGAAAGATTGAATCCATCCTTCGCGTCGACCTGAACACCCTAGAAGGGCAAGCAACCTGCCTGATTGCCCTGCGCCTCGTCAACGGTTCCGACGAATAAAAAGTGGGGATGCGTTTTCACGCACCCCCACTTTTGTGGCTTTGACTTCTTACTCGCTGTTATTTGTCAGCGAGAAGAGCGGTCTTTCCACCCGTGCTGTTCCACAGAATTGCGTAGATCAGAGCAGCCGATACCGCCGTAGCGATGGGGCCCCAGGTTCCACCGACACCCGCGAGGGCGGGGTCGATTGAACCGAGCTGCAACATCAACACACCGATTACCGTGGCGATAATCCACGAAATCAATCCGGAGTTGTTGAATGCGGCGTATCGCTTGTCCGGGATCATGCCGTGTTCCTGGCGCTTACCCTTGTCAAGAACGATGTGAGTGACGGCAATTGCGACCCATGCCGTGACGAGAACACCCTGCCATGCAAGTGCGAGCAGGATGTACTGGACAACCGGCAGCAACATCAACAGGTAGATGATTACTGCGGTCACGATAAGCCACGCGCCGTAGGGGAGCTTGAGTTTGAAAACTCGCTCTCCGAAGGTCTGGAGGTTTGACGAACCGAGGTAGTAGTTTGCCGTGTTGATTCGAGTCTGGGAAACGAACACGAAGATCAATCCCAAGAGTCCCATCATGCCCACCAAACCGCCCGCGACTCCCGTCTCTGACGCAACGAGGTCCGGAATGGTGAAGGTGAGGAAGATACCTGCAACGGCGCTAACACCGTAAGCGAGGACGTAGAAGACCCACCCGAAGGTGTTGGTCTGGTGGAACTTTGAGTCCGAACGCTTTCCGAGAGCCGCGTAGTCGATGGTGAACATCATCATGATCCAGACGCCCATGTAGGCGGCGAAGGTTGCTAACCAACCAGGTCCGCCCGAAGCGAATGGGAGTTCGGGGAGCGATCCAGCGTTGGTCAGCCAAGCGTCCGAAGTGCCATACAGGGTGGCGGCCCAAATCACAGCGGCGACAAGGCCACCGATGTAAATGGGGAGGAGCCATCCGTTGAGCTTGTCGATGAACCTACGTGCACCACCGAAGACGAGTGGTGTCGAGTAGATGACGACAATCAAGGACCACATCCATGATTCACCACCGAAGTACGTCTGGAAGGCGAATGCCACAATCGAGCCCTCGAAGACTGCATAGTAAATTGCTACGAGCGCAAAGATGATGGTGGCAATTGCGGATCCGCTTGTTCCCAAAATACTCCGGGAAAACAGTGCGACGGTAGTCCGGTTGTTGATTGCGTGCTTTGACAGGATTTGGTTGAAGGCACCATAGACAACGATGGTCAAACCAAGACCAATCAGAGCATTTACCGTTCCGTAAGCAACGGCCAGTGCTGCGCCGATGTAGACGAAGAACAGCGCGCTCGCAACTCCGTACCACGCCATGAAGAGGGACCAGCGTCCCATTTGATCATTATCGTTGCCTTCACGATATTTACTGTCGTTAATTTCTACTGCTGCATTACTCACTGTGTGCCTCCTTTGGCCACAACTCGTTGAAACAATGTGGTTGAAATGTTTAGAGAAACACCTCACTGGAAAAGCAAATTCGCTTTCCTGTCCCCACTATAGAAAGGCGCAAACAGCAGAGACTATATGTCGTTTGCACGACAAATTGAGTTTAGATTGACTTTTTGCACAACCACAATATGGTCGGGATAGGCCCCGAGGTTGGCAAACTATGAAATCTTCTCGATTTCGATGAACTCAATTACTTTAGATCCGGGATTGATCACCGTGTGTTGAACTCCGGATTTTCGGTCATAACTAACGCCGCACCTAATCTCCGCGCGAGCCTCTGCACCTTCATAATTCCGCACCAGCATTTCGTCATCGACAAGGGGCACAACGATGTAGTCGTATTCATGAGTGTGCATGGGAATTGCGTCGTTCGGTTGAATCGTCCACTTCGTGACTCGAAACACACCGTTATCTATTTGAACTTCACCGGTTGCCATCAGGTTCTCCTTTTTGTTTGGTTTACCTCGACCTCCAGGGAAAGGTCGAGGTTGACTCACTCATTGCCTTGACCGTACCACCGTAGTCTCCGAGCCGGAGGAGAATGGAGCCATGACCCCCAAGAAACTGTTTGTGTTCTTCGCGACGGCCGAAGCTGTCACCTGGACTCTGCTCATTTCCGCTCTCGTTGCGAGAGCGGTCACGGAAATTCCGACCGTCGCGGTGACCATTGTCGGTGGTACGCACGGTGCTGTCTTCCTTGGCTATGGCGTAACGGCGGCACTTGTCGGCGTCAACCAGCGATGGGCAGTGGGTCGGATTGTCGGCGGAATCGCCCTCGCGATTGTGCCCTATGCAACAGTTCC
>CAJAKC010000003.1 GCA_903940225.1 uncultured Microbacteriaceae bacterium
GGGTTTCTCGTACACCCCCCGGGACTTGAACCCGGAACCCACTGATTAAGAGTCAGTTGCTCTGCCAATTGAGCTAGAGGTGCGTGTGCTTGCGCAACTTGACCACAATACCAGCGAGACGACGGTGTGCCAAAATCGGCGCGGATCACGAGAATCGGGCTTCCGCACCGCGTCACAGGCGCTTGACGTGCTGCCGTGCGTTTTGTACAATATATACATGAATGCGATTACCTCCACCCACGCCCGCCAAAACTGGGCCGACACCGTCGATCGCGCCCGCGACGAACCGATCATCATTACCGATCACGGCCGCGAGACAGTTGTCGTCATGAACGCCGCGCTTGCGAAGCTCGCACTGCAAGTGCTCGAAGATGCGCGCGACGTCGAGGAAGCCACCAAGGCTCTCGAAGAATACAAACGCACCGGAGTTTCCTACACACTCGAGGAAGTGGCGGCCGAGCTGGGAATCTTGGAATCTCGACGCCGGACTCTGTCTAAGAAAGCGCCGCGATCCGCGTCAGGGCCTCGGTGAGGATTTCCGGGCTGGTCGCAAAGTTGATGCGGATGTGTTGGGTGTACTGAGGACCCAGATCGGTCCCGGGTACGACCGACACCCGACCCTGATCCAGAATCTTCACCCACGGCCTGTCCCCCAGGTTCAAACCGGAGATGTCGACCCAGGCGAGGTACCCGGCTTCGGGAACCATTTCGAGTCGAGCGCCGGGGAGCAGCCGCGCCAATTCGGTGGCGAGGTGGTCGCGCGCAACCTCGAGAGTTTCCATCGTTGCGTCGAGCCACGGCGCGCCGTCACGGAAGGCAACAACCATGGAAAAGGCGCCGAGAAGTGATGATCGCCAGTGCATGGCTTCGGGCAGGGGCTTCAGCAGTTCGGCGCCTCGCGCACCGTGACCGAGAATGAACGCCGCCTTGAGTCCCGCGAGATTCCAAGATTTCGACGACGACGTGACGAGGACGCCGGTTCGTTCCGCCGCCTCACCGACCGAAAGATAGGGAATGAATTCTGTGCCGGGGTAGGTCAATGGGGCATGGATTTCATCCGAGATGACGACGGCGCCGTGTCGGTCCGCCGCTTCGGCAAGTGCGGTGAGTTCCTCGCGGGTGAAAACTCGGCCGAGCGGGTTGTGCGGGCTGCACAAAAGACAGTGCCCGACACCGCGCGCGAATTCGCGTTCGATGCCGGCTACGTCAAGTCGGAAATCTACGGTGAGGGGGACGTCGACGATTTCGATCCCCAACTCCTCTAACCAGTGCCAGAAGCCCACATAGACCGGCGACGTGACGATGACACGCGAGACGTTGTGTGCGCGCAGAAATTCAACGGTTGCAACACCGACATCGGGAGCGAGCTTTGCGGCGGTGGTATCGGGAGTCCACCCCCACCGTTTCTCAGCGAACGCGGTAAACGCCGGTGCTAACTCGGGAAGCGGCCCGAGGTACCCCATGTCCGAGGTCGCAACCAGGTTTCCCAAAAACTGGCGAATTGGTTCGGCAACCGGATAGTCCATCTCGGCGACGTGTAGCGGAATCACGTCTTCTGGGTATCGACGCCACTTCGCAGAATGGCGGGTGCGCAGCGTCTCTAAGGATTCGGCGGCAATGCGAGAATCGGTCACTCACCGAACTTAGCACTTCGGGTATTCTGGTGGCATGACTCTAACCGTTGGCCAACAGGCACCCGACTTCACCCTCCCCGACGCGGAAGGCAAACTCCACTCGCTCAGCGACTTCGCTGGCAAGAACGTCATCGTGTATTTCTACCCGAAGGCGTCCACCCCCGGCTGCACGACTCAGGCCTGCGACTTCCGCGACAACATGGCTGCGTTCACCTCCAAGGACTACGTGGTCATCGGTATTTCGCCCGACTCGGCCAAGGATCTGCAAACCTTCATCGACACAGAGGCACTTCCTTTCCTCCTCCTTGGTGACACTTCCAAGGAAACGCTGAACGCCTACGGCGCTTTCGGCACCAAAAACATGTACGGCAAGGAAGTTCAGGGCGTCATCCGTTCGACGTTCGTCATCGACGAGAACGGTGTTCTCACCCACACGCTGTACAACGTGAAGGCGACGGGTCACGTCGAGAGCCTTCGCGAAAAGCTCGGCGTCTAGAGTCGGCTACCCAACCGAAGTGTTGAAGAGCGACCCGATCGCAAAAGTGACGGCAAGTGCGGCTGCGCCGCCGATAACGACACGAATCACGGACTTGGGCATCGAGCTTCCACCGAGGTAGGCGCCGGCAGCACCGGTTCCGGCGAGCGCGATGATCGACGCAACAATCACCGCGGGGATGCGGTACTGCTCTGCGGCGAATATGACCGTCAAGAACGGAAGCAGTGCCCCCGAAAAGAACGAGACCATCGATGAAATAGCGGCTGCCCACGGGTTGACAATGTGCGCTTCGAGGATGTTCAGTTCCGCCTCGAGGTGTGCGCGAATGGGGTCGTGGTCGGTCAGCTCCTGCGCGACCTTCTTTGCCGTGGCGTGTGACAAACCTTTGTGCTCGTAAATCGACGCCAGCTCGGCAAGTTCAACTTCGGGCTGATCAATGAGTTCCTGTTTTTCCTTCGCGATGAGCGCGAGTTCGCTGTCGCGCTGGCTGCTGACCGAGACGTACTCGCCCAATCCCATCGAAATCGCACCGGCGGCGAGTCCCGCAACCCCGGCAATCATGATGGGGCCGATGTCGGACGTTGCCGCAGCGACACCAACCAGCAGGGCGGCGATGGACACGATTCCGTCGTTCGCACCGAGCACCCCGGCCCGCAGCCAGTTCAACTTGGACAGGTGCGAAATGCGGTGGGGTTCGTAAGCGGACATGGAGCCAAGTCAACCAACAATTCAGCGACTATTCCAGAAAGGTAAGCCTTACTTGCGCTCCAGGTGGGCAGTGACGCTCTTTGCGAACAACATGGCGGCGGTGACCACAGCGGCGGGAACGCCGATGGCGAGAGCCAAATCGAGGCGCGCATCGGCGCCCTGGCCCGTCGCAATCGCGATTCCCACAAATAACATTTGCCACACGACGATCGCCGCGCGGGTCGCCGATCGACCGGCCCAGAATCCTCGCGTGACCGCGCCGGCCGCTAATGCGGAAATCCAGACGAGGACGTCGAAGAAGACAGAGCCCCCGAGCGACTGTGACGGGGAGGTCAGTGTTTCGTAACTGAAGAGCGCCGCAACACCGAGAAGAGCGGTGGATTGCAGGGACAAGACGAGAGTCAGCAGAACGATGGACAGGCGGCGGCGGTTTGAGGTCACAAACTATTTTCTCAAAACCCTTGACCAATCTGACCATTCGTGAGAATCTAATAGAGGTTGTTGTTTGCGCCCGATGGTGTGCGCAGTTCCCAACACTTCCATCAAACACTCGTCGCCCTGCAAGTGGGGTGAAATCGTTGGTCCGATTACGTGCCAACACTTATATGAAGGAGAACACCATGGATTGGCGCGATAAGTCAGCCTGTCTCACGGTCGACCCGGAACTTTTCTTCCCCGTCGGCAACACCGGCCCCGCTCTCGACCAGATCGAGAAGGCAAAGGCTGTTTGTGGCGGATGCTCCGTCGCAGAGAACTGCCTCCAGTACGCTCTCGAGACCAACCAGGACTCCGGTGTCTGGGGCGGGCTCAGCGAAGACGAGCGTCGCGCGCTCAAGCGCCGCGCAGCTCGCGCACGCCGGGCTTCCTAAGCATTCACTCGAGACGCCCCTCCGGGGGCGTTTCGTCGTTTAAGCGCGCCGTGGCCCGTGAATGAATCGCAGCGGAATGTCAATGACGACCACCGTGCCACCCTTGGCTCCGCGCGTCCACTCAATCGTCGCGGAGAGCTCGTTTTCCACGAGTGTTCGGATGATCTGGGTTCCGAGGCCCTGGCCGACGCTTCCCGGCTCGAACCCCGGGCCGTTGTCCGCGATGGCGACTCGCAGTGTCGAATCCCCGCGGGTAGCAATAACGTGCACTTCGCCGGCTGCAACGTCTTTGAGCCCGTGCTCAACCGCGTTGGTGATGAGCTCGGTGAGCACCACCGCGAGCGGGGTGGCGAATTCGGACGGCAATTCCCCGAATTCCCCCTCGATGCTGGGGCGAATTGTTGCGCCACTGGTACCCGCCACCTCGGCGGCCAGGGGCGCAACGCGCGCGGCAACCTCGTCAAAGTTAACAGTTTGGGCGAGCCCCGATGCGAGGGCGTCGTGGACAACGGCAATCGCTTCGACGCGGCGCATCGCCTGCGACAGCGCATCCTTGACCTCGTCCGATTTCGTTCGACGACTCTGAATGCGCAAGAGTGACGCGACGGTTTGCAGGTTGTTTTTGACGCGGTGATGAATCTCGCGGATCGTCGCGTTCTTGCTGACCAGTTCGCGCTCTTGACGTCGGATCTCGGTGACCTCACGAATCAGCACCACCGACCCGATCCGTTCACCGGCTTGGGTCAGCGGAATCGATCGCACGGCCAAAACGATGTTCTGGGCGCGGAAGTCGGCACGCCACGGCACCTTTCCCGCGATAATCATCGCGAGTGATTCATCGGCGGCAACATCGCCCTCGTTCGAAACCTGTCGCGCCGCAACGGCGAGCGAAATCCCCTCGATTGATGATTGATATCCGAGTCGGTTGAACGCCGATAGTGCGTTCGGGCTGGCATACGTGACGATGCCGTCGCGGTCGAGGCGGATGAATCCGTCCGATGCGCGAGGCAGACCCAACCGAGGGGCATCCTTCAGCGCCGCATCGGGAAAGTCTCCTTCAGCAATCATCGAATAAATCTGTTCGGCCGCCTCGATGAACGTCAACGCTTGACGGTTCGCCGACAGGTCAGCCATCAGTGAATGTCGCGTCAAGACCGCGATGGGCGCAGCCGAACCGCGTCGACGAACCGGGATCGCCCGAACGCTGTTCGCCGTTTCTTCAATCCAGATGGGCTGATCGGCTTCGATGATCGTGCCGCGACGCAAACATTCGGTCAACAGATTCGACCAGGATTCGGACGGTGCCGTGCCGACGATGTCGCGGTAGAAGATGGTGTTCGAATTGCCCGGTCGGAAAAGGGCCGTGCACACGAACTCCCCATTGGTGGTTTCCAGCCACAGCGCCATGTCGGCGAACGACAGGTCAGCAACCAGTTGCCCCTCGCGAACGAGATCCCGCAACCATTCGATGTCGTCCGGCGCGAGCGTGGTCTGCTCGGTGGCAATGGAGGTCAGGGTGGGCACACGACAAGGCTACCTTTTGGTCAGGGCGTTCCCCGTCGGAATGCGTGCGCGAACGGCCTCCCACACTTCACGCATCGAACCGACCGCCCGTGACGCAGCGTCGTCGACTCCACCGCGACTGTCCTTTGCGACAACCGTGGTGACTTTGTGTTCCGTAAAGCGCCCAAGCGCGTCGATTGCATCGCGAGCAGTCTGTTTCGAGGTTTTGTTCAGCACGATGAGCAATTCGGAGTTCAGTTCCGTCACCTCATCGAGTCCTCTAATCAATCGCGAGATTCCAACGGCATCACTCTGACCGACAGCAACGACCAGATCCGAATCTGAAATGAGGGCGCGAGCAGCCCCGTCTCGTTGCGGCGCTCCGTCGATCCACTCGTTTTCCTCGATTCCCGATCCCACATCGACCACCACCAGGTCGACGATTCCCCGCAGATGCGCGATGGCCCCGCGCGCCTTGGGGGCTGCAGCTTCTGCCCAGCGTGATGCCCGCGGTAATCCGGTGAGCACACCGAGGTTTCCCTGGAGACGGTCGGAGGTCAGCGCGAGACGAAAGAAATCGTTGTCGGCTAACTCCCCACGCCCAGCGAGGCGACACACTGCAGCGAAGCCCGGAACGTCGTCGATGAGTCCCAGTCCGATGGAAATTGATGCCCCGCGTGAATCCGCGTCGCACAACATCACGTTTACCCCATCACGGGCCGCAAGTACCGCGAGGGAAATTGCGGTGGTCGTTATACCCGGAGCGCCGGCGGGGCCCCAGACTGCAACCACGGACCCCCGTGCGGTCGCAGCGCCCGTTTCATCACGTGGCGAAGTTGACGAAACCACGCTGGTGGCAGAGCGTGCCTGGATTTGCTCCGCGTGTTCGATGCGTGCCACACCTTCCAAGCCATCTATCCACCGTGACTCCGGGACATCTGGTGCGAGTGCAAACCCGTTGATTTTTCTGTGGGTGATGGCCCCCACGATCTCTGCGGTGAGGAATTGAACCGACCCGTCTACGAGGACCGCATCAAGGGGTTGAAAATCACGAATCAGCTCACGCGCTCGACTGGGGTCGTCCGTGCCCCACTGCACGATTGCCCATTCGTCGATTTCGGAAACGCGAGCGCGCCACTCGGCTGGTCCGATAATTCCGATGTTCACATCAAATCAACGCCTTGTGTGGCGATGACTTGTCCGTTTGCACCCAGTGCAGCGAGCAATGAACTCTCGTCACGCACATCGATTGATACGTCGACAAGGTCATCATCGCCGAAACCACCTCTGCGCACCGCGATGACAACGACATCGTGAGCCGCGAGTCGAGGAGGCCGCGAGTTTTCAGCATCAATGAACCAAAGCTCGATGCGCGAACCGGCGGCGATGGTTGACGCCGGGGCGACGTCGAGCGGCACGGCGATTGCTCTCCTGCTCGACGCAGTGGAGTCAAGAGTGTGCTGTGAGACCATGTCTCCCGCTGCCAAATCGACTGCCGTGCGTCGACCAATGACCTCGCTCAGTTCGATAGGGGACACCTCGATATCCGCCCGGACGCGCACTTGTGCGAGGTCGTCGCCCGAAATCAACGTTCCCGCCGGAATGAATCGCGCAGCGAGAACCATTCCCGTCCCGGTGGAGTTCTCCGAGACCACCCAGACGGTGCCACAAACACTCACGCCGATGAGTGCGATGCCGAGCCAGATTCGGGGACTGGGCATTCGCTTCGGGATCCGAGGGATGTTGATTCGCATTGTGGCCTCCTGATGGTTCATCGTGTCGGCGATACAGGTGAACCGCTCGAGTTATCCCCATGTTTATCTCTCTGCACTGCGTGACCGCACGACGTTGGCATGCTGGCTTCATGACAGAAGACTTTTTACTCACCCCGACCGATGTGGCCGAGGCGTTGGGTGCGACGGTGACTGAGGTTCACGATCTCATCGACACGGGGGCTTTGGCGGCAACGATGAATCGGGGTTGGAAGATTGCACATTCCGATCTTGCGGTTTTCATTTCGTCGAGTAGATCCGACGCACTCCAGCTCGGACGAGAGACCCCCGTCACTCCGACTTTCGCCGCCTCACGGCCCGTCGACAACGATGAATTCAATTGACCGAACGGGGATAGACACGCGTCGCTCGTTGATCTGAACATCGACGGCGTCACGCCATACCGCGACGAGTTGCCCTCGAAATCCTCCACGGACGAGAGTGACGGTGACCGTTTGGCTTTCTCGTTCGCTTGCCCGCAATCGCGCACCCATGGTGACGTGCGGAAAGATGCGAGGCAACGTCCGCGAGCACCTGCACGAACTGTGCTCGATTATGGCATTGACGGAGTGAAATGGGGCGATCAGTAATGTCGCGGTGCCACAAAGATTTCCTTCGATCCAACTGGCTCCCACTCTGCCAACGTGCACCGGAACGAGGGCGGACGAGACAAGCACATCGAGGGGCGACTGTTCGCAGCGGTTCGCAAGAACACGGATGAACGGAATTCGAGCTCTCTCGGCACGGATTAGTTCGCGTCGTTCATCTAGCTCGGCATTGTCGATTTCGCTGTCCCAAAGCGACTGAAAGCCGCTGAAGAAGTTGTCCCACCGCACGTTGTGAGGCTATGCGCCGATTACGCCTCGGAGAAAGTTATCCACAGATTGTCGATATAGGGAACGCTGAGTTGTTTAATTGCGCAATGGTTATGGCTTTATTCGGTGCATCAGCGCCAGCGTTACTCAGGAATCCAAAGGAAGGAAGGGAAATGACACGACACTCTCTTGAATCAGAACCCGCACGCCACCGACGGGTGGCTGACATCGAATTCTTTGATGCGCAGCCGACACCGCGGTCGGAACTGCCCGACCCGATTGACGTGGTCAAACGATTGGCACTACTCGCTTGCGAAATTCTCGCGGGATCACGGAATCTGGACCAAATAGCGCGGTGGGTGACGGATGATGTGTATCGCCTCATCGCCGAGCGGTCGGTTGATGCAAAACGTCGACGGGCGCAGACCACCGAATCATCCCTCAAGCGACCCAATGTTTCGGTCGTCTCCGCCCACGTTTGCGAGCCGCGAGATGGGATTGTCGAGGCCGTCGTACTCGTCCGAATTGGTCCGCGAACACGCGCCGTGGCGATTCGCCTGGAAGGACTGGATCACCGCTGGCGCGCGAGTTCACTCGCGCTGTTGTGACTAGTCGGTCTTTTGACCGAACGCACCGCGGTTGCCACCGGTGGCCGGGGGCTGGTTTGGGCGGATTCGGGGTCGCAACTGCTCCGACGGTGGCGTCTGCTTGACCTGCGGCTGCGCAGGGCGCACCTCGGTTTCGCCATCCTCGTTCGGCGCGGAATAGGACAGCTGGGCGGGCGCCTGCGGAGCGTTGAGCCCCGGAGCCGACACGGCCCCACCACCCGCGGCGGGAACGACCTGAACATCGAGGTTGAAGACGAACCCGACCGCTTCTTCGCGAATCAGCCCCATCATCTGCTGGAACATCTGGAAACCCTCGCGCTGGTATTCGATGAGCGGATCGCGCTGTGCCATTGCACGCAGACCGATCCCGTCCTTGAGGTAATCCATCTCGTAAAGGTGGTCGCGCCAGCGACGGTCGACGACCGACAACACAACACGTCGCTCCAGTTCCCGCATGGCGGTTTCGCCCAGTGAGGCCTCGCGAATTCCGTACTGAACCATCGCGTCACCAATGAGCTCACGGGCGACATCCGTCGACGAAATCTTGTCGGCGTATTCACCGAGGACGTCGTGAACCGAGATGGTCACGGGGAAGAGCTGACGCAC
>CAJAKC010000004.1 GCA_903940225.1 uncultured Microbacteriaceae bacterium
CTTTGTCGCCCTACGCATACGCTGCGCCCCCCGGTCCCATCACCGCAATATCGGGAATTTCCGAGGGATACATCCGAGTGCAAGATGAGGGCTCTCAAATCTCGGCGCTGCTTCTGGGTGCCGTCGCGCCGATCACGCCGGGTGAAGAGTGGCTCGACCTGTGTGCTGGACCCGGCGGGAAGTCCGCTCTGCTTGCGTCGCTGCTCGACCCGAACCATGGCGCTCTCGTTGCCAACGAACCATCGGATCATCGAGCGGAACTTGTTCGACAGTCGGTGCGGGCGTTCTCTGACGTGGTGAGCGTCACGCGGGAGGATGGTCGAAGCTTCGGGCACGATACCCCCGCACGATTCGACCGAGTCCTGGTAGACGCTCCGTGCACGGGGCTCGGTGCGCTGCGTCGACGACCCGAATCGCGTTGGCGAAAGCACGAAACCGACCTCGACGAATTGACGGCGCTGCAATTCGAACTGCTCTCGTCGGCGGTATTGGCCACCACGGCGGGCGGATACCTTGCGTACGTCACGTGTTCACCCCACCCCCGGGAGACGACCGACGTTGTCAACCGTGTGCTTGCCGAACAACCCGGCCTGGTGGCAATAGATACGGGCACTGTCCTCACGTCGATCGCTCCGGAAACGGCCGGGGCGACCAACGGAACTGCGGTTCAACTCTGGCCACACCGTCACGCCACCGACGCGATGTTCATCCAGTTGTTGCAACGGACGCGATAACCTGAAATCGTGACGGTCCGAATCAATCCCAGCATTCTCAGCGCCGACTTCGTCAATCTCGAACGGGACCTTGGCCATATCTCGAACGCGGATTTTGTGCACATCGATGTGATGGACAACAATTTCGTTCCTAACCTCACGTTTGGTCCACAAACGGTCTCGCGCATCAAGTCCGTTTCCACCGTGCCGCTGGATGTGCACCTGATGATTGTCGATAACGACAAGTGGGCACCGGGATACGCAGAATTGGGCGCGGAATCGGTGACATTTCACGTTGAAGCGACCGTCGATCCGGTCGCGGTTGCTCAGCGAATCAAGCAGATTGGAGCGCGAGCTGGACTCGCGCTGAAGCCCGGTACTGAGTTCGACACTGTTCGAGACATCGCGGGGTCCTTCGACCAGATCCTCGTCATGACCGTTGAACCAGGTTTTGGAGGTCAGCAGTTCATGGCGGATCAGATGGAAAAGATTCGTCAGGTCGCCCAGTTCCGGAAGGACACGGGGACGTCGTTCTGGATCGGAGTGGATGGCGGCGTCGACGAGAACACGATTTCCCTTGCAGCCGAAGCTGGGGCTGACACTTTCGTGGCCGGCTCGGCGGTTTACGGTCGGGATAACCCGTCGTTGGCGGTGGAAAACCTCCGTAAACTTGCTCAGGAACACCGCCACCACGAGGAGAACCATGTCGAAGCCTGAAATCGAACCCCAGCTCGGACCCGAGCCCACCGAACTTGTCATCGACGACATCGTCGTTGGCGATGGCGCCGAAGCACGGCCGGGGTCTAACGTCGAAGTTCACTACGTGGGTGTCACTTTTGACGGTGAGGAGTTCGACTCGTCCTGGGGTCGCGGTGAATCCATCGAATTCCCGCTCAACGGCCTCGTTCGAGGATGGCAGGAAGGTATCCCCGGAATGAAGGTCGGGGGCCGTCGTCAGCTTATTTGCCCTCCGGATTGGGCCTATGGACCAGCTGGCTCCGGACACTTCCTGTCCGGCAAAACGCTCATTTTCGTGATCGATCTCCTCTCGACCCGCTGAAACTCTCTTGTGACAACGACCCGCGACGAATTCGACGGTGCTCGGTCGCGCGGTCCGGTCGTCACGGTTCTGAGAAGCGTGTTTGTCGATTCCGTTTCGCCCGTCGCGCTCTACGAACACCTAACGGATACGCGACCGGGAACGTTCCTGCTCGAATCCGCTGAACAGGGCGGCATCTGGTCGCGCTATTCGTTCATCGGCCTCTCGTCGTGGGGCTGCTTGACCGAGGACAATGGCGACACCCGCTGGATTGATTACGGGTTGTCGTCAGATGAAGCGTTCGGCGGCGCGTTACCCCCCACTCGCCTCGAAGCCCTCGACACTCTTTACGCACGGTGGGCGTCTCCGGTCAACACCGAACTGCCGCCGCTCACGAGTGGGTTGGTCGGCTATCTCGGGTGGGACACGGTGCGTGAACTCGAACAGTTAACCAATGTGCCGATCAACGAATCAGGTGTGCCCGCCCAGTCGATGGTTTTTGTTCGGGACCTCCTTGTCATCGATCACCGCACGTCGGTCATTCACGTGTGCACGGCAGTGTTGAACGCCGGGAACGCGGATAAGGAGTGGGCGGAAACTCAGGCTCGCCTGGATTCACTCGTGGCGAAACTCGATACGGCAATCCCGCTCGCGCCGCTTGCACCCCCTACTCCGATGACACCGGACGTTCGCTCGCGAACCCCAAAGACAGATTTTCTTTCGGCGGTGGAAACGGCCAAAGACTTCATCCGCGAGGGTGACGTTTTCCAGGTCGTCATCTCGCAGCGATTCGACACCGCGGTGACCGCTCGTGCCGTGGACGTGTATCGAATGCTCCGAGCGCTCAATCCTTCTCCGTATATGTATCTGCTCGCTCTCGAGAAAACTGACGGCACACCGTTCGAGGTGGTGGGTTCTAGCCCCGAGGCGCTCGTCAAGGTTGACAACGGTCGGGTGTTCAGTCACCCCATTGCCGGATCCCGACCACGAGGCGCCACCCCCGAGTTGGACAGTGAACTCGCCGATAGCCTGCTTGCCGACGAGAAGGAGCGCGCGGAACACCTGATGCTCGTTGACCTCGCGCGGAACGATTTGTCCCGCGTCTGCTCGCCAGGTTCAGTCGAAGTAACCGAGTTCATGACCGTTGAGCGCTTTTCGCACATCATGCACCTCGTGTCCAGCGTCGAGGGGGATCTTGCTCCCGGTGCTAGTCCTATCGACGCGTTCCGCGCAACGTTCCCGGCCGGCACGCTGTCGGGGGCACCAAAACCTCGCGCTCTCGAGATCATCGACGAGCTCGAACCGGCGTCCCGCGGTGTCTACGGGGGAGTAGTCGGGTACATCGGTTTTGGTGGCGACACCGACTTAGCGATCGCTATCCGAACCGCTGTCATAGTGGGAGGCAATGCCACGGTTCAGGCTGGAGCGGGGTTAGTCGCTGATTCTGTGGCGGAAACCGAATTTGATGAGACGGTCCACAAGGCGGCCGCACCACTTCGTGCCATTGCCTCGGCGAACGCTCTGCGCGCCGCGATAGACTGACAACGCGAAAGGACACACCATGAACTCTGCACACGATCCCGGGCACGGATCCTCTCCAGCTGCATGGGCTGCGGTTGTCATTATGCTCGTCGCGTGTGCTGCGGGAACTCTCTTCTTTTGGCTTGACCAGCCTGCGCTCGTGTGGGCTAGCGCCGGACTGCTTGCCATCGGGCCGATCGTCGGTTGGCTAGTTGCCAGGGCGGGTTACGGAGTCGCAGGGCCGAAGTACAAGGTCAAGCACTAACAGTGCTGGAGGAACTCACGGCCGGCGCCCTCGAGGACGCAGCCGAGCGGCGAGAACGCATCTCGTTTGGCGAGATTGAGCGTCGTGCCCTGGTTACTCCCGCGCCGCGGGATGCACTCAATGCGCTTGCCCCCACCAGCCACATCAGACTGATTGCCGAAATCAAGCGAGCCAGCCCATCGCGTGGCTCGATTGCGAAAATCCCGGACGCACCGGAGCTCGCCGCCGAGTATTCCGAAGCCGGCGCCGATGCGATTTCCGTGCTGACCGAAAGTCGCAGGTTCGGCGGTTCACTCGATGACCTCGTGGCCATTCGCGGCACGGTATCGATACCGCTCTTGCGTAAGGACTTCATTGCCGAGGAGTATCAGGTTCTCGAAGCGCGCGCGTTCGGTGCGGACATCGTTCTCCTCATCGTCGCCGCTCTCGAGCAATCGGTCCTTTTGCGACTGCACGAATTTGCCGAGGAGCTCGGGCTCGCCGTTCTGGTCGAAACTCACTCGGCGGACGAGGTGCGACGAGCCACTGATGTCGGAGCGCGAATGGTAGGCGTAAACGCTCGCGATCTCAGCACCTTCGAACTCAATCGCAACCTGTTCGGTGACGTGCGAGACCTTATCGACCGAGACGCCATCGCGGTCGCCGAATCGGCGGTTGCAAGCGTGAACGACGTCGTCGCGTATCGCAAAGCCGGAGCAGACGTTGTGCTCGTCGGAGAAGCACTGGTGTCAGCGGCAGATGCGGGCGCCCTCGTCCGCGAGTTCAGAGAGGTTTCATAGTGTCATTGCGCACGGAATCCGGACCATATTTTGGCGAATTCGGCGGACGGTTTGTGCCCGAATCGCTCATCAAAGCTCTTGACGAGCTTGACGCGGCATATCTGGCGGCGAAAGATGATCCGATTTTCCAAGCGGAACTTGCCGAGTTGCATCGCTCCTACACAGGGCGACCATCCATCCTCACCGAAGCAACGCGCTTTGCTTCCCTCGCCGGCGGAGCGCGCATCATCCTCAAGCGTGAAGACCTCAACCACACCGGCTCGCACAAGATCAACAATGTTCTGGGGCAGGCGCTCATCGCGAAGCGGCTGGGAAAGACCCGACTGATTGCGGAAACGGGCGCTGGTCAGCACGGAGTTGCCACGGCAACCGCCGCTGCGCTTTTCGGCATGGAGTGCGTCGTATATATGGGCGAAGTGGACACCGAGCGGCAGGCCCTGAATGTTGCGCGGATGAATCTGCTCGGTGCAACCGTCGTGCCCGTCACTCATGGATCCCGAACGCTCAAGGACGCAATCAATGAGGCGATGCGGGACTGGGTGACCAACGTCGACAACACGCACTATCTGCTCGGAACAGTGGCGGGACCCCACCCTTTCCCCGTCATGGTCCGCGATTTTCATTCGATTATCGGTAACGAGGCACGTGAGCAACTTCTCGCTACCGAAGGTCGCCTGCCGACGGCTGTTGTCGCCTGTGTGGGGGGTGGGTCCAACGCCATTGGCATTTTCCACGCCTTCCTCGACGATGACGTTCGACTCATTGGCTACGAGGCGGCGGGCGATGGCATCGACACGCCTCGGCACGCCGCGACCCTCGAACGGGGCAGGCCGGGAGTTCTTCACGGCGCAAAGACCTATGTTCTGCAAAACGAGGACGGGCAAACGATCGAATCCCACTCCATTTCGGCCGGGCTCGATTATCCCGGTGTTGGCCCGGAACACGCGTGGTTGCGTGACTCCGGTCGTGCAGAATATCTCGGGATCACCGATGCGGAGGCGATGACTGGTTTGCTACAGCTGTCGCGCACCGAGGGAATCATCCCCGCGATCGAAACAGCACACGCACTCGCCGGCGCGCTGCAGCTCGCGCAAACAATGAGCCCCGATGACATCATTCTCATCAACCTCTCCGGGCGCGGGGACAAGGACATGGAGACCGCCGCGCGATACTTCGGATTCCTGCAGGGAAATCGCTGATGTCGCGAGTGACGGACGTGATTCGGGCCGCAAACGCCTCGGGTCGTGGTGTCTTGGTGGGATACCTTCCGGCGGGCTTCCCGACGGTTGATGAATGCATCGAAGCGCTCGTCGCGCTCGCGGAGGGCGGGGCCGACATCATCGAGTTAGGCATTCCCTACTCCGACCCCGTGATGGACGGCCTGGTGATTCAACGGGCGACAAACACTGCTCTCGAGAGCGGCTTCCGCGTTCGCGACGTTTTCTCGATCATCTCCGCGGTGACGGCTCGTGTTGATGTCCCGATATTGGTCATGACCTATTGGAACCCCGTTGTCCAGTACGGGGTTGAACGCTTCGCCCGCGACCTGGTCGATGCCGGCGGAGTGGGTTTGATCACGCCCGACCTCATTCCCGACGAAGCGGCGGAGTGGATTCGCGTTTCCGATGCACTGAAGCTCGACCGTGTCTTTTTGGCCGCCCCCTCCTCAACCGACACCCGCCTGCGCTCTGCGGTAGAGAATTCGCGCGGTTTTGTTTATGCGGTGTCGACCATGGGCATCACCGGCACTCGCGAAGACCTCGATTCCGCTGCGCGCGACTTGGTCGCACGTCTACGTGCCGTCGGTGCAGAGACGGTGTGCGTTGGTGTTGGTATCTCGTCCGCTGAGCATGTGCGAAGCGTCTGCGATTATGCGGACGGAGCCATCGTCGGATCGCTCCTTGTGACTACCCTCGAAAACGACGGTCCGGCAGGGGTGCGATCCATCGCCGCGGAACTCTCGTCCGGAGTCTCGAGCGTCACACCGTAGGCTTAGATTTCATCGAAAGGATTCCGTTGATTCAGGCAAGCTTCCCCACACCTCCGGTCGGTTGGCAATCGTTCAACCTCGGTGAGATTTTGCGCGGGTGGGGAGCGTCCTGGGTCACCATTGACCTCACAATCCACGCCTACGCATTGTGTATCCTGACGGGGATTATCATCGCCCTCTACATCACCAACCGTCGTTTGGTTGCTCGAGGCGTTGAGCCGTGGCTCGTATTGGACATCATGTTGCTGGCCATCCCGCTCGGGATCGTGGGCGGTCGCCTGTATCACGTGATCACCCACCCGAATGACTATTTCGCCGGTCAAGACCCCATGGTGATTCTCTATGTCTGGCAAGGCGGAATGGCAATTTTTGGTGCGCTTATTCTCGGGGCGGCAGGGGCCTACATCGGCAGCCGACTTGTCGGCGTCCGTTTCGTGACCCTTCTGGACGCCGTTGCACCGGGCCTCGCTATTGCCCAGGCCTGCGGTCGATTGGGAAACTGGTTTAACAACGAGCTTTTCGGAATCCCGACAGACCTTCCGTGGGGTCTTCCGATCGACGCGTCCAATCCGGCGTATCCACTCGGACTGCCTGCTGGGACGTTGTTTCACCCGGTGTTTTTCTACGAAGCTGTCTGGAACATCATCGGAGTGTTCGTGCTTCTCGCGATTGATCGACGACTGGACTTACAGTGGGGCCGTCACTTCAGCCTTTACCTCATCTGGTATGGCGTCGGCAGAGCCACTATTGAGACCATACGACTCGACCCGAGCGAAACCTTCGCCGGAATTCGTGTCAACGTCTGGGCATCATTCGCAGCAATTCTGCTCGGTGCTCTGTTGTTCTACATCCAGGGTCGTCGACACCCTGGCTCGGAACCCAGCCCCTACCTGGACGGTCGCGTCTGGGTTGACCCGAAAACGCTAGACTCAAATGAAACCTTTACAAAGGCTGAACTCGTCAGTGCCGACGGTTCGCAATCGAAGCGTCGTGTCGCCACAAGCGGAACACGGAAACGCTGACACCACCCCATCAACCGGGCCGACGTCGTCCCATTGCTAGGAAGGACGTTGCAGCATGATGAGCCCATTTTCACGCTTTGGGTCTTTCCCTGCGAAAAGTGGACTGTACAACCCCGCAGATGAGAAGGATTCGTGCGGATTTGCGCTGGTTGCGACGATGCGTGGTTACGCAGGTCACGACATCATCGAGACGGCGTTGTCGAGTCTGCGAAACCTGGAGCACCGAGGTGCGGTGGGCTCTGACGCCGGCACAGGGGACGGCGCGGGCATCCTCATCCAGATTCCTGATGCATTCTTTCGAGCCGTCCTAGACTTCGACATCCCTCGGCACGGAGAGTATGCGATCGGGATGGCATTCTTGCCACTCGAGAGTGAATCGCGAGCTAAGGAGAAAGCCGCCGTCGAAGACATTGCCCGCTCCGAGGGGTTGTCGGTGCTCGGCTGGCGTGAAGTTCCGGTCGATGCGCAACACCTCGGATCGCTCGCTCGGGATGTCATGCCAGCATTCGAACAGTTGGTGGTAACCGACGCCAACGGAACTGCCAGTGGCATCGAGCTCGATCGGTTGACGTTCCGCCTGCGCAAGCGCGCGGAACGCGAGTTGGGCACGTATTTCCCGTCGCTGTCCTGCCGAACAATCGTCTACAAGGGGATGGTAACCACTCTGCAACTGGAGCCGTTCTTCCCCGACCTGTCGGACGTCCGGGTGGAGTCCACCCTCGCGCTCGTCCATTCGCGTTTTTCGACAAATACGTTCCCCTCGTGGCCTCTGGCCCACCCTTTCCGCTACATCGCGCACAACGGAGAGATAAACACTATTCGGGCTAACCGCAACTGGATGCGGGCGCGACAGTCCCAGTTGGCGTCATCGCTACTCGGTGATCTCGAACCGCTTTTCCCTGTCGTGACGGTTGGCGGCAGTGATTCCGCTTCGTTCGACGAGGTCGTTGAGTTGCTCGAACTCTCCGGCCGTTCACTACCTCACGCGATCATGATGATGATTCCCGAGGCGTGGGAAAACGATTCTGCAATGGAGCAGAAGCGCAGAGATTTCTACCAATATCACTCGATGTTGATGGAGCCATGGGATGGTCCCGCTGCACTGGCATTTTCCGACGGTTCGCTCGTCGGAGCAACTTTGGACCGCAACGGTCTTCGCCCCGGTCGATTTTTGGTAACGGATGACGGTCTCGTGGTTATGGCTTCCGAGATCGGCGTCTACGACGTTGACCCCTCGAAGGTCGTCCGCAAGGGTCGCTTGCAGCCTGGTCGGATGTTCATCGTGGACACGGAAAATCAGAGAATCATCGAGGACGACGAGATCAAGAGTCACGTTGCGTCACTTTCCCCGTGGGGGGAGTGGGTGCGCGAGAACGAGATTCACCTGCAGGCGCTTCCGGAACGAGAGCACATTGTTCACACACCGGCGTCAATCCAGCGCCGCCAGCGCACGTTTGGGTACACCGAGGAGGAAGTGCGAATCCTCATCACGCCGATGGCGCAGTCGGGTAGTGAACCGTTGGGAGCAATGGGCTCCGATACCCCGATTGCGGTTTTGTCCGATCGGGCGCGCTTGCTGTTTGACTACTTTTCGCAGCAATTCGCACAGGTAACGAACCCTCCGCTCGATTCCATTCGCGAGGAGGTTGTCACGTCCATGACGGTTGGTCTTGGCCCGGAGCGAAACCTGCTCGTCGCAACTCCCGAACATGCGCGACAGGTTGCGCTCGCGTTTCCCGTGATCAACAACGACGAACTCGCCAAAATCATCCACCTCGAAACGGACGGCAGGGCGACAACGCGAGTGATTTCTGGGCTTTACCGCATTGACGACGGAGCGCAGGCGATGGAACGGCGCCTCACAGCGATGTGCGCGGAAGTCGATGCGGCTCTCGACGACGGCATCACCTTCATCGTGCTCAGTGACCGCGACTCCGACCAGGATCTCGCGCCAATACCCTCCCTCTTGATGCTGTCCGCCGTTCACCATCACCTGATTCGAGCGGGCAGACGCATGCAGTCCTCCCTTGTCGTCGAAGCGGGAGACGTCCGCGAGGTTCACCATGTCGCAACGCTCGTCGGATTCGGAGCTTCGGCAATCAACCCCTATTTGGTTATGGAAACCGCCGAGCTGCTTGTGCGGGAAGGCCGAATTTCCAACGTCACTCCGGAAAAAGCCGTCGCCAACGTGATTTACGCCCTGGGTAAGGGTGTCCTCAAGACAATGTCGAAGATGGGCATTTCGACCGTCGCGTCGTACGCGGGGGCGCAAACGTTCGAAGCACTCGGGCTCAGCCAGGACCTCATCGATAAATATTTTGTCGGCACAACAAGTCTGCTGGGCGGAATCACCCTCGACATTCTCGCTCAGGAGAACCGCATTCGGCACTTGCGCGCCTACGGAACGCAGTCGAATCCGCACGCCGAACTGGAAACCGGCGGCGAGTACCAGTGGCGTCGTGAGGGTCCGCCGCACTTGTTCAACCCTGAGACGGTGTTCAAGCTGCAACACGCGACGCGATCCAAGCGTTACGACATCTTCCGCGATTACACGCGTGCCGTTGACGAGCAAGCGGCGCGACTCATGACGCTTCGCGGACTTTTCGCCTTCAATTCCGGTCGACCAGCGATACGGCTCGATGAGGTAGAGCCAGCTTCCGACATCATCCGTCGGTTCTCGACGGGGGCCATGTCTTATGGCGCGATTTCCGAAGAGATGCACGTGACACTGGCAATCGCCATGAATCGACTGGGCGCGCGTTCCAATACCGGCGAGGGCGGAGAATCGGTCGAACGGCTTCTCGACCCCGAGAGACGTTCCGCGATTAAACAGGTCGCCTCCGGTCGTTTCGGTGTAACGAGCATGTACCTCACGCACGCCGATGACCTTCAAATCAAGATGGCGCAGGGAGCGAAGCCCGGTGAGGGCGGCCAGTTGCCGAGCAACAAGGTTTATCCATGGATTGCGCGAACCCGAATGGGAACACCGGGCGTCGGTCTCATTTCGCCGCCACCTCACCACGACATTTATTCGATCGAAGACCTCAAGCAACTCATCTTCGACCTCAAGCGCGCCAATCCGAAGGCGCGAATACACGTCAAACTCGTCTCCGAATCGGGGGTTGGAACCGTCGCGGCCGGTGTCGCCAAGTCGAAGGCGGATGTGATTCTGATCTCGGGGCACGACGGTGGCACCGGGGCAAGCCCCCTCTCGTCCCTCAAACATGCCGGCACACCGTGGGAACTTGGGCTCGCCGAAGCCCAACAGACACTCATGCTCAACGACATGCGCGGCAGGGTCGTCGTCCAAGTGGATGGGCAGATGAAGACTGGGCGAGACGTCGTCATCGCCGCGATGCTCGGTGCGGAAGAGTACGGTTTTGCAACGGCCCCCATGGTCGTTTCCGGTTGCATCCTGATGCGCGTGTGTCATCTCGACACGTGTCCTGTTGGTGTCGCAACACAAAACCCGTTGCTCCGCGAGAGGTTCACGGGCAAGCCAGAATTCGTCGAGACATTCTTCGAATACATCGCCGAGGAGGTCCGCGAAATCCTCGCGTCACTGGGATTCCGCACGCTCGCTGAGGCGATCGGCCACCGCGAACTGCTCGACGTTGGAAAGGCCGTTCAGCACTGGAAATCTGAGGGACTTGACCTATCGCCGATTCTGCGCGGGCCCGAATTCGCCGAAGATGCGCCGCGATTCAACGTCTCGACGCACGATCACGAACTCGCCGCTCACATTGATAATAGGTTGATTGAGATGGCCTCAGCGGCACTCGGCAGCCGAGAACCCGTGACGTTGTCGACCTCCATTCGAAACACGGACCGTGCCATCGGGACGATGCTGGGGCACGAGGTGACAAAGGCATTCGGTGAGGAGGGACTCCCTGCGAACACCATCGACATCGCGCTTGACGGATCTGCCGGGCAGTCCCTCGGTGCGTTCATTCCTCAAGGGATCACCCTCCGCCTGACGGGCGAGTCCAACGACTATGTCGGCAAAGGTCTCTCGGGTGGTCGAATCATTGTTCGCCAACACCCCGAGGCGTCATATCAGTCCAACGAAAACATCATCGCGGGCAACGTCGTTGGGTACGGGGCGACCAGCGGTGAGATGTTCATCGCGGGAGTCGTCGGGGAACGTTTCTGCGTGCGAAATTCAGGTGCGACAGTCGTGGTCGAAGGGGTCGGAGACCACGCTCTGGAATACATGACGGGTGGAGTAACGGTAATCCTTGGGCAGACCGGTCGAAATCTTGGCGCGGGTATGAGCGGCGGTTACGCCTACGTGCTTGACCTGGACACTGACAACCTCAATCAGTCGGCGCACGCTAATGGCGAACTATTGCTCTCGGCGCTCTCGCCGGAGGATTCGGACGTCTTACGGGGAATCGTGAGAACCCACGCCGAGGAAACAGGTTCCGCTCACGCGGCGAGCCTCATCGCGGATTGGGCCGCTTCCTCGACTCGCTTCACAAAGATTGTTCCCCGAGACTTTTACAACGTCACCATGGTTCGCAGCGCCGCCGTTGACGCCGGACTCGACCCGGACGGCGACGATGTGTGGGCCCAAATCATGGAGGTGACGAGTGGCTGACCCCAAGGGATTTCTGACCACCGCGCAGCGCGAGACGCCTTCCCGCCGCCCCGTGCCGCTGCGACTGCGCGACTGGAAGGAAGTTTACGAAGAGCGCGAAGCGGGACTGGTCGAGCGCCAAGCCGGCCGCTGCATGGACTGCGGTGTCCCGTTCTGCCACCAAGGCTGCCCACTCGGAAACCTCATCCCGGAATGGAACGATCTCGTTCACCGTGACGACTGGAAGGGCGCAATCGAGAGACTTCACGCAACAAACAACTTCCCCGAATTCACGGGACGACTCTGCCCAGCGCCGTGCGAGTCGTCCTGTGTTCTCGCCATCAATCAACCAGCCGTGACCATCAAGCAGTCAGAACTCGCGATCATTGACACTGCGTGGGAACGAGGTTTCATCGAGCCCGTCATCCCCAACCGCCTGACGGGTAAGACCGTTGCCGTAGTTGGTTCAGGTCCCGCGGGCCTCGCCGCTGCACAACAACTGACTCGAGCGGGTCACACCGTCGCCGTGTTTGAACGAGACGACAAGGTGGGCGGTCTGCTGCGATACGGGATTCCCGACTTCAAGATGGAAAAATCACACCTTGACCGCCGTCTTGAGCAAATGGAGACCGAAGGAACGCGTTTCCGCCCAGGAGTCACCATCGGTGTCGACATCTCGTGGGCGGATCTTCGTGCCCGCTATGACGCGGTCATCGTTTGCACCGGGGCACCCTCCGCGCGCGACCTCGACATTCCGGGACGTTCGCTCACGGGAATTCACTTCGCGATGGACTATCTCGTTCCCTCCAACCGTGCGGTCGCGGGGGATAATCCCGTCGACCTCATCGACGCGAAGGGTAAGCACGTCATCATTCTCGGCGGCGGAGACACTGGCGCTGACTGTCTGGGAACCGCCCTTCGTCAGGGGGCAAAGTCGGTGACGACGCTCGCGATCGGCAAGCGGCCGGAGAATGAACGCCCCTCCGAACAGCCCTGGCCGATGGAACCCGACCTGTTCGAGGTGCAGAGTGCGCACGAAGAGGGCGGGCAAAGGGACTACCTGGCGTCCACGGTCGAGTTTTCTGGCAGCGAAGCCGGTGCGGTCACCGGTCTTGTTGTCGCCGAGACCGAATACTTTGACGGTGGACGCCGCCCGAAGGCTGGAACCGAGAAAACCGTGCCGGCCGATCTCGTATTGCTTGCGCTCGGCTTTGTCGGCACCCACGACGATTCCATGACCGAGCAACTTCGGGTCGACCTCACGGATCGGCGCCTTGTATCGCGGTCAAACGATTTCGAGACGAATGTTCCGGGGGTGTTCGTCGCGGGCGACGCGGGACGCGGAGCATCACTCATCGTCTGGGCAATAGCAGAGGGGCGATCCGTTGCGGCCAGAGTCGACGCCTTCCTCGGTGGTCGAACGGCACTGCCCTCGCCAGTTCGCGCGCACGACACCCCGATACACTTCTAATCTGCCAACGAATACATAAGGAAATTATGAGACGCGCGAAAATAGTCGCCACGCTCGGGCCCGCGACGAACACGTATGAGAGCATCAGGGCCATCATCGAGGCTGGAGTGGACGTTGCGCGATTCAACCTCAGCCACGGCTCGCACGACGTTCACGAGGCCGTTTACGCGCACGTTCGCAAAGCTGCCGTCGACCTGGGGAAACCCGTCGCAGTGCTCGTTGACCTTCAGGGTCCGAAAATTCGTACGGGAAAATTTGCCAATGGTCCGCACGTCCTCGCCGCTGGAGACATTTTCACGATCACGACGGAAGACATCGAAGGAACCAAAGACATCGTAGGCACGACGTTCAAGGGGCTTCCGCAGGACGTAGCCAAGGGCGACACTCTGCTGATCGACGATGGCAAGATCAACCTCAAGGTTCTCGACACGGATGGCGTCAGGGTGCGGACCGAAGTCGTCGTCGGGGGAGCAATCTCCAACAACAAGGGCATCAACCTCCCGGGCGTGGCGGTGAATGTCCCCGCTCTCTCGGAAAAGGATGAGGACGATTTGCGGTGGGGTCTTCGCATTGGCGCCGACTACATCGCACTCTCGTTCGTCCGCAACGCGGGAGACATCACCCGCGTGCACGAAATCATGGATGAGGAGGGCATTCGTCTCCCCGTGATTGCAAAGATTGAGAAGCCGCAGGCCGTTGCGGCAATCGATGAGATCGTGGACGCGTTCGACGCAATCATGGTTGCGCGCGGTGACCTCGGTGTCGAACTCCCGCTCGAGCAAGTGCCTCTCGTTCAAAAGAGCGCTGTCGAAGCCGCACGGCGCATGGCGAAGCCGGTCATCGTCGCCACGCAGATGCTGGAATCGATGATTTCGTCACCCGTTCCCACGCGCGCTGAAACCTCAGACGTCGCGAATGCCATTCTCGATGGTGCCGACGCGGTCATGCTCTCGGGGGAAACATCAGTCGGCGAATACCCGGTGATCACCGTTTCCACGATGGCACGAATCGTCGAGAACACCGAAGAACACGGTCTTGAGCGCATCTCGCCGCTGGGAACGCGTCCACGGACGCAGGGTGGCGCAATTACGCTCGCCGCGGCTGAGGTCGCTGATTTCGTCGAGGCAAAATATGTGTGTGTGTTCACCGAGTCCGGTGACTCGGCGCGTCGAATGTCTCGACTTCGATTCCGTATCCCGATGAAAGCGTTTGCGACCAACGAAGCTATTCGCCGTCGAATGGCCCTCTATTGGGGGATTACGTCCTATCTCGTCGACCCCGTCACGCACACCGACGAAATGTTCGCCGAAGTGGACGAGTCACTTTTGGCTGAAGGTCTAGCCAAAAAGGGAGACAAGGTCGTCGTCATCTCGGGCTCTCCTCCCGGAGTAGCTGGCTCAACGAATGACCTCCGAGTTCACATCGTGGGCACCGAAGCCCTCAAGCTCTGAACCTCGGACGCGCGTGAGAGCAGCAACTCTCGTGTTGTTGTGTGTGCCGGATGTGGGACTTGAACCCACACGCCCTTTCGGACAAAGCATTTTGAGTGCTCCGCGTCTGCCATTCCGCCAATCCGGCCAGCGCTTTCGAGGATACCGTAGGCTGACACCGTGAGTGAATCGAACGCAGCACGTCGGGTCGTTGTTGCCGAAGACGAAGCGCTCATTCGGATGGATATCGTCGAGGTTCTCCGCGAAGCCGGATACGACGTGGTCGGCGAGGCATCCGACGGCGAGAAAGCCATCGAACTCACCCGTGAGCTCAAGCCCGATCTCGTTGTCATGGATATCACGATGCCCAAGATGGATGGGCTCAGCGCCGCCGAGATCATTGGCAAGGAGCGCCTCGCACCAGTCGTCATGCTGACCGCTTTTGCGCAACCCGAGTTCGTCGCTCGAGCGAATGAGGCGGGTGCCATTGCTTACGTAGTCAAACCTTTCACGCCGGAACGCCTTTTACCGCAGGTCGAAATCGCCCTTTCGAGGTACCAGGAACAACAGCAACTCGAGGCGGAATACGCCGATGCCCTGGAGCGTCTTGAAACGCGGAAGCTATTGGACCGTGCGAAGGGGCTGCTTCAGGCAAAGATGAAATTGTCTGAACCGGAGTCGTTCCGCTGGATTCAGAAGGCCTCGATGGATCGAAGGCTGACAATGGGCGAGGTCGCCCAGGCCGTCATCGAGCAACTCGGGTAGTTACTGGTCCCGAAGCAGGTTGGTGATTCGCACGGTGGAGAGTCGTTCTCCCGCATCGTTGGTCATCACGATTTCATGAACACAAATGGTTCGCCCAAGGGATACCGCCGTGCACGTGCCCGTCACCCAGCCGTCCGCAATGGCTTTCGTGTGCGTTGCGTTGACGTCAATTCCGACGGCGTAACGGCCCGGCCCTGCGTGAATTGCCGCTGACAACGACCCGAGTGATTCTCCGAGAACTACGTGGGCCCCGCCGTGAAGGATTCCGACGACCTGACGATTGCCTTCGACGGGCATCCGGGCAATGGATCGATCCGCGCCGAGTTCGACGTATTCGATACCCATCTTTTGTGCGAGTTCACCGCCACCCGCCGCGAAGCGCTCTTGCAGTTCGGGGTGTAAGTGGTCCAGAACGCCCATGGTGATGTCCTCCCGTCGGCACCTCTCGATAGGCTAAACCCGTGACCGACAGCGCCCAGCCTACCCTTCTGCTCATCGACGGTCATTCCCTCGCGTTCAGGGCCTTCTATGCCCTCCCGCTCGAGTCGTTCCAGACTTCTGGCGGTCAGCACACCAACGCAATTCACGGTTTCCTGTCGATGTTCCTGACTATCTTGCAGAACGAAAAACCGACTCACGTGGCCGTCGCCTTCGACATCTCTCGGTATTCCTTCCGAACCGCCGAATACCCCGATTACAAGGGCACTCGAGGCGAAACTCCTCCCGAATTCATCGGCCAAGTACCCCTTCTGCAAGAAGCGCTCAAGGCCATGAACATCGTCACCATTCAGAAGGAAAATTTCGAAGCGGACGACATCCTCGCAACACTCGCAACCCAAGGCGCTGCCGCGGGAATGCACGTGCTCGTCGTATCGGGAGACCGCGACACGATCCAGCTCGTTACGCCTTCCGTGACACTGCTTTACCCCAGTGCTCGTGGCGTTGCCGAACTCAAGCGTTACACGCCCGAATCGGTCGAGGAACGTTACGGGATTCGACCCGATCAGTACCCCGACATCGCAGCACTGACAGGAGAAACCTCCGACAATTTGCCGGGCGTGGACAAAGTCGGAGAGAAAACGGCGGTGAAGTGGATTCAGCAGTACGGATCGCTCGACGAGGTTCTCGCACATCGCGACGAGATCGGGGGAGTCGTCGGTCAAAACTTGCGCGACCAAATCTCGAACGTGGAGCGCAACGCCAAGCTCAACAAACTTGTTCGTGATGTCGAGTTACCCTTCCTGCCCGCCGACCTCGACCGTCGGGAAATCGATGGCCCCGCCGTTGTTGAGGTCTTCGATCGGCTGCAGTTCCGCACCCTCAAACAGCGGGTCCTCGCGTTCGGTGGCGTCGACGCTTCAGCGATTCCGTCCATCGAACCAGAAGTGCTCAAACGTGTCACCGCAACCGCACCTGAGCCACGCCACATTGGTGACGAGGAACTGTCCAAGTGGCTTGCCGACAATTCGGAGAAACGCCTTGGACTGGTCATCGAACCGGACATTGACGGCTTTGCGATCGGATTGGCTTCGGCAACCGATGCCGTACGTTCCGTTCGAGTCACCAATTCACTCGAACACACTGGTTTTGACGCGTGGCTGAGCTCGGACGCACCCAAAATTGTGCACGACGGCAAGAAACTGATGCACCGGCTTGCCGACGCGGGTTTGACCTTGGCGGGCATTGTTCGCGATACCCGGATCGCGGCGTGGCTCGACAACACCTCCCTCAAGTCGCTCGATCTGCACGACGTTGCTCGCGCACTGACCGGGCTGGATGTGCCCGCTGCGGCACCCACCGATGAATTGGTACCGACCGTCGACTCGGCCGCACTTGCGACGACGGCATGGATTCTCACCCAGTTGGACGCAGAGCTCGAGGGCCGCCTCGATGAGGGACTGCAGACCGTTGAACGGGACATAGAACTACCGTTGATTCCCGTTCTCGTTGACATGGAGCGCGCCGGAATTGCCGTCGATCGCGGAATTCTCGACGAGTTGTACGAGCGTTTGATGACTTCAGCAGACACAACCGCCAAGAACCTCTTCGAGATGATTGGTCACGAGATGAATCTGTCATCGCCGAAACAACTCCAGGAAGTTCTCTTCGAACAACTGAAGATGCCCAAGACCCGGTCAACCAAGACGGGCTACTCGACCGACGCTGCTTCGCTGGCGGACCTCCAGGAGAAGAACCCCCACCCTTTCCTCGACGGGCTCCTGGAACACCGGGAACAAACCAAGTTGGCACAGATTGTCGAAACCCTGCGTAAGAGCATCCGGCCGGACGGTCGGATCCACACGTCGTTCGATCAGATTGGCGCACAAACCGGTCGTATGTCGTCGACAGATCCGAATCTGCAGAACATTCCGATTCGCAGTGACATCGGCGCGGAGATTCGGGCGGCCTTCATCAGTGATTCCGCTCACGAGACCCTCCTTACCGCGGACTACTCGCAGATCGAAATGCGGATTATGGCGCACTTGTCTGGTGACCCGGGACTCGTAGAAGCCTTCCGTTCCGGTGAGGACTTGCATCGATTCGTTGGGTCAAAAGTTTTCGCAGTCGAACCAGCAGACGTCACGCCAGCTATGCGATCCAAAGTGAAGGCGATGTCCTACGGTCTCGCTTACGGGCTCTCAGCATTCGGTCTCGCCAAGCAATTGAGAATAGAAAACTCGGAGGCGAAGGCTCTCATGAGCGACTACTTCGCGCGATTCGGCGCAGTCCGCGACTACTTGCGGTCGGGCGTTGAGCAGGCCCGCAAAGACTTGTTCACGACAACGGTGTTTGGACGGCGACGCAATTTTGCCGACCTGGCCAGTAGTAATCGAATGGTTCGCGACAGCGCCGAGCGTGCTGCGCTCAATGCACCGATTCAGGGAACGAGTGCGGACATCATGAAGATCGCGATGATTCGTGCAGCGGAGGCCGTTCGACTGGCCGGGCTGAAATCGCGACTCCTGTTGCAGGTGCACGATGAACTGGTCTTCGAAGTCGCACAAGGCGAGACCGCGCGGGTTCAGAAGATTGTCGAGGACGCCATGGAACACGCGGTGACGCTGTCGGTTCCCCTGGACGTTCAGGTCGGTGTCGGACATTCCTGGCACGAAGCGGGACACTAGGCTCCTGGATATGACGGAAAGAACTCCCACCGCAATTGACCTGGTCGCCGAGGAATGGGTCGACACCCTCTGTGAACTCGATCCCGACGCCAGAATCTGGCTCAGTCGCGAAGGTGACGTGACGGGTTTCGCCGATCTGTCGCCGGCCGGTGCTGAGGCCTCGCGCGCAGCCGTCGTGGCGACGCTGGCACAACTTCGTGCCGCAACCCCGGTTGATGAGATTGACCGCGTCACCAAACTCGACCTGGAACGGGAACTCGAGTTGTCCCTCGAGCTCAACGACGCGAAGTGGGAACTCCGAGACCTCAACAACATTGCGTCGCCCGCTCAAGGTTTGCGCGACATTTTTGACCTCATGCCAACCGACACCCACGACAATTGGGAAGCGATTGCTCACAAGTTGGCAAATCTGCCCGAAGCTCTCCGTGGCTATCGTGAATCACTGACACTCGGCATTTCCCAAGGCATCGTTCCGGCGAGGCGACAGGTTGTGGAAGTAATCACCCAGGCGAAGCGCAACGCGGGTGCGGAAGGCTTCTTCGTCGACTTCGCAACGAACACCGCGCCGGCAGACCTGCCCGATTCACTAAAAAAGCTGTTGCACACGGCATCGGAAGCGGCTCGCAACGCGTACCTCGAGTTCGCTGGCTTTCTCGAGAACGAGCTTTCGCCCGCCGCCTCGGCGCGTGACGGAGTAGGCCGAGATCTTTACCAGCTGCATTCACGGAGTTTCGTCGGTGCAACGATTGACCTCGATGACACCTACGAGTGGGGAATCGCGGAGCTGCGTCGAATGGTCGACGAGCAAGAGTCAATCGCGAAGCGACTGAGTGGCGGTGGGGGAGTTGCCGAAGCGGTCGCTGCCCTTGATGCTGACCCCAACCGGAAGATTCACGGGACGGACGCCCTTCAGGCGTGGATGCAGAAGCTCTCGGACAACGCGGTTCGCGAACTGGGGAAAACACACTTCGATATCGCGGAACCCATGCGCAAGCTCGAGTGCATGATCGCCCCGACGAAAGACGGTGGAATCTATTACACGGGCCCGTCGGATGATTTTGCTCGTCCTGGGCGCATGTGGTGGAGCGTCCCAGAGGGTGTCACCGAGTTTGACACCTGGCGTGAAACCACGAACGTTTACCACGAAGGCGTTCCCGGCCACCACTTGCAGATTGCCCAGGCGACCTACAACAGCGCGGAACTCAACACATGGCGGCGCACCCTCGCCGGAACAAGCGGACACGCCGAGGGTTGGGCACTGTACGCCGAGCGGCTGATGGATGAACTCGGCTATCTAGCGGACGACGGCGATCGATTCGGCATGCTCGACGGGCAGCGTATGCGTGCGGCGCGTGTTGTCTTGGATATCGGCGTGCACCTCGGCAAGCCGCGACCAGACGGAAACGGGACCTGGGATGCGGATTACGCCTTCCAGTTCATGCGTGACAACGTCCTCATGGAAGATGAATTCGTGCGCTTCGAGGTCAATCGTTACCTCGGATGGCCGGGCCAAGCTCCGTCGTACAAGGTTGGCCAACGAATCTTTGAGGATCTGCGGGCAGAGTCGGCTCGTCGAGAAGGGTCGGCGTTTTCCCTGAAGGCCTGGCACAAGCGCGTCCTCGACATTGGCGGAGTCGGTCTCGACACGCTGAAAACTGCCGTTCTCGACTAGAAAGCCTGTTTGCGCAGCCTGCGATTGTCGCGGTAGACTGGGGCGTTGCCAACCGGCAACAATTCCCTGTCCGCCGCCCGCGTGATGAGAATTACGTGGGCATTATTTATGCCCTCCGGAGCAAACCAACCTATGACTACACCCCAGACCAAGCAGGTCGCAATCAATGACATCGGAACAGCCGAGCAATTCCTCGCCGAAGTTGAAAAGACGCTGAAATTCTTCAACGACGGAGACCTCATCGAAGGTACCGTCGTCAAGGTCGATCGTGACGAGGTTCTCCTCGACGTCGGCTACAAGACGGAGGGTGTCATCCCCATCCGCGAACTTTCCATCAAGCACGACGTCAACCCCGAAGATGTTGTCGCCGTCGGTGATGTCGTCGAGGCACTGGTTCTCCAGAAGGAAGACAAAGAAGGTCGCCTCATCCTGTCGAAGAAGCGCGCACAGTACGAGCGCGCGTGGGGAGACGTCGAAAAGGTCAAGGAAGCCGACGGGATTGTTACCGGAACGGTTATCGAAGTTGTCAAGGGTGGGCTCATCGTCGACATCGGGCTCCGCGGATTCCTGCCAGCGTCGCTCATCGAACTTCGTCGCGTTCGCGACCTGACTCCCTACCTCGGCCAGGAAATCGAAGCGAAGATTCTCGAACTCGACAAGAACCGCAACAACGTCGTTCTGTCACGCCGCGCTCTGCTCGAGCAGAGCCAGTCCGAGAGCCGCAGCCAGATTCTGGGCAACATCACGAAGGGTCAGATCCGCAAGGGTGTCATCTCGTCGATCGTCAACTTCGGTGCTTTCGTTGACCTTGGTGGCGTTGACGGTCTCATCCACGTTTCCGAACTGTCGTGGAAGCACATCGAGCACGCTTCGGAAGTTGTCGAGATCGGTCAAGAAGTCACCGTCGAGGTTCTCGAGGTCGAAAACGACCGCGAGCGCATCTCGCTCTCGCTCAAGGCGACTCAGGAAGACCCGTGGCAGGTGTTCGCGCGCGAACACGCTATCGGTGAAATCGCGCCCGGGAAGGTCACCAAGCTCGTTCAGTTCGGTGCTTTTGTCCGCGTCGCCGACGGCATCGAAGGCCTCGTTCACATCTCCGAACTCTCGGGTCGCCACATCGAACTTGCCGAGCAGGCTGTTTCGGTCGGCGATGACGTGTTCGTCAAGATAATCGACATCGACCTCGAGCGTCGACGCATCTCGCTCTCGCTCAAGCAGGCCAACGACGGCGTAGACCCCGAGGGAACCGAGTTCGACCCGGCCCTCTACGGAATGCCCACCGACTATGACGAGAGTGGCGCCTACCGCTACCCCGAGGGCTTCGACCCAGCTACGGGCGACTGGAAAGACGGATTCGACGACCAGCGCGGCAAGTGGGAAGTTGACTACGGAGCCGCTCAGGCCCGCTGGGAAGCCCACAAGAAGCAGGTTGCTCGCATGAACGCCGAAGCTGAAGCGTTCCCCGAGGTTGCTCCGGCCGCTGAGGCCGCTGTAGCTGTTCCCGTCGAGGAATCGGCTGGAACTCTCGCTGAGGACGAGCAACTCACGGCACTCCGCGACAAGCTCGCGGGTAACGACGCCGAGTAGGTCCTAGCAATGACAATGGGTGTCCGCGGAAGCGGGCGCCCTTTGTCGTTACGCTAGAAGTGTGCCGTTGATTGCAGTAACGGGCGGGATAGCCGCCGGAAAGTCGACCGTGTGCTCACGACTGCGTGAGCTCGGCGCACACGTCGAATCCGCAGACGAGCTTGTCCGCTATGTGCAACGCAAGGGAAGCCCCGTTCTTGACGAGATTCGCACGCGCTTCGGGCTCGGTGTCATCGACGAGGCCGGTGATCTTGACCGGGCCGCCCTGGGACGACTCGTGTTCGACGACGCCGATGCGCGCCGCGACCTCGAAGCGATCGTGCACCCGGCCATCGGCATTGAACTGCACAAACGTATTGCCGAGGCGTCTGCGACAAATCCGAACTCCGTCATTGTCTATGACATTCCGCTGCTCGTCGAAACAAATCGTGCCAATGAGTTTGATGGCGTCATCGCTCTTGCGTGCGACCCGGAGATACGCGGGCAACGCCTGATGGAACTCCGAGGGTTGAGTGCTCAGGAAGCCGAATCGCGCATCGCCGCGCAGGCTACCGAGGAAGAACGCATTCGGGTAGCGGACTGGGTTGTCAACACCGAGGGGTCACTTCAGCAGACTCTCGATCAAGTCGATGCGGTATGGGCGGAAATCCTCGACTCCTCCCGCGCCTAATCTGGACTTATGGAACCGACTCGCGCCGTACGACCGTTCGAGGTCATTAGCGAGTACGTTCCCAGCGGCGACCAGCCTCACGCAATCAAGGAACTCGCCGCGCGCATCAACGCGGGCGAAACCAACATTGTCTTGCTCGGTGCAACGGGAACCGGCAAGTCCGCCACGACCGCGTGGCTGATCGAGCAGATTCAGCGGCCTGCTCTCGTTCTTGCACACAACAAGACTCTCGCTGCACAGTTGGCGACCGAGTTCCGCGAACTCATGCCGGAGAACGCCGTTGAATACTTCGTCTCGTATTACGACTATTACCAGCCCGAGGCGTATGTTCCACAGACAGACACGTTCATCGAAAAAGACACCAGCATCAACGAAGAGGTCGAGCGACTGCGTCACTCCACCACGAATTCGTTACTGTCTCGACGAGACGTCATCGTGGTGTCAACCGTTTCGTGTATTTACGGTTTGGGATCGTCCTCCGAATATCTCGAGGCGATGCTCGCTGTCCAGGTTGGTCAGAAGATTTCGCGAACCGAGATTGTTAAGAAGTTTGTGGGAATGCAATACGAGAGAAACGATGTCGATTTCAGCCGTGGCAAGTTCCGCGTGCGCGGTGACACGATTGAAATCATTCCGCAGTACGAAGAGCTCGCCATCCGAATTGAGATGTTCGGCGACGAAATCGAAGCCCTCTACCAACTGCATCCGCTGACGGCCGAGGTGATCCAGCAAATGGATTCCATTGCGATTTTTCCCGCAACTCACTACGCGGCGAGTCGAGAAACCATGATTCGCGCCATGGCGGACATCAAGGCCGAGCTTGCGATTCGACTGGAAGAACTAGAAGGACAAAACAAACTGCTGGAGGCGCAGAGGCTCCGAATGCGCACGACGTACGATCTCGAGATGATGGAGCAAATCGGATTCTGTTCCGGCATCGAAAACTATTCGATGCACATGGACGGCCGACAGCCCGGCGAGCCTCCCCACACTCTGCTGGACTATTTCCCCGACGATTTCGTGGTGATCATCGACGAATCGCACGTGACCATTCCGCAGGTCGGTGCCATGTACGAGGGTGACGCGAGTCGAAAGCGAACACTCGTTGATCACGGGTTCCGCCTACCGAGCGCACTCGACAACCGACCGCTCAAGTTCCAAGAGTTTCTCGACCGCGTCGGACAAAAGGTGTACCTGTCGGCAACCCCCGGAAAGTACGAGATGGGTGTCGCCGACGGAATTGTCGAACAGATCATTCGACCGACCGGGCTGGTGGACCCGCAGATTGTGGTGAAACCAACCAAGGGACAGGTCGATGACGTGCTCGAGAGCATCCGAGAGCGCGTGGCAAAAGACGAGCGCGTTCTCATCACAACGTTGACGAAAAAGATGTCCGAGGACCTCACCGATTACCTTCGTGGCATGGGGGTCAAGGTCGAGTACCTCCACTCGGACGTGGACACGCTGCGACGCGTCGAGTTGTTGTCGGAGTTGCGTGCAGGAAGGTTTGACGTGCTGGTCGGAATCAACCTGTTGCGTGAGGGTCTTGACCTCCCGGAAGTGTCCCTCGTGGCCGTGTTTGATGCAGACAAGCAGGGTTTTCTTCGCAGTGCGACATCGCTCATTCAGACCATTGGGCGCGCCGCCCGCAACGTGTCGGGCGAAGTTCATCTTTACGCCGATTCCATCACCGCCGCCATGAAACAAGCCATGGATGAGACCGATCGTCGACGGGAGAAACAGGTTGCGTACAACCTGGAACACGGAATTGACCCAACACCGCTGCGAAAGCGGATAGCCGACATTACCGAAACCCTCGCGCGTGAGATTGCCGATACCGAAATGCTGGGCATACGAAGCGACGATCTCGAGTTGACGATCGACCAACTGACTGCCCAGATGGTGGCCGCCGCTACAGAACTCAGGTTCGAACTCGCGGCGCGGTTGCGCGACGAGATCCATGACATGAAGAAGTCCCTGCGGCAAGCCCGCGAACTGGGCTGACCGTAGGATTGACTAGTGCCCATCACCCCCGTTTCCGGTAAAAACATCATCAGCATCAAGGGCGCCCGCGTTCATAACCTGAAGAACGTCAATCTCGACATTCCGCGTGATTCTCTCGTTGTCTTCACCGGTCTCAGTGGCTCAGGGAAGTCGTCTCTGGCCTTTGACACCCTGTTTGCCGAGGGACAACGTCGCTACATTGAGTCGCTCTCGTCGTACGCCCGCCAATTCCTTGGACAGGTGGACCGTCCTGACGTCGACTTCATCGACGGACTTTCACCCGCTGTCTCCATCGATCAGAAATCGACAAATCGCAATCCGCGCTCAACCGTTGGCACGATCACGGAAATCTACGACTACATGCGACTGCTGTGGGCGCGAATCGGCGTCCCGCATTGCCCCGAGTGCGGCGAAACAATTCAGCGTCAATCTGCGCAACACATCACGGATCAACTCGCTGAATTGCCCGCCGACACGAGGTTTCAACTCCTCGCACCCATTGTCCAGGGACGCAAAGGCGAATTCGTCGACGTATTCACCGACCTGCTGAGCCAGGGGTTTGCTCGCGCGGTCGTCGATGGTGAGGTAATCCAGCTCACGGAACCTCCAACCCTCAAGAAACAAAACAAACACGACATTGCAGTGGTTGTCGATCGCCTTGTTGCCGGAGGCGACCTGGCACGGTTGTCGGATTCGGTGGAAACGTCTCTCAAACTGGGAAGCGGGACGCTCGTCGTCGACTTCGTTGATTCGGATGACTCGCGCACCTACTCCGAGAATCTTTCGTGCCCCAACCAGCACGCGCTGACTCTCACGGAAATTGAACCCCGCACGTTTTCCTTCAACGCGCCTTTCGGAGCATGCGCGGCCTGTCACGGTTTGGGAACGCAGTCCATGGCGGACATCGATCTAATTCTCGACAACCCCGAGTTGTCGATTCGTGGGGGAGTTGTCCTGCCGTGGAAACCGGGCGCCAAGGAATTGATTTACCCCTACTTTGAGCGTCTCGCGGAGGGTCTTGCTTCTGAGTTGGATTTCTCGCTCGACACCCCGTGGAAAGATCTGCCCGAGGAAGCTCAAAATGCCATCCTTTACGGCAACAACCACGAGATCGTGATTCGCTGGCGAAACCGTTACGGGCGCAAGGTGTCGATGTCCCGAGGGTTTGAAGGCGTGTTGGCTTACGTTGAACGCAAGTACACCGAGACGGACAGCGACCTCCAAAAGGAGCGCTACGCCTCATTCCACCGAATCGTGGCCTGCGAATCGTGTGGCGGTCAGCGGCTCGCACCGGCAGTGCTTGCCGTCACAATCGACGGCAAATCGATTTCCGAGGCGACCGAGCAATCCCTCGACAAGGCTCACGCCTTCATGACAAGCCTTAAATTATCCGACCGCGACGCTCAGGTCGCCGCTGCGGTGTTGCGAGAAATCGTCGCGCGACTCGAATTTTTGCTGCACGTTGGACTGGGGTACTTGACGATGTCACGCGCCGCCGGAACACTCTCGGGCGGAGAAGCTCAGCGCATTCGACTCGCGACGCAAATCGGGGCGGGGCTTACCGGAGTTCTCTATGTGCTTGATGAGCCATCTATCGGTCTGCACCAACGGGACAACCAACGCCTCATCGAAACGCTCGAGCGCCTTCGCGACATCGGAAACACGCTCGTCGTTGTTGAGCACGATGAAGACACCATCAATGCAGCAGATTGGATTGTCGATATCGGTCCGGGTGCGGGGGAGCACGGCGGCGAAGTCGTTCACTCGGGCTCTTTGAAGTCACTGTTGACGGAAAAACGCTCGCACACCGCAGGATTCATCGCGGGCCGCGAGAAGGTCTCCGACCGGACAGATCGTCGGGAGTGGGATCCCAATCGCGTCGTCACCGTCCACGGTGCTGTTGCGAACAACCTGCACGACGTCGAGGCAACTTTCCCTCTTGGCGTGTTCGTCGTGGTAACCGGGGTCTCCGGGTCGGGCAAGAGCACGCTCGTCAACGACGTCCTGTACAAGGTAATGGCGAACCGGCTCAACGGCGCCAAGCAGACTCCGGGACGGCACAAGTCGGTCTCGGGGCTCGATCACCTCGACAAGGTGATCCACGTGGACCAAGCCCCGATTGGGCGGACACCCCGATCCAATCCAGCCACCTACACCGGGGTGTTTGACAAGATTCGCGCTCTCTTCGCCGAGACTCCCGAGGCGAAAGAACGCGGTTACGGGCCCGGTCGATTCTCGTTCAACGTCAAGGGCGGTCGCTGCGAGCATTGTTCCGGCGATGGCACGATCAAGATCGAAATGAACTTCTTGCCCGATGTGTATGTTCAGTGCGAAGAGTGCCACGGCAAGAGATACAACCGCGACACGTTGACCGTTCGATACAAGGGCAAGACAATTTCCGATGTGCTGGATATGCCCATCGAGGAAGCCGAGAAGTTTTTCGAGGCCATTTCGTCCATCCACCGATTCATGAAAACGCTGCTCGACGTCGGGCTCGGTTATGTGCGCCTGGGGCAAGCCGCGACAACGCTGTCGGGTGGGGAGGCCCAACGCGTGAAGCTTTCCACGGAACTTCAACGCCGTTCCACCGGGCGCACCGTTTATGTGCTCGATGAGCCGACAACAGGGCTTCACTTCGAGGACGTCCGTCGACTCCTCACCGTCCTCCACACACTCGTTGACAAGGGAAACACGGTCATTGTCATCGAACACAACCTCGATGTCATCCGATCTGCAGACCATCTCATCGATATGGGCCCCGAGGGCGGCGATGGTGGTGGACGAATCATCGCGACCGGGACGCCGGAGGACGTCGCGAAAGTATCGTCGAGTCACACCGGGCACTTCCTCGCGAAGATCCTCGCGAAATGAACGAGTGGCACCCGGCTCCGCGGTCGATACCGACGGATCCCGGCGTGTACCGCTTCTTTGACGCCACCGATCGAATTCTCTATGTGGGTAAAGCAAAGAACCTGCGCAATCGCCTGTCCACCTATTTCCAATCCCAGTCAGGCCTGCTGGAACGAACTCGGCGGATGGTCGCAACGGCAGTTCGAGTCGACTGGACTGTTGTCGGCACCGAGCTGGAGGCTCTGCACCTCGAATTCACGTGGATCAAAGAATTTCGGCCACCGTTCAACATTCAATTCCGCGACGACAAGGGCTACCCGTACCTAGCCGTTTCGCTAGGCGAAGAGTACCCCCGCGCATTTCTTGCACGGCAGCGAAAGAAGGACGGCACCGTCTACTTTGGCCCCTTCACCAAGGCTTGGGCGGTGCGCGAGACTCTCGACCTCTTGCTGGGCGTCTATCCGGTCCGCTCGTGCGAAAAGTCGCAGTTCGACCAAGCACGCCGAAAGGACAGGCCCTGCTTACTGGGAGACATTGGCAAATGCGCCGCACCCTGTGTCAACCGCGTTACCAGCGAACAGCACCGTGAGCTTGCCCACGACATGGTCTCGTTCATGACAACGCAAGATTCGACCGTCATCGACAACGTCACGGCTCAAATGGACGCGGCTTCGGCGCGCCAGGATTTCGAATCGGCCGCTCGATTTCGCGACCAGCGACACGCACTCACCTCCATTGCCGAGCGGAGTGCGGTCGTGTTGCGGGATGAACTCGATGTTGACCTAATCGGATTTGCATCCAGTGAACTCTCGGCGGCAATCGCAATCTTCCATGTTCGGGGAGGTCGTGTGCGGGGCACTCGCTCGTGGACAATCGACACAGAGTTGGAGATGGATGAGGCGGACATCTTGGAGCTCGCGATCGAGAACGTGTACGAACACGACGCGCCCCCCACGCTGATCGACGTTCCCTTCTTTCCGTCGTCGCTCGACGCGTTGAGCGCACTGTTGACGCGGACGCGAATCGCGAATGGGCTCAAAGGCAGGGTGGGCATCCACGTGCCGCGCAGAGGCGACCGGGTGGTGTTGCTGGAGAGCGTGACGAAGAATGCCGCCCTCGCCCTCGCCGAACACGAACTTCACCGATCGACCGACTTTGTCGCGCGCTCACGCGCTCTGGAAGACCTGCGCGATGCGCTGGGGTTGACCGAGGCGCCGCTCCGCTTGGAGTGCATCGACATTTCCCACCTCGGTGGTACCGACATTGTGGGGTCACTCGTCGTATTTGAAGACGGTCTGCCCATCAACGCCGACTATCGACACTTCGGTGTCGCGAGTGCACGCGACGACACAGAGGCGATGTACCAGGTGGTGTCGCGGCGCGCGGCCCGTCTGAAGGACGAGAACGGTTCGATGCGCTATCCCACTACCTTGTTGCTCGTCGATGGCGGGCAACCGCAAGTGAATGCGGCGGCGCGTGCTATCTCCGATGTGGGATTGACGGGTGTCAGTGTTGTCGGACTCGCAAAACGACTTGAGGAAATGTGGCTGCCGGGGGAGAGTTTCCCCGTCATCCTTCCCCGCAACTCCGAAGCACTGTATCTCGTCCAAAGGGCGCGCGACGAAGCTCACCGCTTTGCAATCCGCTACCAACGCTCGAAGCGGACAAAAACACTCTCCTCGGAACTCGCTGAAATCGCCGGAATTGGGTCGTCCCGTGTCACCGCGCTGATTCAGCATTTCGGAAGCCCCACTGCCGTTCGTGCTGCCACGCTCGACGAACTCCAGCGTGTGCCGGGAATTGGGCGCAGTACGGCGGAACGTATATTTTTGTCGCTTTCGGGCGAAGCCCAGCGGGACTAGGCTGAAAGCGCCATGCAGGAGCCATCGAACGCCCACCTCATCATCGTCACCGGTCTTTCTGGTGCGGGACGTTCAACCGCTGCCCACGCGCTCGAAGACGGCGGCTGGCGGGTCATTGACAACCTTCCGGCCCAACTGTTGCCTTCCCTCGTCGACATCGCTACATACCCGGAATCGACAATGTCACGGCTCGCAGTGGTGGTAGACGTGCGGGGTGGAACGTCGGTTGAGGAGCTTGCGCCGATGATTGATGAGATTCGCAAGGAACTCGATTTGCGTGTCCTCTTCCTCGATGCAACCGACGCCGATCTCGTCAAGCGCTACGAAGCGGTGCGCCGCCCGCACCCTCTACAAGGAACCGGAACCATCCTGGACGGCATCCGCATCGAGCGTTCTCGGCTCGAGCTGCTGCGCGAACTTGCCGATGTGGTGCTCAACACGACGGGTCTCAACCCTAACCAAACCGCGACGCTGGTTCATGAGAGTTTTCGATCCGAGACGCAACCCGTCATCAACGTCGTGGTTGAGTCGTTCGGTTTCAAAAACGGAATTCCCGTTGACGCTGACCTCATGGCGGACGTCAGATTCCTGCCCAATCCTTTCTGGAGCGAGAATTTGCGGCACGAGAACGGACTGAACCCCGATGTTCAAGCGTTCGTTCTGGGTCATCCCGACGTCGAACAGTATTTGTCCGGGTTTGTTCACATGATTGAACCAACGCTGAAGGGCTACATTCGCGAGCACAAGCGCTATGCCACCATCGCAATAGGATGTACGGGAGGCAAACATCGCAGTGTTGCCATTTCCGAGGAACTTGCGCGGAGAATCGGCACCATTCCCGGTGTCTCCGTCACCCTCAAACATCGAGATATTGGACGGGACTGATTCATGTCGCTAACAACCCGAGTGAAGGATGAGCTCGTCGCCGTCGACGACCCCTCCTCGCACACTCGAGTTGCGGAAATTGCGACGATCCTTCGTTTCGCCGGTGTCATGCACCTCGTTGCGGGAAAGCTGGCGATTGACGTCGAACTTGACCATCTTGGCAGCGCGCAACGCCTCCGAAAGTCGATTCACACCGGCTTTGGTTTCCAGTCGGGTGCGAAAACATCTCCGGTCAACGCGAACAAAAAGATTGAAACGTATTTGGTTCGCGTTGCTGACGGGGCAGAGCAACTCGCGCGAAATGTAGGACTAATCGATGCTCGTCGCCGATCTGTGCGGGGCCTGCCAAACAAGCTGACGACAGCTCCCGTCGGAGACATTGCCGGCGTCCTGCGTGGCGCTTTCCTCGCCCGCGGAATACTCTCGGATCCGGGACGCAGCCAGACAATTGAAATCATTGCACCGACGAATGAAGCCGCGATGGCGCTCGTCGGGGCTTGTGGTCGGCTGGACATCTCGGCAAAGACGCGCGATGTGCGCGGAGGATTTAGAGTCGTCATTCGCGATGCGGATGCCATTTCTTCATTCCTTGGAGCCATCGGCGCGCCCAATACCCTCGCCGAGTGGATTGAAGCTCGCGCCACTCGAGAGGTGCGGGCCAATGCCAATCGGCTCGTCAATTTCGATGACGCAAATCTGCGTCGCTCCGCCGCCGCCGCCGTTGCGGCGTGCGCTCGCGTCGAACGAGCGTTTGAGATTTTGGGGGAGAGCATCCCCGATCACCTCGCGTACGCGGGTAATCTCCGACTCGACCATCGCGAAGCGAGTCTTGACGAACTGGGACACTACGCCAACCCCATCATGACGAAAGATGCTGTCGCAGGACGCATTCGTCGCCTTCTGGCGATGGCGGACAAAAAGGCATCCGATCTCGGGATTCCGAACACCTCGGACGGCATCCCCGACCTCACCGACTGAACCACCACCAACCAAAGGAGAACACCATGGCCGTTTACACACTTCCCGAACTCACCTACGACTACGCCGCACTGGAGCCGCACATTTCGGCACGCATCATGGAGCTCCACCACTCTAAGCACCACGCTGCCTATGTTGCCGGTGCCAACGCGGCACTGGAACAGATGGAAGAGGCTCGTGCGGCCAATTCCTTCGGCGCAATCAACAAGCTCGAAAAGGATCTCGCCTTCCACCTCGGCGGTCACATCAATCACTCAATTTTCTGGACCAACCTCTCGCCCGCTGGCAACGACCGTCCCGCTGGTGAACTCGCTGCCGCGATCGATGAGTTCTTTGGTTCGTTCGACGGGTTTCAAGCGCACTTCAACGCGGCCAGTCTCGGGATTCAGGGGAGTGGCTGGGGCATTTTGTCCTGGGACCCGGTCGGAGCTCGCTTGATTATTCAGCAGCTGTTCGACCAGCAGGCGAACACCGCCCAGGGAACCATCCCGCTGTTGCAGCTTGACATGTGGGAACACGCTTTCTACCTCGATTACCAGAACGTGAAGGCCGACTACGTGAAGGCGTTCTGGAACATTGTCAACTGGGACAACGTCACGGAACGTTTTATCGCCGCTCGCGCACATTCCGCGGGAATTTTGCTACTCTCTCAGTAGGTAGCGTTGCCTGATTAGGGCGCGCTATTTCTCTTTTTCCGAACTCCAGACAGGACTACTCGTGAGCGTAAAGATTGGCATCAACGGCTTCGGCAGGATTGGTCGTAACTACCTCCGCGCCGCCATGGCTCAGGGCTCGAAGCTCGACATCGTTGCGGTTAACGACCTCTCCGACACAAAATCGCTGGCGACGCTGCTCAAGTACGACTCCATCACCGGTCGCCTCGGCGCTGACGTTACCTTTGACGAGAACAACGTCATTGTCAACGGAAAAAAGATCAGAGTGCTCGCCGAACGCGATCCGGGTGCCCTGCCGTGGGCGGAACTGGGCGTTGAAATCGTGGTCGAGTCGACTGGTCGGTTCACGGACGCGGCCGATGCGCAAAAGCACATCGATGCCGGTGCGAAAAAGGTCCTCATTTCGGCTCCTGCAACCGGCGCCCACGGAACATACGTGATGGGCGTCAACCACACCGAGTATGACCCGGCTTCGCACCACATCATTTCCAACGCATCCTGCACGACGAACTGTCTCGCTCCACTGGCAAAGGTCTTCAACGACGAGTTCGGAATAGAGAACGGCTTGATGACTACCGTTCATGCGTACACCGCCGACCAGAACCTGCAGGACGGGCCGCACAGCGACCTCCGTCGGGCTCGTGCTGCGGCACTCAACATCGTTCCCTCGTCCACCGGCGCAGCGAAAGCAATCGGCCTTGTGCTCCCCGAACTCCAGGGAAAGCTCGACGGATTCGCGTTGCGCGTGCCGGTCCCCACCGGGTCGATCACTGACCTCACCGTTGTCTCCAAAAAGGTCGTCACGGAGGATGAAATCAAAGCCGCCTATAAGAAGGCAGCCGACGGCTATCTCAAGGGAATTCTGTTGTATACCGAGGACCCGATCGTCTCGAGTGACATCGTCACCGATCCCCACTCGTCTATTTTCGATGCGGGACTGGTCAAAGTAATCGGCGGGACGACCGTGAAACTCGCGTCCTGGTACGACAACGAATGGGGATACTCGAACCGACTCGTTGATCTCACCGAATATGTAGCTGAACGCCTCTAAATGCCCCTTCGCACCATCGACTCGCTGGGAAACCTCGCCGGCAAGACCGTTCTCGTCCGCTGCGACTTCAACGTTCCATTGGCCGACGGAGTCATCACCGACGACGGCCGGATTCGCTCGTCCGTGCCAACAATTCGGTACCTGCTCGACGCTGGCGCGGCAGTCATCGCCGTCTCTCACCTGGGCAGACCCGAGGGTGTGCCGGACACGCAATACTCACTCGCACCGATTTCTTCTCGACTGGGCGAACTTCTTGAGACCTCCGTTCTGTTCGCAACCGACACCGTTGGTCCGGACGCAACCGCACGGCGAGCTGCGTTGACGCCCGGCAACGTGCTCGTGCTGGAGAACCTTCGGTTCGATCCGCGGGAGACGTCGAAGGTTGATTCCGAACGGGAAGAGTTCGCTGCGTTGCTCTTAGCTGGAGTCGACGCTTTTGTGTCCGACGGCTTCGGGGTCGTCCACCGCAAGCAAGCCAGCGTGTACGAAGCCGCACGCGCGGTCCCCAGTACCGCGGGTCTCCTGGTCGCAGCAGAAACCGAGGTCCTTCGCCGCCTCACGACCGACACGCAGCGTCCGTACACCGTCGTGCTCGGTGGTTCGAAGGTGTCCGACAAGCTTGGAGTGATCGAACACCTGCTCCCTCGAATCGACCGTCTCCTCATCGGTGGGGGCATGCTCTTCACGTTCCTCGCCGCTCAGGGCAAATCCGTTGGCGCCTCGCTCTGTGAAATCGACAAAATCGACACGGTCGTGGGGTACCTGGCCGAGGCCGAAAGGCGCGGCGTCGAAATCGTCCTGCCGACCGATGTTGTCGTGGCGAATCGATTTGCCGAGGATGCCGACCACGTCACCGTCGACGCTGATGCGATCGAAACATCACCATTCGGCTCTGCGGGTATTGGACTGGACATCGGTCCGAAGACCGCCGCCAAGTTCGCGTCACTCATTGAATCCTCAAAAACCGTCTTCTGGAACGGGCCGATGGGTGTTTTTGAGATGGAACCATTCGCTGCGGGAACACGCGCTATCGCCGACGCTCTGACCAAAGTTGACGGCCTCGGCGTTGTCGGTGGAGGAGATTCCGCCGCGGCGGTTCGCGCACTCGGCTTCTCGGAAAGCAGTTTCGGACACATTTCGACTGGCGGGGGTGCGAGCCTCGAATTCCTCGAGGGTAAAGCCCTGCCCGGACTGGAGGCACTCGGATGGTAGACCGCCGACCGCTCATCGCGGGCAATTGGAAGATGAACTTTGACCACTTGAGGTCTATTGCTTTCGTTCAAAAGCTCGCATGGACTCTCAAGGATGCAAAGCACTCGGCGGCGTCCGTCGAAGTCGCGGTGTTTCCCCCATTCACGGACATTCGTTCGGTTCAGACCGTGATCGAAAGCGATCGCCTGGAATTCGCATTCGGTGCACAGGATCTCTCACCGTTCGACTCGGGTGCACACACGGGAGACATCTCCGGCGAGTTCCTCGCCAAACTCGGTTGTCGCTTCGTCATTGTCGGCCATTCGGAACGTCGACAGAACCATCACGAAGACGACTCGGTGGTTTCGGCCAAGACTCTCGCAGCGCTGAAGCACGGACTCATCCCTATCGTTTGTGTTGGCGAGACCAATGAGGACCTGGAAAAGTTCGGTTCTAGCGCCGTGCCCGTCTCACAATTGCGCGCGGTGCTCGATGTTCTGCCAAAGGATTCGGAAATCGTCGTTGCCTATGAACCCGTGTGGGCGATTGGCTCCGGTCAGGCCGCGACACCACTTCAAGCTCAAGAGGTATGCGCCGCTCTTCGCGCAGCGATTGCAGAAACCCACGGCGCGGACCTGGCCGCTGCCACTCGAGTGCTCTATGGCGGCTCTGTCAAGTCAACAAACGTCGCGTCGTTCCTCCGTGAACCCGATGTGGACGGTGCACTCGTCGGGGGAGCCAGTATCGACGTTGACGAATTTGCCAAGATTGTTCAGTTCCCCAAGCACGTCATCGCGTAAACTAAAACATAACGTTAGGACATCATGGACATTCTCTACATCATCGTGCAGGTCGTGCTCGCCATCACGAGCATCCTGTTGACAATGACAATTCTTCTGCACCGCGGTCGCGGCGGCGGACTTTCGGACATGTTCGGCGGTGGTGTTACCTCGAACCTCGGTTCCAGCGGCGTCGCAGAGCGGAATCTTAATCGATTGACGATCATCATCGCCGTCATCTGGGTTCTCTCCGTCGTGACCATCGGGCTGTTCACGCGATTCGGACTGGTCTAGACGTGGCCGGCGGTAGCGCAATTCGCGGGACACGCGTTGGTTCGGGTCCGATGGGCGAACAAGACCACGGCAATCATGCTGAACGAACCGCGGTGTCGTACTGGGACATTGAAGGCAACGAGACCGTTCGTCACTATGCAGCGGACGTGCCTGCCGACCAGATCCCCGAAACGATCGATTCACCGACGACGGGGCTGCCCGCTGGGCGCGACAAGAACAACCCGCCGCAGATTGTCAAGACGGAACCCTACAAGACTCATCTCGCGTATGTGAAAGAGCGGCGCACCGAGGACGAAGCGCAGGAGATCCTCGCGGACGCCATCGATCGCCTTCGCACCACCGGTCGCCCCTACTAGCTGGGCAGTAACGACGCTGCTGCGGCGTCGAGATACAGCGCTGTTTCGACGGTGCCGTGCAACCCGGCAACAGGGAACTCTTCGACGGATGCCCCGGCCATGAGCCGAGAAATAGCGGTGGACTTGTCTGCGCCGGACGCAATCACCCATACCTTCGACCCGCTGTTGAGCGCGGCAAACGTCAATGACAGCCGAGTCGCCGGTGGCTTGGGCGAGTCTTCAATTGCGATGGTCAGGTCGTCTGCCGTGCCGTGATCTCGACCAGGAAAGAGGCTCGCGATGTGCCCGTCCGCTCCAATTCCATTCAACACGAGATCGAATCGGGGTTTACCGGCAAACTCCGCGCGCAATTCCACGTCGAATCGTTGCCGCGCGGTCTCCACATCGTCGCCGTCAGCGGCTGGAAAGCGGTGAATGTTTGCCTCGCGGACGGGAACGTGACTGAGCAGCGCGAGCGTTGCTTGGCCCTCGTTTCTGTCGGGGTGTCCGGCTGGGACAAAACGCTCGTCACCCCACCAGACGTGAACGAGACTCCAATCAATCGGCGCTGATTCGGAGGAGGTGGCAATGGCGGCGAGGCTTCCGATACCGACCGTCCCACCCGTGAGGACTATGTCAGCACGCCCACGTTTGCTGATCGCATCGGCGAGTTCGACAAGCGTGTCGTGGGCAACCGCACGCTCGACATCCAGGCGCTCGGGGAGAATGACGATGCGGTCCATCAAAGCTCTGCTGATTCAGAAACAAGAAGCGGGAGCCCTTCGGTGAGCACGCGCCCGAAAACCACGTCGGGGTCAAGTCGTCGAAGCTCCTCGGCCAAGCAGTCGCCCAAGCCTCGAAACGGTAACGCAATAACGTGGTTCGGCTGACCGGGCTGTCTCAGTTCCGCAAAACTTGGTTCCGTTCTCTCAATAGAAATCGGGCCGTCCGTTGTCATGATTTCGGCGAAGAGAATATTCCCGCGAGGGTCTTTCTCCCCGAGTTCGATAGTGACGGGAACCCCGAGCTCGCTGCGGAACCATGAGGCGAGCAGTATGGGCGCGGAGTTGTTCCGCGCGCCTCGGACAACTGCACCCGTCACGGTCACGTCGCGCATGCCGTCGAAGGTGGCAGCGAACAATTCCCGCCACTGGGTGAGTCGAGTCCAGCCCAGATCGACGTCTCCCGGCTGGTAGCAGTCGGCCAGTGTTCGCAACAGCTCGAGCGGGTTTGTTGCGTAGATTGTGTCAGCGATTCTGTGAACGGCCACTTTTCCCAACGACGTTTCGGACATGTGCGCAGGAGCGGCGTCGGGCCACCACGCGACCATCGGAGCGTCGGGCAGTAGAAGTCCGTTGATAAGGCCTTGCGGGTCTGCGACCAGCTCGTCAGCCGCGTTGAGAATGATGACCTCGGAAGCTCCCGCGTCACCTCCCAAACGAATCTCGGCATCGAGCGGTGAGTCGGCGAACCCGTCCGGAACCTCGGAAATGACGATAATACGCATCGGGTGTTCGCGTGACGCATCATTTGCGGCGTTGATGACCTTCTCGGCCCGCCCCTTCGTCGTCGTAATGACGAGAGTCATCACACGACCGAGCGCCACTGCACCGCCCTCTTCGCGGGCACGTTGTAGCGCTTTGAGTATGGCCGCAACATTTGTATTGGGGAGCGAAATGATCACGGTCGTCTCCATTCACGGCCGTCGCGTCGCAGTAATTCGTCCGCGGCGAGCGGTCCCCACGAACCGGGAACATACGTATCGGGAGCCCCGCTCGATGCCCAATACTCTTCGATCGGGTCGAGGATTTTCCACGACAATTCAACTTCTTCGTGGCGAGGGAAGAGCGGTGGGTCTCCCAGCAATACATCGAAGATGAGTCGCTCATACGCCTCGGGGCTCTGCTCGGTAAATGCATGACCGTAACCAAAATCCATCGTGACGTCGCGCACCTGCATGCCCGCTCCGGGGACCTTCGACCCAAACTTCACCGTGACCCCCTCGTCGGGCTGCACCCGAATCACGAGCGCGTTCTGCGAAAGACTGGAGACTTGACCTGGTTCGAATAGGTGTTGTGGCGAGCGCTTGAAAACAACAGCGATTTCGGTAACTCGGCGCCCAAGTCTTTTCCCTGCACGCAAATAGAACGGCACGCCGGTCCAGCGCGGTGTATCAATCTCGACCCGCATGGCGGCGTACGTTTCGGTTGTGGATTCGGGGTTCATTCCGTCTTCTTCGAGGAAGCCCTTTACCTGGACTCCGCCCTGCCAACCGCTCGTGTACTGCCCTCGAGCAGTCGCCCGTGACAGGTCGGTGGGCAACTTGACCGCAGCCAGGACTTTTTCCTTCTCCGCGCGCAGTTCGTGGGCCGCGAACGAGAGGGGCTCTTCCATCGCCGTGAGCGCAAGTAACTGCAGAAGGTGATTCTGAATGACATCCCGAGCCGCCCCGATGCCGTCGTAATAGCCCGCTCGGTCTCCGACGCCGATGTCTTCGGCCATCGAAATTTGCACGTGATCGACGTATTTCGAATTCCACAGTGGTTCGTAAAACGTGTTTGCGAACCGCAACGCGAGTATGTTCTGCACCGTCTCTTTACCGAGGTAATGATCAATTCGGAAAACGGAATCGGGAGGGAATACTCCCTCGACGACCGCGTTTAACTCCTGCGCCGACTGAAGGTTGTGTCCAAATGGCTTTTCGATGACAACCCGGCGCCACTGTCCATCCTTGGGCGCCGCTAAGCCGCTGCGACTGAGCTGTTGGGTGACGACCGGGAATGACCGTGGCGGAATTGAGAGATAGAACGCGTGGTTGCCCATTGTTCCTCGGTCACGGTCGAGGTCTTGGATAGTGGCCCCCAATCGATCGAATGCGTCGTCGTCATCGAAATCGCCCGACACGAATCGAATCCCCGCCGACAGTTGCGCCCAGACGTCCTCACGAAACGGCGTCCGCGCAAACTCTTTGACGGAGTCGTGCACAATCTCGATGAACTGCTCGTGTGTCCAATCTCGGCGCGCAAATCCGACGAGCGCAAAACCCGGCGGCAACAATCCGCGGTTTGCGAGGTCGTAGACCGCTGGAATCAGCTTCTTTCGAGACAGGTCTCCCGTCACTCCGAAGATGACGAGTCCCGAGGGTCCAGCAATGCGACCGAGTCGACGGTCTGCCGGGTCACGCAGGGGATTGGGATTGGTCACGAGAGTTTCGCAGTCTCCGCCAGAAAGCTGCGGACACCCGCGGGCCCGGTAACGGTGAGTGTGAGAACCGGCCGGTGATGATCGGCGAGAACCTGTGCGTCGCCTCGCGCCTGAGCGGCGATGAGCGTACCGAAGGAGTAGGGACGATCAGGTACTTCTCGGTCGACGTCAGCGAGTTCGATGATTTGAAGGAACACACCCTGAGCGGGGCCGCCCTTGTGATACTGGCCGGTCGAGTGGAGGAAGCGCGGTGCCCATCCGAACGTCACCGGCCGACCATGTGCGGTCGCGGCAAGCACACCGCGCAGCTCTTCCAGCCCGCTGCCGCCTTCTCGATCGGCGTATGCGTGGATCGACACGTATCCGTCGGAGGGAAGTTGGTCGAGAAGTTCGCGAACCGCAGCAGCCGTGGTCGTCGCCGCAGGGGAGTACCCCACCGCCGTCATGGACACATCTCCGTAAGTGCAAAAGGGAGTAACAGGCTCTGGTGTTCCGTCGAGGAACGTCCGCGCGGCAATCTTCGCCGATTCGACGTCGGGTTGGTCGAATGGGTTTGTTCCGAGCAGATGACCGGCTACGGCTGTCGCCACTTCCCAAATCAACAGTTGTGCTCCAAGCGGTGCAGCCACAGTTACCGAGTCTCCCGACGCCGCGACGGCGTCATCAACGATGTTGACGACGAACAGGTCATCGGCCATCGGTTCCGGTGCGCCTCTCTCAAGAACGACGGGGAGCACTCCGGTCAATTCTTTACCCGTCGATTCGGCGACGAGTTGCTCGATCCAATCACCAATCCCGACAATCGACGTTTCACCGGTCATAATCGCCATTTTGTCGCGCCGTGGCTGAGTTCCCGCCATTGCAGCGCCAAGGCGAAGTCCTGGGTTTTCAGCGGAATCCTCCAGCAGTGCCGACAGTGCAGCGTCCGCCTCATCGAGGAGAGCCGAGATATCCACTCCCGCGAGACCTGACGGCACCAAGCCGAATGCGGTCAGCGCAGAGTAACGACCACCAACGTGAGGATCGGCGTTGAAGACGCGATAACCAGCGTCACGCGAGGAAACGTCCAGCGGGGAATCGGGATCAGTAACGATGACGAATCGAGCGGCCGGGTCGATTCCCGCCTCAACGAACGCCGCTTCGAATGCGCGCTTCTGAGAATCGGTTTCGGCGGTGGACCCCGATTTCGACGAGACGACCACGACAGTCCGCTCAATATCCGCATCGACCACTCGAGCCACTTGAGTGGGATGTGTCGAATCGAGCACAACCAGTTCTACCCCTGCTGTCCGAGTAATGACCTCGGGAGCAAGGGACGAGCCGCCCATGCCGCAGAGGACAACCCGCGTCAATCCGCTGGCAGTGAATTCCTCGCGGAACGCCTCGATCTCGGTGACGAGGGACCGCGACGCGGAAGATGCGTGCACCCACCCGAGTCGAATGCTGGCTTCGGGTTGCGCCGCAGTTCCCCAGAGCGAGTCGTCACCGTCGCTGAGTCGCGACGCGAACCGTGTGGCGACGAGAGTCGGGACGTGTCGAGCAACTGCATCAGCAGCAGCGCCGGACACGTGCACTGTCATCGAGACGAATCCATGAGCGAGGTGACGATGTCGAGAAGCTCGTTCCACGAGACGATGAACTTGTCAACTCCCTCTTTCTCCAGCAGGTCCGTCACCTCGCTGATCGAGATCCCCAGGGCCTCGACCGACGCGATGACGCGCCGAGCGTCGTCGTAGGAACCGCTGACAGCATCGCCATGAATGACTCCGTGGTCGAACGTTGACTCGAGGGTCTTTTCGGGCATGGTGTTGACCGTATTGGGTGCGGCAAGCTCCGTGACGTAGAGCGTGTCCGGAAGTGCGGGGTCTTTGACGCCCGTGGACGCCCACAGTGGTCGCTGCAGATTCGCTCCATTCGCGAGGAGAGTTGTCGCGCGGTCGGTTGCAAATTTCTGTTCGAACAATTCGTAGGCCAATTGCGCGTTCGCCACACCCGCTTGACTCTTGAGGGCAATGGCGGCATCCGAACCGATTGCAACAAGTCGCTTGTCAATTTCGGTGTCGACGCGAGAGACGAAGAATGACGCGACCGAGTGGATCGTGGACACGTCATGCCCATTTGCCTGTGCCTTCTCGAGACCTTCCAGGTACGCATCGACGACTTCTGCATATCGCTCGAGGGAGAAGATGAGTGTGACATTGACGGAGATGCCCTCGGCCAGGACATCGCTGATGGCACCGAGCCCCTGCTTGGTTGCCGGAATCTTGATCATGACGTTGTCGCGTCCGACGCGAGTGAACAGTTCTTTCGCCTGGATCACCGTATTCGCGTGGTCGAAAGCGAGGGTCGGTTCAACTTCAATCGAAACGCGGCCATCGCGACCCTGCGTTGCCTCGAAAATGGGCCGGAATATGTCACACGCGGCGGCGACATCATCACTCGTTGCGGCAAATACCGCTTCGGTCACCGATGCTCCCGCACGAGCGAGTGCAGAAATCTGCTCTCCGTACGTCGTCCCGGTCGCCAATGCTGACGCGAAAATCGTCGGGTTGGTCGTGACGCCGACAACGTTGCGCGTCTCGATCAAGGTTTGCAGTGAACCGGATTGGATTCGGTCACGAGACAGATCGTCGAGCCAAATCGACACTCCGACATCGGACAGCTTCTGGGTTGGTGTGATCACAGTGGTGGAGCCTTTCGTTAGTGATTCAACAGGGATTCGACGGTGAGGGTCACTGCCTCTGACGTCATCCCAAATTCACGGAAGAGCGTTTGGTAATCGGCGGAAGCGCCGAAGTGTTCGATCGACACGGAGGCTCCGTGTGCACCGACGTATCGCCACCATCCGAGAGCGAGCCCGGCCTCGACGGATACACGGGCACTGACGGATTCCGGCAGTACAGATTCTCGATACTCCGCCGATTGCTCGTCGAACCACTCAAGGCACGGCGCGGAGACAACGCGTGCGCCAATTCCCTTGGTGGCGAGCTCGTCACGCGCGGCCACGGCCAGTTGCACTTCGGAACCTGTTGCGATCAGGATGACATCGATTGTTCCCGTGGGGGAGTCGACGAGGACGTACGCACCGTTGGCTGTCTGGCTCGCGGGGGCGAACTCGTCAGCGGAGGCGGCCGCCCCGCGCTCGAACACCGGAAGGTTTTGGCGTGACAGTGCGATTCCCGCTGGTCCTTTGCGACGTTCGAGGATGGTTTTCCACGCCCACGCGGTTTCGTTGGCATCCGCGGGTCGGACGATGTCGAGACCCGGAATGGCACGCAGGGTCGCGAGTTGTTCGATCGGCTGGTGAGTCGGTCCGTCTTCACCCAGTGCAACGGAGTCGTGGGTCCACACGAAAATAGACGGCGTCTTCATGAGGGCAGCCAAACGGACAGCCGGTCGCATGTAGTCGCTGAAAATAAGGAAAGTTCCGCCGAACGAGCGGGTCGGACCGTGCAGAGCGATTCCGTTGAGAATGGCGCCCATTGCGTGTTCACGAATTCCGAAGTGGAGCACGCGACCGTGGGGATCGCCACTGAAGTGCGCTGTCGAGTGCTCGGCTGGCACAAACGACTTCGCGCCCTCGATGGTGGTCAGATTGGATTCGGCGAGGTCGGAACTGCCTCCCCACAATTCGGGCATCACTCCCGCCACAGCGTTGAGGACTTTGCCCGAAGCGGCGCGAGTGGCGATCGAAGTACCCGACTCAAAGACGGGAAGTACGGCGTCAAGATCCGCCGGCAGTGCGCCACTCAGTGTTCGGTCGAGGAGTGCCTTTTCAGCGGGGTTTGCCGCAGCCCACGCATCGAAATCCTTCTGCCACGCATTACGAACATTTGCCGCACGCTCGGCCAGCAGTCGGGTGTGCGCCAACACGTCCTCGGGAACAACGAATGACTCCTCGGGGTCCCACCCGAGCGCGAGTTTTGTCGCCTTGGTCTCTTCAGCGCCTAGAGCTGACCCGTGAATCTTTCCGGTGTTCTGCTTGGTCGGAGCGGGGTAGCCGATGATCGTTCTCAGGATGATGAGCGAAGGCTTTGTCGATTGCGCCTTGGCCGCCTCAATGGCCTTATGCAACGCGGGCACATCCTCGACGTAACCGTCCGACGTGCGCCACGAGACCTCACGGACATCCCAACCGTAGGCGCGATAACGGGCCGCAACATCCTCGGTGAAGGCAATATTCGTGTCGTCTTCGATCGAAATCTGGTTCGAATCGTAAATGACGACGAGGTTTCCCAGTTGCTGATGTCCGGCGAGTGACGCTGCTTCCGCCGTGACTCCCTCTTGCATGTCACCGTCGCCGCAGATGACGTACGTGTAGTGGTCAAAGGGAGACGATTGCCCGGCATTCGGGTCGAACAGCCCCTGTTCAAAGCGTTGTGCGTAGGCCATGCCAACCGCCGACGCAAATCCCTGACCAAGAGGTCCCGTGGTGATTTCTACGCCTTTTGTGTGTCCAAACTCGGGGTGGCCGGGCGTCTTCGAACCCCACGTGCGAAATGCCTTGAGGTCGTCGAGTTCTAACCCGAACCCTCCGAGGAAGAGCTGGATGTACTGGGTGAGCGACGAGTGCCCGATGGAGAGAACAAAACGGTCGCGTCCCAACCAGTCGGAATCGTTCGGATCGTGGCGCATGACCTTTTGGTACAGCAGGTAAGCCACGGGCGCCATTGACATTGCGGTACCGGGGTGACCGTTCCCGACCTTTTCGACCGCGTCAACCGCGAGTAACCGGGCGGTGTCGACAGCCTTCTTATCGAGAGGAGTCCACTCCAGAGTCGTCATAACGGTCCAATCGTGTGTGTCGAGACGCGCCGAGGTAAACCCTCTGTGTCGACATTGGCACGGAGACGGAACACGCCTGAGGTGTACCCGTTCAGTTTAGTGGAATGGGGTGCTCGGGACGGGTACGTAGAATGGTGCTCGTGAGTTCACCCCGCGCAACGACCGAACTACCGCCAGTCGTCCGGGTGTCCGTCCGGTCCACTGTGCGGTCGTATATCGCTCTCACCAAACCTCGCGTGATCGAACTGCTCTTGGTCACTACCGCTCCCGCGATGTTCCTCGCCGAGCGCGGAATCCCCAATCTGTGGCTTGTCCTCGGAACTCTCGTTGGAGGCGCGATGAGTGCCGGCAGTGCCAACGCCTTCAACATGTTCGTTGACCGCGACATCGACCAACTGATGGAGCGAACAAAGGGACGACCAATCGTGTCGGGCGACATTTCACCGCGTGCAGCGCTCGTCTTCGCAACGGTCTTGGGCGTCGCATC
>CAJAKC010000005.1 GCA_903940225.1 uncultured Microbacteriaceae bacterium
CCCGACGCTGTGGGACGAATTGCAGTGGCGCGGACTCGTTCACGTTTCGACGGACGCCGACGAACTGAAGAGCCTCTTCGAGGGCGACCCCATCACGTACTACTGCGGATTCGACCCGACTGCGCCCAGCCTGCACCTGGGAAACCTCGTCCAGTTGCTGTTGCTGCGCCGACTGCAGTTGAAGGGGCACAACCCCCTCGGGCTGGTCGGCGGCTCGACCGGACTCGTCGGCGACCCCAAGCCCACCGCCGAGCGCACCCTCAACGACCGCGAAACGGTGGCCGAATGGGTCGGGTACCTCGGCGCTCAGATCTCCAAGTTCCTCGACTTCTCGGGAAAGAATCCCGCACGACTCGTCAACAACCTCGACTGGACCGAACCGATGTCCGCCATCGACTTCCTGCGCGAGATCGGCAAGCACTTCCGCGTCGGAACCATGCTCAAGAAGGACGCGGTCAGTGCGCGCTTGAACTCCGAGTCGGGCATCTCGTACACCGAGTTCTCGTATCAAGTTCTGCAGGGGCTCGACTTCCTCGAGCTCTACCGCGAATACGGGTGCGTTCTGCAAACCGGTGGCAGCGACCAGTGGGGCAACCTGATCAGCGGCACCGACCTGATTCACAAGGTCGAGGGCGTTTCCGCCCACGCCATCGGCACACCTCTCATTACCAACTCGGACGGCACCAAGTTCGGCAAGAGTGAGGGCAACGCGATCTGGCTCGACCCGGCCCTGACCTCGCCGTATGCGATGTACCAGTTTTGGCTCAACACGCTCGACGCCGACGTCATCGATCGCCTCAAGGTGTTCACGTTCTTGTCCCGAGCCGAGATCGACGAACTCACCGCCCAGGTCGAGGCAGAACCCTTCAAGCGCGAGGCGCAGCGTCGACTGGCGTGGGAGGTCACCGCGCTCGTGCACGGAGACGCCGGCGCAGATGTCGTCGTCGTCGCCAGTGCCGCCCTTTTCGGTAACGGCGACCTGTTCGCCCTCGATGCTGACACCGTCGCCGCGGCCGTTGGCGAATTGCCCAACGCTGATGTCGCCGCCGACACTCTCGTCACCCAGGCGCTCGTTGACACGGGCCTCTGTGCGTCCGTCTCCGACGCCCGCCGCGCGATCACCCAGGGCGGGGTCGCCATCAACAACGAAGCCGTCACCGCCGAGACAGACGTCGTCGGCGACCGCACTCTCGCCGGGGGAGTGTCCGTCCTGCGACGCGGCAAGAAAACCCTCGCCGCGCTGAAGGTGAAATAGTTGCCCCGCGCACTACTCGTCGTTGACGTCCAGAACTGGGGATTCGCCGGTGACTGGCCAGTGACCGATTCCGCCGCGCTGCTGCAGCGCATCGATGCCGAGATCCAGCGCTCGCGCGCGGCCGGTGACCTCGTGGCGTGGGTGCAAAACGACGGTGGCGAGGACGAGATGGATGCACCGGGTGAATTCTTCTGGGAACTGACGCTGACCCCCGCCGACGGCGAGACCGTCTGGCGAAAGACAACGCAGGACGTATTCGAATCGCAACCGGCGTTGGCCGACTTTTTCCGCCAGAACCACATCACTCAGATCGACCTCATCGGGCTGCAATCCGAGATGTGTGTTCGGTCGTCAACTTTGGGTGCTCGCGCGGCCGGTTTCACCGCCAGCCCGATGCCCGGTTTGCACGGCACCTACCCCGAAGGATTCTTCGAACCCGACGGCCCGAAAGGCATGTCTGCATCCCGCATTTCTGCTGGTGTCGACGACGAATTATCCGAGTAGTTCTCGCGACACGCCCGAGATACGGATGTCTTTGGTTACGGGCGTAAAACCACGTAAATTAGGCAAGTCGCCCCAAACGATGAAGACCGGTTCACGGTAAACATCTCAAGCGGGGACAACCAGCTCGGCGGCCAGCTCTTGTGAGCAGCGGCTCGACGGGCTACACTCAACATCTCACCGGTGAGAATCGCAAATTGGCAACGATTTGCGTGATTCTCGCCCTGGTGCTATGTTGGACAAGTTGCCCTCGTGGCGGTATGCGAATACCACGACGAGGAGCTTTCGGTCCTTGAGAACTCAACAGTGTGCACTAAGTCAATGCCAAAGAACCTCGTCGGCCGCTATTTCAGCGGCAGGCAAGATTCCTTTGAAACAAAGACGGACAAGTCAGTAGACTGTTCAAATTGTCAGAAGATAACTCTGCGGTTTCGGCCGCGAAAAAGTCTGCCAGCTTCGGCTGCGCAAACAAACCTTTATGGAGAGTTTGATCCTGGCTCAGGACGAACGCTGGCGGCGTGCTTAACACATGCAAGTCGAACGATGAACTTCCTTCGG
>CAJAKC010000006.1 GCA_903940225.1 uncultured Microbacteriaceae bacterium
ACGTCGACGACGAGGGGGGTGCATCGTGAGCACGACCGGCGTTTCGGGCGAAGACCGCCAAGATTTCACCAACCGCGAGAACAAGGCGATTCGCGCCCGATCGATTGCTCTCTTGCGTGTGTTGGTGCGCCCGTATCGTGCGCGGTTCGGGTGGACCGCCATCATGGTCGTTGCCAGCACAGCCGCCCAGGTCGCAGGACCTCTGTTGATTGCGTGGGGAATCGACGTCGGATTGCCCGCCGCGGTGGACGACGGAAACTTCGTGCCCATCCTGACCATCGTTGTCGCGTTCCTCGCAACCGGAATCAGTGCAGCGGGATTCCTCGCGGCCTATACCCGATGGTCGATCGCGATCAGTCAAGACATTCTCGGCGAATTGCGCAGGCGAATCTTTGCGCATACCCAGAGGCTCAGCCTCGAATTCCACGAGCGGTACACCTCGGGCCGAATCATCGCCCGGCAGACGAGTGACATCGACACACTCGGTGAACTCCTGAGCGGGGGACTGAGTAACCTCGTGGCAGGACTGCTGTTCCTCGCGTTCACCGCCTTCGCCCTGGTCTATATCGACCCGCCCAGCGGGGTTGCGCTTGCCGTCGCGTTGATTCCCATTGTCGGCGTCACCTGGTGGTTCTCGAATGCGTCCCGCCGCGAATTCAGAGCGTCGCGCATATATTCCACGCGGCTCATCATTCAGTTTGTTGAGAGCATGACGGGAATTCGCGCCGTCAAGTCGTTCCGCCGGGAACCGGCCGACCGCGCAACATATGCCGCCAAGGTCGAGGACTATCGCGAGGCGACCCGCCGCACGATTCACGTCTTTGGCATTTACGACCCGGCGTTGAAAGTCATCGGGACGCTCACGGTTGCCGTGGTTCTGTTGTTCGGGTCCTTCCGGGTGATCGACGGATCGCTCGAGGTCGGGGCTCTTCTTGCGGTCGTTTTGTATACACGGCGATTCTTCGGCCCCATCGAAGACCTCGCCATGTTTTACAACTCGTTCCAATCGGCGTCTTCCGCGCTGGAAAAGATTTCTGGTTTTCTGGAAGAACAACCCTCGGTGGTCGAGCCCGTCAACCCCGAGCCGTTCGAGGCCAGCCGCGGAGACATCGTGGCGAAGGATGTGTCTTTCGCCTATTCCGCCGGACATCCGATCTTGCCGCAGTTCTCGTTGGCGATTGCCGGGGGTCAAACGGTCGCGCTAGTTGGAGCGACGGGTGCGGGGAAATCGACACTTGCAAAGCTCATCGCTCGTTTTTACGACCCGAGCGACGGAGTCATCACGCTCGACGGACGCGACCTGAAAACCATCGGCGATGTGGATTTCCGACGAGCCGTCACCCTCGTTACCCAAGAGGCTTATCTGTTCTCGGGCAGCATCGCCGACAACATACGACTCGGCAAGAGCGAAGCGACCGACGACGAAGTCGAGGCTGCAGCGCGGGCCGTTGGTGCGCACGATTTCATCACGGCACTGCCCGATGGTTATGACACGGACGTCAACAAGCGCGGCAGTCGAATCTCGGCCGGACAGCGCCAGTTGGTGTCGTTCTGCCGGGCTTTCATTGCCAATCCTCGGGTGCTCATTCTCGACGAGGCTACCGCGTCACTCGACATCCCCAGCGAGCGACTGATTCAGAGTGCACTTCAGAAGCTTTTGAAGGACCGAACGGCGATCATCATCGCCCACCGCCTGTCGACCGTCGAAATCGCGGACAGAGTGTTGGTAGTTGACGGCGGCCGGATAGTCGAGGACGGGCCGACGGCGGAGCGCCTCAAAGGCTCCGGTCGATTCGCCACTCTTCACCGCGCGTGGCGGGACTCTCTCGCGTGAGTGCTC
>CAJAKC010000007.1 GCA_903940225.1 uncultured Microbacteriaceae bacterium
GATTAGCTACGTTCGGGATGGATAACCGCTGAAAGCATCTAAGCGGGAAGCCGGCCTCAAGATGAGATTTCCATGACCTTCGAGGTCGAGAGGCTCCCAGTAGACGACTGGGTTGATAGGCTGGATGTGGAAGCGAGGACTAAAGACTCGTGAAGCTGACCAGTACTAATAAGCCGATGACTTGATTACTTTCTATGTTTTGTATAACGCTCGCGTCCACTTTGTGGTTCTTGATTGACGGTCGAGAACTGCGCACTCAGATCCAGTAATGGACACGTTTGAGTGCCGAAGACTGATAAATCAATAGTGTTTCGGCGGCCATAGCGGTGGAGAAACGCCCGGTAACATTCCGAACCCGGAAGCTAAGCCCACCTGCGCCGATGGTACTGCAGGGGAGACCCTGTGGGAGAGTAGGACACCGCCGGACTTAATTTAGACAATGGCCACCCCTATGGGGTGGCCATTGTCATTTAACAGGAGAATTCATGAACGACGAGAATCGTCAGAGCGGGGACCGCGATCGCGGCCCGCGCAAGCCTGGCACTGGGCGCCCGAGTGGCGGCCGGCCTGCATCGGGCCGTCCCGGTGCGGGTAAGCCTTCGGGCGACCGCAAACCGTACAGTCGCGACGGCAAGCCGGGTGACCGACCCGCGCGTCCCGCGAGGGATGGCGAACGCAAGCCTTATTCGCGCGATGGGAAACCTGCCGGCGAACGCAAGCCTTACTCGCGCGATGGGAAACCTGCCGGTGATCGTAAGCCGTGGAGTCGTGACGGCAAGCCCGCCGATGGCGAGTGGAAGCCCTGGTCCCGCGATGGAAAGCCGGGCGAGCGACCCGCGCGTCCCGCGAGGGATGGCGAACGCAAGCCTTATTCGCGCGATGGTAAGCCTGCCGGTGATCGTAAGCCGTGGAGTCGTGACGGTAAGCCCGCCGATGGTGAGCGGAAGCCCTGGTCCCGCGACGGCAAGCCGGGTGACCGACCCGCGCGTCCCGCGAGGGATGGCGAACGCAAGCCTTATTCGCGCGATGGGAAACCTGCCGGCGAGCGCAAGCCATGGAGTCGTGATGGTAAGCCTGCCGACGGTGAGCGCAAGCCCTGGTCCCGCGACGGCAAGCCGGCCGACGGCGAGCGCAAGCCCTGGTCCCGCGACGGCAAGCCCGGCGCGGATCGCGGCGGCAGCGATCGTCCACGTCGTGATTTCGAAACGAACCCTCTGACTCCTTTTGAACTGAAGCGCCGTGAAGAGCGCGCACTGGAACCCGAGCTGGAACCACAGTTCACGGGAACCAACCTTGATCGAGCGGTTGTTCGCGATACGTCGACGCTCAACGAGGACAACAAGATCATTGTGGGTAAGCACCTCGAATCGGCAGCGTTCTTTGTCGATACCGACCCCGAGCGCGCACTTCAGCACGCTCTAGCGGCGAAGCGCCGGGCGTCGCGCCTTGCGGTCGTTCGCGAAACCGTGGGCATCATGGCGTATGTCACCGAAGATTTTGCTCTCGCACTTGCCGAGCTGCGCACCGCGGCCCGCATCTCGGGTTCGAATGAACAGATCGGTCTAATCATCGACTGCTTACGAGCCCTCGACCGTGCCGAGGAAGGCCTGAAGCTTGCCCGCGATTTCGATCGGACGACCCTGCCGCGTGAAGCACGAATCGACCTCGCCATTGTCTTGTCGGGGATTCGGCTGGATCGGGGCGAAACCGAGCGCGCTTTTGCTGAATTGCAGATTGCCGAGCTCGACCCGACGAACGCCACGATCGAGAGCGTTGGTCTGTTCGATGCAAACGCCGAGGTGCTCGAGGAGCTGGGGCGAACCGACGAAGCGGCGAAGTGGCGCAAATACGCCCGCATGACCGAGGCGCACTATGCGCCGGACGAAGAAATGACCATTACGACGGAATACCTCGAACCGGATCCGTCGACTTTTGATGTGACCGAAGACAGTGACGAGGATGTCGTTGACGACATCGCGACTGTTGCGTCGGGTGAAGGCGAGGAGTCCGAGGAGAAGACTCCGTGACCCCGCTCGACGGTGCGGACGTTCTTTTCGCTGACCTCGACGGTGTCATCTACGCGGGGGAGTCCGCGGTGCCGCACGCCGTCGATGCGCTCACGGATGCTGCTCGTTCCGTCCAGGTCGCATACATCACCAACAACGCATCGCGCACCCCCGAAAGTGTTGCGCAACACTTGCGCGACCTCGGGCTCACGCTCGACGCGTCCGACGTCGTCACCAGCCCGCAGGCGGCGGTAAAGATTCTCGCAACACTGGTACCCGCCGGCTCCACGATTTTGGTCGTCGGGGGCGACGGGCTCATCAGTGAAGTCACGGGCGCGGGGTTCCGCGTGACCGACTCCGCCACCGACAACCCGGCCGCGGTGATTCAAGGGTTCGCCCCGACCGTCGGCTGGGTCCATCTCGCCGAAGCGTCGTTCGCCCTGCACACCGGCATTCCGTGGGTTGCGACGAACACCGATTGGACGATTCCCGTTGCGCGCGGGGTCGCCCCCGGAAACGGCACGCTCGTTTCCGCTGTGCATCTCGCGGTGGGACGCCTTCCCGTCTTCGCGGGAAAGCCGGAACGCGCAATTTTCGATCTCGCAATAGAACGATTCGGCGCCCACAACGCGCTCGTCATCGGTGACCGACTCGACACCGACATTCTCGGTGCGAATCGCGCGGGTATGCGCAGCGCCCTCGTTCTGACGGGGATTGATGGGCCCAAACAGGTGCTTGCGGCGACCCCTGACCAGCAACCCACCTACATTCTTGGTGACTTGCGCGAACTGGCGAAACCGTACACGGAAGCGACCATCACGGAGAAGGGCGGGACGGTCGCGGTCGCGGTCGGCAAATCGGTTGTGACCATGACCGGCAACGTCGTCACCGCCCACAAAAAGGGCAACAATTCGCTCGACCTGCTGCGTGCCGGTGCGACTGCCATTTACCGCTCGGGACTGCGAATCTACGGTCTCGACGTCGACCCCGCGATATATTCGTGAGCATGGATAACGAGCAGAAACGCCCGACCGTGGAGCAGATCAACGAACTCCCGCTCGAGCAGCGCGCCGCGGCTTTTGCCGACCTCGAGCGTGCACTGCGTGATCGACTCGATGACCAGTCCCGCTGAGTTCCCCCGGCTAGACCTCGCCCTCGTTGAGCGTGGTCTGGCGGAATCGCGAACCAGGGCTGCTCGGCTCATTGATTCCGGCGATGTTCAGGTCGACGGCCGAATCATTTCCAAGCCGGGCTTCCGCGTCGGACCCGACTCGAACATCGATGTGACCGCGCTGACGCGCTGGGTTGCCCGATCGGCACTCAAGTTGCTCGCCGCGTGCGAACGATTCAACATCGACTATCGCGGTAGGTCCGTGCTCGATGTTGGTGCGTCCACCGGCGGGTTCACCGAGGTCGCATTGTCGCGTGGCGCGGCACGGGTCGTTGCGCTCGATGTCGGGCACGACCAATTGCACCCGCGAATTCGTGACGATTATCGCGTTGTCGTTCGCGAAGGCGTCAACGCGCGCATTCTGGTCAGTGACGAAGTCGAATCGTGGGGTGTGACACAAATCGATGACGTTGTCGTCGACGTCAGCTTCATCTCACTGACGCACATCATTCCGGCGCTGGTCGCCGCTCTCGGCAACGCATTCCGTTATGTCGTACTCGTGAAGCCACAGTTCGAAGTCGGGAAGGGCAACCTGGTCGACGGTGTCGTGCGGGATGCGGCGAAGAGAACCGCGGCGCTTGCCACCGTGTGTGAATCCCTCGCCGCAGCGGGCCTTCCCATCTCGGGCATCATGTCATCACCCATCGACGGCGAACACGGAAATCGTGAAGCGCTTGTGTACGGCGACTCCACAATGTCGTTGGATGCGGGAGAATGGAAGGACCTGGTCGAATTGACGTGGAAGGAGTGAGCACATGACGCGTTCGTTCCTCATCATCGCGCACACGGGTCGCCCAGCATCTTTGGATGCCGCAGTCGTGGTGGCCCGTCAACTTGCCGCGGCGGGCGTGCAGGCCGTGAGTCTTGACTCGCAACACCCGGCGCTGACCGCGACGTCCGACGTGACATTCCTGCAGCTGGAAAAAGACGTTCCCGCGGCCGACATTGAACTGGTCGTGTGCCTCGGTGGCGATGGAACAATCCTCAAAGCCGCCGAGATCATGCGCGGGTGCTCGGCCCCTCTACTCGGGGTCAATATGGGGCACGTCGGTTTCCTCGCCGAACTCGAAGTCGAAGACCTGGAATCGGTCGTCGCCCGAATCCTCGCGAAGGATTACACCGTCGATGAACGACTCACCCTCGACGTGATCGTCGAACTCGAGGGAAACACGGTCTTCGAAACCTGGGCGCTCAACGAAGCGAGTATTGAAAAGCTTTCCCGCGAGCGCATGATCGAGGTCGTCATCGCCATCGACGACCGCCCGATTTCCACGTTCGGCTGTGACGGGGTCATCCTGTCGACACCAACCGGGTCGACCGCCTATTCATTCTCTGCGGGCGGACCCGTCGTCTGGCCCACCGTCGAAGCGCTCATCATGGTGCCGCTGTCGGCCCACGCACTTTTTTCGCGCCCGATGGTGACAACCCCCGATTCGACCTTGACCGTCGACATTCTCGACCGAAACGGCGCATCGGGCGTTCTCTGGTGCGATGGTCGTCGCACCCACGTGCTGGCACCGGGGTCTCGGATCACCGCGCGACGGTCGGACACTCCCGTCCGTCTCGCACACACACATTCGGGTCCGTTCTCGCAACGACTCGTGCAGAAATTCTCATTGCCCACCGAGGGGTGGCGCGGAAGTACCCGATGATCAACGAGATTTCGATTCGCGACCTCGGGGTCATCAAGTCAGCCGTGCTTCGACTCACTCCTGGGTTCACCGCGGTCACCGGTGAAACCGGCGCGGGAAAAACCATGGTCGTCACCGCGTTGGGATTACTACTCGGAGAGCGCGCCGATTCTGGCGTCGTTCGCCACGACGCCAGTCGCGCCCAGGTTGACGGACGGTGGCGAATCGATTCGCCGGAAATCACCGCAGCGGTAGATTCCATCGGCGGGGTCGTCGAAGACGGTGAACTCATCGTTTCGCGATCCGTCTCGAGTGAAGGCCGTTCCAAGGTCGTGATCGGCGGTGTCGCGTCTCCCGTGGGTGCACTCGGTGAACTCGGCGAGCACCTCGTCGCGATTCACGGGCAAAGTGACCAACTGCGACTTCGATCACAGACAGCACAGCGCGACGCAATCGACCGGTTCGCGGGCGAAGCCGTTCGCGGTGTTTTGCGTCAGTACCAAGAGGTATTCCGCCGCTGGACCGAGTCGGCGGCGCGACTCGAACAATTGACCCGCGATGCAGAGGCCCGTCGTCGCGAGGCTGATGAACTGCGCGCCGCGGTCGTTGAAATCGATGGGGTCCAACCCGTCGCGGGGGAGGACGAACGGCTCAAGTCGGTCATCGAACGACTGGCGAACAGCGACGACTTGCGCCGTGCCGCCCAGGAAGCACACGAAGCCCTGTCGGCCGCGGATTCGGAATTCGACGCCGTGTCGCTACTCGACAACGCGCGCAAGGCACTCGAGCGCGTGGTGGGGCACGACGCGACCATCGCGGCGCTCATCACGCAACTGACCGACGCATCGATTATCGTCCGTGACGCAGCGCAATCCGTGTCGCTGTATGCGAACGGTCTCGACGTCGAGGGTGAGGACATCGAAACCGTTCAAGCACGCGTCGCCGTGATCAACGCGCTCGCCCGAAAGTACGGGCCAACCCTCGCCGATGTCTTGGAGATGTGGTCGACCGCGTCGGACCGACTGATGGAACTAGACCGAACCGGTGACGAAATTGGTGAGCTCACCGCGGTAGTCGAAGCCGACCACAGCGAACTCGAACGGCTCGCCGTCGCGGTCACCGCGGCTCGAACCGATGCGGCGACGCGCCTGTCACGCAACGTCACCGAAGAATTGCACCACCTCGCGATGCCCACCGCCGAGTTCGTGGTCGCCGTGTCCACGGGAACGGGATTTCACCTGCACGGCCGCGATACCGTCGACATGCTGTTGCGCCCGCACCCCGGCGGCGATCCAAAGCCAGTGACCAAGACCGCCTCCGGCGGTGAATTGTCTCGCGTCATGTTGGCGATTGAGGTGGTTATCGCAGGAACAGACACCGTTCCAACCCTCGTCTTCGACGAGATTGACGCTGGGGTTGGCGGTTCCAGTGCGATTGAAATTGGTCGTCGACTGGCGCAACTCGCGGAAACGGCTCAAGTCATCGTGGTCACACACCTGCCACAAGTCGCCGCATTCGCGACCAATCATCTGCGCATCGTCAAAGACACCAGTGGCGAGGTGACCGAATCGACCATCACGGCACTCTCGGGTGAAGAACGCATCGAGGAGATGGCGAGACTGTTGTCGGGGACGGATTCCGACAACGCGCGGGCTCACGCGCGGGAAATGCTCGAATCTGCATCTCGTGGGCGTGGCGCGCACCGTTAATTCGTCAATTGCTCGTTTTGAGAGATACAGTTAAATCCCGTGGTGAGGGATACAGATTTTGACCCGAAACGGGTTGTGACACGACACATATTCGTGACCGGAGGAGTCGTCTCCTCACTCGGAAAAGGCCTCACCGCCGCGTCTCTGGGAAACCTCTTGACTCGACGTGGTTTGCGAGTCGTCATGCAAAAGCTTGACCCATATCTGAACGTCGACCCGGGCACGATGAACCCGTTCCAACACGGAGAAGTCTTCGTCACCGATGATGGCGCCGAGACCGACCTCGACATCGGCCACTATGAACGCTTCCTCAACATCAACCTCGATCGTGCGGCGAACGTCACGACGGGGCAAATCTATTCGCGGGTGATTGAACGGGAGCGGCGCGGCGAGTACCTGGGAGACACCGTTCAGGTCATTCCCCACATCACCGACGAAATCAAACGTCGACTGCGACTTCAAGCAGACCTCAAGCCGACTCCCGATGTGATCATCACCGAGATCGGTGGAACCGTGGGCGACATTGAGAGCCAGCCGTTCATCGAGGCGGCACGCCAGGTTCGCCACGAACTGGGGCGCAAGAACGTGTTCTTCGTTCACGTCTCGCTCGTGCCGTTCATGGGAGCGTCCGGCGAACAAAAAACCAAACCCACGCAGCACTCGGTTGCGGCGCTGCGTTCCATCGGTATTCAGCCCGATGCGCTCGTGTTGCGGTCGGACCGGCCGGTTACCGCAGCGAACAAGCGCAAGATTGCGCTCATGTGTGATGTGGACGAGGACGCGGTCGTCAACGTCGTCGACGTCCCCTCGATTTACGACATTCCCGCGATGCTGCACTCGCAGGGACTCGACCAGTACATCGTCAACGAATTGCGATTCGAAAAGGCCGGCGAAGTCGATTGGAGCGGCTGGTCGGAACTGCTTGACACGGTCCACAACCCCAAGGGCACGGTTTCGATCGGGCTTGTCGGAAAGTACATCGACCTTCCCGATGCTTATCTTTCGGTTACCGAAGCACTCAAGGCTGGTGGTTTCGCCAACGACGTTGCCGTCGACATCACGTGGATCCCGTCCGACACGTGCGAGACCCCCGAGGGTGCTGCCGAAGCCCTCGCCGACCTTGACGGGATTCTTGTGCCCGGCGGTTTTGGTGTGCGAGGGATTGAAGGAAAACTCGGTGCGTTGAAGTACGCGCGGGAAAACATGATCCCCACGCTGGGAATCTGCCTTGGGTTGCAGTGCATGGTCATCGAATACGCCCGAAACGTCGTGGGTTTGGCCGGCGCGTCCTCGAGTGAATTCGACCCCGACACGGAATTCCCGGTCATCGCCACGATGGCGGAGCAAGTGGACATCATCGCGGATGGCGACCTGGGCGGAACGATGCGTCTCGGTTTGTACGAAGCGTCGCTGGCCAAGGGATCCGTCGCGGCTGCCGTTTACGGTGCGAAGAATGCGTTCGAGCGCCACCGTCATCGCTACGAAGTCAACAATCGTTTCCGCGACCAGATTGCGGCAGCCGGACTGTCATTCTCGGGAACGAGCCCGGACGGAAGTCTCGTAGAGTTCGTCGAGTTGCCCGCCGTTGTCCACCCGTATTACATCGCCACACAGGCGCACCCCGAACTTCGGTCACGACCGACCGATGCCCACCCGTTGTTTGCGGGACTCATTGCCGCTGCTCGCGAACGCCACACCTCGGACGTCCTCGACGTCGACTACGGCGACGGGCTCTAAATGCCGTCTGAGGTACTCGGCCTCGTAGAACGGTTCCTGCGCCATACGGCGATGGAAAAGGGGCGGAGTGTCAACACGGTTTCCGCCTATCGACGTGACCTGGAACGGTGGGCCGCCCGATTGGGAACGCGGCGGCTGGAATCCGTGTCATCCGTCGACGTAACCGACCACCTCGCCGCACTGCGGACGGAGGGGCTCGCGTCGACATCAATCACTCGCGCGCTCTCGTCCATTCGCTCGTTTCATCGATTCCTCGTCGCCGAAGGGCTTGCTGCGACCGATCCAACGGGTTCGGTGCTGGCGCTTGGCCGTACTCAACGCTTGCCGAAGGCGTTGACAATCGAACAGGTCACCACACTGCTGGAATCAACCCCGACGGACAGCCCAACGGGATTGCGCGACCGCGCGTTGCTCGAATTGCTCTACGCGACGGGAGGCCGGGTCTCCGAAGTCGTCACTCTCGCGGTCGATGACGTTCGCCCCGACGAGGTGAGCGATGTCATTACCCTCACGGGAAAAGGGAACAAGCAACGGATTGTTCCGCTTGGAACGTTTGCTCGGGATGCCATCGACGCCTACCTCGTGCGAGGTCGTCCGGCTCTGATCACTCAGGGCCGTGGAACACCGATGCTGTTCCTCGGGGCGCGGGGTGGTCCGCTATCGCGCCAAAACGCTTTTCTCATCATTCGGGCGGCCGCCGAACGGGCGGGCATCACTCAAACGATTTCACCGCACACACTGCGGCACTCGTGCGCTACTCACTTGTTGCGCGGTGGAGCGGACATCCGAGTTGTTCAAGAGATTCTGGGGCACGCCTCTGTTGCGACAACTCAGATCTACACACTCGTGACTCGCGACGCGCTCAACGAGGCGTACCGGACCTCCCATCCTCGTGCACACTAGACGGCTAAGCGCCACAGGTTAGGATTAACCCATGACCGACTTTCCCGTGCCTGCACCGCTGACGAGCCACGGCCCCGCTCGCGTCATCGCGCTGTGCAACCAAAAGGGTGGTGTCGGCAAAACGACGACGACGATTTCGCTCGCCGGCGCACTCGTCGAATACGGTCGCAAGGTTCTCGTGGTCGATTTTGACCCACAGGGCGCACTCACCGCCGGTCTCAGCGCCACAGCACACGATGTTCCAACGATTTACGACCTGCTGATCGGCTCGCAGTACGGGATTCGCGACGCGATTCAGGCGACCAAGATCGAAAACCTTCACATCATCCCAGCGAACATTGACCTCTCAGCCGCCGAGGTGCAGCTCGTGAACGAGGTCGCCCGCGAAAGCATTCTGCTCACCGTGATTAAGCCCGTTCTCAACGAATACGACGTCATTCTGATTGACTGCCAGCCCTCGCTCGGATTACTCACCGTCAACGCGCTCACCGCCGCACACGGCGTACTCATCCCACTGGCGTGCGAATACTTCGCACTCCGCGGTGTCTCGCTGCTGCTCGACACCATTGACAAGGTCAAACAGCGTCTCAACCCGACCATTGAGGTCGACGGAATCGTTCCCACAATGTACGACCCGCGCACTTTGCACTCGAAAGAGGTCCTCGACCTCGTTCGACAGAATCTCGGTGACATGGTTATGCAAACGACGATTAAGCGCACGGTCAAGTTTCCCGACTCCACGGTCGTCGGCAGTCCGATCACCCTGTTCGCCCCCGATCACCCCGCTGCGAACGAGTACCGCGAGTTGGCCCGAGAACTGATTTCTCGTGGAAAGATTGCCTGACGCCGAGGACGGCTTCCGCGTCAGTCTGACGAACTTCGACGGACCGTTCGACCTTCTCCTGTCGCTCATCTCGAAACACGAGATGGACATCACCGAGGTGAGCCTTGCTGCGGTGACGAACGATTTCATCGCATTCCTCAAAGACTTGGACGGGCCGGCGGAAATGGATGCCGCGAGCGAGTTCCTCGTCGTCGCCGCGACGCTCCTCGATATGAAAATTGTCGGACTGTTACCTGCGGGTGAATACGCCGACGCGGAAGACGTTGCCGTCCTCGAAGCCCGCGACCTGCTGTTTGCACGTCTCTTGCAATACCGAGCATTCAAAGAGGTTTCGGGGTGGTTTGCGATTCGTGTCGAGGCGGAATCGTCGCGCAACCCGCGTTCCGTGCGCCTCGAAGAGAAATTCCGCGAGCGAACCCCCGATCTGGTCTGGACGACATCTCTCGACGACTTCCACATGCTCGCACTGTTGGCTCTCGCACCGCGAGAGATTCCGATGATCGGGCTCGACCACCTTCACGCGCCGCTCGTTTCGGTTCGCGAACAGGCCGCGTACATCATCGCCATGGTGCGCACCGGGCCGATGACGTTCCGTCAACTCATCGCGGGTGCGGATCAGAAGGGTGTTGTCGTCGCCCGTTTCCTCGCCGTTCTGGAGTTGTATCGCCAATCCGCCGTGTCGTTCGAGCAGATCGAACCGCTCGGTGAACTCACCATTCGTTGGACCGCTGAAACGTGGTCGGATGAAAACCTTGTCACACTGGGAGCCGAATATGGACAATGAACTCGAACGCCAGCTCGAAGCGATCCTCATGGTCGCCGATGAGCCACAGAGTGTCGTGTCGCTTGCGACAGTTTTGGAAACTCCCGTCGCCGAGGTCAAAGCCGCGATAGCGCGACTCGTCGCCGATTTCGACGGCCTGTCGGGAACCCTCCGACGCGGTTTCGAATTGCGCGAGATCGGCGGGGGATGGCGCATTTATGTGCGCGAAGACTACGACGACCTGGTCCGCGACGTTGTGCACGCCCAAAACGCGACCAAACTTTCCCAGCCCGCGCTCGAGACTCTCGCGGTGATCGCCTACAAGCAGCCCGTCACACGAGCACAGGTGTCGGGAATCCGCGCGGTGAACGTTGATTCCGTTGTCCGTACCCTGGTGGGTCGCGGGCTCATCACCGAAATGGGTAGTGACACAGAAACCGGCGCGATTCTGTACGGAACAACGGATTTGCTGTTGACCCACCTCGGAATCGACTCCCTCGAACAGCTTCCCCCGGTTTCGGAACTGCTCGACGACGGTTCCGGTGGTTTCGACGATGCCAACTGAGCGCCTACAAAAGGTACTGGCCGCCGCTGGGGTGGCGTCGCGTCGAGCGAGCGAGAATCTCATCGTCGCCGGGAAGGTGACTGTCAACGGAACCGTCGTCACCGAACTCGGGTCTCGCGTTGACCCTGAAGTCGACAAGATCACCGTCAACGGAGCACCGATTCAGGTTGACGTGTCGATGCGGTACATCATGCTCAACAAACCGACGGGTGTTGTGTCGACGCTGGCGGACGAGAACGGGCGCCGCGACCTCACCGAATACACGTCACAGTTTGACGAGCGCCTTTACAACGTCGGCCGGCTCGATGCCGAGACTTCCGGCTTGCTGATTCTCACCAACGATGGCGCGATCGCCCACGTGCTCGCGCACCCATCGTTCGAAGTGACGAAAACGTACCTTGCCAAAGTGGAGGGTGAGGTCACCCCGGCCATTCTGCGTCAGTTGAAAATGGGGGTCGACCTGGAGGACGGGCCGATCGCCGTCGACAGTGTCGCGATGAAAGGTGAGCCATCACGGGGCCAATCGATTCTCGAACTGACGTTGCACTCCGGTCGTAATCGCATTGTTCGTCGATTGTGTGCGGCCGTCGGGCACCCCGTCGTCGAACTACATCGCAAGAGTTTCGGTCCACTGACGCTGGGAGCCCTCGGGTCGGGCGCGATGCGGGACCTCAGTAAGGTTGAAGTGAGCAGTATTTTGGCGCTTGCCGGCGATTCGGAAGGGGACACCGCATGAGTTCGTCGCGCGTTGTGGGACCCGTTCGCATCGTCGGAACGGGTCTTTTGGGGACCTCAATCGGTCTCGTTCTGCGCCGTCAGGGCGTCGAGGTGTCGCTCGTGGACGCGTCGCCGACAGCCGTAAAACTGGCGAGTGAATACGGTGCCGGCCGCGCCGCGACGGACGGGGATTCCCCCACTCTCATTGTCGTCGCGACGCCACCGGATGTTGTTGCGGACGTCGTCGCCGCCGAAATTGTGCGTTTTCCGCAGGCCATCGTCACCGATGTCGCGAGCGTCAAGGGCTCGGTGCTGGACTCTTTGGAATCGCGCGGAATCGACCTGTCCACCTATGTCGGCTCACACCCGATGGCAGGTCGCGAGCGCGGGGGAGCCGTTGCCGCGCGTGCTGACTTGTTCACGGGTCGCGCATGGGTTGTCTGTGGACGTCCGGGCGTTTCGGAGGAGACCGTGTCTCACGTCGCCGCACTCGCGGAGGCATGCGGCGCAAACGTCGTTGAATTGACCACCTCTGATCACGACGCGGCCGTTGCCCTGGTCAGCCATGTCCCGCAGATTGTGGCGTCGGCCGTCGCGTCGAGCCTGGTGGGTGTCCGCGATGACTACGTGACCCTCGCCGGTGGTGGCTTGCGCGACGTGACGCGGATTGCCGCGTCGGACCCGACGCTGTGGGTTCAGATTCTCTCGGCGAACTCCGCCGAGGTCGCCGGGATTCTGCGCGGCGTTCGCGACCAGCTCGATTCCGTTCTTTCCGCGCTCGATTCAGGCACGGCCACCGCGGTACTCGCCGATTTGCTTGCGACGGGCAACACCGGCGTTGCGCGCATACCCGGCAAACACGGGGCAAGCGCTCAGTTTGCACAGATTCTTGTCATCATCGACGACACCCCGGGCCAACTCGCCCGCCTGCTCACGGACATTGGCGAGCTCGGCGTGAACATGGAAGACCTCCGGCTCGAGCATTCGCCCGGTTCGCAAATTGGTTTTGCCGAGGTGTCAGTCATCCCCTCCGCGGAAGACGGCCTGGTCACCGCGCTCGAATCGCGCGGCTGGCGAATTGCGGGGGAGGGCCGATGACCCGCGTGATCGCCATCGACGGCCCCGCCGGCAGCGGCAAGTCGAGCGTGTCACGCGAAGTTGCGCGCCGGCTCGGCTTCGGATTCCTCGACACGGGTGCCGCCTATCGCGCACTGACCTGGTGGGCACTCGACAGTGAACTCGATCTGCACGATCACGACGCCATCGCTGCACTCCTGCCCGATTTTCCGTATTCCATTTCGCTCGACCCCGACCTCGAGCGCGTTCGCGTTGGTGAAGTTGAGGTGACGGACGCAATTCGCGACCCACGGATTTCTCTAAACGTCAGCGCAATCGCGACAAACCCGAGGGTGCGCCCGTGGATGAGGGATTTCACTCGGTCGCTTGCTGATCACGCGGAGTATCCCGGCGTCGTTGCCGAGGGTCGCGATATGACGACGGTCGTCTTCCCCGACGCCGACACACGGATTTTGCTGACCGCACGCGAAGAGGTGCGCATTGCGCGTCGCGCGGGAGAAACTGATGCCGCGGCGGACGTCACTGCGCAGTCCATCAGTGACCGTGATGCAAAGGATTCCAGCGTTGTCGATTTCACGACCGCCGCCCCCGGGGTTGCCGTCATCGATTCGTCGGACATTGGTTTTGACGAAACTGTCGACGCGGTTGTCGGCCTGTGCACAGGAGGCAACGCGTGAGTAATGACGACCTAGACGATTTTGGAGCCGATGACATTGTCGAGCGACTGGAGGGGATGTCCGACGCCGACGCAGTCCAGCGTGCCGATGCGTTGCGCCGCGGACTCGAGGAATACGACCTCGACGACGACGATATCGCCGTGCTTGAAGCACAGCTCGGGGACACCGACGAGGTCATCATTCTGCCCGCGCTGCCTGTATTGGCGATTGTCGGTCGACCCAACGTCGGCAAGTCGGCGCTGGTCAACCGAATTCTCGGGCGCCGCGAAGCAGTCGTCGAGGACGTTCCCGGCGTAACCCGCGACCGCGTTGCCTACAAGGCCGAGTGGAATGATCGCCGGTTCACGCTTGTCGACACCGGCGGTTGGGAGCCCGACGCCAGGGGCATCGACCTTTCCGTTGCACAACAGGCCGAAATCGCCATTGACCTTGCCGACGCCGTCCTTTTTGTCGTCGACGCGATGGTGGGGGCAACCGCAACCGACGAACGCGTTGTGCGTATGTTGCGCGCGACGAAGAAGCCCGTCATTCTTGTCGCCAACAAGGTCGACGACGTGCGCCACGAAATCGAAGCAGCCACTCTGTGGTCGCTGGGGCTCGGCGCACCATGGCCCGTTTCGGCTCTACACGGTCGCGGGGTAGCCGACCTGCTCGACAATGTTCTGACGATTTTGCCCGAGATCAGCTCGGTCGCCAAGACCGAAATCGGTGGACCCCGCCGCGTCGCCATCATCGGGCGGCCGAACGTGGGCAAGTCATCGCTGCTTAACAAGACGGCCGGCGAAGAGCGCGTGGTCGTCAACGAACTTGCGGGAACGACGCGTGACCCGATCGACGAACAGATTGAACTGGGCGGCAAGGTGTGGCGGTTTGTCGACACCGCGGGAATTCGTCGCCGGCAACACATGGCTCAGGGCGCCGATTTCTATGCCTCGCTGCGCACGGCCGCGGCGCTCGAAAAGGCGGAGGTTGCCGTCATCGTCCTCGACGTGACACAGCCCATCAGCGAGCAGGACATTCGCATCGTTGACATGGCACTCGAATCGGGACGCGCTATCGTGCTCGCGTTCAACAAGTGGGACCTTCTCGATGACGATCGTCGCCGGTATCTGGAGCGCGAGATTGAACAGGACCTGGCGCACGTGGCGTGGGCGCCGCGCGTCAACATTTCGGCGCGAACCGGCCGACACCTCGAAAAGCTCGTTCCGGCGCTCGAGCTTGCGCTCGAATCATGGGACACGCGAGTACCGACCGGGAAGTTCAACGCGTTCCTTGCCGAGCTCGCGGCGGCACACCCTCACCCCGTGCGTGGCGGACGCCAGCCTCGAATTCTGTTTGGCACGCAGGCGACCACCCGCCCGCCGACGTTCGTCGTCTTCACCACCCAGTTCCTTGACCCGCAGTATCGCCGTTTCATCACTCGTCGGTTGCGCGAGGTGTGGGGCTTCGAGGGGTCGCCGATCGAGATTCAGATGCGCGTTCGCGAGCGTCGCGGGCCGAAGCGATAATCGTGAACTTTTTGCCGCCTCCGCACCTGCGCGACCCCGGCGACCAGTGGATTTATGGTCCCAACGGCGAAAAAGTCTGGGGTGCGTTTGGTGCGGCGGGTGTGCTGGTTTGGAATCGGGACACCGATTGTGTGTTGCTTCAACTGCGCGCCGAATGGTCGCATCACGGTGGCACCTGGGGAATCCCGGGTGGCGCGATGCGCAAAGGGGAATCCGCCCGCGACGGTGCGCTGCGCGAAGCCCACGAAGAAGCGGGGGTGCCCGAGGAACTGCTCGAAGCGATCGACGAGTTCATCATCGACCTCGGGTTTTGGTCCTATACGACCGTCATCGCGCGAACGACCGAACACTTCGAGCCGGTCGAGAATGATGAGGAGAGCATCGAGTTGCAGTGGGTGAGTCGCACGGCAGTCGAAGAACTCGACTTACACCCTCGATTTGGACAGAACTGGCCGCATTTGCGCGACGTGCTCGCCGGACACATCGAATAGTCTGGGCTCTACCGAATACTGTGCGCAAGGACGTGACCACGTGACCGAAATCGACCGCGACCGACTCGCCGAACTGTTCGAGCGGGAACGCGCCGAGTTCGAGTCAAGCCACCCAAAGTCAAAGGCGGCGTATGCCGCTGCCGACCACCTCTTTGGCCGCGTTCCCATGACGTGGATGAACAAGAAGTCCGGATCGTTCCCGATCTATTTCGAATCGGCGAGGGGCAACCGCGTTCTCGACATCGACGGACACGAGTACATCGATTTTGCGCTGGGAGACACCGGTTCGATGGCGGGGCACTCGGCGCCGGAAGTAGTCGCTGCTGTTCAGAGACGAATCGGTGAGCAGGGTGGGCTTACGACGATGTTGCCGACGGAAGACGCCGAATGGGTTGGCGCCGAGTTGGCGCGACGATTCGGCATGGATCGCTGGAGTTTTGCCCTGACAGCAACCGATGCGAACCGCTGGGTCATTCGACTCGTGCGTGCGCTGACAGGTCGATCCAAGATCCTCTTCCACTCGTATTGTTACCACGGCTCGGTTGACGAGTCGCTCATCGTGGTGGGGCCCGACGGTCACGCGATGAGCCGCCCCGGAAACGTCGGCGAACCCGTCGATGTCCTCGAAACCAGTCGCGTCGCCGAGTTCAACGACCTCGAGGCGCTGGAGCGCGAACTCGCCCACGGCGATGTCGCCGCGGTGCTCATCGAGCCGGCGCTGACTAACATCGGCATCGTTCTGCCCGAGCCCGGTTATCACGAGGGAGTGCGGGGACTAACCCGCAAATACGGCACGCTGCTGATCATCGACGAAACGCACACCTTCAGCGCAGGACCGGGCGGTATGACGAAAGCGATTGACCTCGACCCTGACATCGTGGTTATCGGAAAGGCGATTGGTGGGGGAATCCCCACGGCCGCCTACGGTCTATCGGCGGATTTCGCGGAAAAGGCGCTTGCGCGCGACGACCTCGACCTCATCGACATGGGCGGTGTCGGTGGCACTCTCGCCGGAAACCCGCTTTCCGTTGCGGCGATGCGCGCGACCCTCGAACACGTTCTGACCGAGAAGGCGTTCGCGCACATGATTGCCACCTGTGACGTCTTTACGCAGGGCATGAACGACATTTTCGACAAGTACGACCTGCCGTGGTCCATCAACCAGCTCGGGGCTCGATGCGAGTACCGGTTCGCCAAACCGTATCCGCGAAACGGCGGGGAAGCGAATGCGGCCGCCGACGGTGACCTCGAAGATTTCCTCCACCTATACCTCGCCAACCGAGGAATCATGCTGACGCCGTTTCACAACATGGCGCTGATGTGTCCGACGACGACCGTCGCCGACGTCGAGAAGCACCACGAGGTATTCGAAAAGGCGATTCGCGAACTCCTCGACGCCTAGTTTCGACCGCTCAGATAACACTTGATAGAGTGGTCAAGTTGTCCTTCGGGGCAGCGGGCTGTAGCGCAGCTTGGTAGCGCACTTGACTGGGGGTCAAGGGGTCGCAGGTTCAAATCCTGTCAGCCCGACGTAATAAAAAATCCCGCCTAACGAGGCGGGATTTTTTGTTACTCACGTTCTTTCAGGCGGGCCCACGCCGTTCGAGAAATCAATTCGCAACGCAACGTCGGATTGGGTTGTTCGGTACACTCTTATTAACCCCCTCGAAAGGAAAAACTGTGAAACGTTCACGTATTCTCTCCGCCGCCGGCGTCGCATCGCTGCTGGTCGCCCCGTTGTTTGTCTTGTCGCCTGCCCACGCAACGGTGATTGACGTCGCGGGTCAGCAGTTGAACTTCGGAAACGCTGTCGACGAAAACATTCTTGAAAACGCGGACATCAACGACTCTTACCTATATGAGAACGTCGTCACGGTGGGCGGAGTTGAAGTCGATGCGCTTGTCACCGTCACCTTTTTCTCTGATAACTCAATAGGCAACTATCCCCACGAATCGATTTCGGACGACGATGTCGTTCTCCTTAACTCGTTCAATACCGAGCACGTCGACGTTGCGGGTTGCTACACCACCGAAGAGTACGTCGCTACATATTACGCCGAAGAGGCCTACGACTTCCTTGGATTCAACGAGGAGTTTGCGCTTCGCGGAGGGTACGAGGTCGCGGTCATCGACATGTACGAGGATGACCCAGAGTGGGAACACACCATCAGCACCGGTCTCGTCCTTTGTGACTACAACGAAACCGACGAGGTCGACGGGTCCGTAGACATCAACGTCGCGTTCGAGGTCGACGGCGCTCCCGTGACACTGACGAACGTCGCCATCAGTGCACACGACATCGATAACAATCAGATGGTCACGTTCGGTGACCCGGCGCCGACGACGTTCTCCACAAGTGGTGACGATTCCCTCGTCACCATCCAAGACATGTCCGAAATTGAGAATTACATCACGTTCACCGGACCTGATGACGATTCCGAAGACGGCCTTGAGGGTCGCTACGTCGGAGAGGTCACCTACGACAGCGTTTCCGAGTTCAACTACTCGTTCTTCCTAGAAAACGAATCGCGAGGAACCCTGCAATTGGAGTTCGACTCTTACTTCAACGCGAGTAGCGATCTCGCGCCGACCGGTGTTGAACCAGCGACCGCGGGCTTTGTTGGGCTTGCGGTGCTGGGTCTGGGCTCAGCGATGATAGTCGCCCGCATTGCGCACCGTCGTCGCGCATAACTAATCACGCGAATGGCCCGTGATTGCAAGGTCGCAGGTCATTCGCTTGTTAGCCTTGATGCATGTCCATCAAACGTCTTCCGTCGATCGGCGGCAGCCGACCGCAGGTGATGCCGACCGCTGAGGGTTGGACTCAACAGATGGGTGCGGACGGCAGGCCATCGCTTCAGTTTGAGTCGCCGCGAGGCGCAAAGCCGCCGATTCACTGGGCAGACTTGTCCGTCGAAGAGCGTCAAGCCAAGGTCATTGAACTCGGTCTCCCCAAGTTCCGCGCCAAACAGCTCTCGACCCATTACTTCACGCACTACACGTCGAACTCCGATCACATGACCGACCTGCCGGCTGAGACCCGCGCTGACATCGTTGCTGCGATGCTTCCACCGCTTCTCATCGAGGTTCGCCGGCTCAAGACGGACAACGGCGACACGATTAAGTTTCTGTGGCGCTTGTTCGACGGTGCACTGGTCGAATCGGTTCTCATGCGCTACCCCAACCGCATCACCCTGTGTGTTTCGTCGCAGGCTGGTTGTGGCATGAACTGCCCGTTCTGCGCGACGGGACAGGCTGGGCTCACTCGAAACATGTCTGCTGCAGAAATCGTTGACCAGGTTGTGCAGGCGAACCGCGCCATCGCAGACGGAGAACTTCCGGGCGTTGACGGCGACCGACGCGTGTCAAACATTGTGTTTATGGGCATGGGGGAGCCACTAGCGAACTATGCCCGTGTCATGAAGTCGGTGCGAGCAATGCTCGCACCGCAACCCAATGGACTCGGAATGTCGGCACGCCACGTGACCGTGTCGACCGTTGGCTTGGTTCCCGCGATCCACAAGTTGGCTGCCGAAGGGCTGCAATTGACGTTTGCCCTGTCACTCCATGCGCCCGACGACATCCTGCGCGATGAGATGATCCCCGTTAACTCGCGGTGGAAGGTAGACGAGGCGCTCGACGCTGCGCGCGCGTATTTCGATGCTACGGGTCGACGTGTATCGATCGAATACGCGTTGATCAAGGACATGAACGATCACGGCTGGCGCGCCGACCTGCTCGCACAGAAGCTCAACGACCGCGGAACCGGTTGGGTGCACGTCAATCCAATCCCACTCAACCCGACCCCGGGCTCGGTGTGGACGGCGTCCGAACCCGCTGTCATGCGCGATTTCGTGTACCGCCTAGAATCCGCCGGCATTCCCACGACGCTGCGGGACACCCGCGGCAAGGAAATCGACGGCGCGTGCGGCCAACTCGCTGCTGCCGACAACGGCTGATGGACACAGACCAGAAGACGATCGATCGCGTTCGCGCGATGCCCTTCTCTACCGTTTATCCGCTCTACGTCCAAAAGGTTGAGCGGAAAGGACAGCTGAAAGCCGATCTCGACGCGGTGATTCGCTGGCTCACGGGATATTCCGATTCCGAACTGGCCAGCATCGTTGCCACCGACATGTCGTGCGGTGAATTCTTCGATAACGCCACGATCAACCCCAACGCGCGATTGATCACGGGAAAGATTTGTGGCGTACAGGTCGAGCTGATTGCGGACCCGTTCATGAAGCGCGTGCGACAGCTCGACAAAATCGTCGACGAGATTGCAAATGGACGCGCGATGGACAAAGTCCTCCGCGCTTAGCCGGGTGGCGGGTTAGCGACCTTGCGGGCGGATGGAACGGGTCGAGTTCCCGCCGCGACTGCCGCGGAAGTTGTTGGCCGACTGCCCGGTGCGCTCCGAGAACTTGCTCTCGGCAACGGGACGGCCTGAGTGATCGCGCTGACCGCGCTGGGCGCGCTTGCGCTGCGCATTCGCGCCGGTCGAGCTGCCACGGGGCTGCTGCTGTTGCACTGCGGCACGCGGAGCGGGCTTCACATAGGCAGCGACCTCCCCGACCAGTTCCACGACAGCGGGGGAGGTGGGGGTAACGCTCTGCGGTGTGACGGTGATGGATGCCTTGCGCAACAGAATCCCGAGGTCCTTGCGCTGTTCGGGCAGGCAGATGGTCACGACGTCACCGGCCGAGCCTGCGCGCGCGGTGCGACCCGAGCGGTGCAGGTAAGCCTTGTGCTCGGTCGGGGGATCGACGTGGATGACGAGTTCGACGTCGTCGACGTGCACTCCGCGTGCGGCCACGTCGGTGGCGACGAGAACCTTCACCTCTCCGGTGCTGAAGGCGGCGAGGTTTCGATCGCGCGCGGGCTGCGAAAGGTTTCCGTGCAGATCAACTGCGGGGATTCCCTGTTCGTTGAGGAGTTTCGCGAGCTTCTTGGCGTGGTGCTTGGTGCGCATGAACAGGATTCGTCGTCCCGTGCCCGAGGCGAGCATCGTGACGAGGTCTTTCTTGACATCAGCACCCGAAACCTCGAATACGTGGTGAGTCATCTCGACGACGGGCGAGTTTGCTTCGTCCACCGAGTGAAGAATCTGGTTCTGCAAGAACTTGGCCACGAGCTTGTCAACACCGTTGTCCAGTGTTGCGCTGAACAACATGCGCTGTCCGCCGCGGGGTGTGGCCGAGAGGATGCGTGTCACGCCGGGAAGGAATCCAAGATCGGCCATGTGGTCGGCTTCGTCGAGGACGGTGATCTGCACCGAGTCGAGGTGCACGAAGCCCTGCTTCATGAGGTCTTCGAGACGACCGGGCGTGGCAACGATGATGTCGACTCCGTTGCGTAGCGCTTCGACCTGTCGGTTCTGAGAAACGCCACCGAAGATGGTCATCGCGCGAAGCTTGTAGGCATCGGCGAGAGGCTGAAGGGTCGCCAAGATTTGGGTCGCCAGTTCACGCGTCGGTGCCAGGATCATTCCGGTTGGGCGACCGGGCTTTCTCGAAGCTGTGCCGACGGTTTGCGCAAGGCGAACGACCATCGGGATGGAAAACGCGAGGGTCTTCCCCGAGCCGGTTTTACCGCGGCCGAGAACGTCACGACCCGCGAGGGTGTCGGGAAGAGTGTCGACCTGGATGGGGAAGGCGAGCTCTTTGCCATCCGCCGCGAGGACGGAGACGAGCGCTGCGGGCACGCCGAGCGCGCTGAATGTGGGGGTAGTCACAGTAATACCTGTTTCATGATGGTGATCAACGACGCGCAAACGCGCGGAAGCGATCGGGTGGGCGAGCATGCCGGTTGGCACAGTCATTCGCCGAAGAAAAGATGTCAACCGAAATGGCCGGTGAGGGATGCGTTATTCGACGCGCACATCGAACAATCTCGAGTGCATTGTCTACAGTCTACCTGCTCCGGCGTTAGGGGGCGAGCAGAGCGGTCATTTCCGCGATTTCCGCGGTTTGCGCTGCAATGATTGCCTCGGCAAGACGGGTGACGTCATCTCTCGTGGTGGTTCCATAGACGTCCTGTGCCATGGCGATCGCACCTTCGTGGTGGGCGACCATGTGGGTCAGGAACAGCGCATCGAACTCGGCATCACGTGCGCTCCGAATTGCCGCCATGTCGTCGTCGCTCACGATTCCGGGCATGTGCATCGAGTGGCTCATGTCCATCTCTGAACCGGTGACATCAAGCCACCGCTGCATCTGGGCGATTTCGGGCTGCTGAGCACTTTTGATTCGCCCGGCAAGGTCGAGGATGACGGGATTGGTGGTGTTACTTTCCGCAATTGTCGCCAGTTCGACCGCTTGTTCGTGGTGCGGGATCATCATCTGAGCGAACATGATGTCGTTCATGTCGTAGGGAGCGGTGCTGCCCGTGGAACTGGATTGACCGTCGACTGCGCAACCCACAAGGCTTGTGGTGAGTGCCCCGGCGAGGGCAAGGGTCACTAGAAATCTTCGCATTTTGCCAGAATAACACCCGATTTTGAGAGGGGACTGTGATTCACCGGAGGGTTTAGACATCCACGCCGGTGTAGCGACTACGCTGGAATTGCGATGATGCGAAAGGCCCCGCAATGACGAAAAAACCCGCGAATTCCGATCCGAAAGATTGGTCTGAGAAGGTAGCAATTGCCGAGGGGTTGGTGCCCGTCATCGGTCGTTTGTATCGTGCACACGGAATTGTTCTTTCCGTGCACGGCCGGAGCCTGCTCAACCTGTCGCCGATTGACATCGTGCGAATTCACCGCTTTGCCCGACACATGGATGGCACTGAGTTGCCGATTGTCGAAACCGCGCTGGTGCTCGACGCACTCACCGCGCTCAAGCCCGGCCCGGCGTCAATCGACGTCGCACGCCTCTATGCCGCTTTTCGCGCGAGCGGACAGAGCGATCTCGGTGCCTGGGTTTCAAATGAACTCTCGTCAATCGCCAATCAGCAGCCAGAAGCCGAAGGCAACGGTCGAGACGTCGTTCTCTATGGGTTCGGCCGAATTGGCCGATTGGTCGCCCGCATTCTGTTGGCACGGGCATCGGATATTCAGGGACTGCGACTGCGCGCCATCGTCGTTCGTAAAGGGGGCGACACCGACCTCGTCAAACGCGCCAGCCTGCTTCGCCGCGACTCCGTACACGGTCCGTTCAACGGGTCGATCACGATTGACGAAGAGAAGAATCTGATCATCGCGAATGGTACGGCCATTCAGGTCATCTATGCGGATAACCCAGCCACAATCGATTACACGGCCTACGGGATTTCCGACGCGATCATCGTCGACAACACCGGCAAATGGCGTGACGAGAGCGGTCTTGCACAGCACCTCCAATCGGCCGGGGCGTCTCGTGTTCTCCTCACCGCCCCGGGCAGGGGCTCAGTGAAGAACATTGTTTACGGAATCAATCACAAGACCATTACCGACGACGACAACATTGTTTCCGCGGCGTCGTGCACGACAAACGCCATCACCCCCGTACTCAAGGTCATTAACGACGAATATGGCGTGAGCTACGGACACGTCGAGACGGTGCATTCGTTCACGAATGATCAGAACCTCATCGACAACTTTCACAGCGGAGACCGCAGAGGTCGCTCCGCGGTTCTCAACATGGTCATTTCGGAGACCGGTGCGGCTAACGCCGTCGCGAAAGCATTGCCGGAGCTCGCGGGCAAGTTGACGGGCAACGCGATCCGTGTACCGACGCCGGACGTGTCGATGGCTATCCTCAACCTCACACTCGACAGCGAGGTGACCAAAGACGAACTCAACACGTATTTGCGCAACGTCGCGCTCAACTCCCCATTACGGCACCAGATTGACTACATCGAATCCGCTGAAGTTGTCTCGACCGACTTCCTCGGTTCTCGCCGAGCGGGAATCGTCGACGGTCTTGCCACAATCACGAGCGGAAACCATGCTGTCGTTTACGTCTGGTACGACAACGAGTACGGCTACAGCCACCAGGTTGTGAGAGTCATCGAAAAGATGGGCGGAATCGTTCGCCCGTTCTTCCCGCGCGTGAAGGATTAACCGTGACGGTGCGTCTAAACCGCCGAATACACCCCGCATGGATCGTCGCCGCGGTTGCGTTTATCGCGTTGATGGGTGCTGCCGGCTTCCGTGCTGCGCCGGGCGTCCTCATGGTCGATCTCAACGATGAATTTGGCTGGTCCATCTCGTCGATGTCCGTGGCGGTCAGCGTCAACATCCTGCTCTACGGGCTGACCGCACCGTTCGCCGCAGCCCTGATTGGACGGTTCGGGCTCCGCTCGGTGACACTGGCCGCACTCGTCCTTATCGCCGCAGGTTCTGGGCTTACCGTGTTCGTGACATCCGAATGGGTCCTTTATCTGACGTGGGGACTCCTCATCGGGTTGGGGAGTGGCTCAATGGCGCTCGTGTTTGCCGCGGAGATTTCCAACACCTGGTTCGTGACTCGAAAAGGACTGGTCACCGGAATTCTCTCGGCCGGAAGCGCCACCGGGCAACTCGTCTTTCTGCCCGTGATTGGTGTCCTTTCGGAGTCAACCGGTTGGCGCGCAGCTTCACTCGTGGTTTCTGGCGCCGCCTTGGCCGTCGTCCCACTCGTGTACCTCTTCGTTCGAAACCATCCCAGCGAACTCGGTGTTGATGCGTTCGGCGCGATACCGGGGACGACCCCACCGCGCGTCCGACACACGGGCGCGATGTCGCGCGCGTTGAGTGGGTTGCGCGACGCGGCGAAGACCCGCAGTTTCTGGGCTCTGGCCGCGGCGTTCTTCATTTGTGGTGCAACAACGAACGGTCTCGTCGGAGTCCACTTCATTCCGTCTGCTCACGATCACGGTATGTCGATCACGGTTGCGGCCGGACTGCTTGCCGTCGTGGGAGTCTTCGACATCGTCGGAACGGTCGCCTCAGGTTGGTTGACGGATCGAATTAATCCGCGTTACCTGTTGACTGGGTATTACGCATTTCGAGGCGTCGGTCTTGCCTTCCTTCCACTGCTGCTGTCCAACGAGGTTCACCCGTCCATTATCATCTTTGTCGTTGTGTACGGGCTTGACTGGGTTGCGACGGTTCCGCCCACTATCGCACTGTGCCGTGAGTACTTTGGCGAGCGCTCCGGAATTGTTTTTGGATGGGTTTTTGCTTCCCACCAGGTCGGTGCTGCTTTCGCAGCGACCGCCGCGGGATTAGTCCGTGACCTGTTCGGCGACTATGCCTACGCCTGGATCGGCGGAGCCATTTTGTGTGTCGTCGCGGCCGTTTTTTCCTATGTGGTCAAGGCGCCGCGTGGCGGAGTGTGGGCTAAGGCTTAGTGCCTAGCGACGACGACGTCGAAGAATTCCAGTGCCGGCGATGACCGCGCCGGCCGCAACCGCTACAAGCGCACCAAGGTTCACGTCAAGCCCGGTTGACGAGAGTTCCGACTCGTCGACCTGAGTGACACCCCAGAGTGCGGCATTGAAATCCAAGTCGTATGCTGCGCCGGTCACTCCAATTACGACGCCACTCGAATCAAGTTCGAATTCCCCCAGCACGGAATCTTCGACCGTGAGCGTCTGCGGGACGGTGAGCTCGCGATCAACTGCAAGCGAGTTCGTGCCGGGCTCGTGAATCTCGGCAACAACAAGGGATGAGCTGGAGGGGCAGGTCGCGTCCACATAACTTGTCGCAAAGACGAGGTCTCCCCATGAGAATGTCGCGTAATATCCGACGGTGGACCGTTGTTCCTCGCTGTAGCCATCGACTTCGAACAAAGTCCCGGTGTTCCACGGACCGTAGAGGTCAGGCTGGTAATCAGCAGCCATTTCGCGGCTGGCGGTGGGGAACAATTGTTCGGCTGAAAAGTACGTCACTTCATTGAGGGTCACTCCGGCATCGGACTGAACGCCAACCGATGGGTCGGTGACTGAATCCGCTAAACAGAAAAACGCGTGCCACGAGAATTCGTAGGGTGCGAAGCCGGCATCGATGTACCACTGCGTCTGTTCCGCTTCGGTCAGACCGTCGTAACCAGCGGTCGATTGCACGTCGACTAGGGTTTCACCGTCGAACAGCCGGTACACGTATTCGTCGTAGGCGCCCCCAGGCGATGAGGGAATCACCGTACCGGAGTCGTAGCTGAACCCATCGTGGTCCGTTTCCCACGCCGTCGCGGAGAGTGTAGTTCCCGGGGTGACGGTGGTTGTTGAGGCAGTCGCCATATTTGGCGCGCCGACGAATGCCATGACGGCGAACGTTGACGCGAGGGCGAGACGAAGGGTTTTCATAGTGTCACGCTACTACAAGGGCCGGCACGGCACGGAAAGTTAGAGAATCTCCGACAGCAGGGTCTCAACGCGCGATTTGATCTCGTCTCGAATCGGCCGAACGGACTCGATTCCTTGACCGGCGGGGTCTTCGAGAACCCAATCCTCGTAACGTTTGCCGGGGAAGAACGGGCACGTGTCACCACACCCCATGGTGATGACGACGTCGCTGTCCTTGACGGCTTCGGTCGTCAGGACCTTGGGCTGGTTTGTCGCGATATCGATGCCGACCTCGTGCATCGCCTCGACCGCGACCGGGTTGATGGAATCGGCGGGCGCCGAACCGGCGGAAAGAACCTGTACACGGTCACCCGCAAGGTGCTGGAGCCAGCCAGCAGCCATTTGGGACCTACCGGCATTGTGGACACACACGAACAAAACGGTGGGTATGGTCATGGAGTCAACCATAACCACCCCCGGTGAACGAAAGGTGAACTATTTCTTGGGTGCCGCGAAGTTGGCGACAACCGCGACGAGCACGGCACCGATCAGTTGGATGCCGATGAACGGACCGACTCCGGCGACTCCGGCCGTCGTGAACGAATCCGTGAACATGTGGCCAAAGGTGACGGCGGGGTTCGCCATGCACCCGGTCGGTGTAAGCAAAATTGCCGTACCGATCCACAGCGGGACGAGCACGTTGAGACCTTCTCCACCCGTGCGGCGGATCATCGTGACGATGATGCCGACCAGGACGACGGTGCAGAGCAGCTCACTTCCGAGCAGTGCCACGGTGGGAACGGATCCCTGTGTCGTCGCAATCAGGTCAGCGCCCCAGAGGAAGTTTGCGCTGACGGCGGCGATAAATGCGCCGAGCAACTGAGCGCCGATGTAGGGCACCGCGACCGACGTCTTGGAATGACCGGCGATGGTCAGGCCGATCGTCACGGCAGGGTTGAAGTGGCCACCGGAAATGGGGCCACCGATGGTGATTCCGATCGCTAGCGCGAGCGCGCTGACGATGGCGATACCGAGCAACGTGATGCCGGGGTTGCCCGTCAGAATGTCGAGTTGATATCCGGTTCCGATTTGCGCAATAACCAGCAGAGCGGTTCCGAGGAATTCAACGAGAAGGGATCGAGTAAGTGTTGTCATGGTGTCATCGTAACGAGCGGCGGAGCGGATTGTACGGAGGCAAACGCGGGATTGTGCCGTCGAGCAACCGCGGTTCATTCTGGTAAGGTAAGCCTTACCTCGTCAATCTGGAAATACCGGCCTGCCGGGGTGGAGAAAATTATGCTCGCAAACTTCCTCATCGGACTTCGCGAAGGACTCGAAGCGAGTCTCATCGTCGGAATTCTCATCGCATTCGCGGTTCGGTCCAATCGTCGCCACGTCATCCCCACCATTTGGGGAGGAGTCGCCGCGGCGATTGCGTTGTCGGCAGCGACCGGCGCGTTCCTGCTCTTCGGACTCGGTGAGGCCGGTGAAGACTTTGAGCCAATCTTGTCTGGCGCGCTATCTGTCCTCGCCGCCGGGTTGATCACGTGGATGGTTTTCTGGATGGCGAAAACCGCACGAAACCTAAAGAGTGCGCTCGAAGGAAGCCTGGAAAACAGTTTCGGACGCAATTCTTTCGCTGTTGCACTCGTCGCCTTTTTTGCCGTCGCACGTGAGGGAGTTGAAACGGCGCTCTTCATGTGGGCGTCCGTCAAGGCGTCGGGCGAATCGGTGGCAGCAACCGCAGTCGTCATTTTGGGAATTCTTGTCGCGACTGGGCTCGGTTGGCTCTTCTATCGAGGTGCCTTGACGCTAAACCTGCGCGTGTTCTTCCAATGGACCGGTGCCGCCCTGATTCTCGTCGCCGCCGGAATTCTTGCCTATGGAGTTCACGAATTCCAAGAGGTCGGGCTCCTGCCCGAAACCGCGATCGTGTACGACGCGTCTGCGCTTCTCGGGCATGACACCATTGTCGGCTCGCTGTTGTATGGTCTGTTCAGCTACCGGCCGAATCCCACCGTGCTGGAAATTGCGGTGTGGTTCGCCTACGCCTTGCCGGTGATGACGGCCTTTGTTCGCGGGCACGTCCTCGCTCGGCGACCATCACCCGCTACGCCGTAATGCGCTTGAGGAGCTAGCGCACGCAGCACCTCTGTTTGTGATTGAACTGTGCGAGTACACTCGCTGATATGACACGCACGGGACTGGACCGCATCTGGACTGTCCCTAACGCCATTTCGTTTCTCCGACTTGCGTGCGTCCCGCTGTTTTATTGGCTCCTCGTTACCGGGCAAGATGGGCCGGCACTGACGGTTCTCATCATCGCCACGGCCAGTGACTTCGTTGACGGTTACATCGCCCGCACGTTCAACCAGGTCACTACTCTCGGCGCGTTGCTTGACCCAGCGTCCGACAGGTTGTTTATTGCGGCGAGTGTTGTCGGTCTTGCGGTCCGCGGGATGATCCCCATCCCTCTACTTGTGGCGATTATGGCGCGCGACGTGCTTTTGCTCACCGTCGTTCTCGTGCGTGGGGTTCGAGTCAGGGACTTTCCGCGGGTCAATCTCGTTGGCAAGACGGCGACGTTTGTCCTCTTTGTTGCGTTTCCCGTGATCGTGCTTAGCCATGTCATGCCGTCCGCTGCGATTTCACTCGCCGTGATCGGTTGGGTTTTGGGGTCGTCGGGCGCGGTCCTGTATTGGGTTGCTGGATTCACGTATTTGCCCGCTCTCGCGCGCGTGCCGGCCCGTCGCGCTCGACTACTAAAGCGAATATAGTTGTGAGCGGAGGAACGATGAATCACGACGGCGACGATAACGGGACCGAGCAATTCGGTCGCGATTTTGCCGCTCGCCTTGCCGAACTCGAGGAATCCGCCTCTGCCGAAGAGCTCGCGGCGATTGCCGCCCTTCCGTCGGGTAGTGCTTTGCTCATTGTTCGCCGCGGCCCGACCGTCGGTGCCCGCTTTCTGCTCGACTCGAACGTGACTATTGCTGGTCGGCACCCGGACGCCGAAATCTTTTTGGATGATGTCACCGTGTCCCGTCGTCACGCCGAAATTGTTCGCGCCGTCGGCGCGTTCACGATCCGCGATCTCGATTCACTCAACGGCACCTATCTCGACGGCGAACGCGTTTCTGACGGCAACCTGGTCGACGGGTCCGAGGTCCAAATTGGCAAATACCGCATGACCTTCTTTGCTTCTCGCCACGACCTCCCCGCAGGGGGTTAGGCATGGGCGCACTTTCTGCCGAGTCAACCCCGATAGGCCAATCGATTGGTCAGGTACTCACGCAACTGAGAATTCAGTTCCCGGACCTCACCTCGACGAAACTGCGGTACCTCGAAGACGAGGGACTCATCAGTCCAACTCGCCTTTCGAGCGGATACCGCTCGTACGCCCCGAACGATGTGGCCCGCATCCGCATGGTTCTGACGCTGCAGCGCGACCACTTCCTCCCGCTGAAGGTCATTCAAGGGATCCTCGCAGACGTTGACGCGGGAAAGAAGCCGGCTCTTCCCAGCGGCACCGAACTGACGGTTGAATCAATGTTGTCGATTGACGTGCGCTACACCCGAACCGAGCTACTTGCGAAAACGGGTGCGCCGGCAACGCTGCTCAACGACGCCGTTTCAATGGGCTTGGTTCAGCCTGCCGATGTTTACGGCGAAGAGACGCTGACGATTCTTGCTGCGCTCGTGGAGCTCAAAAAGTCCGGACTTGAGCCGCGACACTTGCGCTCACTGAAACTTCAAGCGGAGAAGGATGCTGCAACGCTGCGAAATGTCATCCTTCCGGTAGCGAAGAGTTCGAGTAGAGTAGGGCGACAGAAGGCAATCGACATGGCTCGCGACCTCGCAGTGAATCTGGAAAAAGTACGACTCGGTGTGATGATGAGGTCGGTCGAGGAGTCAATCGACTAACGCGACACGCCCAGAGCGTTTCGCAGCCAGTGGCGAATTCGTCACTAAAGTGGAGACATTAACGCTCAAGTAGAAGGTGAAGGTTGGTGCAGAATGACTGACATGACGCAGAACCTCGGAAACGCAACCGAAGGCTACCGCGGACTCGTTGCCGCCAAGGCTTCGGGGATTTCGTATCGCCAACTTGACTATTGGGCGCGAACGGAACTCGTCGCACCGACGGTTCAAAATGCGACCGGCTCTGGCTCTCAGCGACTGTACTCCTTCCGCGACATCCTCGTGTTAAAGCTGGTTAAGCGACTCCTAGACACGGGAATCTCGTTGCAGCAAATCCGCATCGCCGTTGACCAGTTGCGCACGGCCGGAATTGATGACCTCACCGGTACAACACTGATGAGTGACGGAGCATCCGTCTACCTCTGCACGTCGAGCGACCAGGTCATTGACCTCGTCAATCGCGGTCAAGGAGTTTTCGGGATCGCTGTGGGTGCTGTCCTGCGCGAAGTAGAGACGACACTGATCGAATTCGACACGGCCCCCGTTGCCGCGGTACTCGATGAGCTTGCCGCGAAGCGCGCCAGCCGCGCGTCCTAAATGCGGTTGTGCACGACGATCTGACGAAGCAAGACGTCAAACTTCTGCGCAAGGCCCTGGGCCAGATCTCCCGGCCAGCGGTGAATAGGTGATGCCGCACCTGTCGCTTGTTGCATCGTCAGAGTTTCGTCGACAGTGGGCGTGAGGAGATACTCACCGAACAGTTGCTGCATCTCGTTCATTCGGAATAGATGTTCACGGCTGTCGGATCGGTAGCGATTGATAATCACACCCGCTGTTCGCAATCGAGGTGACACGCTCTGCCGCATGGATTCGAGCGCGAGAAGTGTGCGGTGAACAGCGGTCACGGAAAAGAGTCCCGGTTCCGCAACAATGGCGACGGCGTCCGATGCCGTCCACGCAGTCTGCGTGAGCGCGTTGAACGACGGAGGGCAGTCGATCAGCACAAGGTCGTAATTCTTTTCGACGAGCACGAGTGCCTCCTCGAGACGCCACAGTTCGTTTTTCGCCGGGTTCGGAACATCGTGGTTTGACGCCGCTTGCGAGCCCATCAACACATCGACGGTGACATCGCCGGATTCGGTCCAGGAACTCGGCGCAATGGCCAGGCGAACATTCCTTTTTGTTGCCGCCTTGAGGACCGTGTCAATTGTGTAGCCGTGGGTTGAGCGCGAGGCGAGCGCTGCGGAAACGTCGGACTGCGGGTCCATGTCAATGATGAGGACGCGCGAGCCTTGAGCAAATGCGGCAGACGCCAAGCCGAGGGTGATCGTGGTCTTTCCGACCCCGCCCTTTAGCGAACTGACGCTAACTACCTTCACTCTGACTACATTAGCCGTCAAGTAGGCTGGAAGTCTTGATTCCGCCTGCGACGGCCCAAGGGTAAAGTGAACGGGAATCATGTTTCGCAAAATTCTTATCTCAATCCCCGCGACGCACCAGGTGGAGCCCGGTGATTTGCTCGTTGTGCTCGAGCCTCGCGCCACCGCCTAAACGTTTTCGGCTAGAATAATGATTCGTGTTCGCACGGTGAAGGAGTCACAGTTGGTAGAACGCAAAAAGACGACGAAAAAAGTCAGCGCACCCGTCGCCAAAGTTCCCACCGAACCGACTGAGGTGGATATCCCCGCGACCGAAGTCACGCCCGATTCGATTGATCTTTCCGTTCCCGAGTTTTCTATCCCGATTTCGGCCACCTCCGACGGTGAGGAAATGTACCTGCGGCGTCACACTGGTGTGGCTGACGCTCCAGAGCCGACGGCTCTTCTGACGGACGAGCGACTCCTCGACATCAAGGTAAAGCGGTTGGCGCCCGAAGGGTTTTGGCAGGAGTTCGTTTATGCCATCACGTTCCACACCGTCCACCTCGGCGATTCTCGAAGGGCGAGCGCGCGCAAGGCAATCGACGCTCGCATCGCAAGCCCGCTGGTTGGCGATGCCCGATTCGTTCCCGTCCTGACCCGAAAGGGTGGCGTTGGAAAGACGACGACTACCGTGTTGCTGGGAATGGCTCTGGCCCGAATCAGAGAAGACCGTGTCATTGCCATCGATGCCAACCCCGACCGCGGAACCCTCGCCGACCGAATCCAACGCGAGACGCGCGACACGATCCGTTCGGTCGTCGCGAAAGCGCCGGCGATTAATTCGTTCAGTGAATTCGCCAAGTACGTCAGCCACGACGTGACCCGCCTCCACGTGCTCGCGTCGGATTCCGACCCGCTCATTTCGCAGTCTTTCGATGAATTTGATTACAACATCGTCGCCGACATCACGTCGCGCTACTACTCGATTGTGCTCACCGACTGCGGTACCGGAATCGTCAACTCTGTTATGAGGCCGATTCTGCAGCGAGCAGACGGACTGGTCATCGTGTCGGGTGGCTCTGTCGACGAAGCCCGACTCGCGTCAGAAACGCTCACGTGGCTTGAATCCAACGGCCACGCAGAACTCGTCGCGAATTCAATCGTCGTTATCAACACGGCGACGCAAAACACGGTCCTGGTCAAACTCGACGAGATCGAGAACCACTTCCGCTCGCGCGTTCGTGATGTTGTTCGTATTCCTTACGACGCGCACATTGCTGCCGGTTCGGTCATTACCTGGGACAAACTGAGCAAGCTCACTCGCGATTCGGCGAGCCTCCTCGCGGGTCTCGTCGCCGAGGGACTTCCCTCCACCAAGTAATGGCCGTTCGCGAGATTCGACTGTTCGGCGATCCCGTTCTGCGCAGCGCAACGGATCCGATCGATTCGGTCAACGACTCCGTGCACGCGCTAGTGAGAGACCTGTTGGACACCGTTGCGCTTGCAGGGCGGGCGGGCGTTGCCGCGAACCAAATCGGCGTCGGGCGTCGCGCATTCAGCTTCAACATCGATGGTCGACTGGGATACATTCTCAACCCCGTGCTGGCGGAAACGCGCGGTGAGCCAGCACTGGTCGACGAGGCGTGCCTGTCAGTGCCGGGGTTTGGTTACCCGCGACTTCGATACCCCTGGGCGCGCGTCACGGGAACAAATTTGGCCGGTGAGCCAATCGAACTTTCCGGTGACGGACTGATGGCGCAGGCTCTGCAACATGAAACGGACCATCTTGATGGTCGCGTTTACGTCGAAGGTCTCGACCCTCTAACCAAACGTCAGGCGATGCGCGAGATTCGCGAATCCGACTGGTTCCAGCGCTAGGCGCCCAGGCTCAGTCCCTTGGTGTCCGGATTGTTGTCGTAAATTCCCTCGATTTCAGCCGCGAAATCTTGAACGATGACGTGTCTCTTTATGCTCAGCTTTGGCGTGAGGTGGCCACTCGCCTCGGTGAACTCAAGGGGGAGCACAATGAACTTTCGGATGGATTCGGCGCGCGACACTTTTGCGTTAGCGCGGTCGACGGCCGTTTGAATCTCTGCGAGAACCGCCGGGTGCGCTCCTGCTTGTTCGAGTGACATTTCGGGATCGAGCTTGTTGTTCGCCAACCACACGGGCAACATTTCCGAGTCCAACGTGACGATCGCGGCGACGTACGGGCGATTGTCTCCGACGACAACGCACTGCCCGACGAGCGGGTTGGCGCGAATCGGATCTTCGAGGACAGCCGGTGCGACGTTCTTTCCGCCCGCGGTGACGATGATTTCCTTCTTGCGCCCGGTGATGATCAGGTAACCGTCTTCGTCGATTGTGCCGATGTCACCGGTTCGGAACCAGCCCTTGTCGAAGGTCTCTTTTGTTGCTTTCTCGTTGTGCCAGTATCCCTGGAACACGTTGACGCCCTTTGCGAGAATTTCACCGTCGGCGGCGATTTTCGCACTCACGCCCGGAACCACAGGACCGACAGTCCCAATCTTGAACTTCTGTGGGACGTTGATGGAAATCGGTGCGGTCGTTTCGGTCAGTCCGTAGCCTTCGAGCACCCGGATGCCGAGTGCACGGTAGAAGTGACCGAGTCGCATTCCGAGAGGCGCTGATCCGCTGATCGCATAGACCACGTTCCCACCCATCGCTGCGCGCAACTTTGACAAGACAAGTTTGTCTAGTGCCATGAACTGAATTCGAAGGCCGAGCGGAACCTTGCCTGCATCGAGTGCCTTCGAATAGGCGATTGCCGTGTGGGCCGCGAGACGGAAAATCTTTCCCTTCCCGCCCGCTTCGGCCTTCTGCTCGGCAGAGTTGTAGACCTTTTCGAATACACGAGGTACTGCCAGGAGGAAGGTCGGCTTGAACGATGCGAGGGCGGGGAGCAGGAACTTGGTGTCGGGTTGGTGCCCGACGCGAACACCTGCGTGGATACAGAGGATGGAAACGACTCGCGCAAAAATGTGCGCGGTTGTAATGAACAGCAGTGTCGAAGCGCCTGGAGTGAGAACGACTTCTTCCATCCAGATGGTCGAGCTCGCGATGGTGTCGACAAAATTCGCGTGCGTGAGGACGCACCCCTTCGGGCTTCCTGTCGTGCCCGATGTGTAGAGCAGCGTCGCGATGTCCTCGCCCTTTGCCAGGTTTCGGCGCTTGTGGACTTCGGCGTCGCTAATCGACTTGCCCGATTCAATAAGCTTGTCTATGTCGCCGTGGCCCAACTGCCACACGGATTTAATCCCGGGTACATCCGACCGTACTTCGTCGAATCGAGTGAACTGTTCGGCCGTATCAACAATGAGCGCGACGGAACCGGAGTCGGAGAGGATGTACGCAATCTGGCTCGGCGACGACGTCTCGTAAATGGGCACGAGAATGGCACCGGCATAGAACATTGCGAAGTCGACGAGTGACCATTCGAATTTCGTTGCGCAGATGAAGCCGACCTTGTCGCCGGGCTTGATGCCTGCATCAATGAAGCCCTTCGCGAGGGCCACGACGCGATGACGGAATTCCGCGGTGGTCATCGGATCCCAGCCGCCATCCTGGCGCGGAATACCAAACGTCACGTGGTCGGGGTGGCTGTTGTATCGCTCTTCGAGGAAGTCTGAAATCGTCCGTGCTGGGTCATGGGGGACAATGAGGGGGTTTGTTGTCTCAATCACGGGGACTCCTTCGTCGCGCAGGTAATTTTGACTACTCTACTTGTCCTTCCTGTGTTTAAGTGAACGTTTATTCGAAAAGTTTTCCAGCAGACTATGCTTTCGACGTGTTCTATTGGCTGGTGAAAAACCTCGTATTGGGACCGCTCCTGTTGCGGGTCTTCCGCCCGTGGGTGCGGGGTCTCGAGAATGTCCCGACGACGGGTGCGGCAATTCTCGCGAGCAACCATCTCTCTTTTGTCGACTCGATTTTCTTGCCACTCGTCCTCCGCCGGCCTGTCGTGTTCTTGGCGAAGGCCGAATACTTCACCGGCCGCGGTCTGAAGGGGTGGCTGGTCAGGCAGTTCTTCCTTGCCGCCGGCCAACTTCCCATCGATCGCTCAGGCGGTAAAGCCAGCGAAGATGCACTCAATACGGGGCTTGCGGTTCTCGCGGAAGGAAAGCTCCTCGGGATTTACCCTGAGGGTACGCGCAGCCCCGACGCCAAGCTGTATCGCGGTAGAACCGGCATTGCACGAATGGTGCTCGAAGCGAACGTTCCGGTCATCCCCGTCGCGATGATCGACACCGAGAAAGTTATGCCGATCGGCAAGCCGATTCCGAACGTGAAACGAATTGGTGTTGTCTTCGGGCAGCCACTCGACTTCTCCCGATTTCACGGCTACGAGGGTGACCGATTCGTCTTGCGCTCGATCACGGACGAAATCATGTTTGAAATTTTTGCGTTGTCGGGTCAGGAATACGCCGACGAATATGCGAGCTCGGCACGGGCACGGGCTGAGCAATAGCGCGCTCACGATAGGCTGAAAACCCTGATTGATAAGGATTCCCGTGACCGAACACAACGTGGCAGCTTCCGCTCACGTGCTCGCTGGGCTCGACGCGTGGAAGTCCTTGCCGATCAAGCAACAACCCGCGTGGCCGGATTCCACGGTTCTCGATGCCGTCACCGCGGAGCTGGCAAAGCTGCCACCGTTGGTTTTTGCCGGAGAGGTCGACCAGCTCAAGAACCGTCTTGCGCGCGTTGCGCGCGGAGATGCTTTCTTGTTGCAAGGGGGAGACTGCGCAGAGACGTTCGAGGGTGCTACTGCGGACAAGATTCGTAATCGCGTCAAGACCATCCTTCAGATGGCCGTCGTCCTCACCTATGGCGCTGCTATGCCCGTGGTCAAGATGGGCCGAATGGCGGGACAGTTTGCAAAGCCGCGCTCAAGTGACTCGGAGACGCGAGGCGAATTGACGCTTCCGGCGTATCGGGGCGACATCGTCAATGGCTACGACTTCACCCTCGAATCGCGAACCGCAAACCCGCATCGAATCGTGCAGGGTTATCACACCGCTGCGTCGACACTCAATCTCATTCGTGCTTTCACCCAGGGAGGTTTCGCGGATCTCCGCGAGGTGCACTCCTGGAACAAGGGCTTTGCCGAGAACCCGGCAAACAAGCGCTACGAGCAAGTTGCGAAGGACATTGACCGCGCCATCAAATTCATGGCTGCCGCCGGCGCGGATTTTGAATCGCTCAAGACCGTCGAGTTCTATTCCAGCCACGAGGGGTTGCTGATGGATTACGAGCGACCGATGACACGAATAGATTCGCGCACCGGAAACCCCTACAACACCTCGGCGCATTTCTTGTGGATTGGGGAACGAACGCGCGACCTCGGCGGAGCACACATCGACTTCTTCTCGCGAATCCAGAACCCAATCGGTGTCAAGCTTGGCCCGTCAACCGCGGTCGACGACGTCAGAAAACTCATCGACGTTCTCGACCCGAATCGCGAACCCGGTCGTCTCACGTTCATCACGCGCATGGGCGCCGGAGTAATCCGCGACAAGCTTCCGCCGTTGCTCGAGGCAGTCCGGGACAGTGACGCACTTCCCGTGTGGGTTACCGATCCGATGCACGGCAACGGAATCACAACCCCGAACGGCTACAAGACCCGCCAGTTTGATGACGTCGTCGATGAGGTAAAGGGATTCTTCGAAGCCCACCGCGGGGTAGGAACTTTCCCGGGTGGAATTCATGTCGAACTGACGGGCGACGATGTCACCGAATGTCTCGGGGGCAGCGAGATGATTGACGAAGAAACGCTATCGTCGCGTTACGAATCGCTGTGCGATCCCCGACTAAACCACAAGCAATCACTCGAACTCGCGTTCCTCGTTGCCGAAGAGATTGCCTCGGGAAACTAGTCGATGACGGGTGCGACGGCGATGCTGCCGGGTCTCGTCACCGGGCTTTCGCTCATCATCGCAATCGGTGCACAAAACGCGTTTGTTATTCGACAGGGACTCACGCGTCGGTTTGTCTTTGAGGTCGCAATCGTCTCGGCGTCGCTCGACGCAACGCTCATTCTGCTGGGGACGGGCGGGCTCGGCGCTCTGATCCAGACACTTCCCGCACTTTTCGAAATAGTCCGCTGGTTTGGCGTCGCCTATCTTGTGTGGTTTGGCGTTTCCTCGGTTCGACGGGCCTTCGCGAGTGAATCCATGTCCCTCGACGGGGATTCTGCGACAAGTCGACGGGGAATCATACTGAGCACTGTGACGTTCTCGCTCCTCAATCCGCACGTGTACCTCGACACGGTTGTGTTTCTCGGTTCCATTGCGAATCAATTTGGGGCAGACCGCTGGTGGTTTGCTCTGGGTGCCTGCGTCGCGAGCTTCCTCTGGTTTTTCGGCATCGCCTACGGTGCGCGCAGGCTATCTCGCTATGTGACGCGGCCGATTTTCTGGCGCGTCCTGGACAGTGCCATTGCGGTGACGATGTTCACCATCGCGGGTGTTCTCGCGACCACCCCACTCGGGTAATCACCTTACTGAGTAAGCGTTCCGAAGATTTTGACGGTCGAACCTCTCGGCGCTGTGGTTCCACCGTTGGGGTACGTGCTGGTGACTTTCGCGGAGCCCCACTCGGATGGCGCGGCGTCCGAGATGACGGTGATGGCGAAACCCGCGCCAGTGAGAGTGTCGCTGGCAATCTGAATTGTCATCCCCATGACATTGGGGATGACGATCATTTCCGGACCTTTGGACAAAACAAGGGTGACGGTGTCGCCGGGTCGCACAACACCGGTTCTAACCGAGAGTGACGAGACCTTTCCGTCGGGCACTGTCAGCGAGAATTCGCGTGAGTCCGAGACCGCGACGGTGAGTCCGGCGTTTTGCAACTCAGTAGTCGCTTTGGAAACAGTTTTACCATTCACGTCGGGCACCGCTCCTACAGAACGAGCGATGACCACCGAATCACCGCGATGAAGGGTCGTTCCAGCGGATATCGATTTTCCGGCCTCTGACCGCACGCTGATGATCAACCCATCGGGGACGTCATCACTGAATTGGTCGTCGGTTTTTGTTACTGAAATTCCCAGTGAGACCAGTTGCGAGGAGAACTCTTCGGCGGACACGCTCTCAAAGTTGGGAAGATCTACCGGCGCAGGACCGAGAGACACGATGAGGTGCACTTCCGTTCCCTTGGTGACATCACCAGAAATATCGGGGTCGAGTCCGATGACGTAACCCTCGGCAACTTCGTCGTCGTATTGTTCGACTGCGGGGTCCAGAACCACAAGGCTGGCGTTTGTCAATGCGAGGATGGCGTCCGCAACGGTCATTCCACGCACATCCGCAACGCGAGACAAGGAACCTGGGCCAGATAGAAACCACCAGCCCGCCGTCCCGGCGCCTGCGAGTGTGATGGTGATTGCCAGCACGAGCGCACCAATTCGCGGGCGACGACGCAGAGTCGGCTCGTCAAAATCTTCAGAGGGTGACCCGCGTTTCAGTTTCGATGCGGACAACAGCCGGGGAATCTTAATCGTGGCGGCTTGTGGGATCTCGGGAGTGGCGGCGCGCGCCTTACTCGTGCGTACAGAGTGACCGGCCGCAATCGGCACAGTTTCTGCAGAGTCGTCGATGTCGCGTGCCGCTGCTGCCTCTGCTGAATCAGACGTACCCGTAATCAAAGACTTCCGCAGTGCCTCGAGAAACACTCGCGCATCCTTGGGGCGGTCATGCGGGTCCTTCGCCGTGGCGCGCTGGATTACGTCGTCGACCGCTGGGCTGACTATGGGATTGGACAGGGCAGCCAATGGCATCGGTGTTTTTGCGTGTTGCATTGCGATACGCATCGGACTGTCACCGCTAAACGGTTGCTTGCCTGCGAGCATTTCGTAAAGCATCACGCCCACCGAATACAGGTCGCTGCGATTATCAGCTTGACCGCGGGTGAGGAGTTCGGGTGCGATGTACGCAACGGTTCCCAGCAGGGACTTCCCGGTTTCCGTCGCACTCGAAACTGGCCGGGCGAGCCCGAAATCGCCCACCTTGATTCTGCCGTCATTGACGAGCATGACATTTTCGGGTTTGACGTCTCGGTGCAGAATTCCTTCGCGGTGGGCCACCACGAGTGCTTGCAGGACCGCCGTCGTGATGTCGAGTGCTTGTTCAACGGTCAGCGTGCCGAAGTCGTTGAGTAGTTCGCGCAACGTGATTCCGGGCAAGTACTCCATGACGAGGTACAACACGTCGCCCTCGTGGCCCTGGTCGAACACGGAGACGATGTTGGGGTGAGCCAGTCGCGCGGTGTGCTGTGCTTCTCGGATGAATTTCGCCGCATAGTCGGTGTCGTCCACCAGATGGTCGTGCATCACTTTGACGGCAACTTTGCGGTCGAGGCGACGATCCGTCGCGAGGTAAACCTTCGCCATTCCGCCCCGCGCAATGCGCGACTCAATCACGTATCGACCATCGATAGTCAAACCGATGAGTCGATCGGACGATTCCTGCGCCATGTCAAGTAGTTTACGCGTTCGAGTTTGGCGCCCGGGATGCGCCGTTGTTTAAGTGAGCTCGAATAGCCAGTTCCAGGCGCTGACTTCCCACCGCGCGTAGGCGCGGGGGAAGGCACTGATTTGCACAGCTTGGGCTGCTTCGGCCACCGACATATCCTGCCAGCCGCGGATATCCAGCAGCCCGCGAGTCGAACCGGGGGTGGGAGAAGCGGGTCCTCCAAAAAACGCTCGCGTCGCATACCGCGGGTCGCGAATCTGTTGAACCGTTCCCCAGCCCGACGAGGGACGCTGTTGGAACAGCCCGACAGAGTCGCGATCTCCATAATCAAGATTCCGCATTCGTGATTCCTGCGCGGCAGTCGCAAGGGCAATCACAATTCCGTAGTTGGGAATGTTCATCTCTCGTCCGACTTGAATAATGATGCGCGCGTTGACGGTCATTTCACTCGTCAACTCCGTGATGTCCGCTTCATCGCGACCGTCCGCGGGAACCCCCGATGCTAGGACGGGGCGTTTCTCGAGGGAAGGCGACTCGGCAGCTTCTGCCATGGCCGGCGCCAGGCTCTTGCCGACAACAAGAATTTGTCCGGCATGAACGGCTGTTTGCCACGAGAGACCGTTCAGTGCGAGAAGCGCAGCGGTGGGAATTCCGTGGAGTTCCGCGATGGACTGCAGAGAGTCTCCCTGCTCGACGGTATGGGTGGTCGCTCCCGTTGAGGAGATAACTTCGGTGTGGTCGCCATCAGACGACTGCGCATCAACCGGAGACTGGTCTTGCGCCTCAGCGGGGGCAGGCGTTGGCGTTCCGGTGACCCACGTCACGGCACCCGCCGCAATCAGTGGAATGACACCCGCGGCTGTCGCTAGTGCCCGGCCACGTCGGGAAGTCCGAACCTCCGCAACCACTTCGGGCTTCAACCCGGCGAAAACGGGGTTCGGTGACGATTCTGCTGCTTCTGACTCGGCCACCACACCTCCTTGGTGTACTTCCCATTCTCAAAGGGAAGCGAATCAACCTCGGGGTTTAGAGCATCGGGCGTGTCGTGTTTCAGACGGCGCGATTGGTGACCGCGTCGACGAGTCCGCGCAATTCTCGATCCACGGCGGAGTCCAGGCCCAATTCATCTAGTGCGCTGAGGGAACGCTCGCGTGACCGATCGATGAGCTCCTCAATCGCGTTGTCGGCGCCGGTTTCGGTCAGTGTTGCGCGCAACATCGCAATCTGTTGATCACTCAGATTGGGGTCGCCCACGAGTTCATCGAGCAGAGTGACCGTCGACCGATCGGCGTTCCGTCGTGCCATCGCCAGGAGGACCGTTCGTTTTCCCTCACGGAGGTCGTCTCCCGCTGGCTTGCCCGTCACCTCGGTGTCTCCGAAGACGCCGAGTAGGTCGTCGCGCATTTGGAAGGCAAAACCGAGTGGGAGCGCGAAGGCGCGGAGAGCGTCGACGAGCGTGGGGGAGGCGCCGCCGACAATCGCACCAAGCGCAATCGGAGCTTCGACACTGTATTTGGCTGACTTGTAGAGGACTACGCGCTGAGCGCGTTCGACTGCGACTTCGTCGCTAATCGTTTGCCACGCCGATGAATCGTGGTTGTCGAGAAACTGACCAGCTGTGACATCCGTCCGCATAGTTCGAAGTTCCGAGCGGAACGCGTTGTTGCGGTCGTCACCGAGAGCAATACCCACAGTGAGGAATTGGTCGTCCGCCCACGCCAGTAATAGGTCGCCGAGCAGAATCGCGGACGAACGACCGTAGGTCGCGGCGTCCCCGACAAAATTGCGGTCGGTGTGAAGGGTTTCAAACTGACGGTGTGCCGCCGGGGTTCCCCGACGGGTATCGCTGTTATCGATGATGTCATCGTGGACGAGTGCCGCAGCGTGAAAAAGTTCTAGACCCGCGGCGAGGGAAGCGACGAGATCGGCTTGCGGGTGCGTGTCAGCATCCGCCGACGGATCGCCATACGTGATGGCGGCGCGCCAGCCCCAGTAAGCGAGTCGTGCGCGGAACCGTTTCCCGCCTTTGACGAGAGACGAACCGACCGCGGAGAGCGATTCGGCGTCGCGGCCGATCGCGCTGACGTCTGTGTGACCCGCACGCATCACCTCGTCGATTCGAGATTGCACCAAGTCGACAAAGGCGGATTGCGTGGACACGGTCCCAGACTATCGGCGCAAGTCGTAGACTAGGGGCAACCGATTGGAGGCGATTCGATGGCTCTGTCCGACGATGAACGAAAAGTTCTCGAAGAGATGGAACGGCAGTTGCAGTCCGGTTCCAGTGACGTCGTCAACCTCGATGCGCGACCCCGCCTCAACGCGACAGCCGCGACGATCGGTGTCCTAATCATCGTTGCGGGAATCGCCGTGCTTCTTGGCGGAATCATCTACCGAATCCCGCTCATCGGTGTCGCTGGGTTTGGAACGATGGTCGTTGGAGTCCTCATCGCCACGACCCGTCGTGGTTCGACCGGTCCAGCTTCGCCACGACCATCCGCCCCTCGCGCGCCACGCGCATCCACTTCGTCCTTCGAAGACCGTTGGGATCGCCGAATGGGCGGAGACCTCTAAGACCCGTTCGACCTTCGACGCAACCCGGCTGAGGCCGGGTTTTTTTGTTGCGCCAATGGCGCGGCGTGGAGCGATCGGTGAAAATATTTCCCAATTGTGGAGCAAAATGGAGAAAAGTGGAGTAAAGTGGAGTAAACGTGAACGCTACGACAGCGGAAGGAGGCGACCATGTTGCTCGGGACTTACGAACCCAGACTCGACGAGAAGGGTCGCATCATCCTTCCCGCGAAGTTCCGCGACGAATTCGCCGGAGGGCTTGTCCTGACCCGTGGCCAAGAACGTTGCATCTATGTCTTCCCTCGACAGACCTTTGAGGGTCTCGTTGAAACCGTTCAGTCGGCGCCGCTATCGAGCAAAGTTGCCCGTGACTACGTCCGCCTTTTGCTCTCGGGCGGAAGCGACGAGATTCCGGACAAACAGAGCCGCGTCACGATTCCCGTTCAACTGCGTGACTATGCGGGTCTCGGACGCGACCTGGTTGTCATCGGTGCGGGGAGCCGCGCCGAGATTTGGGCAGCCGACGCGTGGGCGACGTACTACGCCGACAAGGAACAAGCCTTCTCCGACACCGAGGAGGAGGTGATCCCGGGTCTTTTCTAGCGACGTTGCGACTCCCTGCCGCCCCTGAAGTACTTCCCCACGGCAGGTAGCGGACGGGAATCGGAACATCGCTGGAAACCGGAATGACATGCACACCCCAACACACATCCCCGTGCTCCTCGACGATTGCGTCGACGCTCTCGCTCCCGCGCTGTCGGCAACGGGTGCGGTGATGGTCGACGGAACGCTCGGACTGGGCGGACACAGTGAGGCTGTTCTCGAACGATTCCCCGACGTGACCGTCGTCGGGATTGACCGCGATGACACCGCGCTGGCCCACGCGACACAGCGACTTGCCCGATTCGACGGTCGATTCATTCCCGTTCATGCCACGTACGACGAAATTCAGCGTGCGTTGCGGGTCGTCAAGCGTGATTCAGCAAACGGAATATTGCTCGACCTCGGTGTCTCTTCGATGCAAATCGACGACGCCGATAGAGGGTTTGCGTATTCACAGGATGCGCCGCTTGACATGCGGATGGACCAATCGACGGGCATCACTGCGGCCGACATCATCAGCTCTTACGGCGAACGTCAACTCGCGCGAATCTTCCGCATCTACGGTGAAGAAAAACTTGCCGGCAGATATGCACGAGCAATCGTTGCCGCGCGCAGCGATGCCCCGATTGACCGGAGCGCGAACCTTGTCGCCATTCTCAACGATGCGACTCCCTATGCGCTGAAGAACGCCGGACACCCCGCCAAGCGCGTTTTCCAGGCTTTGCGCATCGAAGTAAACGGTGAGCTTGACATCTTGCGCAATGCCATCGACAACGCCTTGGCTGCCCTAGCGCCCGGTGGCCGACTCGTCGTCCTCGCGTACCACTCGCTGGAAGACCGAATTGTGAAATCGGCCTTCGTGAGTGCGACCACGAGCAAAGCACCTCACGGCCTGCCCGTCGTCCCTGCCGAGCTGAAGGCGGGCTATCGCCTAGTTTTCCCCGGGGCTCGAACCGCGAGCGAAGCCGAGATCGCTGCAAATTCGCGGGCGACGTCGGTCAAGTTCCGCGCAATTGAGAGATTGGCGGTCGCTGCATGAGTGCCGTCACTCATTCCGATTTTGGGTATCCCCGAGCACAGGGGTCACCGCGACCCGGCTTGCGCGCCATTTCTCGTCAACAGCCTCGCCTTTCTGTCAAGACCGTCACCGTCCTGGTTTCCGCCTTCGTTGCGCTCATCATCGTGAGACTCTTTGTGACCGTGGCGATTGAATCCTCGGCTTACGAAATCGCATCGCTCAATCAACAGAACGTCAGCTTGGGCCGCGACGCTGCGTTCCTCCAAGAGCAGCTCAACGTGCTCGATTCTCCCCAAAATGTCGCCGCAATGGCCGCGGAACTGGGGATGGTCTCGAATTCTCGACCCACCTATCTTCAACTTTCCGATGGCAAGGTGTGGGGCAGTGGCAAAGCCGCCAGCGCTCGTTCGACGTCAGTTGCGACCGTTGCAAACGACCTCATCGGCGCATACGGTCAAACACCGTCACTTGCGGGCGTGGCAACTCGGTCGGCCACCAACGGTGAGACACAATCGGGTAGCGCCTCAACGGCTGCGCCGACGGGGATTCCCGCTCCGTTCACTCACTAAAACGACTCGACAAGGATTCAGCTGATGAGCAATTCGGCACTGATTTCTCGACGAATCGGGCTCCTCCTCCTCGCCGTAGTCGCAATTGTTGCGCTCTTCATCGGTCGATTGTTTTGGATTCAGATTGTTGACGGGCCCCGGCTTTCACGGGAGGCTCGCGACCGACAGAGCATTGCGCAGACTCTCTATGGCACGCGAGGATCCATTGTCGACACCAATGGGGTGGCGCTTGCCGAAAGCGTCGAACGCTATGACATCACAGTGTCCCCGAAGTTCGTGTCGGACTTTATTCGTGATGGAGAGCCCGTCACAATTCAGGAAGCCTTGACCGAACTGGCCACCGTAACGGGTGCAGACCAGGGAGTGATGCACACCGCAATTACGGGCGATCCGACCTCCGACTTCGCCTATCTAGTGAAGGGCGTCACGATCGATGTTCTTCGCACGGTGCAAGACCTCAAAATCCCATGGGTCTACAACGACCTGAGACCATCCCGCACCTATCCGCGGGGCTCGGTTGCGGGAAACCTCGTCGGGTTCATGGGAACAGACGGTCCACTGACCGGTGTTGAGTACTACCTCAATGACTGCCTCAAGGCAACTAACGGGTCGAGCACTTATGAACGAGGTGCTGATGGGATACGAATTCCTGGGTCAACCGTAGTTCACACCGATTCCGTGAGCGGAGGCACAGTTCGGCTCACGATCGATTCTGACCTTCAGTGGTTCGCCCAGCAAACTCTCGCTACGGAAGCGAGAAAATTGCAAGCGCGCTGGGCTACAGCGATCATTGTTCGCGTATCCGACGGGCATATCCTTGCCGCGGCGGATTGGCCGAGCGTGGATCCGAACAACGTCGACGGCTCGAAAGTCGATGACATGGGCGCGCGACTGTTCACATCTCCTTATGAACCCGGTTCCATCGTCAAACCGCTAGTGGTCGCGGGGATGTTGGACACTGGGGTGATCACTCCGACGACGACCATCATCGCGCCGGGGAGGTTCAAGATCCCGGGCGGCGGGTATATCAAGGATTCATTCAGCCACAGTGGTCTCAGCCTTACGACGGCCGGAGTGCTCGTTCAATCGTCCAACACGGGAATTGACACTCTGTCGCTGGCTTTGACAAAAAAACAGCGGTACGACATTCTCACGTCGTGGGGCCTCGGTTCGGCGACTCCGGTTGGGTTCCTGGGTGAAGATTCAGGTCTGGTCGTGTCGCCCGACGTCGTGGACGATGTCACTCAATTCACCGAGTTGTTTGGTCAGGGGATGACGGTAACGAGCGCGCAAATGGCGCAGGCCTATCAGATCCTTGCCAACGGAGGCAAGCGTATGCCACTAACACTCGTCGAGCAGTGCACTCAACCGGACGGGAAAGTGACTTTTGAGCCCACGGAGAATTCGAGCAAAGTTGTCTCCAAGCGCGTCGCCAAGACAACGGTTCGAATGATGGAAAACGTCGCTCGATACGGTTCCGCGGCACGGGTCGTCAAAGTGCCCGGGTACCGAATCGCCGTCAAGACGGGTACCGCGGAGGTGGCACGAAATGGCAAATACACATCCGACCGCATCATCTCCGTTGCGGGAATTGCCCCTGCCGAGAACCCACAATTCGTCGTCATCGTGACCATCGGCATGCCGAAAGTGCGGCGGTCGTCGTACTATGCCGGCCCTGCTTTCGCTACTCTGATGGGGCAAGTACTGAAGTACTATCGAGTCGCACCCTCGACGGGTAAGTTCCCCGCGATGGATCTCGGTCGAGACGGAAAGGGTTGACAACGTGTCAGGGAACATGCCCCCGGTCATCCGACCCGAATTCGTCAGCCCACGCTCGGTTGAGTTGCTGGCGGACGAACTGGGACTCAGGATTGTTGGAAACGCGCGTGGGGTAGAGGTAACCGGGCTCACCGTCATGACGCGCGAGGTTCGGCCAGGGGACATGTTCGTCGCAGTTCGGGGTGCGAGTCGCCACGGCGCTGAGTTCATTTCGGAAGCCGTTGCGAATGGAGCGGTTGCGGTTCTCACCGACGACGAAGGCGCCACTATCGCTGTGGATTCGCCCATCCCACTTGTTGTGGTCAATTCACCGCGCGAGGCGCTGGGTGAGGTTTCACGCTGGGTGTATCGAACCGATGACAACGCCCCGCAGTATTTCGGGATTACCGGCACCAACGGTAAGACGTCGACCGCCTACCTACTCGAGGGAATCCTCAATCAGCTCGGCGTCACGACGGGTCTCTCGTCAACCGCCGAGCGCCACATAGCGGGAGAAGTCTTTGTTTCCCGCTTGACGACCCCCGAAGCGAGCGAAATGCATGCCCTCATCGCCCGGATGAAGGAACGCGATGTTCGAGCGGTTGTGATCGAGGTTTCAGCGCAAGCGCTCACGCACAATCGAATTGCGGGAATCATCTGCGACGTTGCTGCCTTCACCAACCTGTCGCACGATCACCTCGATGATTATCCGGACATGGAAGCGTATTTCCAGGCAAAACGACAGTTCTTCGAACCTGAGCACGCATCCCGCGGTGTCGTCTCACTCGATTCCTCGTGGGGAGCCCGTGTCGTCGACGAATCGCATATTCCCGTCACAACCATCTCGTCAATGGGGGATCCAACGGCGCAGTGGCACGTCGAGATTACCGAAGACGATCCCGCCTACACGGGATTCCGGTTGACCGGCCCCGAGGGAGTCACCATCGAGACGCGCGAACCGGTGATTGGACGCCACATGGCGGCAAACGCGGGGCTCGCCATCGTCATGCTCATTGAGGCGGGCTATTCACCGGACGCGATCAATCAGGCACTCGAACGCGACGGCGGAATTCGCGCGTACCTTCCCGGTCGCACGGAGAAGGTATCGGGGGAGAGCGGACCCAACGTGTACGTTGACTTTGGCCATTCGCCCGACGCGTTCGAGCACACACTCGCGGCGGTTCGCCGATTCACGACGGGTCGAACGATCATGGTGTTCGGGGCGGACGGCGACCGTGATGCGACCAAGCGTTTCGACATGGGTCGAGTGTCCGCCGAGGGGTGCGACGTGCTTGTGATCACCGACCACCACCCGCGATTTGAAGACCCGGCGTCGATTCGCGCGCAGTTGCTCGTCGGCGCGCGCTCCGTTGACAACGGCCCAGAAATACACGAGGTCTCGCCACCCGAAGAGGCGATTCGCTTCGCGGTGTCGCTCGCGGGCGAGGGGGATTCGATTCTGTGGGCAGGGCCCGGACACCAGAACTATCGCGATATCAGGGGAGTGCGAACCGAGTATTCTGCGCGTGATCTTGCCCGAGCAGCGCTGGCCGAAGCAGGTTGGGCGTGACAGCACCGGCAACTCTCGCCGACGGCACGATCGTGCTTGACGGCTCCTCGATCACGGACACCGACGCAATTCGCGACCTGCAGTCCGACCTCGCCGAGTGGCGCCTTCGCGGGCACCCGACAATTCATGTCGCGGGAGCGTTCGGTGCAGGCTCGGGTTTCGATGCGATGGATGCACTCGGTCGGCGCACCGTCAGACTCAACATCGGCACGCTCATCGTGATCGGCGCCGATGCGCGAGTGATGTATCTCGCCGCCGAGCTCGAGGGTTCGTGGGACGGGGAGTCGCTCCCTGTCGCTGATATCAACTCCGCATACGATGAACTGAAACGATTGCGGGGAGACGGCGTTGTCATTCTCGTCACCGGTTCGACTGACGGAACAATGCCCGAACTGGTGGAACGACTGAAGGAGAGCGCGTGAGATCTCTGCTCTTGGGTGCGGGATTCGCCCTGTTCTTCACGCTGTTCGTTACCCCGGCGTTTATGCGGCTCTTCGAGCGAATTGGCTGGGGCCAGTTCATTCGCGACGACGGGCCTCAAAGTCACCACACCAAACGGGGCACTCCGACCATGGGTGGCATCGTCATCATTTTCGGAGCGGTGCTCGGATACTTTTTTGGACACGCGATCGACGCGTATCCGCCCTCAGCCAGCGCGCTGCTCGTCATTTTCATGATGGTCGGTATGGGTCTCGTCGGCTTCATCGACGACTTCACAAAAACACGCAAGCAGCGCAGCCTTGGTTTGGGTGGTTGGGCCAAGATCGCCGGGCAAGCAGCGATTGCCTCCGCATTCGCGCTTCTCGCCATCAATTTCCCTGACGCCAACGGAATTACGCCGGCGTCCCTTGCCATTAGTGCGGTTCGCGACATTCCGTGGTTGAACTTTGCTCTCATCGGCGGCGGGTTTGGAATCGGACTTTTTGTTCTCTGGGTCAATCTCATCGTTGTTTCGACCGCAAACGGAGTCAACGTTGCCGATGGTCTCGACGGTCTCGCGTCAGGAAGCGCGATTCTTGCGCTCACCGCCTACGTCGTCATCGGATTCTGGCAATTCAACCAAAGCTGTTTCAGTCTCGTGCTTGATCCTGAGGTCCAGTACAAGTGTTACGAGGTGCGCGACTCTCTCGATCTCGCCGCTATCGCTGCCGCGATCGCCGCTAGCACCGTTGGCTTTTTGTGGTGGAACACGTCGCCGGCACAGATCTTTATGGGCGACACGGGGTCGCTCGCACTCGGTGGAGCGCTGGCCGCACTCGCCATTCTGACGCGAACCGAAATTCTCATCATCCTCATCGGCTCACTGTTTGTCATTGTTGCTGGCTCGGTCATCATTCAGCGGTTGTATTTCAAGCTGACGAAGGGCAAACGCATCTTCCTCATGAGCCCACTGCATCATCACTTCGAACTCAAGGGCTGGGCGGAAATCACGGTCGTTGTGCGGTTCTGGCTCATCGCAGCATTCGGTGTAGCCGTCGGCATAGGCATCTTCTACCTCGAATGGGTGAGCCGCTGATGTCACTCCGTGCGGGCCTCACCAGCTGGCACGCCGATTGGACTGACCTCAAGGTTCTCGTGGTCGGTCTCGGAGTCACCGGTTTCAGCGTCGCCGACACACTGTGGGAATTGGGTTCTACCGTGCTCGTCACGACTCGAGAGGCGGGGGAGAACCACCGCGCGATGCTCGACGCCCTCGGAGTTGAATACGTGCTTGCCGAGGACGAAGCAGCATTGGTCGTGACGGCAAACGATTTTGGACCCGACGTGGTTATCGTCAGTCCCGGGATCAACCCGCGTCACGCCATTGTCGCGTGGGCTAAGGATGCAGGCGTTCCCGTGTGGAGTGACATGGAACTTGCCTGGAGAGTGCGGGACAAGGTTCGGACCGCTGAGTGGATCCTCATCACCGGCACGAACGGGAAGACGACGACAACCCAATTGACGAGCCATGTGTTGACAACCGCTGGTTTTCGAACAGCGGCCGTTGGCAATATTGGGACCCCCATCCTCGACGCGATCCGCGATCCGCTGGGTTTCGATTTTCTCGTGGTCGAGATTTCCAGCTTTCAATTGCACTGGCTTCCCGGTGTGGGCGAAGGCGCACTGCGACCGATGTCCAGTGCGTGCCTCAACGTCGGTGATGACCACCTCGACTGGCACGGCACGGCGGCCGCGTATCGAGCGGCGAAGGGTGCTGTTTACGGGAACACCCGTGTCGCCGTGGTGTACTCGAAGGTTGACCCCGTAACCGAGGCCCTCGTGCGCGACGCCAATGTCGCTGAGGGGTGTGAGGCGATCGGCTTCGGTTTCATGACTCCCGATACCGGCGAACTCGGGACGATCGAGGGACTGCTCGTTGATCGTGCGTTTGTGCCCGACCGGCGCAACACCGCTCATGAGATTGTCACCGTTGACCACCTCGCCGAGCTGGGTTTTGCTACACCTCACATGATTCTCAACATTCTCGCCGCGTCCGGATTGGCGCTTTCCGTCGGCGCATCTGCCGAAGCGGTAGCGGAGGCGCTCGATTCTTTCGCTCTCGACCATCACCGCTGTGAAACGGTGGCCGAATTCGATGGCATTCGGTGGGTTGACGATTCCAAGGCGACGAACGCGCACGCTGCCAATGCGTCGCTTCGGTCGTTCCCGTCACTTGTCTGGATTGTCGGTGGGTTGTTTAAGGGAACCGCAATCGATGAGCTGGTGCAGGCACACGCGTCTCGACTTCGAGCAGTGATCGCCATCGGACTCGATCGGGATGAACCCCGCAGGGTGATGGCCGAATGGGCGCCACACATTCCCTTTGCTGAAATCTCGGGCGACGACATCATGAGACAAGCGGTCGCGGTGGCCGCGGAACACGCCCACGACGGGGACACCGTGCTGCTCGCCCCCGCGGCGGCGTCGATGGATCAGTTCGTGGACTATGCGGACCGCGGTCGACAATTCGCAGCTGCTGTTCGAGCACACGTGGGACTCGACGATGAATAACCCGCGTCGAACCACCGTTCGAATTCCGAACCTGTTTAGTTCCGATTCGCCTCTCGTCACGACTCTTTTGGCGATCACGGCGCTACTCGTTGGTTTCGGATTACTGATGGTGCTGTCGGCTTCATCGATTACGAGCGGCATCAACAATGACGGAAACTTTTTACACGACACACTCACTCAGTCGGCGGGAGTCGCTCTCGGCTCCGCCGCGGCCCTAATCATCGCTCGATTTCCGCTCGATTTCTGGCGGCGATTTCGAAACAGTTTCATCGTGATCGGAATCGGCTTGCAGGCCGCGGTTCTGCTGGTGGGAGATTCCTACGGCGGGAACCGGAACTGGATCCAGATCGGTGGCGTTTCACTGCAGCCGTCCGAATTCATCAAGCTTGCTCTCATCGTGTGGCTCGCGGTGTGGATTCACGACAATCCTCACCACTTCGACCAGCCCCTCTTGTACTGGTGGGACCGGCAATTGCTGTGGATTATCGCCCCGGTCCTTCTCATCCTCGGCGGGGGTGACATCGGCACCGTACTTATCATCGGTCTCATCATCCTGGGCATGTTGGTTATCGCGGGTGCTCCAGCGCGACCACTTGTATTTCTCGGCTTGTCCGCCATTCTCCTCATCGTCGCCTATGTCACCATCGCGCCGAGTTCTCGCGGCGATCGCTTCTCAATCTGGTTGAGTGGTTGCAAGCCCGAGGATTACGAGGGCGCGTGTTGGCAGACGATTCACGGTTATTGGGCGCTCGGCTCGGGAGGCCTCTTTGGTTTAGGCGCAGGAAGTTCGCGCTCTAAATGGTCATGGCTCCCTCACGCAGAATCGGACTATATCTTTGCGATCATCGGCGAAGAGTTCGGACTTGTTGGTGCCATCTTCCTGCTGCTCATCATTGTTGCTCTCGCGGTGACACTGGTTCGCCTGATGCGCGCCTATCCGCAACCGCTCACGCGCGCGATCATCGCCGGGGTCCTCGTATGGATTGTCGGGCAATCGCTCGTCAACATCGCCGTTGTCCTCGGGCTCTTGCCCGTGCTCGGCGTCCCGCTGCCCATGGTGTCCTCGGGCGGGTCCGCGATCATGGCGAATCTGCTCGCCATCGGTGTGGTTATTTCGTGCGTGCGATACGAGGAGAGGTACGGATGACGACGTACCTGCTCGCGGGTGGGGGTACCGCCGGACACGTCAATCCGCTCCTGGCGACGGCCGACGAACTTCGGCGGACCGAAAAGAGCGCAACTATCATCGTTCTTGGCACGGCGGAGGGTCTCGAATCTCGACTCGTTCCGGAATCGGGATTTGAACTGGTGACAATTGCGAAACTGCCGTTTCCGCGAGCCCTGTCTGTTTCTGCGGTGACCTACCCCGCACGACTCGCGAAGGCCGTGAGGGCGGTGCGGACCATCATTCGCGAACGCAAGGTTGACGTCGTAGTCGGGTTTGGTGGTTATGCGTCGGCGCCGGCCTATCTCGCTGCCCGCGCGGAGCGAATCCCCATTGTCGTTCACGAAGCAAACTCGATTCCGGGCATTGCCAACAAGCTCGGCGCAGCGTTCACTCGATTTGTCGGCGTGACCTTTGCGGAAACTCCCATCGCCCACGCCACAATGGTCGGAATGCCGCTGCGGCGAGAGATTGCGAGCCTCGATAGGGAATCTCTTCGAGACGAAGCGCGCCGCTTTTTTGGGATTCGCGGAACCAACCCTGTGTTGCTCGTCACGGGGGGCTCGACGGGGGCTGCTCGAATCAATGCCACGGTTGCCGCGACGGCCGCGGAAATCATCGCTTCCGGCTGGGACATCATCCACACGGTGGGTGAGTCGCGAGAATTCCGTGACCCCGCAATCCCCGGGTACCACGCTCTGCCATATTGCAACCGGATGGATCTCGCCCTAGCCGTCGCGGAACTCGTTATCGCCCGCGCGGGTGCGGCGACGGTGAGTGAATTGTCCGGCCTGGGAATTCCCACAGTGTTCGTGCCCTACCCGGTCGGAAATGGCGAACAGACGCGAAACGCCTCGGACATAGTCGCCGCTGGCGGCGCACTGCTGTGTCTCGACGCCGATTTCACCCCCGATTTTGTTCGAACAACGGTTCTCGGGCTGATGTCCGATGCCCCAGCGCGGCGGGCGATGTCACAGGCTTCCACGTCGGTGGGGATTCGCGACGGCGCTGCGCGACTTGCCGCACTGATTCGCAGCGCCATCGCACAGGCCACCCCATAGGGTTGGTGCTGTGATTGCCCCGGATTTAACCCAAGCCATTCCTGACGATCTGGGTCGCGTCCACTTCATCGGTATCGGCGGCAGCGGAATGAGCGGAATTGCACGTCTCTTCCACGCCCGCGGACTAACCGTCACCGGGTCGGACCGCAGTGAATCGGCAACGATCACCGCACTCCGAGCGTTAGGGATCGAGGTTCAGATTGGCCACGAACCGGCGCTCGTCACGAGCGCAAACACGGTCGTTGTCACCGGTGCGCTGTGGGACGATAACCCCGAGTACGCGTGGGCTCTCGAACACGACATTCCCGTCCTGCATCGCTCTCTCGCTCTGCACTGGTTGACCCGAACCGGCCGTGTCATCGCGATAGCTGGTGCCCACGGCAAGACGACATCCACCGCGATGGTGGTGACCGCACTTCGGGGTGTCGGGGCGGATCCGTCGTTCGTCAATGGTGGTGTTATCGCATCCCTGGGCGTATCCGCCGATGTTGGACGTGATTCAGAATTCGTCATCGAAGCGGACGAATCGGACGGGTCATTCTTGCTCTACACCGTGGCTATCGGATTGATTACGAATATCGACACGGATCACCTCGAGACATACGGCTCGATGGACGCATTCGACGATGCCTTTGTCACGTTCGCCAATGGTTGTTCGGAGACGGTTGTTGTCTCTTCGGATGACCCGCACCTCGAGCGACTTCGACCGCGAATCACCGCGACGACAATCTCGTTCGGCGAGGACGCTGCGGCGGATGTGCGAGTGACCGATATTGCCGCCACGTCGACGGGTGTCACCGCTACCGTCCACCACGGGAATGAGAGAGAAGCACTGGTACTTTCCGTCGCGGGACGGCACAACGCCACCAACGCGACCGGCGCGATTGCTGTTCTCATCGCGATGGGGTATTCGTTGGGCGCGGCAGCGACAGCGCTCGCCGCGTTTGCCGGGACCGGGAGACGTTTTGAGTTGAACGGAGAATGCCGGGGAGTGCGGGTTTTTGACGATTATGCCCACCACCCGCGCGAAGTTCGTGCCGCTCTTGCAACGGCACGAAGTGTTGTGGGTGATGGCCGGGTGATTGCTATTCATCAACCGCACTTGTATTCGCGAACCCGCGACATGGCGGGGGAGTTCGCGGCGGAGTATGAAATGGGCGCTGATTTCACCGTCGTCCTTGACGTTTATGGCGCTAGGGAAGACCCCATCGCCGGCGTCACCGGTGAACTGGTGTCGAGCGCCTTCACGGACTCTGATCGAGTCGCGTACTGCCCCGATTGGACCGATGCCGCTCGAGTGGCCGCCGAATACGCGAAGGACGGGGACATCATCATGACCCTCTCGTGCGGTGACGTCTACCGAATCATTCCGCACGTCCTTTCCGCACTGGAAACCTCGTGAAGAGGCCCCAACACCACGGCGCCACTCCCGACCGCAAGCAGACTCAGCGCCCGATTCGTCGCGCGTCCTCCAACCCTCACGCCCGTGTGCATCGAGCTGAGGAACGCGAAGCGCAACGGTTCACCGAAGGGCCGCGTCGACAACGGCGGTTTCGCTTGGCGGTGACGATGTCGGTCCTGGGTTTCATCGGGCTGGTGAGTGGGATCGTCCTGTCACCGCTGATGACACTCGACGAAGTTGTCGTCGCCGGGTTGGAGTCCGTGCCGGAAGAGGTCGTCGTCGGTGCGGTCAAAGAGCAGCTCGGGACTCCGCTGGCACTCCTTGATTACGGCTCTATCGAAAAGAGGCTTGGGGGAGTCGTGCAAATTCAATCGTTTGCCACGGAACTTCGCCCGCCGCACACGCTCGTCATTCGAATTGTCGAACGCGTCCCGATCGGTGCGATTGCCTCAGACTCCGGCTGGGACGTTGTTGACGCGGCGGGAGTTGTCTTGCGTTCATCCGCCGCGGCCCCCCGAACGGTTCCCCGACTCAACATCGAGGGCGTCGATTCCCCTGGGTTCCTCGCAGCGGTCAGGGCGTTGTTGGCGTTGCCGCCTTCACTGCGCGGCGATGTTGCGACGATTTCGGCGGAGACGCGCGACACGGTGCGTCTCATTCTCCGAGGTGTTCCCCACGAGATTCGATGGGGTTCGGATGAACTGTCGACTCTCAAGGCGGCAGTTCTTGAGCGTGCTCTGGAGATTGCGAGTGAGAAGGGCGGGACATTTGTCATCGATGTTTCCGCGCCGGACACGCTCATCATGAACCGCATGAATTAGGACACAAATTGGTGAGAGTCATCAAACCGCGACACGCCGACTTCACCTCCCGCGCTTTGGACACCCGCGCACGTAACTTGTGGGTGCCTCTCGGGGCGCAAAAAGTCTCGGCTTCAAGTAGAGCCTGAATGTTGGAGGAACCCATGGCCGGCAAAGGCAATAACCACCTCGCTGTCATCAAAGTTGTTGGTGTCGGCGGCGGCGGTGTCAACGCCGTGAATCGCATGATTGAAGCAGGCATCCGTGGAGTGGAGTTCATCGCCATCAACACGGACGCGCAGGCGCTGTTGATGAGTGACGCCGACGTGAAGCTCGACGTCGGACGAGAACTCACACGCGGACTCGGAGCGGGGGCGGACCCGGAGATGGGACGTCGCGCCGCAGAGGACCACGCTCAGGAGATCGAAGAGTGCCTTGCCGGAGCAGACCTTGTTTTTGTCACGGCTGGTGAGGGCGGTGGAACCGGCACCGGGGGAGCGCCCGTCGTTGCGCGCATCGCGAAATCGATTGGCGCGCTCACCGTCGGAGTTGTCACCAAACCGTTCAAGTTTGAGGCTCGTCGCCGTCGTGACCAGGCCGAAACCGGAATCGCTGCGCTGCGCAATGAGGTCGACACACTCATTGTCGTTCCCAACGATCGGTTGTTGGAGCTTTCCGACCGCGCGATTTCCGCCACCGAAGCATTCGCGATCGCGGACGAAGTGCTCCTGTCGGGCGTGCAGGGGATTTCGGACCTCATCACAAACCCCGGGCTGATTAACCTCGACTTCGCCGATGTGCGTTCCGTCATGCAAGATGCCGGCACCGCACTCATGGGAATTGGTAGCGCACGCGGAGCTGAACGTGCGATCAAGGCAACCGAGATGGCGGCCCGTTCGCCTCTGCTCGACCAAACAATCGACGGCGCGCACGGCGTACTGTTGTCGATTCAGGGCGGCTCGAACCTCGGAATTCACGAAATCAACGAGGCAGCGACACTTATCACCGAGCACGTTCACCCCGACGCGAACGTCATCTTCGGAATGTCGATTGACGACACGCTCGGAGACGAAGTTCGGGTCACGGTCATCGCCGCCGGATTCGACAACGAGGCAGCGCCACGCGTGCGGAGCTCGGAGCCCCGGGTCGAATCGTTCAACACGAACGAAGTCGATCGCGTCAACTCCTCGGTGTACTCGGAAGCAACGCCAACGATGGAACACCAGAATGTTCCCAAGTTGACCGATGCATTCGATTCGGTGCCCGAAGACTACGACCTACCCGAGTTCCTCAAGTCATGAGTGAGGCGGCCGCGCGCTGGCGCGCGGTCCGCGATCAGATTGACGCGGAGTGCCAACGGCTGAACCGTGATCCGGCGGGCCTAAGTCTTGTGGTCGTCACAAAGTTTCACCCCGTGGAGTTGATTGAGGAACTTCTCGCGGTGGGCGCGCGCGATTTCGGTGAAAGTCGACACCAGGATGCCGTGCAGAAGGCCGCTGCGCTGGAAGGACGTGACCTCACCTGGCACTTTGTGGGGCAGATTCAATCCAACAAGGCTCGGCCAATTGCACAGTATGCCGATGTGTTGCACTCCCTGGATCGCGACAGTGTCGTTGATGCGCTGGCAACGGCGGAACGGCGCGTTCAGGGTTTCATCGAACTGAATTTGACCGATGACCCGGGTCGAGGCGGCGTGAACTCTGCCGATGAGATGCTTCGATTGGCCGAACGAATCGCGCAAACGGAAACAATCGATCTGCGCGGCGTGATGGCGGTCGCTCCGCTGGGGATGGATCCGCCGCAAGCGTTCGAGCGCGTTCAAACGTTTTCGGCAATCCTCACCCAAGCGCACTCTTCCGCAGCCGAGATTTCCGCCGGGATGAGCGCGGACTGGGAGGCCGCTCTGGCCGCTGGAGCGACACACCTGCGCATTGGCACGTCAATAACGGGAAATCGACCCCAACCGCGTTAATCTGAACAGAACCTCAAGGAGGAAACTCATGGTCAGAAAAGCATTGGAATTCTTCGGGATTGTTGAAGCCGGAGCGGCGCCTCGCGTTGCACCTCGGCGCCCCGAAAGTTCTCGACCCGCGCCGGCGGCGAAGCCCATCGTTCGTTTGAACAACGGTTACCGTGGCCGCGACAATAACTTTGCCACGATTCACACCGTTCGCCCCCGCCGTTACCAGAGCGACGCCGAGGGCATCGCCTACACGTTCCGCGACGGTTCGCCCGTCATTGTTGACCTCGGGCAGATGGCCGAGGCCGAAGTTCGCCGCATGATCGACTTCCTCAGCGGGCTCGTCAAGGGACTTGATGGTGCGATCAGTCGCGTCTCAGGCAAGGTGTACATGTTGACGCCGGCCGGCATTGAACAGTTCGACGACACGCAGTCCGCCGACGGTCTATCCGACGGAAACATTGACGCGGAACTGTTCGACTAGACCGTGCCAGTGTTGAGCGTCGTTCTCGGAACGGCTTTGTGGGTTTACACACTGATTCTGTGGGCTCGCCTCATTCTCGAGTGGGTTCGGCAGTTCCGACCGGATTGGCGTCCGCGGGGTTTGATTCTGATTGCGGCCGAGATTGTCTACACACTCACCGATCCACCGCTTAAGTTCATCCGGCGCTTCGTTCGGCCGGTTCGCCTTGGAGGAGTCGCTATCGACTTCTCGTGGACAATTTTGCTCATTGCGGTCTACATCCTGATGTCTTTCGTCGGGTAGTCTTGTCAAACAACAGTTTCACCTTGTGGGAATTAAAGGAGTGATTGCGCATGGCGCTCACCGCTGAAGACATCGTCAACAAACAGTTCAAACCAAAACCTCGGCTCAGTGAGGGTTACGACGCTGATGAAGTCGACGACTTTCTCGACGAGATAGTGAAGGCTTATCGCGCCATCAAGGCCGAGAACGACGAACTCAATCAAAAGCTCGTGGGCGCCCAGGGACGCATCGACGAACTCGAGCGAGCGCGGAGTTCTGGCGCTGTGTCGGTGGTCGGTGCCGGTGCCGTCGCCGGTGTCGAAGGACCAAACGATTCTGCGACGTCAAGCCAACTTCTTCAGCTCGCACGAAAACTGCACGACCAGCACATTCAAGAGGGTCTCAACGAGCGCGAGCGGATCATCGAAGAGGGCAAGGCTCAGGTTCAGCGCAACATCGCGGAAGCGGAACAGCGCCAAAAGAACGAGATCAATGAACTTGAGCTGCAACGTGTCGCGATCGAACGCCGAGTCGAAGAGCTCAAGTTGTTCGAAAAGGAATATCGCACGCAGCTCAAGCAATACCTCGAGACGTCTCTCAATGACCTCAACGCCAGCGGTCAGGCTTCCGCAGCGAACTACTAGGCCAGGTTGAGTCACCGGCGAAGTTTCGCGGTCCCCGACGGTCTTGTCGGCGAGCGGGTGGATGTCGTCGTCGCTCGACTCATCGGTGTGTCTCGAAGTTTCGCCGTCGAGATTGTTGAAGCCGGCGGTGTCGCGATCGGAGGTCTCATTGCGACCAAGTCGGACCGCGTGCCATTCGACGTCACCATCGATGTCGAGTGGGAGGACAAGCGCGAGCCCGTGATTGTGCCGGTCGTCGTCGACGAAATGACAATCGTGTATGACGATGACGACATCGTCGTCGTCGATAAGCCCCCATTCCTCGCCGCCCATCCCAGCCTTGGCTGGACGGGAGACACTGTTGTTGGCGCTCTGGCAGGAGCGGGGTATCGGATTTCAACATCGGGGCCGCCCGAACGCCAAGGAATTGTGCACCGCCTAGATGTCGGCACATCGGGACTGATGGCTGTCGCAAAGAGTGAAATTGCTTATTCCGTCATGAAACGGAAGTTCAAGCAGCGCGAAATCGACAAGACGTATCACGCGGTGGTCCAGGGTCACCCCGACCCTTCGGAGGGGACGATCGACGCACCGATTGGGCGACACCCCGGTTCGTCGTGGAAGTTTGCGGTGACTGCGGATGGTCGTGACTCGGTCACTCATTATTCAACGCTCGAGTCATTTCCAGGAGCCAGCCTCGTCGAGGTGGAACTCGAAACGGGTCGCACGCACCAAATCAGAGTTCACATGGCTGCACATCGCCACCCGCTCGTCGGCGACGAACTGTACGGTGCCGACCCAACGCTCACGGCGCGACTGGGACTGACGAGGCAGTGGCTGCACGCGATACGGCTCGGGTTTGAACACCCGACAACGGGTAAGCGCCTCGAACTCGAAGCCCCCTACCCCGCAGATTTGCAACTCGCGCTCGAAATTCTCGCGGCGCACTGACGCGCCTCACGACCGAGTCGACGGTCAGACCTAAACTGAGTATCCGCGCACGTCGAAGGAGGATCAATGAGTGAGAATTTTGTGCACCTGCACGTTCACACCGATAACTCCATGCTCGATGGTGCGGCGCGAATCGGACCATTGCTCGACGCGGCGGTAGCGCAGGGAATGCCGGCAATCGCCATGACCGATCACGGAACGCTGTTCGGAGCGTTTGAGTTTTGGACGAAGGCTCGCGACAGGGGAATCAAGCCGATTATCGGGATTGAGGCGTACCTCGCCCCGGAAAGCAGACTCGACAAACGGCCAATTCGTTGGGGCGATGGAGGCGAGGACGACACGTCGGGTGGCGGCGCGTACACCCACCTGACGTTGCTCAGCGAGTCGACTGAAGGCATGCACAACCTCTTCACACTGTCGTCGGCGTCCTACATTGAAGGTTTCTACTCCCACCCGCGAATGGACCTCGAGATCCTGGCTCAGAATGCGAAAGGGCTCATCGCCACGAGCGGTTGCGTCAGTGGCGAAGTCCAGACGCGAATCCGACTCGGCCAATACGACGAGGCAAAGAAGGTCGCGGCGAACATGCGCGACATCTTCGGTAAAGAGAATTACTTCATCGAGATCATGGACCACGGAATTCCGATCGAGCGACGTGGAATCAAAGATCTCCTCCGCCTGGCAAATGAGCTAGACCTTCCGCTCGTGCTCACAAACGACTTGCACTATGTTCACCACGATGACCACACCGCTCACGCTGCGCTGCTATGCGTGCAGTCGGGGTCGACGCTATTGGACGAAAAGCGCTTCAAATTCGACGCCGACCAGTTCTATTTGAAATCGGCCGCCGAGATGCGACGACTTTTTCCCGATCATCCGGAGGCGTCCGACAACACTCTGCTCATTGCGGAACGCTGTGGAGTTGAGTTCGATACGACCACGAACCACATGCCGCACTTTCCCGTGGCAGCGGAGGACACCGAGGACGAAGCTTTCGAACGTGCCGTGTGGGCGGGGCTCGAGTTCCGCTACGGGAAGGACATGTCGTCCGAGGTTCGTGAGCGTGCCGCCTACGAGATTGAAATCATCCGGACAAAGGGCTTCGCCGGGTACTACCTGATTGTTGCCGACTTCATCGGGTGGGCGCGCGACAACGCTATTCGTGTCGGGCCGGGTCGAGGGTCGGGCGCCGGGTCCATCGCGGCCTATGCGATGCGGATCACCGATCTCGAGCCCTTGGCCCACGGGCTCCTGTTCGAGCGTTTTCTGAACCCCGAACGCGAGTCGATGCCCGACTTCGATATCGACTTCTCGACTAAGCGACGCGATGATGTCAAACGGTACGTCACCGAAAAGTATGGTTCGGACCACGTCGCTCAAATCGCAACGTACAACATCATCAAGGCAAAGCAGGCGTTGAAGGACTCCGCTCGCGTGCTCGGGTATCCCTACGAGGTGGGGGAGCGTCTGACAAAGGCAGTGCCGCCGATGAAACTCGGGCGTGACATGTCGTTGAGCGAAATGTTCGACAAGAACAATGAACGCTTCAAGGAAGCGGCTCCGTTCCGCGACGTGGTTGAGGCGACTCCCGAGGCCACAATTGTCTACGAGACGGCAAAGGGCATCGAGAGCATCAAGCGCAACACCGGGGTGCACGCGGCCGGGGTCATCATGTCGGACACCAAACTGTCGGACATCGTGCCGTTGATGATGAGATCAAACGACGGCCAGATCATCACCCAGTTCGACTACCCAACCTGTGAGTCGCTCGGGCTCATCAAGATGGACTTCCTCGGACTGCGAAACCTCGACATTCTTGACGATGCGTTGATTAACATCCAGCGAAACCGCGGGGAAACCTTTGTTCTCGAGGACTTGACCTACGACGACCCGGCGGTGTTCGAACTGCTCTCGACGGGGGAGACGCTGGGCATCTTCCAACTGGACTCACCGCCGATGCGTCAATTGCTCAAACAGATGCAACCCGACTCGTTCGAGGACATTTCCGCTGTGCTTGCGCTGTACCGGCCCGGTCCGATGGCCATGAAGTCGCACACAAACTATGCGATGCGCAAACAGGGCATGCAGGTCATTGCACCGATTCACAAAGAGCTCGCCGAACCGTTGAGTGACATTCTCGACCCGACCTACGGGCTCATCGTGTACCAAGAGCAGGTTATGCAGATCGCCCAGCGCGTCGCCGGGTTCACGCTCGCGCGGGCAGAGAACCTGCGCCGCGCGATGGGTAAGAAAAAGAAGGAAGTGATTGACGAAGAGTTCGCTCCATTCTCGGCCGGAATGATTGAACGCGGATTCAGCAAAAAGGCGATTGACACGCTGTGGGAGATTCTCGTTCCCTTCTCGGATTACGCGTTCAACAAGTCGCACTCGGCCGCATACGGGGTCGTAGCCTACTTCACGGCTTATCTGAAGGCGCACTATCCCCAAGAATTCATGGCAGGACTGCTCACCAGTGTTGGTGACGACCGCGACAAACTCGGCGGTTATCTCGTCGAAGCACGTCGAATGGGGGTCAAGGTGCTTGCCCCTGACATTAACGAATCAGTGCTCGACTTTGCTGCCGTCGGGGATGACGTTCGCTTTGGACTCGGGTCCATCAAGAATGTTGGCGAGGGAGTCGTTGACCACATTGTCTCGGAACGCATTGCCAACGGCCCGTACGAATCGTTCCCCGATTTCCTTGAGCGCGCGCCGCTTCCCGCCCTGCAGAAACGCACGGTGGAAGCCCTGATCAAGGCCGGTGCGTTTGACCGTTTCGGGCATACCCGTCGGGCTCTGATCGATGTGCACGAGAAGGCGGTTGAGGACGCTCAGCGCACGAAGAAGGACGCGTCGAAGGGCGACATTGGTTTCGATTTTGGAGGGCTGTTCGATGAACCCGTTGTGCTCGTACCCGACCGCCCCGAGTGGCCGCGCAAGACGAAGCTCGAGTTCGAGCGGGACATGCTCGGGCTGTATGTGTCCGACCATCCGCTCAACGGTCAAGAATCGGCACTGTCTCGTGCCGCGTCCATTCTGGTCAGCGACCTGCAGGTCGTACAGAAGGTCTCGGAGAGCGACGACGCCGACGCGGAATACGAACTGATCGGAGCCACCGAGGGTGACATCGTGACGTTTGCCGGCCTGCTGCGGAACGTCGAGCTGCGCGTTGCGCGCACCTCAGGAAAACCGTTTGCGATGGCCATGCTGGAAGACATGTCGGGTTCCGTTCCCGTCTCTGTCCTCGGCCGCGCGTATGACGACCTCAGGCTCAAACTCGTCAACGATACGGTCGTCGCCGTATCCGGCCGGATTCGACTGCGCGAGAACACGGTCTCGCTCATGGCGAACGATATCCGCGAGCTTGAAATGGTTCGAGTGGACGAAGTCACGGTGGTGAAGGTTCAAGTTCCATCGAGTCACGCAACGACGAGTGTCATTGCCGAACTCGACGAAATTCTCAAACGGCACCCGGGTGGTTCCGAGGTTGAGCTGCGCGTTCGCCACCCCGACACCGTCCGAGTTTTTACGCTTCCGCACCGAGTGACGGTGAGCGGAGCGCTGTACGGCGAGTTGCGACGGGTTCTCGGGCCGAACGCTCTTGCCTAGCTGACGACGTCACCGACCGCGTGATACCGACGTTCGACGTACACAAGTGGTGAGCAGTCGGTGTTGGTGGTCCCTCCGTCGATTTCGACGATGACGGCAGCGTTCGAACCAACCTCCGCAACGCTCACCACGCGAGCCTCGAGCACCGCGCGAACGCCGTTCAGGCGAGGGAGACCCCGGTCATCGGGGGACCAGTGGTTGCCTTCAAATCGTTGTGCTGCGGGTCCAGCCATGACCCTCGCGACGTCGACTTGATGACCCGCGAGGAAGTGGAGGAGGATGCGTGACCCGAGTGCAACAGCCGGGTACGAGGAAGCGTGCTGAGCGATGTTGAAGGATGCCCGCGGAGGTTCGGCGGAAAACGAGGCGAGCGATGTCGCGGTGAAACCGACCGGCGAACCATCCACTGCGAGTGCTGTGATGACGGCAACCCCGGCGGGGTGCAAAGCGAACGCCGCGAGGAACGTTGATTCGGGGGTCATGCGGGCGACGTGCTCCTCGGTGAATCATTAGACGGAATAGTCACAACGGTAGCATTGAGACGATGGTGACCACGATTTCTAGCCCTTGTGGTTGACGGTCAGACCGTGACCGCAGGATCCGAGAGGTAACGAGATGCATTGTCCGTTTTGCCGCCACACCGACAGTCGTGTCGTCGATTCCCGCACGGCCGAAGACGGGCTGTCGATTCGCCGCCGCCGTGAATGTCCCTCGTGCGGGGGTCGGTTTTCGACTCTCGAGACGGCGAGCCTTTCGGTCATTAAACGCAACGGAGTAATCGAACCGTTTTCGAGAAACAAGATCGTGTCCGGCGTTCGCAAAGCCTGTCAGGGGCTCTCGGTCACGGACTCAGAACTGTCGGCACTCGCGCAACGCGTTGAGGAAACCGTTCGCGCAACCGGAGTTTCGCAGATTGACGCGAACGAGATTGGGTTGGCGATTTTGCCGGAACTGCGCACCATCGATCTTGTCGCCTATTTGCGTTTCGCGAGCGTGTATAAAGCGTTCGAATCCCTCGCCGACTTTGATCGCGCGATTGAGGAATTACGCGCTGATGGTGGAAAGCCTTCCGACTCGTGATCTATCGCGCGCTCTTTCGGCTCGTCTTTGCACGGATGGACCCTGAGCACGCACACGAATTAGTGGTTGCGCTTTTGCGCTTCGCCCAGAAAGTAGGGGCAACCCGCCTGTTACGGCTGGGCACGTCACCCGCCCGCAATCAGTCGGTGCATACGTTGGGCTTGACTTTTGAGTCGCCGTTTGGACTCGCTGCGGGGTTCGATAAAAACGCACTGACCTATCGAATTCTCTGGGGCCTCGGATTCGGTCACGTTGAAGTCGGCACCGTCACGGCGCTGGCCCAGGCCGGGAACCCGAAACCGCGACTCTTTCGACTCTTGGCCGACAACGCGCTCATTAACCGAATGGGCTTCAATAACGATGGTGCCGAGCTCGTCGCGCAGCGCCTGAGGCGTCGGCACGGTCCAATCCTTGGAGTCAACATCGGCAAAAGCCGAATTGTCGACGTGGACGAGGCTATCGAGGATTATCTGCAGTCAACCCGTGTGCTTGCGCCACGCGCGGACTATCTCGCGGTCAACGTGTCGTCGCCCAATACGCCGGGGTTACGCGGCCTTCAAGAGATTGACAAACTCGAGCCACTCTTGACGGCGGTCAAAAAGGAAGCGGGACGGACTCCGGTCCTGGTTAAAATTGCGCCAGACCTTTCCGATGAAGGGGTTGACGCCGTCGCAGAATTGGCACTGAGAATTGGCCTGGACGGCATCATCGCGACCAACACGACGCTGTCCCGCGCCGGGTTGCAGACCCCGCGCGCGGAAGTCGAGGCGATGGGGGACGGCGGTCTGTCGGGACCGCCCGTAGCCGCGCGGTCGCGAGAGGTTCTGCGGCGTTTGCGCGACCGTGTACCAGCAGACTTTTGCATTATCTCCGTGGGTGGAGTGACGTCATCCGAGGACATCGCACAACGACTTGCAGACGGTGCAACACTCGTGCAGGGCTATACGGCTTTTTTGTACGAGGGGCCGTTGTGGGCGGCGCGGGTAATTCGAGGGTTGCGCTAACTACTCGATTGTTGCGCCGCGGGCAACACGGGCCTTAGGAACGCGCAGCGGGCGGAACTGGAACGCGCGCATACCCGCGTACCATCTGACGCCCTTCTCCACGTCGCCGAACTTGGCCTGAAGTTTCCTCGTGACCTGACGACCAAGGAAGATCGCGTCGATGACACCGACGAGGAAGAATCCATAGAGAGCGATCAGGACCGTCAACTGAAGAGTTGCGGCGATTGAGGTCACTTTTCCGTTGGCATCGGTCGCGTTGTAGTCGGGGATGAAGGTCATGATGATGACAGCAAACATGAGCGGAATCATGAACTCACCGACGGTGAAACGCGCATCAACGATGTCGCGAACCATTCGTTTTTGCGGTCCCTTGTCTCGCAGCGGGAGGTAGCGTTCGTCGCCGGCTTCCATGCCCGCACGTGCCATCTGGCGCTGATCCGCCTTTTTGCGACGGTCCTCTTTCGACTGCTTGGTTCGAACGGGTACGAGCGGGCGCTGCCGCGCTGCCTCGCGCTCTTTGCGCGTCGGGGTAGCGCGTCCCTTGCCGGTCTTATCGGTCGGTTCAGTCACGTCGTCGACTCCTTTGGTTCAGTGTTTACTAGATTACCGTTATGACCGACCACGCCAGAACTACCGATTCACTTCGCGACCTCATCGCGGGCGCGATGCCCGGCGCCGTTGATGCGCTCAAGGAACTCGTCCGCATTCCCTCCGTCTCGTGGGATGGCTTCGACCCCGAGCGTGTTCAGGAGTCTGCGGAGTTTGTCGCTGTGCGACTGAAAGCACTGGACCTGTTTGACGAGGTGACTATCGTTCGCGAACAACAGGCGAACTCGTCGGATTACGGCCAGCCGGCCGTCCTCGCGCGCCGAGAAGCCGCCCCCGGCTATCCGACTGTCCTCCTGTATGCCCACCACGATGTTCAACCGCCCGGTGATCGGGCCGCGTGGGACAGCGAACCCTTCGAACCCGAAGAGCGTGAGGGCCGACTTTACGGGCGCGGTGCTGCTGACGACAAGGCGGGCGTGCTGGTGCACCTCACCGCTCTCGAAGCCGTGCGCGATGTTCTGCTCGACGATCTCAAAATCGGAATCGCCGTCTTTGTGGAGGGAGAGGAAGAGTTCGGCTCTCGCTCCTTCACCACGATTCTCGACGCCCACACGCGACTCTTGCGCAGCGATGTGATCATCGTCGCCGACAGTGACAACCGCACCGTTGACATCCCGTCCCTCACGGTCAGCCTGCGCGGGAACGTTGCCTTTTCGCTGACGGTGTCAACACTTTCCCACGCATCACACTCGGGGATGCTCGGGGGAGCGGTGCCCGACGCGATGATGGCCGCGATGACCCTCGTCTCGCGCTTGTATAACGCCGACGGATCGGTGGCGGTTGAGGGACTTCGCGGATACGCTGCCCCCGTCCCTGAATTCAGCCATGACGAGCTGGTCCACGATTCAGGACTCCTTGACGGCGTATCGGAAATCGGCAAAGGTCCGATCTTGTCGCGAATCTGGTTCCAACCGGCAATCTCCATCACAGGGATTGATGCCCCGAGTGTTCAGAATGCCTCGAACACGCTCATCCCCTCGGTCACGATAAAGGTGTCCGTGCGCGTTGCGCCCGGACAGACCGCGACCGAAGCCTGGGATGCCATCCGTACTCACCTCGAAGCCACTGCTCCGTGGGGGGCTCACCTCGCGTTCAGCGAACCCGATTTGGGTAATGCGTTCCTCGTCGACACATCCGGTTCCGCAGTTGCACTGGAGTTGGACGCGCTGCGCGACGCGTGGGGAGGGACCGATCCCGTACTCGCGGGAGTGGGTGGCTCAATTCCGTTCATCGCGGACCTGGTGACTCGTTTCCCGGAGGCGCAAATTCTCGTCACCGGGGTCGAAGACCCAGCCTCGCGAGCACACAGCCCCAACGAATCGCTGTCTCTCGCCGTCTTTGAACGCGCAATTCTTGCCGAAACACTCTTCCTCTTGCGACTCAACGACCGCGAAGTGTGAGTTGAGGGGGTAAAATCAGACCATGACTGGAAACACTCTCACCGAAGCTACGCACGGCGTCGTTCTGACTCCCGCTGCCGTCGACAAGGCCAAAGGCCTCATCATGCGCGAACAGCGCGACGATCTTCGTCTCCGCCTCGTCGTCAAAGCGGGCGGGTGCAGCGGATTCCGTTACGATCTCTTCTTTGACGAGCGCGACAACGAGGGTGACGCTGTTGTCGAATTCGACGGAGTGCAGGTCGTCGTTGACAAGAAGAGCGCGCCGTACCTCGAGGGTGCCGAAATCGACTACGAGGACACGATTCAGGCGTCCGGCTTCCAGATCAACAACCCCAATGCGCAAAGCACGTGTGCTTGCGGCGACTCGTTCAACTAACGGCGACTCACGCAACAACTTCGAACAAACCGCGAAAAATCAACGATTTTTCGCGGTTTTTTCGCGCCAAAACGACAGAACTTGCGTTCCTGGTCGCGTAGACTGAAGGCATCGCCACACACAGGATGTCCGAAAGGCTAGACGTGCATAAGAACCGAGTGCGCTGGATCGCGGCAGTTGTATCAAGTGCTGTCGCGCTGAGTCTTGCGGGATGCACCGCCCAGGAACTTCGAGGATGGTTACCGTCTGACGCCGAGACGACGAACAACACGTCGCGCGTCATTGGCCTGTGGTCGACGTCGTGGATTGTTCTGCTCGCCGTGGGAGTCCTGACCTGGGGATTGATTATCTGGGCAGCGATTTCCTATCGCCGCCGCCAGAGCGACACCGGGTTACCCTCGCAACTCCGCTACAACCTGCCGATCGAAACTTTTTTCACCATCGTTCCGCTGATCCTCATCATCGGATTCTTTGCGTTTACCGCGAGAGACGATTCGGTCATCGAGAAGGCAAATCCAAACCCCGATTACACCATCCAGGTTTTTGGCAAGCGATGGGCGTGGGACTTCAACTACATCACCGACGGCGTCTACGAATCGGGCATTCAAGCACAGCTGAATGATTCGAATAACGTCGACATCACGTCGTTGCCCGTTTTGTACTTGCCGGTCGGAAAGACCATCGAGTTCGACCTCGAATCCCGTGACGTCAATCACTCCTTCTGGATTGTGGACTTCCTCTACAAGAAAGACATGCTTCCGGGGCAGACTAACCACTGGTACGTCACTCCCGAAAAGGAGGGCACTTTCCGCGGAAAGTGCGCCGAGCTCTGCGGTGAATACCACTCGCTGATGCTCTTCACCGTCAAGGTGGTTTCGCAGTCGGAATACGACGCTTACATCCAGTCACTTCGAGATGCCGGCCAGGTCGGACAACTCGGAGCGGACCTCAATACCAACAACGATGGAACCACTGAAGGCTAGGGCGGCAACATGACAACCACAGCACCCCGTCCCGCGGAAGTTATCCCCGCCGGAGCATCGTCGGTCAAGGCCGGCAAGCAGGGCATGGTTTTCCTTGATTACTTGACAACGACAAACCACAAGACGATCGGCTACATGTATTTCGTCACGTCGTTCGTGTACTTCCTCATCGCGGGAATCATGGCGCTCATCATCCGCGCGCAACTATTTCAGCCCGGCCTGAGCCTCGTCACCAAAGAGCAGTACAACCAGCTCTTCACCATGCACGGCACGCTCATGTTGCTGATGTTCGCAACGCCGTTGTTCGCCGCGTTCGCCAACGTTCTCATGCCCCTACAGATCGGCGCACCGGACGTTGCGTTCCCGCGCCTCAATGCGCTTGCGTTCTGGTTCTATTTCTTCGGTTCCGCCGTTGCCACCGCCGGATTCCTCACTCCGCAGGGCGCGGCGTCGTTCGGGTGGTTCGCCTATACGCCGCTGTCAACGTCAACTTTCACCCCCGGAGTCGGAGCCAACATGTGGGTGTTCGGTCTGGGGCTTTCCGGTTTCGGAACCATCATGGGCGCGGTCAACTTCATTACGACAATCATCACCATGCGTGCCCCGGGAATGACGATGTGGCGCATGTCAATTTTCTCGTGGAACACGCTCGTCACGTCGCTTCTCATCATCATGGTCTTCCCGGTTTTCGCTGCTGCCGCTCTCGCGCTCGGTTCCGACCGAATATTCGGTTCTCATGTCTATGACGCTGCAACCGGCGGGTCCATTCTCTGGCAGCACTTGTTCTGGTTCTTTGGGCACCCCGAGGTGTACATCATCGCGCTACCGTTCTTCGGGATTATCTCCGAAATTTTGCCGGTGTTCTCCCGTAAGCCCATCTTTGGATACAAGACCCTGGTCTTTGCCACCATTGCGATTGCCGCCCTGTCGATGACGGTGTGGGCACACCACATGTACGTCACCGGTAGCGTTCTTCTGCCGTTCTTTGCGCTCATGACGATGCTCATTGCTGTACCCACCGGTGTGAAGATTTTCAACTGGGTCGGCACGATGTGGCGCGGTTCCATCACTTTTGAGACACCGATCGTGTTCGCCCTCGGCTTCCTCGTTTCCTTCGTGTTTGGCGGGTTGACCGGGGTCATCCTCGCCTCGCCGACACTCGACTTCCACTTGTCTGACTCTTACTTCGTCGTCGCACACTTCCACTACGTCATCTTCGGAACTGTTGTCTTTGCGATGTTCGCTGGCTTCTACTTCTGGTGGCCGAAGATGACCGGAAAGATGTTGCGCGAAGACCTCGGCCACCTGCACTTCTGGTTGTTGTTCATCGGGTTCCACATGACCTTCCTCATTCAGCACTGGGCCGGGGTCATGGGAATGCCTCGCCGATACGCGTCCTATCTGGTCGAAGACGGCTTCACCTGGATGAATCAGCTCTCGACGGTTGGCGCAATGATCCTCGCGGTGTCCATGATTCCGTTCCTCTACAACGTGTGGTGGACCAAGCGAAACGCACCCGACGTCACGGTCAACGATCCGTGGGGTTACGGTCGTTCGCTCGAGTGGGCAACGTCGTGCCCGCCGCCACGACACAACTTCACGTCGATCCCGCGCATTCGTTCCGAGGCGCCAGCATTCGACCTGAATCACCCCGAGACGGCACCCGCCGGCTACCTGGACAAGTAGGGGAGTAGGCCATGAAGACCAATGTCATCATGTTCGGTCTGTTGACCGTCTTTTTTGGAATCTTCGCCGTGATTTACCCGACGTGGAATTACTTTGGTGACGGTCGCATCGAGTGGGTTGGAAACATCGCCATTGCTCTGACGATGGTGATGTTCTTGCTTCTCGGCAGCTTCCTGTATTTGAACCTGCGTCGACAGGGTGGCACGTTGCCGGAAGATTCGGAAACTGCCGACATTGATGACGGTGATTCGGAGATGGGCTATTACCTTCCGTGGTCGTGGTGGCCGTTCTTTGCCGGAGCCGCCGGCGGTATCGCGATGTTGGCCATGTCGGTCGGCGTTTGGCTTGCGCTCTTCTCGCTCGGCCTTGTCCTCATCACCTTCATCGGATGGTTCTTTGAGCCATTCCGCGGCTCCTACCGACGATAAAGTTCGCGATCTCGCGGTGAGGTTTTAGTAGCCCGATTTTGTGTGTCTCTCCTCGACGCTAGTGTGAGCACATGACCGCGAAAAACCCGCCGGAACCCGGTGTCCCAGCTGATGACAGTGGCTCTACGCCAGACGAGTTAACGCTGCGCGATGGTGAAAGCACTAACGTCCGCATTCCGACCGACGGCAGTACTCACATCGTGGTCAACGTTGTGCCGCCGCAACGGTCAGCTGGATTCTTCTCGTCCTGCCTGCAGGGGTGCGGTTGCCTCGTGCTTGTTGTAGTGATCTTCGGCATCATCGGGTCGCTTACGCGCTAACAACAAACGAGCCGCACCCGAGAGTGCGGCCCGATTAAGTGTTGTAGCTGTTAGTGCTGCGATGCCGATTCGAGTTCGGGCTTTGTGACCGGCGCAATGCGGTCTTCGAAGTAGAACTTCGAGACGCTTGCTTTTGCGCGAGCGGAAAGAGTGATTCGCCCACGGTCGTTGGGTCGCAACACAATCGGTTCGAACTCATCGAACGACACCAAACGCCACTTCTCGAAGTCGTCCAGCGGAGTGTGAATTTCGCGGTACTCGCCACCGGGCAGTCGCACAATTCGGCTCGATTCGTAGCCGTGTAAGACGACTTCGCGATCCTTGCGCTGCAGAGCGAGTGCCATCTTTTTCGTCAGCCAGAAGGCGATGAATGGTCCGACGATGAGCAGAATCTGCAGAGTGAGGATGACGCCCTCGATTGTGGTGCGGAAGTGCGTCGCAATCAGGTCGGAGGACGCCGCCGCCCACAACACTGCGTAGAACGCAACACCCGCCGCACCGATTGCGGTGCGTGTTGGGGCGTTGCGCGGACGCTCGGCGATGTGGTGTTCGCGCTTGTCGCCGGTGACCCACGCTTCGAAGAACGGGTAGAAGGCTACGAGGCCGAGGAACACCATGAGGACAACGATCGGGACGATGAGATTCAGCGAGAGCGTTCCGCCGAGGACTTCGAATTCCCAACCGGAGGGGATGAGGCGCAACATGCCATCGGCGAATCCGATATACCAGTCGGGCTGAGTTCCAGCCGAGACGGGCGACGGATCGTAGGGTCCGTAACTCCAGATGGGGTTGATGGTGACGAGCGAGGCGATCAGCATCGTGACGCCGAACACGAGGAAGAAGAACCCGCCGGCCTTGGCCGCGAAGACAGCGAGGATCGGCGAACCGACGACGTTCTCTTCGGTGCGACCCGGCCCAGCGAACTGAGTGTGCTTGTTGACGATCAGCAAAACAAGGTGCACGGCGATCAGAGCGATGACGATGGCCGGGAGCAACATGATGTGCAGCATATACAGGCGTGGGATGACGTCGTCACCGGGGAATTCCCCTCCGAAGAGCAGGTATGAAATCCACAGGCCCGCACCGGGTACAGCCTTGATCATGCCGTCGATGATGCGTAGTCCGTTGCCCGAGAGGAGGTCATCGGGCAGTGAGTAACCGGTGAAGCCTTCCGCCATTGCCATGATGAAAAGCAGGAATCCGACGACCCAGTTGATCTCGCGAGGCTTGCGGAATGCGCCGGTGAAGAACACTCGGAGCATGTGCAGTCCGATCGCGGCGACGAACAGCAACGCCGCCCAGTGGTGGACCTGGCGCATGAGCAGACCGCCACGGATGTCGAACGTGATGTTGAGTGTTGACGAGTAGGCCGCCGACATGTGAATTCCCTTGAGCGGCACGTACGAACCGTCGTAGTGAACTTCCGTCATCGAGGGGTCGTAGAACAGTGTGAGGAAAGTGCCGGACAGCAAGATGATGACGAACGAGTACAACGCGATCTCGCCGAGCATGAACGACCAGTGATCGGGGAAAATCTTGCGACCGAGTGCCTTCACGGCCGTCGAGATGGAGGTGCGTTCGTCGAGGTAGTTCGCCACACCGCCGACGAAACGCATGCCTGTACCGGACGACTGGCGAGCGGGCTTTGATTTAGTTGCTACGGTCATTGGTTACGCTCCCAAAAGCTCGGTCCAACGGGTTCTAGGAAGTCACTCTGTGCGACGAGGTAACCCTCAGCGTCCACCGAGATGGGCAACTGGGGCAGTGGGCGTGCTGCTGGTCCGAAGATAACGGCACACTCATTGGACACGTCAAACTGTGATTGGTGGCACGGGCACAGCAAGTGGTGCGTCTGCTGTTCGTAAAGGGCAACGGGGCAGCCGACGTGGGTGCAAATCTTGGAATAGGCAACAATTCCGTCGTACGACCAGTCCTTGCGCTCCTCGGAGATGTTGAGATCCGCAGGGTCCAGGCGCATGAGCAACACGGCCGCTTTTGCCTTTTCGTTCAGGAAGGTTTCCTCGTAGGTGTCGAGGTTTTCGGGAATGACGTGCACCGCCGAACCGATGGTGATTTCACTCGCCTTGATCGGCGTACCGCTGGGGTCTCGGGCAAGCCTGGTTCCAGCCCGCCAGATGGTGTGCTTGAGCGCCTCAACCGGGTCCGCCGCTGGCGCGAGGTCCCGAAATAACGCGATTGCGGGAACGGGGAATGCGACGAGGGCGGTAATCAGCGAATTCCGCAGTAGACGACGACGAGTCCAGCCCGATTCTGCGTTTGCTTCCTGGAAGATTTCCACCGCGCGTGCACGAGTCGGTTCGTCTCCGCGTGTCTCGTGGCGTTCCTCGACGAGTTCGTGTCCGTGCATGAGCGTTTTTGCCCAGTGCACGACACCGACGCCGAGCGTCAGAAGGCTGGCCGCAATCGCAACGCCAACCAGGAGAGTGCTGATTCGGACCGTCCACAAATCACCGGGGACGATGGGAAAAAGGAAGTACAAAACGAATGCGGTGACGCTGAGTAAACCCGACAGCAAGAAGAGTAAAGAGATTCCGCGTTCCGCCGAAGCGGCCTTGTCGGGGTTGACGTCGTGAACGCGCTGGTGAGCTGGCTCGAAACCGGGGTTGTCGATACGGCCGGAACGTTCGACGGCGCTGCTGCCTTTGAGCGCTACCTTCTTGCCTGACTCAGCCATGTGTGTGACCTTTCCGTATGCCTAGTTCGACTTCGCCGTGAGCCAGATGGTGATCGCGACGAGGCCGCCGAGGGCAAAAATCCAGACGAAGAGGCCCTCCGACACGGGCCCGAGGGCACCGAGGTCGAGTCCGCCGACCGAGCCGTTTTCATCCATCCACTTGAGGTAGGCGATGATGTCGCGCTTCTCTTCGGGGGTGATGTTCATGTCCGAGAAAACGGGCATGTTTTGTGGACCGGTGACCATCGCAGCGTAAATGTGGACGGGGTCGATGTCATGAAGGTTTGGAGCGAACTTGCCTTCGGTCAGTGCACCACCAGCGCCAGCAACGTTGTGACACATCGCGCAGTTGACGCGAAACAGCTCCGCACCGTTCGACTCGTTCCCCCCAGAAAGGAAGCGGTTGTCGGGAAGCCCGGGACCGGGGGCAAGTGTTGCGACCCACGCCGCCATTGCGTCGATCTCATCTTGCGCAAACTGAACGGGCTTCTTTTCGGCCTGTGGTCCGCTGCCGGCCATGGGCATGCGGCCGGTTCCCACCTGGAATTCAACGGCAAGAGCGCCAACTCCGACAAGCGACGGGCCTGCGGCTGTGCCTTCCGCGCTCAGCCCGTGGCAGGACGCACAGTTTGCGGCGAAAAGTGCCTTGCCGTTTTCGACCTGGGCGGCTGGGGGAACGGTGTCCGCTGCTGTTGCGGTTCCCGTGAACAAGGCGTAGGCGCCACCCGAAGCGAAAAGACCAATGAGCAAAAGGGCGATGGCGGCGAGAGGGTGACGTCGCCCGCGACGAGGGTAAGTTGCCATGATGTTCCTTTCGCTTACTTGAGGACGTAGATGACGAGGAAGAGGCCGATCCACACGACGTCGACGAAGTGCCAGTAGTACGAAACGGCGACGGCAGAAATGGCGTCGCGGTGAGTAAACACCTTGAGCGCCTGAATTCGCGCGATGATGAGGACGAAAGCGATGAGGCCGACGGTCACGTGCAAGCCGTGGAAGCCGGTTGTGAGGTAGAACGCAGAACCGTAGGCGTCGGAGTTCAGTGTGACCCATTCCGAGGTGAGCACAGCGTATTCGTAGACCTGGCCGACAACGAAGAATGCGCCCATTGCATACGTGAGCCAGAACCATTCGATAGCGCCCCATTTGACGGGAGACCAGCTCGTCCGGCGGGCTTGGAGTCGTTCGGCAGCGAATACTCCGAACTGGCAGGTCACCGACGACAGCACGAGGACGGTCGTGTTGACGAGCGAGAAGCCGACGTTCAGCTTGGCGGTTTGCTCGGACCAGAGTTCTGGTGCCATGGAGCGGAGCGAGAAGTAGATCGCGAACAAGCCGGCGAAGAACATCACTTCGCTCGCGAGCCAGACGATCGTCCCGACCGCAACCGAATTTGGCCGATTCACAATCGGACTTGAGCGGAGCATGGATGCGCTGGTCACAGTTTCCATTATGCCGAACTTCGGACCGGGCTTTCGCCAATTGTGCGGTGTTTTCCGCCGTTTTCCGCAATTTTGTGTCTAATTTCTCGGTCTGCCCACCCGATAGGGTGGGGGAGTGAGTTCGACACCGTGGACCGACATTCTTGATGCACTCGTGCGCGGAGATTCGCTCACGGTTGCGCAGGCGTCAGCCGCGATGGGCAACATCATGAATGGCGATGTGTCGGACGCTCAGCTCGCCGGTTTTCTTGTTGCTCTCCGTGCCAAGGGGGAGTCGGTCGACGAGGTCGTCGGTTTCCGTGACGCAATCTTGGCGGCGGCGCTTCCGCTCGATGTGTCCAGTGACGCCGTCGACATCGTCGGCAGTGGGGGCGATCCGGTCGGAATCCTCAACGTCTCGTCGATCGCTGCGATGGTTGTGTCGGCTGCCGGTGTTCCCGTCATCAAACACGGCAATCGCGCTGCGTCGAGCAAGTCGGGCGCAAATGATGTGTTGACGGCTCTCGGAATTGACATTTCGCTGGCACCCGAGCGCGTCGCGAAGGTTTTTGCCGAAGTCGGCGTGACGTACATCAACGCGATGGTGTTCCACCCTGGGTTTAAGAACGCGGGCCCGGTTCGATCTCAGCTGGGAATTCCCACGATTTTTAACGTCTTGGGGCCGCTGTGCAACCCCGCCCGACCCGAAGCGAATGCCCTGGGTATGGCAAATGCTGCCCGAATTCCTATCGCTGTCGGGCTGTTCCAGCAGCGCGGTGCCACGGCTCTCGTTTACCGCGGTGAAGACGGAATTGACAAGGTGACGACCACCGGCCACACCCACGTCATCGAGGTCGCGCGCGGCTCAGTAACGGAACACGATTTCGACCCGCGCGAGGTGGGATACGCATACTCGACGATTGACGCTATTCGCGGCGGCGACCCCGACGAGAACGCTGCGACTGCTCGTCGTGTTTTGGCGGGGGAGAAATCGGCTGCACGCGACATCATTGTGCTCAATTCGGCGGCAGGCATCGTCGCACATCGACTGTCGCACAACATCGCCGAGCGCGACCGATCCTTCGTCGAACGAATGGCGGAGGCCGTCGCTATTGCCGAACACTCGATCGATTCGGGTGCGGCCGAGGCGAAACTGCACGCCTGGGTCGCCGCAACGGCCTAGCGTCGTCCCAATCGCCGAACGGTAAGCACAACCACGGCCACAATCGCGCCAGCCACCGCGCCGACGGAATTGGCGACGAAGTCACTGGGGTCGGGGATTCCCACCGAGGTGATCTGCTGAACGGACTCAATCAGAAAAGAGCCAAGGGACAGTGTGAGGACCGCGCGAACGGGCGAGCGAAGGAACATCGCCAGTGTGAAGCCAGCTGGGATGAACAGGGCAGCGTTGAGGGTCCAATTTGCACCGACAACGATCGAGTCGGTCCACAGCGCAGGGTCGAGGAACCAAACGTAGTTAGCGGTGCCGTTCGCGTCACCCAGTCGAAGAGTGAATCCCGTCACGAGAGCCAGCGACCAGAGCGTTGCGACGGTCAGTCCGAGTGTGCGACCTGATCCTTTCGCAATGTATTTGGAGAACAGCGTCAGCAGGAATCCGACGACGAGAGTCGTGGGGAGAGCGCCATTGGTGACGAACGGCTGCACGAAGGCGGCCAGGGAGTCGAGGGAGGGCATCGGCAATCCTAATCTGACATAATGTGTATTATCGGATACTAACTATGACCGGGAAACGGCCGCTAACACGCTGGTGAGGCCCGGAGGCCCGAGAAATGGCTGTTCTGCGGCGATTTCGTCCATAGTCCACCATCGCATGTCGAGTACGTCGTGGTGTTCAGAATCCGTCCAGCCCGTCGTGTCGGGTTCAAAACGATCCACCGCCAAGGCGTAGAAATGATCGACGTACGAATGGAAGCGCTCGCCGTCCGCCCAATCCCACCAGCCCGGAACCTCGGCGATGACGTCCCCCAACTCCCGTGGTTCGACAATTCGACCGGTTTCTTCTCGGAGCTCGCGCACGGCCGCCTCGAGGACACTTTCACCCTCGTCGATGCCTCCGCCGGGGGCAATCCACCGGGGTGGAAGACCAACCGCGGCGTCGAAGTGTGTGAGAAGCAGTAAAAAGTGCCCCTCGCGGTCGTGCAGCACGATTCGAGCAGTTTCCCGGTGGGTGACGTGCTCGCGGCCATCGGGGTGAATCATTTCCCGCCCTTGCCGACCAACCCGAATGCTCGCATCGACACTTGCACCATGGGGCCAATGCCCACGACGAACAACAGTGTTCCGAGGCCAACGGGCCCACCGCACGCCAGTCCAATCAGCGTCGCACCGCCCTCGAGAATCGTTCGCACCAGCCAGACGGGCTTGTTGAACTTCTTCACCGAACCGGTCATGAGCCCATCGCGAGGACCCGGCCCGAGGCGTGCGCCGATGTACATACCCGTTCCGAGTGCGATGGTGGCCATGCCGAGCAGGTACCACCCGATTTGGCCCGCGAGCCCCCAGTCGGTCGCCGAGGGCACAAACCGTAACGATAAATCGACAAAAGGACCGATCAGGAGTGCATTGAACACAGTACCGAGTCCCGGCATTTGCTTGAGCGGGATCCACAACAGCAGGATGAGCGCGCTGGCGAGAACGGTCGCCAACCCGAAGCTCAAACCCGTGATGTTGGCCAATCCCTGCCCAAAGACGTCCCAGGGGGCGAGACCGAGCCCCGCCCGAATCTGCAAGGCAATGCCAAGTCCAAAAAGGTAGAGACCCAGAATCAGTCGCCCAAGAATCAGTGGGCGAGGAAATGGGATGGTGGCCATGAACTAGTTGGTGAAATAGCCGACGTCGCCGACGAGACGTGTGTTGTCGGCGGGGACGGGCTCAACCGCCGCGCGGGCGATTTCGGCGGCGAATTCCTCAACGTTGTACAACTTCCCCACCGCTTGCTTTCGAGATTCAATGGTGCCGGGATTGGCTCTATCGAGCAGGGTCGCCGTTACGGTTCCCTCAATCATGTCTGCGGAGACAACGACGAAGCCGATGCCATCGGCCTCGAGTCCAGGGATCAGCTCTCTCAGGGCGTCTTCGCCCGCGCGTTTCGAGAGCGCGACGGGCAGATATTCGGGCATGGTGTCGACGGTGCGAATGAAGTGTGCCTGGTGACTGGTAACGAAAACCACACGCGAACCCTCGTGCAACAGCGGCCGCAACGTCGTGAGCAGGTTCACCTGCGCGTCACGGTTGAGGCGCATCGCGTAGTCCTCACCCTTCCCCGCTTCCATCCCGCCCGACGCGTTGAGAACGAGGATGTCCAATTGTCCGAATTCGGTTTCGAGAGTGTGGCGCAGACTCGCAATGGTGTCGTAATCGGTCAGGTCAGCGCCGACGACGATGGCGTCGCCACCGTTTTCGCGAATTCCGGCCGCCACCTTCTCGGCGCGAACGGCCTTGTCACGGTAGTTGATCGCGACGCGGGCACCGGCTTCGGCAAAAAATCCGACCGTATCGGCGCCAATTCCGCGGGACGAACCCGTCACGAATGCGGTCTTTCCCGCAAGTTGTCCTGGCTTCAAAGGGTTGTGGCTCATGGGACAACACTAACAACCAAACCGACCGTGATACCGTTCCCCCGTGACGTTTCGAGCCGATGCGATGGCCTTTTTCGGGGGCCCCAGGCCCCGCGTGTTCGCACACCGAGGACTGCACACGAACTACCCCGAGAACTCTCGAGGCGCGTTTCGAGCGGCCGTCGACGCGGGAGTGACCTACATCGAAACCGATGTTGTAGCGTCGCGTGACGGGATTGCGATGATTTGCCATGACCTGGACCTCGACCGAGTCGCCGGTATCCGAGCCGCGGTGGGTGACTTATCCGCAGCGGAACTGGCCAAGGTTGACCTCGGTGGCGAAGGATTCATCACCCTGCGTCAGGCGCTCGTGGAATTTCCGACGACTCGATTCAACATCGATGTCAAAGACCCACGCGCCATCGCGGACGTCACTGCATCGATTCGTGATGCATCGGCGCCCGACCGCGTGTTGGTTTCCTCGTTTTCCGCGGCACGGCGACGCGCGGCGCTCGCCGACCTTCCCGGCGTCGCATCCAGTGCATCGTCCACCGAGTTCGTGCGCATCTTCGCCGCTGTCCGACTAGGGCTCACTCCCCCGCTCCCCCGCATTCAGGCGCTGCAGATTCCGTCCTCGGTTAACGGAATCCCCACTGTCACTCGCGCGCTGCTCGAGCGTTACCACCGACTCGGACTGGAAGTTCACGTCTGGACGATCAACGACGAGTCGGAAATCCGCCGGCTCGTGGAGCTCGGCGTTGATGGAATAGTGTCCGATCGCGCCGACATCGCCCTGCGCGCCATCGCTTCATAGCCAATTCAGGGGCATTTCAGGGGAATAAACCAGTGCCGAGGTGTCTTCTAGAGGTGAGGACAGACGTCCGAAGGAGGCACAAGATGAGTGAAAAGCGATTGCGCGGTACGCGCCTCGGGGCGACAAGTCTCGAAACAGAAGAAGGCGTTGAGTTCGTTGCCACGCAGACAATCACGTTCCGAACCGACGACGGTGAAGAGTTTCAGGTGCGGTTCATGGAGGGCGTCGACCTTCCCTACAACTGGAATTCTCCCCACACCGCCAAATCCGGGCGTCGACTCGACGCCAAAGGCAATCCCGTCCAAGGGGTTGACCCCAATGCGCCGTCAGCCCCCAACCCGACCGTCACTCACTGGGAACAGCTAATGAAACGTCGCACGATCGATGAACTCGAATTGATTCTCGCTGAGCGACGGGCTGCAATGCGCGCCGCCGGTGAATTCAACAGCAAAGCGGCCTAACGCCTCCGCAGCCCTGTAAACGCCCACACCGTGATGCGCCACAGGGCTTCGAGCACAATTCCGATGTGCATCTTCGAGACTCCCGCTTCACGTTCGCGAAAGATGATGGGGTGTTCAACGATGGTGGCTCCGGTTGCCTCGATGCGCTTTGCGATCTCGATTTGGAAGCAATAGCCGCTCGACGCGATTGTCGAAAGGTCCAGTTCGCGCAACGCGTCGGCGCGCATCACTCGAAACCCAGCCGTCAGGTCGTGGATTCGAGAGCGCAGAACCGAACGCGCATAAGCGTTGCCGGTCCGTGAAATCGCTTCGCGGAATCGACTCCACCCGGCGATCGCGCCGCCGTGCACCCAACGAGAACCGATGACGAGAGCGGCATCGGAGTGTTGGGCGATGTCGACGAGAGTTGCCAATACTGCCGGGTCGTGGGATCCGTCCGCATCCATTTCCGCGATCCACTCGTAGTCGCGCTCAAACGCCCAGCGGAACCCCGCGATGTATGCGGGCCCGAGTCCTGCTTTTGCGCTTCGGTGCAGAGTGAACACGTGCGCGTCGGATTCCGAAATGGCGTCGGCCAGTTTTCCTGTCCCGTCGGGCGATGCGTCATCAACGACGAGGATTTCGATATCGGACGACCTGCGGACCCGTTCAACGATGGACGCGAGGTTTTCGATTTCGTTGTAGGTCGGAATGATGACGAGCGATCTACTCATCGTTACCGAATCGACGTGTGATGAATGGCGCGAACATCGGCACAATTCCGCTGAGAATGAGAGCCCACTCGAGGGGCAACCCAATAATCGACGCTGGAGTCACCACGGTCGACAACGGCACATCGGCAACCATTACTCCCGGTTCGAACGCGGTCAGTCGGTCGATGTCGGTGCCGTCCGGTGCGACGATGGCGCTGACGCCGACAGTGGAGGTGTTGACAACCGCGCGACCGGTTTCTACTGCGCGCATGCGGGCGATTTCCAGTTGTTGGATGCCTTCGTCGGTGCGACCGAAATCGGAATTGTTTGTTGGCGCGATGATCACGTTTCCGCCCTGGGCGAGGATGGAGCGAAACAGACCGTCGTCGATGATGTCGAAGCAGATGGAGATTCCCGCTCGAACTTCGCCGAACTCGAAGATGGGGTCACGCGTCCCCTTGGTGTAATCACGCGGGACCATGTCGAACAGGTCGGGCGCTAAGGGATAAAAGAATTCCCGCTGGGGCAGGTATTCGGCAAACGGGACGGGATTGACTTTGTCGTATTGGTCAACGGCTCCCTTTCCCGCCTCCCACATCAGGGCCGAGTTGAAGGTTTCATCGCCGATCGCGGTCAGCGTGCCGAAGATAAACGGCGCGTCGGTTTCAGTCGAGATGAGGTCGGCCAAATCCGCAACGCGCTGGTCTTCGGCGGGATTGATGTCCATCGCGTTTTCCGGCCAAACAACAACGTCGACCTTTCCAATGGACACAGCGTTCATCGCGTCAAAGTGTTTCTGAATCGCGTCTCCCTGACGTGCGCTGGAAAACAGCGACGAGTCGCTATTGCCTTGAACCGCGGCAACCCGGAACGAACCGCTGGGTGCGTTCACGAGAAGCGCATACGGAATGGGTAGCAACGCGGCCAGAGCGGCAACAACCCCGGCAACGCGCACAATGATGTCGCGGCGCGACCCGCCCCACTGAACCACGAGGACAACGGCGACGGTGGCCATGCACAGCACCGCGGTTGCACCCGTCATTCCGAACAGCGTTGCGAGGTAGCGGAGCGGTGTTTCAGACTGGCTCTGGCTGACGCGCGCCCAACCGAAACCGTCCCACGGCCACTGGGCAATGATCGCTTCGCGCGCGGTCCATGCGGCGGCGACGAGGAAACTCGCCGACAGAACTCCTCGCACGGACCGCAGATTGAGCCGGTCGGCAGCTCGCCATGCGGCGACGAGCAACATGCCACCAACGGCGAAGAAAACAGCTTCGGCAAGGACTAGGGCAAGCCACGGAACGACACCGAGGTACATCGTCAACCACCGCACAACGCTGCCAAAATAAGCGAAACCGACGGCAAAGCCGATGAGCGCGCCCCTCGGCAGTGTGGTTCCGCGGAATGCAAACAGCGTCATCGGGAGGCCGATCAACATGAGAATACCAATTCCCGGTTGCGGAAATGCGAGGCTCGACACGATGGCACCGGCCACGGCCACGAGCAGTCGCGACAACATCGATTTCACGGTTTCAGCCTAAACGGTTAGAGCGACGCTGAATCGGCGACGATGCCGCGGCGGATGAGCGGAATGGTGGCTCGAGCGATTTCCGCTAGACCGGTAGGTGCAACGTGCGCTATTTGGTCGAGCGAGTCGATGACTTGCTTTGCCCAGCGAACGAAGTCGCCTCCCGCAAGCGAACATTCCTTGAGCACGTCGTCGAGTCGCTGACCCTTCGCCCATCGATGCATTCCCAGGGCCAATCCGTAGGCGAGCGGAGGTGTGACCTCGAGATCTTCACTTTCTTCGGCTGAGTTGATGTCATCCCAAACGTGTTCCATCGCGGTGGTGATCGCCAAGAAGTCGCCCTTGGGAATTCGCCGCTGCATGTCGACGTCATCGTCGCGTCGCGCTTCGTAGAGGGCTGTTGACAATACGGCGGCAAGCATCGGCCCGTCAAGGTCATCCCAAAGGCCTCGACGCAGGCATTCGGCGACCAGCAAATCGCGCTCACCGTAAATGCGTTGCAGCGAGACGCCAGCGGCGGTCAGCGTGTAGTCGTCGTCGGCGGGAATGAGGTAGCCGTTTCGCTCGAGAATGCGGCAGACGCGGTCGAAGATGCTGGCGATTGCGCCGGTCTTGGAACGGATCTGGTTCGCCATCCGGTCGGTTTGGCTCTGAAGTTTCCAAAACCGTTCCCCCCACCGCGCGTGCTTTTCGCGCTCGGGGCAGGTGTGACAGTTGTGCTTGCGCAATTGCGCGCGCAAACGCTCAATCTGGTCCGCGCGCTTCTTTTGCACCGCGTGCGGGGTGTGACTGCCCCGATTCGATTTGCCTTCAAGGTCGGTGATTTCGCGACGAATTCGCGAATACTCTCGGAAGTCCCCGAGATGACAATCCATTGCCTCGGCGTATTGCGTGAGCGAGCTCTGGTTGCCTTTGACAGTTTGCGCCATGTCCACCACGGCACTGTCCGCCTGAAATTGGGCGAAAGACCGCTCAAGAATCTCGCGCGCTTCTCCCCTGCCGTATCGGTCAATCAGGTTGACCGCCATGTTGTACGTCGGGCGAAAACTCGAATACAACGGGTAGGCGCGGCGCGATGCCAACATCCCCAGCGCATGCGGGTTCATGCCGTCGCGCCAGAGAATGATCGAGTGCCCCTCGACGTCGATGCCCCGACGACCCGCGCGACCCGTCAGTTGTGTGTACTCCCCCGGCGTGATGGCGACGCGAGACTCGCCGTTGAACTTGTCCAACTTGTCTAAAACGACGCTGTGGGCCGGCATGTTGATTCCCAGAGCAAGCGTTTCGGTCGCAAAGATCAGTTTCACGAGCTTGCGGCGGAAAAGGTGTTCGACGGTCTCCTTGAACACCGGAATGAGTCCGGCGTGGTGCGCAGCGACACCCGCGAGGAGGGAATCTTCCCACTCGTTGAAACCCAGTGACGACAGGTCATCGCCTGACAGGTGTGCGGTGCGTTGCTCAATCGCCTCGTGAATCTCGCGCCGCTCCTCGGGAGTTGTCAAAACCGTGTCCGAGAAGAGTACGTCGCGGACGGCGTTGTCACACCCGATGCGGGAGAAGACGAAATAGATGGCGGGCAGCATCGAGTGTTGCTTGAGCGCTCGAGCGACCTGAATCGGGGCGGTTCGGTTGCCGCCACCCTGTCGAAAGCCGCGTCGCCCCTGGTGACCCCTCGACTGACCGCGACCCAAACCCTCGATGTCGCGATGAATGCGCGGCGGATTCTGAAACTCGCCTCCCGGTTCGAAGAGTTCGTAGAGATCCCCACGAGCATAAACGTGCTGAAACAGGGGAACGGGTCGATCTTCGGACACGATGATGTCCGTCTGACCACGCACAACCCCCAGCCACTCGCCGAACTCTTCGGCATTGGAAACGGTCGCGGAAAGGGATACCAGCGTGACGCTTTGCGGGAGGTGGAGAATGACCTCCTCCCACACCGGTCCGCGAAACTTGTCGGCAAGATAGTGAACCTCGTCCATGATGACAAAGCGGAGGTTCGTCAAGAGGTCGCTTTGTGCGTAGAGCATGTTGCGCAACACTTCGGTTGTCATGATGACAATGCGGGCGGTCGGGTTGATGCTCGTATCACCCGTCAACAGCCCAACCTGATCGGGCCCGTACACCGCGACCAGATCCTGAAACTTCTGGTTTGACAGCGCCTTCATCGGCGTGGTGTAAAACGTTTTGTCGTCGAGGTTTTGCTGCCCGAGGTACACCGCGAAATCGGCGATTATCGTTTTTCCCGCTCCCGTCGGCGCGGCGACGAGGACACCGTGCCCAGCTTCTAGCGACCGGCAGGATTCGAGTTGGAAAGGGTCGAGGGGGAACGGCTGTGCGCGGCAGAATTCGTCGAGAACGACGCTCACGACAACGCCTCGAGCGCCTTTGCTTCTCGGCGAGCGAGTCGACGGTCATGGAGAACGGCGATGAACGCCGCGATGAAGTAGAGCGCGATCATGGGGATCGCCAGCAAGAACATCGAGAGGACGTCGGCGGCCGGCGTTGCCAACGCCGTGAACGTTGTGATGAGGACAATCGCCCAGCGCCACCCCTTGATGATGGCGCGTGCGGAGAGCACACGGGTGAAGTTCAGCAGGACGATGAAGACGGGGAGGACGAAACCAATCCCGATGGCCAGAATGAACTTGATCGAAAAATCGAGGTAGTACCGGGCGGTCAGCAGGGTCGTCGTTCCGTCCGGTGCGAATCCGGTCATCAGCTCGACGACGTGCGGGAACACCCACCAGCCAGCCAAACAACCGGCCAAAAAGAGCGGAACGGCGCTGCCCAGGAACCCGAGAATATACGCTTTCTCGCGCCGCACCAGTGCCGGGGTAACGAACGCCCAAACTTGCCACAACCAGAACGGACTGGTCAGCACGACTCCGACCGTCATCGAAATCGCCAGCTTGGTGTCGAATGCTTCCGAGATTGAGGTGTAGTTGATTTGTGCGAGTCGATGGCTCGTCGCCGCGACGGAGTCGAGGGGTGCACTCAACGCTGCCCAAACCTGGTCGGCGAGAAAGAAGCCACCAACAGCCGCGACGGCGACGACTGCCGCGGTGAGAAACAATCTGCGTCGAAACTCGACGAGGTGTTCCCCGAGCGACATCCGCCCCTCGGGATTGCGCGCCATTGTTACTTGGCGGGCTTGTCAGTCGAGTCGTCGTCCGTTTGGTCGGACTTCATCTCGGAGCGGAAAATCTTGAGCGACTGTCCGAGGCTCTTGGCGAGGCCGGGCAACTTGGGAGCGCCGAACACCAGCAGGATGACGACGAGCAGGATGAGAAAGTGCCATCCGTTGAGGTTCCCGAGCATGGTGGACTCCTTTGGTTTCGTTCGCGCTAAGTCTACGAGATTTAGACCGAAGCGCGGTACGCCGACAGTGCGTCACGCGCAAAATCCGCGACCGTTTTGCGAACCTCGCTCGGGCCGGTGATTCGCGCAACACCGGACAGCACCGCGATCATGCGAATCGCGCTAGCCGAGTGAGTGAAGGGAATCGTCACTGTTTCGCGCTCCCCCGACTTGTCGGGCTTGTCGCCGGGTTGGCGGTAAGCCGCGATCAGTGGCGCCGCGGCGGAGTCGATCACGACGGTGACGTGCAGGTCGTCCTCGTGAGCATGAAACAGCGACCCAGACAGTGCCAGGGTGTCGATCGCGCGCGGTTCGACCGACTCGTCGGTGATGTCGAGGCGTTCAATCGAGTCAAGGTTGAAGGTGCGCATACCGTCACGCGTGAGACACCAGCCCGACAGGTACCGCTGACCGTTTTCGACATCTTGTCGGTATGGCTCCACGGTTCGTTCGGTTCGCTCTCCCTTGTTGTCTGTGTAGGTGAACCGCACGCACACACCCTTGTCTATCGCGTCCTGAATTGCGCTCGCTGTCGGATTATTCGTGTCGATCGCAACAGCGAACACGTCGGTCGGATGGGTGCCGTCGTCACCGCGCAACTTGTCGATGAGCGTGTCAAATTCGGGCAAGCGTCGGTAGTGCGGGTGCGCCTTGAGCAGTTCGAGTCCGGCGAGGAACATCGCTTTTTGGCGTCCACCGAACGGTGCGGGGACCTGGAGAGCCTCGGCCACCGTGAGAATGACCGTTTTGTCGTCATCCCATGAGTCCCAATCGATATTGAAGAGCTCGGTGTCGAAGTTGAGCCGCGCCTCGTTTGCGCCGCCGTCGCACGCAATGGCGATGATGGCGTCGCTGACGCGTTGTTCGGGAACGCCAAATCGTTCGGCGATTTCCGTCACGTTCGTCACACCGCGTGCCAGCACGAACGGAACGATTGCGAGAAAGAGGTTGAGGCGATCGCGTGCACTGTCTCCCGGTGGCCTAGGCATGGTCGGCCACCACTCGCTCGAGTCGCGCGATGACCCCGTCGCGCAGGGACTGTGGTTCGAGGGCAATCGCTTCGGCACCGTATTCGCACAATTCGTCCGCAAAGACCGCTTCGTCCAGATAGTGAACCGTGTAGATGTCACCGTCGATGGCGGTACCTTCACGGTTTGCCAGTGCCACGGCCGCTTTGGTATTGGGCATGACACGAATGGTGGCCGTCAGTGACTGCCACAGTTCCGTCAGGTGTTGTGCGAAGTTTGTGCCTGCTCGAGGCTCCGGCGTGCGCAGGGCTGGCCCTGTTTTGACAACCTTGCCGACAATCCGACGGAGGAGGAACGTTCGTTCAGCATCGCGGTCGTGATCGAAGGCCAGAAGATGCCATCGACCGTCATAAATGGCCAGAGCGAGCGGTGAAACGCGACGCAGTTCGGGTTTCACTTGCCCCGGCTTGAGATAGGGAAACGCAAGGTCACTTCCACCAATGAGTGCATCCGCGACGACAGGGTAGGCAACATCTCGAGTGTCGATTCGGGGCGCATACGCTACGAGTTCAGGGTTCGCATCGACGTCGGCCGCAAGTAAACGCATCTTTGCTTCGCGGGCGTCGTTGGAGTGCGCGCTTTCCCGCCAGACTGCGCTCGCGGCGGTGAGGAGTGAAATTTCTGCGGGTGAGAACGTCAACGCTTCGTAATCGGACTCGGAAATCGAGTAGACGGCGTCCGCGGGGTTCTCGGGTTCGCTCGTCGTGAGTGGAATCCCCATCGACTTCAGTTCGTCTTTGTCGCGATCAAACTTCTTGTTGAGCGCGTCCGTCTGGCCTTTGGTGAGGTAATCCTCGCGGTATCCGCGCACGGTCTCAAAGATTTCTTGCTTCGACATTCCGCGTCGCGACGGGACCAACGCCAACAACAGGCAGAGCAGGCGTTCTTCCGCCGGCACGCTGTTATCGATGAGAGTCACACGCTCACTCTAATTGCCTCGGTCGCAGCACGCGGGACATTTCCTCGACGGCGAAAACTATTGAACGCCCAGAATGTCAATGACGAAAATCATGGTTGAGCCGACGGGAATCGATGGCGGCGCTTGGCCGATCGGGTACCCCTGTGCCGGCGGGATAACGACAATCACGCGCGAGCCGACGGTTTGCCCAATCAGTGCCTGTGCGAAGCCGGGAACGACGCCGACACCGTTGTTTTTTGTGAAGTCCTGGGCAACCAGATTCGCGGGTTGGTCTTCTTCCCACGTGCTGTCAAAAACGCTCGCACCCCACAAAACACCGGTGTAATGCGCGACGACGGTTTGCCCTTCCGAAACGACGGCACCGTCACCCTTGGTCAAGGTCGAGATTCGCAATTCAGCAGGAGCGGCGGAGTTGGGAACGGCAATTCCGGGCCGACCCGACGGGTCGGAGGTGACTGCGGGCATTCCGTCTTGTGCGAACTGCGGCAAACCGCTTGACCGACCGGGGTACACCGCGACGATATCGAAGACAACCGCGACCGTGTCCGTGGGAAGAAGATCGGCGCCGCTCACCGGGCCGAAGATGTCGCCAACGGTGCCGGTCAACGCAACGCGTGAACCCGCTCGCTGACACACGAGTGCGTCCGTCAACAGCCTGCCGTCGGACAAGACGTGCGCCCGCTCCGTTTCGCCCCGAGTGTAGGAGGTCGCCGTCAATTCGGTGAGGTCGTCACCGTGAACGACGACGGCGTCGAAGTCAACATAGTCACCCGTGGTGACACGAGAACCAGTCCCCTCGTGAATGACGGCTACTGCAGCACTGCGTGAGACGAGTGGCAGGGGAAAGTCAACGGTTGGTTTGGTCCCCAAGGCTCCGGGAGCGGTGACGAAAGCGGCGCTTCCTTCCGGAAAAGCCGAATCACACGACGACGACGTGGCACATCCGGCAAGGCCGACGGATACGACAACCGCGGTGGACACAACGGCGACGACTCGAGCTATGGATCGCACGGAAACCTCTTTCGACGTCACAAGTCTATTCGTCGCCCGCGGCGGCGATGTCGCGATTCGACAGCGCTTCACGGGTCGCTTTGCGAAGTCGTTTGGCGGATGACTCCCGTTGCCCGATCGCTCCCGGTGTCCACGCCTCGATGTCCGCGTCCTCGAATTCCGGTTTGTTGCGACGGGTGCGCGGCGGGACGGTACCGTCGGTCAATCGACGAGCCGTGATGAGGAAGCCGGTGTGTGCGACCATGCGGTGATCGGGGCGAACGGCAAGTCCGTCGACGTGCCAACCGCGAACGAGCGTCTCGAATTGTTCGATGTTGGTGAAACCGGTGTGTTGGCGCAGCGCTTCTACCGTGCGCGACATTTGGGTGACGGTGGCAACGTAACTAACGACGACACCGCCGGCGACGAGGGCGTCAGCCACGACGTCGACGCACTCCCAGGGGGCCAACATGTCGAGTACGACACGGTCAACCTCCCCCGCGGCAAATGTTTTCGGCAATTCATCAACAAGGTCTCCGATGCGCAGAGCGTGCGTTGCAGGAGTCTCACCGAAGAAACTGGCGATGTTTGCTTGTGCAATCTCGGCAAACTCCGCGCGTCGTTCAAAGCTCGTGACGGAGCCGGACTCCCCCACAGCACGAAGTAGCGAGAGCGTGAGCGCGCCAGAACCGATGCCGGCCTCGACGACGACAGCGCCGGGGAAAATGTCGCCGAACGTGACGATCTGAGCGGCGTCTTTCGGATAGACGATGGCCGCGCCGCGCGGCATCGACATCGCAAAATCGTCGAGCAGTGGACGAAACGCAAGATATTCAACGCCGTGTGAGTTGACCACGACTGACCCCTCGGGAACGTCGATGAGCGTTTCGTGCGGCAAAACCCCCTTGTGCGAGTGGCTTTCGCCACCGGGAGTGAGGGACACCGTGACGTGTCGACCCTTGTTGTCGGTCAATTGCACCCGGTCGCCCCACTGGAACGGTCCGCGATGGGTGCGCGTCATTGACGGGCCCCGAACACCTCGGCAATGTGCGAGGCGTCACGCCCGACGAGCGAGTGCCACAGGGTGTACTCGGGGCTCTCGGGCAACGCAATGTGCAGGGGAACAGCAATTGTTGCGCAACCGGCCGCAACGGCGGACTGTGCACCGGGACCAGAATCTTCCAGCGCAACACACTCGTGAGCGGAGGCACCGACCGCAGCAGCGCCCAGCTGGTAGGGCTCCGGGTGGGGTTTGGGGTGCGTCACGGCGTCGCCGGTGATGAGGTCTTCGAATACGCCCAGCACATCGGCGATGGCCAAAGCCGACGATCGGTACGACATCGTCACCATGACCTGCGGAATTCCCGCCTCGCGAATGCTCTCGATCAGCTCGCGGGCACCCGGTCGCCACGGAATCTCGCGGTCAACCATTTCGTTCACCTCGGCCACCATCTGGTCGACGATGTCATCGATGGGCATGTCCACCCCACGACGGTTGAGAAAAGCCGCGGCGTTCAGCAACCCACTCCCCACAAGCGAAAGCCCGTCCGCCTCGGACCACTCGCCACCGAACGATTCGACGAGCCGCCGCTCCGAGATGAGCCAATAGGGTTCCGAGTCGATAATCGTGCCATCAAGGTCCCACAACACGGCTTTTGGATAAACGACGGTCACGTGAGTGAGTCTACGGGCGGATATTGTGGGAATTGAACAGGAAGGGAGTCGATGAACCCGTTCTCCAGCCGAACCGGCCGACCGTTACTCATTGCGTTTGAGGGATGGAACGACGCCGGTGACGCCGCAAGTGGAGTGGTCGAGGCCGTGATCGCGCAATTCGGGTTGGTTCCCGGCCCCACCGTCGATTCCGAGCAGTATTACGACTATCAGCTCAATCGCCCCTCGGTGGAAACAAACGCGGACGGAACCCGTCGAATCAATTGGCCGACAACGACGATGTACATCCCCGGTGACGCCGATACGCGCATTCACGCGCTGCTGGGCACCGAACCGTCACGGGCGTGGCCCACGTTCGCCGCAAATTTTCTCGACGAGGCGCTCGCCGCCGACATCACGGGCATCATCGTGCTCGGCGCAATGCTCGCCGACGTTCCCCACACTCGACCGATCGAGGTGAGTCGCTCGAGCGAGAGCGCGACCGTTCGCGGTCTGCTCGGTTGCGAGCGCTCCCAGTACGAGGGGCCAGTCGGAATCCCCACGGTCTTTGCCGGATTCAGCGAACAGGTCGGAATCCCGTCCGTCTCGCTGTGGGCATCGGTCCCCCACTATGTGCACCACTCGCCCGTCCCCAAAGTCACTCTGGCACTTCTCGAAAGCGTCGTTGAAATCACCGAACTCGACTTCGACCTGACCGATTTGCGCAACGACGCGCGCGAATGGGAAGAAGGGGTCAACGAGATGGCCGAGAGCGACGAGGACATGTCCGAGTACATCCAGCGTCTCGAGGAAGAACGCGACATTACCGGCGACGCGGAAGAGGCCTCGGCGGATTCGATCGCCGAAGAGTTTGAGCGATTCCTGCGCTCAACCGATGACGGTAAAGCGAGTTCCTAAGCCTGGATAACACCCGCGCCGAGCAGCGCGAGCAGTGTGCCACCCAGAGCAATGCGATAGATGACGAACGGCAAGAACGAGCGCGTCTTCAGGTAGCGCATGAGGAATGCGATGACCGCAAGCCCCACGACAAAAGCGACCGTTGTGGCCGTGAGGGTTTCGAGCCAGGAGTAAGGGCGAACCACATACATTTCCGCACTGAGTGGCGTGTAGGCGTACCACCCGACAGCGGACGATTCCTTGATGGCGGTGTACAGCTCGTAAAAGCCACTAGCGAGGACGGCGGGGATGGCGAGGAGGAACGCGAAGCGGGCCGCTGCCTCGCGCTCATAACCGAGCGCCCGCGCCATCGAAATAGTCGCGCCCGAGCGGGAAACGCCGGGAATCAGCGCGAGAGTTTGGGCTAGTCCAATGGCGAGGCCGTGACCGGCACTCATCTCGCGCATCACTCGCTTGCTGCGACCGAGTCGATCGGCCAGGTACAGCAGAACACCGAAAACGATGAGCGTCGCGGCAATGAGCCACAGCGACCGGAACGTTTCGCGGATGGTGTCCTGCAACAGAATTCCAACTACACCGATGGGGATGGTTCCCGCGATTATGTACCACCCCAGTCGCGCCTCGGCGCGCTGCTCCGGTGTCAGCGTTCGACCGGAGGCCTTCCCTCGCGAAAACACGCTCAAAAACCAGGAACGGATGATGTTGCCGATGTCGCGCGCGAAGTACAGAATCACAGCCAACTCCGTGCCGATCTGGGTGATGGCGGTGAACGTTGCACCAGGGTCGGTTGCGCCGGGCAAAAACAAACCCGCGATACGCAAGTGTGCGCTCGACGAAATGGGCAGAAACTCGGTCAAGCCCTGGATGAGCCCCAAAACCATTGCTTCAACGATGCGCGAATAGTCCATCCGATAATCCTCTAGTACGTGCGTAAGAAATCGGTCAGC
>CAJAKC010000008.1 GCA_903940225.1 uncultured Microbacteriaceae bacterium
ATCGTCTTACCCTGCCGGCCTATCCCGCCGCGGTGGGCATTGTTGCGCAATTCTGGCCTCACAACCTGGGCGAGTCCGTCCAGTGGGCCGTTTTCGTCCTCGCGGGCGCCGCGATTCTTGCGGGCGTTGCAGATTTGGGGTGGGGAGACGTCAAACTGCTCGGTGTGCTCGGAATAATCGCCGGCGGTTCCGGAACCGTCGCGGAATCCGCGTTCTGGGTGTGCATCGGCGGGGGAACGCACGTCCTCGTTCACCTGATTGTCGACGGCGATCGGCGCGCGCACATTCCGTTCGGTCCGGCCCTGTTAATGGGATTTGGCCCCTCCGCATTCGTCGCGGCGTAAAACGGGCTTGCCGAGAGTCACTTTCCCCTGTACGCTTGACCTTTGGTGCGTGTTCTCGCGGGCGAGCAATTGTCGGCGTGAATGACACCGAAGGACCGTAATCCGATTGGCCACTGTGATGGTGATCAACCGAGGTCCCCACGGCATACCGGCCGCCGGCCGATTGGCGGGAGGGTTGAGAAATCGACCCCCACACCACAACTGTCACCGTGCAGAAATAACAAGGAGAAAAGTCGTGCCAACGATTCAGCAGTTGGTTCGTAAGGGCCGCAGCCCCAAGGTCACCAAGACCAAGGCGCCCGCGCTCAAGGCGAACCCCCAACAGCGTGGTGTGTGCACCCGCGTGTACACCACGACCCCGAAGAAGCCGAACTCGGCGCTTCGCAAGGTCGCTCGTGTCAAGCTTTCCAACGGCGTCGAAGTAACCGCCTACATTCCCGGTGAAGGCCACAACCTTCAGGAGCACTCGATGGTTCTCGTCCGTGGTGGACGTGTGAAGGACCTCCCCGGTGTTCGCTACAAGATCGTTCGCGGCGCGCTCGACACTCAGGCCGTCAAGAACCGCAAGCAGGCCCGTAGCCTCTACGGTGCGAAAGCAGACAAGAAGTAATGCCACGTAAAGGACCCGCGGCCAAGCGCCCCGTCATCGCCGATCCCGTCTACGGCTCGCCCGTAGTTTCGCAGCTCGTCAACAAGATCCTCCTCGCTGGAAAGAAGGACCTCGCTCAGCGCATCGTTTACGGTGCACTCGAAGGCGTCGCTACCAAGTCCAGCCAGGACCCGGTAATCGTTCTCAAGAAGGCACTGGATAACGTCCGCCCCACGCTCGAGGTTCGCTCGCGCCGTGTTGGTGGATCGACCTACCAGGTCCCGATTGAGGTCAAGCCGCACCGTGCGAACACTCTCGCACTGCGTTGGCTCACCTCGTACGCAAAGTCACGTCGTGAAAAGACGATGACCGAGCGTCTGATGAACGAGATTCTCGACGCATCGAACGGACTCGGAGCGGCCGTCAAGCGCCGTGAAGACACCCACAAGATGGCCGAGTCGAACAAGGCGTTCGCGCACTACCGCTGGTAGTCGCACCGGAGCCGACCTCCGGGTCGGCTCCACCCCCAAACTTTTACCCCACACAGAAACACTTACGGAGAACAGCTCATGGCACAGGACGTGCTCACGGACCTCAACAAGGTTCGCAACATCGGAATCATGGCGCATATCGACGCGGGTAAGACCACGACGACCGAACGTATCCTCTTTTACACCGGAATCACCCACAAGATCGGTGAAGTTCACGATGGCGCGGCCACCATGGACTGGATGGCGCAGGAGCAGGAACGTGGAATCACGATTACCTCCGCTGCGACCACGTGTTTCTGGGACAAGAACCAAATCAACATCATCGACACCCCCGGACACGTCGACTTCACGGTCGAGGTCGAGCGTTCGCTCCGTGTCCTCGACGGTGCCGTAGCCGTCTTCGACGGTAAAGAGGGTGTTGAGCCTCAGTCCGAGACCGTGTGGCGTCAGGCCGACAAGTACAACGTCCCCCGCATCTGCTTCGTCAACAAGATGGACAAGCTCGGCGCGGACTTCTACTTCACTGTCGACACCATCGTCAAGCGTCTCGGCGCGAAGCCACTCGTCATTCAGCTGCCCATCGGTTTCGAATCGACCTTCGTCGGTGTCGTTGACCTCATCGAGATGCGCGCCCTCGTGTGGAAGGGTGACTCGAAGGGTGACGTTTCCCTCGGTGCCGAGTACGAAGTTCAGGAAATCCCCGCGGACTTGCAGGCCAAAGCGGTCGAGTACCGTGCCCAGCTCGTCGAGGCGATTTCAGAGGCTGACGACGATCTGCTCGAAAAGTACATCGGTGGAGTCGAACTGACCATCCCCGAAATCAAGGGCGCGATTCGCAAGCTCACCATCGCGGGCGAGGCGTACCCCGTCCTCTGCGGCTCGGCATTCAAGAACCGCGGTGTCCAGCCCATGCTCGACGCCGTTATCGACTACTTGCCCTCGCCTCTCGACGTTCCCGCCGTTGACGGACTCGACGTTCGCGACCCCGAGAAGCACCACACGCGTAAGCCCGAATCGACGGAGCCCTTCGCGGCGCTGGCGTTCAAGATTGCCGTGCACCCGTTCTTTGGTCGACTGACCTACGTGCGCGTGTACTCGGGCAAGCTCAACTCGGGTGAACAGGTCGTCAACTCGACCAAGGACAAGAAGGAGCGCATTGGAAAGATTTTCCAGATGCACTCCAACAAGGAAAACCCGGTCGATTCGGTTACCGCCGGGCACATCTACGCCGTGATCGGACTCAAGGACACCACAACCGGTGACACCCTGTGCGACCCGGCTCACCCCATCGTCCTCGAATCCATGACGTTCCCCGAGCCCGTCATCGAGGTCGCCATCGAGCCCAAGACCAAGGCCGACCAGGAAAAGCTTGGCCTTGCGATTCAGAAGCTCGCTGAAGAAGACCCGACCTTCCGCACGGAACTGAACCAGGAAACCGGTCAGACCGTCATCAAGGGAATGGGTGAACTTCACCTCGACATCCTTGTTGACCGCATGAAGCGTGAATTCGGCGTTGAGGCGAACGTCGGAAAGCCGCAGGTTGCTTACCGCGAGACGCTCAAGAACACCGTCGAGAAGTACGACTACACCCACAAGAAGCAGACCGGTGGATCGGGTCAGTTCGCGAAGGTACAGATCACTCTGGAGCCGATGGAAGTGACCACCGAGAACCAGTACGAATTTGTCAACGGAGTCACCGGTGGTCGTGTTCCTCGCGAATACATCCCCGCGGTCGACGCCGGAATTCGCGATGCCATGCAGGTTGGTGTTCTCGCCGGATTCCCCACCGTGGGAGTCAAGGCAACGCTCGTTGATGGCCAGTCGCACGATGTGGACTCGTCAGAAATGGCGTTCAAAATTGCCGGATCGATGGCCTACAAAGAGGCCGCTCGTCGGGCAAACCCCGTTCTTCTCGAGCCGCTGATGGCGGTCGAGGTGCGCACACCGGAAGAGTACATGGGCGACGTTATCGGCGACCTAAACTCTCGACGTGGGCAGATTCAGAGCATGGACGATGCGACTGGTGTTAAGGTCGTACGTGCTCTGGTACCGCTCTCGGAAATGTTCGGATATGTTGGTGACTTGCGGTCGAAGACCTCGGGTCGCGCAGTGTATTCGATGACTTTCGAGACGTACGCTGAGGTCCCGAAGGCAGTCGCCGACGAGATCGTCCAGAAGAGCAAGGGCGACTGAGCTCCTCGCGTGACGACACCCGTCGCGACGCGATAAACTAAAACTTCATATTCCCCTATAAATCAATCATTTTGTCCGGAAAGTCCGGATAAAAACCGAACGTCCTAGGAGGACCCAGTGGCTAAGGCCAAGTTCGAGCGCAACAAGCCTCACGTAAACATCGGAACGATTGGTCACGTCGACCACGGCAAGACCACTCTGACCGCTGCAATCTCGAAGGTGCTCGCAGAAAAGTACCCTTCGGCTGTCAACGTCGTTCGCGACTTCTCGTCGATCGACTCCGCTCCTGAAGAGCGCCAGCGCGGTATCACCATCAACATCTCGCACGTTGAGTACGAGACCCCCAAGCGCCACTACGCGCACGTTGATGCACCCGGCCACGCTGACTACATCAAGAACATGATCACCGGTGCTGCCCAGATGGACGGCGCGATCCTCGTGGTTGCCGCAACTGACGGCCCGATGGCTCAGACCCGTGAGCACGTTCTTCTCGCGAAGCAGGTTGGTGTTCCTTACCTCCTCGTCGCACTCAACAAGTCCGACATGGTCGACGACGAGGAAATCCTCGAACTCGTCGAGGTCGAGGTTCGCGAGCTTCTCTCGAGCCAAGGCTTCGATGGCGACAACGCCCCCGTCGTTCGCGTTTCGGGCCTCAAGGCTCTCGAAGGCGACGCCAAGTGGGTCGAGTCGATCGTTGAGCTCATGGAAGCTGTTGACAACTCGGTTCCGGACCCGATCCGCGACAAGGACAAGCCGTTCTTGATGCCGATCGAGGACGTGTTCACCATCACCGGTCGTGGAACGGTTGTTACCGGCCGCGCCGAGCGTGGAACTCTCGGAATCAACTCCGAAGTTGAGATCGTCGGAATTCGCCCGACCCAGAAGACGACTGTTACCGGAATCGAAATGTTCCACAAGCAGCTCGACGAAGCATGGGCCGGCGAGAACTGTGGTCTCCTCCTCCGTGGAACCAAGCGTGAAGATGTTGAGCGTGGACAGGTTGTTGTCAAGCCTGGTTCGATCACTCCTCACACCGAGTTCGACGGCACCGCCTACATCCTCTCGAAGGATGAAGGTGGACGTCACAACCCGTTCTTCACCAACTACCGTCCCCAGTTCTACTTCCGTACCACGGACGTAACCGGCGTCATCGAGTTGCCTGCGGGTACCGAGATGGTCATGCCCGGTGACACCACCGACATGGCAGTCACCCTCATCCAGCCCATCGCAATGGAAGAGGGCCTCGGCTTCGCAATCCGTGAGGGTGGCCGCACCGTCGGCGCCGGCACGGTGACCAAGGTCAAGAAGTAGTCTCTACTTCTCCTTTCGTGGGGCTCGGCTTCGGCCGGGCCCCACGTTTTTTGTTGCCACCAGGGCGGAATTCCGAGTGCGCCAAATAAATGACACGCCCGAGTTGCACAAATGCAGGGCATATGAGAGAGTTGTGAAGTTGTATACGCACCGCCATGCGCGGTGCTCACTGCATGGAAGTGAATGGGGATCTATCCTCAGGCCGCCTGCAGACAGCACGGCTTACTGCTCGCGGGTTTACTCGCGTGACGGTCGGGCTCGTTGATAGAAGAACAGTGGTGCGTAAGCACAGAGTCTCACGGACACACAGTCCGGGAATAAACCAAAGGATGGATCATGGCGGGACAGAAAATCCGCATTCGGCTGAAGTCATACGACCACGCCGGACTTGACGCCTCGGCACGCAAGATTGTCGACACCGTTACCCGTGCGGGTGCGACGGTGATTGGCCCCGTGCCTCTTCCCACGGAGAAGGATGTCATTGCTGTCATCCGATCCCCCCACAAGTACAAGGACAGCCGCGAGCACTTTGAGAAGCGCACCCACAAGCGACTCATTGACATCATCGACCCGACTCCCAAGGCAGTCGACTCCCTGATGCGTCTCGACCTGCCCGAAGACGTTTCCATCGAAATTAAGCTCTAAAGGACATCCGAATGACGAAGACTAAGAACACCAAGGGTCTCTTGGGCGTCAAGCTTGGGATGACTCAGGCGTGGGACGCGAACAACAAGTTTGTTCCCGTTACCGTTGTCGCCGTTAGCCCCAACGTGGTTACCCAGATTCGTTCCCTCGAGGTCGACGGCTACGAAGCCGTCCAGGTCGCCTCGGGCGCGATCGACCCTCGCAAGGTCACCAAGCCCCTCGCCGGCCATTTTGAGAAGGCGGGCGTTACGCCTCGCCGTCACGTCACCGAGATTCGCACGGGCGACGCAGCCGAATACACCGTTGGTCAGGAATTGACCGCCGAACTTTTCACCGCCGGAGACGCGATTGACGTCGTCGGTACCTCGAAGGGTAAGGGTTTCGCCGGTGTCATGAAGCGACACAACTTCAAGGGTGTTTCCGCTTCGCACGGTTCGCACCGCAACCACCGCAAGCCCGGTTCGATCGGTGCTTCGTCGACTCCGTCACGCGTCTTCAAGGGAATGCGCATGGCCGGTCGTATGGGTGGCGAGCGCGTTACCGTCCTCAACCTCTCGGTGCATGCTGTTGACGCCGAGCGCGGTCTTCTCCTCATCAAGGGCGCGGTTCCCGGTGCTGCCGGTCGCCTCGTCTTCGTTCGCAACGCAGTGAAGGGAGCTTGAGCGTAATGTCCCAGGTATCCATCGTTGACGCAGCTGGCAAGAAGTCCGGTGCGATTGAGCTTCCCGCTTCGGTTTTCGGAGTTGAAACCAACGTTCACCTGATTCACCAGGTCGTCGTCGCCCAGCTGGCTGCTGCTCGTCAGGGCACGCACAAGACCAAGAACCGTGGAGAAGTTTCCGGTTCGGGTCGCAAGCCGTTCAAGCAGAAGGGAACCGGTCGCGCGCGTCAGGGTTCCGTTCGTGCACCCGAGCACACCGGTGGTGGAGTCGTTCACGGCCCGACCCCGCGTGACTACTCGCAGCGCACCCCCAAGAAGATGATTGCCGCCGCACTGCACGGTGCCCTCTCGGACCGCGCCCGCGCGGATCGCGTTCACGTCACGTCGGCATTCGCCGGGGTCGAGGCACCGTCGACCAAGGTCGCACAGAAGCTCCTCACCGAAATGACCACGGGACCCCGCGTCCTCGTCGTTGTCGAGCGTGAAGAGAACGTCGCCATCAAGAGTGTCCGCAACGTCATCGGCGTTCACACCATCACCGTTGGCCAGCTCAACGCGTATGACGTTCTGCACGCGGACGACATCGTCTTCACGCAGACCGCGTACGAGGCGTTCGTTGCCGCCAAGACCACGAAAGAGGTGTCCGCATGAGCGTTCTCGCCGCAGCCCAGAACAAGGACCCGCGCGACATCATCGTCTCGCCCGTCGTCAGCGAAAAGTCCTACGGACTGATCGACCAGGGCAAGTACACCTTCGTTGTCGCACCCGACGCCAACAAGATCGAAATCAAGCTCGCAATTGAAAAGATCTTCAACGTCAAGGTCGCGTCAGTGAACACCCTCAACCGCCAGGGTAAGACCCGCCGCACGAAGTTTGGCATGGGAAAGCGCAAGGACACCAAGCGCGCCATTGTCACGCTCACCTCGGGCACCATCGACATCTTCACGGCTGTCGGATAGGGAATAGGACAGAAGAACAATGGCTATTCGCAAGTACAAGCCCACTACCCCCGGCCGTCGCGGTTCGTCGGTAGCTGACTTCGCCGAGATCACACGATCGACGCCGGAGAAGTCGCTGCTGCAGCCGCTTCCCAAGACCGGTGGTCGTAACAACGCTGGTCGCATCACGACCCGCCACATCGGTGGAGGCCACAAGCGCCAATACCGCATCATCGATTTCCGTCGCCACGACAAGGACGGCGTGAACGCGAAGGTCGCACACATCGAGTACGACCCCAACCGCACCGCACGCATCGCGCTCCTCCACTACGTGGATGGAACCAAGCGCTACATCATCGCGCCCAACAAGCTCAGCCAGGGTGACATCATCGAGTCGGGTCCCGCGGCTGACATCAAGCCCGGCAACAACCTGCCTCTGCGCAACATCCCCGTCGGAACCGTGATCCACGCGATCGAACTCCGTCCCGGTGGCGGTGCCAAGATGGCTCGTTCCGCTGGTGCGTCGGTTCGTCTCGTTGCTAAGGACGGCCCCTACGCTCAGCTGCGTTTGCCCTCGGGTGAAATCCGCAACGTTGACGCGCGCTGCCGCGCAACCGTCGGTGAGGTCGGAAACGCCGAACAGTCGAACATCAACTGGGGTAAGGCCGGCCGTATGCGCTGGAAGGGTGTTCGCCCGACCGTCCGTGGTGTCGCCATGAACCCGGTTGACCACCCGCACGGTGGTGGTGAGGGTAAGACCTCTGGTGGTCGTCACCCGGTAAGCCCGTGGGGTCAGAAAGAAGGCCGCACTCGCAAGGCCAATAAAGAGAGCAGCAAGCTCATCGTCCGTCGCCGCAACGCCGGCAAGAAGCGTTAGTAGGAGCCCAGAATGCCTCGTAGTCTCAAAAAGGGTCCCTTCGTCGATGACCACCTCTACCGCAAGGTCGTGGCACAGAACGAAGTTGGCACCAAGAACGTTATCCGCACCTGGTCGCGTCGATCGATGATTGTCCCGGCGATGCTCGGACACACCATTGCCGTTCACGACGGCCGCAAGCACGTCCCGGTGTTCGTCACCGAGACGATGGTCGGCCACAAGCTCGGCGAGTTCTCGCCCACCCGCACCTTCCGTTCACACGTGAAGGACGACAAGAAGGGCCGTCGCCGTTAAGGCGAGGAGGGAACATCATGGTTGAATCCATCGCCAAACTCAAGGGGATCCGCGTGACCCCGCAGAAGGCCCGTCGAGTCATCGAACTGGTCCGTGGCAAGCACGTTGAGGAAGCACTCGCGATCCTCAAGTTCGCGCCCCAGGGTGCCTCGGAACCCGTCCGCAAGCTCGTCGCTTCGGCTGTCGCGAACGCTCGCGTCACCGCGGACAAGGAAAACTTGCCGCTCAATGAGTCGGAACTCGTCATCGACAAGATTTTTGTTGACGAAGGACCCACCATGAAGCGCTTCCAGCCTCGTGCACAGGGTCGCGCGTTCCAGATCCTCAAGCGCACCAGCCACATCACCGTTGTGCTCAGCACCCCGGAAGCCCCGACCTCGAAGGCAGGTAAGAAGTAATGGGTCAGAAAGTTCACCCCTACGGATTCCGCCTCGGAATCACGACCGACCACCGTTCGCAGTGGTTCTCGGACAGCACCAAGGTCGGCGAGCGCTACTCCGACTACGTTGCCGAAGACGTCATGCTTCGTCGCTTCCTCCAGGAGAAGCTCGACCGCTCCGGTGTTTCGCACATGGTCATCCGCCGCACGCGCGACCGTGTCGTTATTGACGTTCACGTTGCCCGTCCCGGTGTGGCCATCGGCCGCCAGGGAACAGGCCTGGACAAGTTGCGCGACGATGCTCGCGAACTGACCGGCAAGACGGTCATCATCAACGTCGTCGAAGCGCTCAACCCCGAGGCCGACGCTCAACTCGTCGCTCAGGGAATTGCCGAGCAGCTTTCCGCTCGTGTGGCTTTCCGCCGCGCGATGCGTAAGGGTCTCCAGGGCGCCCAGCGCGCCGGCGCAAAGGGTGTCCGCATCCAGGTGTCGGGTCGACTCGGCGGTGCTGAAATGTCGCGTTCGGAGTTCTACCGTGAAGGTCGAGTTCCGCTCCACACCCTCCGCGCCAACATCGACTACGGCTTCTACGAGGCTCGTACGACCTTCGGTCGCATCGGTGTCAAGGTCTGGATCTACAAGGGTGACATGACCAACAAGGAACTCGCGATCGAACAGGCTGCACAGAAGGCCGCTCGTGGCGGTCGTGACGCAAACCGCGGACCGCGCCGTGCCGCTGCACCAGCTCGTGCAGCAGCCGAAGCTCCGGTCGCCAATGCAGGAACCGAGGCGTAAACCATGTTGATTCCCCGTAAGGTCAAGCACCGTAAGCAGCACCACCCCAAGCGCACGGGTGCTGCAACCGGTGGTACCAAGGTCTCGTTCGGCGAGTTCGGTATTCAGGCGATTACTCCTGCGTACGTGACGAACCGCCAGATTGAGTCGGCGCGTATCGCCATGACCCGTCACATCAAGCGTGGTGGAAAGGTGTGGATCAACATCTACCCCGACCGTCCGCTGACGAAGAAGCCCGCCGAAACCCGAATGGGTTCCGGTAAGGGTTCGCCGGAGTGGTGGGTTGCCAACGTCAAGCCGGGCCGCGTCCTGTTCGAGGTCGCCGGTGTTTCCGAGGAACTCGCTCGTGAAGCAATGACCCGTGCTATCCACAAGTTGCCGCTGAAGGCGCGCATCATCAAGCGTGAAGAGGGAGACGCATAATGGCACTCGGAACAAAGACCCTGCAGCCCGCCGATCTCGACACGTTCGAGAACGAGCGACTCGTGGACGAACTGAAGAAGGCGAAGGAAGAACTCTTCAACCTTCGTTTCCAGTCCGCCACCGGTCAGTTGGAAAGCCACGGACGAGTCCGCGCGGTCAAGCGCGACATCGCCCGGATTTACACCATCATTCGCGAGCGCGAGCTCGGTCTGCGCACGGTCCCCGTTGCACCGGCCAAGCCCGCCAAGGCAGCCTCGAAGGCGAAGGCCACCGAAGAAGCCGCTGAGACCGTTGAGACCGTTGAGGAGACCAAGTAATGGCTGCAGAGAAGAAGGTCGTCGCTTCGGCCGAGGACCGCAACGATCGTAAGACTCGTCGCGGCTTGGTAGTCAGCGACAAGATGAACAAGACCATCACCGTTGTGCTGCAAGACCGCGTCAAGCACCCGCTGTACGGCAAGGTCATGAGCCGTTCGTCGAAGGTCAAAGCCCACGACGAAAACAACACGGCCGGCATTGGTGACCTCGTCATCATCGCCGAGACCCGCCCGCTGTCCGCCACGAAGAACTGGCGACTCGTCGAGATCGTGGAGAAGGCGAAGTAATTCGCCTCTCGTATTAGGAGAACAACATGCTTCAACAAGAATCCCGACTGAAGGTCGCCGACAACACCGGTGCCAAGATGCTGCTGACCATTCGCGTGCTCGGCGGCTCAACTCGCCGTTACGCGAGCATTGGTGACATCATCGTCGCAACCGTCAAGGACGCCATCCCCGGTGGAAACGTCAAGAAGGGTGAGGTCGTCAAGGCTGTCATCGTTCGCACCGTGAAGGAAGTTCGTCGTGCTGATGGTTCATACATCAAGTTCGACGAGAACGCTGCCGTCCTCATCAAGAGCAAAGAGGGTGAGCCTCGCGGAACCCGCATCTTCGGACCCGTCGGCCGCGAACTCCGTGACAAGAAGTTCATGAAGATCGTCTCGCTCGCACCGGAGGTGATTTAGTCTCATGCAGAACATCAAAAAGGGTGACACCGTCATCGTGATCAGTGGCAAGCGCGAGTACAAGGGCAAGACCGGCGAGGTTCTCGAAGTTCTCGTCGAGTCGAGCCGCGTGCTGGTTCAGGGAATCAACATGGTGACGAAGCACGTCAAGGCTGGTCAAACCGCTCGCGGTACGTCCACTGGCGGAATCGAAACCGTTGAGGCCCCGATTCACGTGTCCAACGTGGCACTCGTCGACCCCAAGTCCAAGAAGGCAACCCGCGTTGGGTTCCGAACCGAAACCGTTACCAAGAACGGTGTAGCGAAGACGGTTCGTGTTCGCTACGCAAAGAAGTCAGGTGAAAAGATCTAATGACCGCTACTGCAGCTGCCGCGGCTGGCAAAATCCAGCCCCGCCTCAAGGCTAAGTACCGCGCCGACATTGTCGCCGCGCTGACCACCGAGTTCGGTTACACGAACCCGCACCAGGTTCCGCGTCTCGTCAAGGTTGTCGTCAACACCGGTGTCGGTGAAGCCGCTCGTGACTCGAAAGTCATCGACGGTGCCGTTCGTGACCTCACCCAGATCACCGGCCAGAAGCCCGTCGTCACCAAGGCTCGCAAGTCGATTGCGCAGTTCAAGCTGCGTGAAGGCATGCCAATCGGTGCACACGTCACACTTCGTGGCGACCGCGCGTGGGAATTCGTTGACCGTCTCGTGACGCTTGCCCTTCCTCGTATCCGCGACTTCCGAGGCCTTTCGCCCCGCCAGTTCGACGGAAACGGAAACTACACCTTCGGCCTGCAAGAGCAGTCGGTGTTCCACGAAATCAACCAAGACAAGATCGACCGCGTTCGTGGTTTCGACATCACCGTCGTCACCACCGCCAAGACCGATGATGAAGGCCGCGCGTTCCTGCGCGAGCTAGGGTTCCCCTTCATCGCCCAGTAAGCCACCACTGTCTAGGTCTGTACCCGCGTAACGGGCACAGAAACCGGGCGGAGAACAGGAAAAAACAACAATGACAATGACAGATCCGGTCGCAGACTTGCTGACCCGTCTGCGTAACGCGTCGAGCGCACATCACGATGCCGTCACGCTACCCTCGAGCACGATCAAGGCGGGAATCGCCGCGATCCTCAAGCGCGAAGGTTACGTAGCGGACTGGAAAGTTGAGCCCGCACGCGTTGGAAACGCACTCACCATCACGCTGAAGTACGGCAACGAGCGCAAGGCGGCCATCTCTGGTCTCAAGCGCGTCTCCAAGCCCGGTCTTCGCGTCTACGCAAAGTCGACCGAAATCCCCAGCGTTCTCGGCGGACTCGGCGTTGCCATCCTGTCCACCTCGTCGGGCCTTCTCACGGACCGCGAAGCACAGAAGAAAGGCGTGGGTGGGGAAGTCCTCGCCTATGTGTGGTAGCCGAAAATGTCACGTATTGGTCGTCTCCCCATCGACATCCCCAGCGGCGTCACCGTTTCGGTCGCCGACTCGGTCGTCTCGGTCAAGGGTCCCAAGGGCGAATTGAGCGTCAACGTCGCATCGCCGATCACGGTCGTTATTGAAGACAGCCAGGTCGTCGTAACCCGTCCCGATGACGAGCGCGCTTCGCGTTCGCTCCACGGGCTCACCCGTACCCTCATCGCCAACGACATCGTCGGCGTAACCACCGGGTACTCCAAGGCACTGGAGATTGTCGGCACCGGTTACCGTGTCGCTTCGAAGGGCGCGGGCGTCGAGTTCGCACTCGGGTTCTCGCACTCCATCACCGTTGACCCGCCGGCCGGCATCACGCTCGCCGTCGAGGGAAACAACAAGGTCATCGTTTCGGGGATCTCGAAGCAGGCCGTCGGGGAAGTTGCCGCAAACATTCGTAAACTCCGCAAGCCCGAGCCTTACAAGGGCAAGGGAGTTCGTTACGAGGGCGAAGTCGTCCGTCGTAAGGCCGGAAAGGCTGGTAAGTAATCATGGCTGCTACCTCAAAGTCCGAGCAGCGTGCGCGCCGCCACTTCCGTCTTCGCAAGAAGGTCAACGGAACCGAAGCGCGTCCCCGTCTCGTTGTCACCCGGTCCGCTCGTCACCTGTTTGTTCAGGTCGTCGACGACACCAAGGGTCACACCATTGCCTCGGCATCCACCATGGAAGCCGAATTCCGCGCCTCGAAGGACGACAAGTCCGCCAAGGCCAAGAAAATTGGTGAGCTGGTCGCCGATCGTGCGAAGAAGGCCGGTGTCTCCACCGTCGTCTTCGACCGTGGCGGAAACCGATACGCCGGTCGCGTTGCTGCGGTCGCCGATGGCGCACGAGAGGCTGGGCTGACGCTATGAGCGAAGAAACGAAGGACAACACCGTGGCTGTTGACGAAACGACTGCTGTTGAGGCAGTAGAAACCGAAACCGCAGAACAGGCTCCTCGCGGAGCTCGTGGCGCACGCGGCGGAGATAACCGTGGTGGCCGTGGTGGCCGCGACGGTAACCGCGGTGGCCGCGAGGTCGAGAAGAGCCCCTTCATGGAGAAGGTCGTCGCGATCAACCGCGTATCGAAGGTTGTGAAGGGTGGACGTCGTTTCGCCTTCACCGCTCTCGTCGTCGTCGGTGACGGAAACGGAATGGTCGGTGTCGGTTACGGCAAGGCCCGTGAAGTTCCGCTCGCCATCGCGAAGGGTGTCGAAGACGCGAAGAAGAACTTCTTCCGCGTTCCGCGCTCGGGTGCAACGATTCCTCACCGCGTTCAGGGCGAAGCCGCTGCCGGCGTCGTTCTGCTCCGTCCCGCATCTGCCGGTACCGGAGTTATCGCCGGTGGTCCCGTCCGCGCCGTACTCGAGTGCGCCGGTGTGCACGACGTGCTGAGCAAGTCGCTCGGTTCGTCGAACACCATCAACATCGTTCACGCGACGGTTGCTGCTCTCAAGCAGCTCGAAGAACCCCGCGCTGTTGCAGCTCGACGTGGCTTGGAGTTCGAACAGGTCGCGCCCGCGCGTCTGATTCGCGCCGAGGCCGACGCTCTGGCTGCTGCGAAGGCAGGTGCCTAATGGCTCAGCTCAAGATCACCCAGATCAAGTCCGTTATCAGCGAGAAGCAAAACCAGCGTGACACGCTGCGCAGCCTCGGACTGAAGCGCATCGGGCAGACGGTTCTCCGTCCGGACGACTCCGCAAACCGCGGCTACGTTCGTACCGTTGCGCACCTTGTCACTGTTGAGGAAGTGAAGTAATGGCTGAAGAAAAGAAGCCCGCCGCTAAGCCGGCGGCTGCAAAGGCTCCAGCGAAGGCACCGGCAAAACCAGCTGCAAAGCCAGCTGCTGCAAAAGCTCCGGCAAAACCAGCTGCAAAACCAGCTGCAAAGCCAGCTGCTGCAAAGGCAGAACCGAAAGCCCCCGCGGCCAAGGCTCCTGCTGCGAAGCCGGCTGCCGCCAAAGCCCCCGCGAAGAAGGAATCGGGCGAAAAGGTTCAGGTGCTCAAGCTGCACCACCTTCGTCCCGCTCCCGGTTCGAAAAAGGAACGCACCCGAGTTGGTCGTGGTGAGGGATCCAAGGGTAAGACCGCGGGTCGTGGAACCAAGGGAACGAAGGCTCGTTACCAGGTTCGCTCCGGGCTCGAAGGTGGAAACCTCAACTTCGTCATGCGCACCCCCAAGCTGCGCGGGTTTAAGAACCCGTTCCGCGTGGAGTACCAGGTTGTCAATCTCGACCGCATCTCCGAGCTGTACCCGAAGGGTGGCGATGTGACCATCGCTGACCTCGTGTCCAAGGGAGCCGTTCGCAAGAACGAGAAGGTCAAGGTTTTGGGCAACGGAGACATCGCCGTCCAGGTCACCGTTTCGGTGGACAAGGTGTCGAAGTCGGCCGAACAGAAGATCGTCGCAGCAGGCGGATCTATCAAGTAGTTGTTGACGCGGGCCGGGTACCTACTCGGCCCGTTTCTACTACTCTTATTAGAAGTGGCCACTAGGCCAAAGCTCAGGAGGATCCGTGTTCAGCGCAATTCGACGCATTTTCAGCACCCCCGACCTTCGTCGCAAACTCGGGTTCACGCTGTTTATGGTGGTGTTGTTCCGTTTAGGATCGTTCATCCCCGCACCGTTTGTGAACTACATCAACGTTCAGGCCTGTCTCGCCGGTAGTGCCGGCACCAACGGAATTTACGAACTCGTCAACCTGTTCTCCGGCGGGGCGCTCCTCCAGCTGTCGATTTTCGCGCTCGGAATCATGCCCTACATCACGGCGTCCATCATTACCCAGCTGCTTCGCGTCGTCATTCCTCGTTTCGAAACCCTTCACAAGGAGGGACAGGCCGGCCAAGCGAAAATGACGCAGTACACGCGGTACATCACGCTCGGACTCGGAATTTTGCAGTCAACGACGCTCGTCACCGTCGCCCGCAGTGGCCAGCTCTTCGGTTCTTCGTCCGGAATCCCGGAATGCAGCCAGCTGATCACCAACGATGCCTGGTACGGAATCCTGCTCATGGTCATCACCATGACCGCCGGCACCGGCCTCATCATGTGGTTCGGGGAACTCATCACCGAACGCGGCATCGGTAACGGTATGTCACTCCTTATCTTCTCCTCCATCGCCGCCGGCTTCCCGACCTCGCTCTGGTCGATCCAACGCTCGGAAGGATTCAACGTTTTCATTATCGTCATCGCAATTGGTGTCGTCATTATGGGAGCGGTTGTCTTCGTCGAACAGTCGCAGCGTCGAATCCCCGTTCAATACGCCAAGCGCGTTGTCGGAACCCGCACCTACGGTGGCTCGAGCACGTATATCCCCATCAAGGTCAACATGGCGGGCGTCGTGCCGGTTATTTTCGCGTCGTCACTTCTGTACCTGCCCGCGCTCATCGCTCAGTTCAACCAGCCCGCGGCTGGACAGGTGCCGCCCGACTGGGTGCTGTGGATCAGCGCGAACCTGGCAAACGGCAACCAGCCGCTGTACATCGCACTGTTCTTCCTGCTCATCGTCGGCTTCACATATTTCTATGTCGCCATCACCTTCAACCCCGTCGAGGTTGCCGACAACATGAAGCAGTACGGCGGCTTCATCCCCGGAATCCGTGCCGGTCGTCCCACCGCCGAATACCTCGATTACGTACTCAGCCGCGTGACGCTCCCCGGTTCGCTGTATCTGGGGGTCGTTGCCCTCATCCCGCTCATCGCTCTCGCGCTGATTGGTGCCAACCAGAACTTCCCGTTTGGCGGCACGTCGATTCTCATCATCGTTGGTGTTGGTCTCGAAACGGTCAAGCAGATCGATGCCCAACTGCAACAGCGACACTATGAAGGCCTGCTTCAGTAATGGTTCGCTTGCTCGTGGTCGGCCCCCCGGGTGCCGGTAAGGGTACGCAGGCGGCTCGACTCGCTGAAGCCTACGGAATCCCAGCGATTTCCACCGGCGACATCTTTCGCGCCAACGTGCGCGACGAGACCGCACTCGGTGTCGAAGCAAAAGGCTTCATGGACCGCGGCGAGTACGTCCCCGATTCGCTGACCAACGCGCTTGTCGCCGACCGGCTCGGTCACGAGGATTGTGCTCCCGGGTTTCTCCTAGACGGTTACCCGCGAACCGTCGATCAAGTGCGTGCATTAGACCAGGTGCTCGCCGACCAGGGCGAAAAGTTGGATGCCGTCGTTGAACTCACCGTCGAAACCGAAGTCGTGGTCAAGCGAATCTTGCTCCGAGCCAAGGATTCCGGTCGCTCGGATGACGCCGATGAAACCGTGATCCGCGCTCGGCTCGAGCTTTTTGCCCGCGAAACCGCACCACTCATCGAGGTTTACGGCGGGCGCGGACTGCTGGTCCAGGTTGACGCAATCGGCGAAATCGCCGACGTCACGGACCGGATTACCGGCGCACTGCGCCAGCGGGGCATCGAATAGCGCTATCCGCATTTGCGAATTGGCGGATTATCGCGTATTCTCGTACTTTGGTGTGTCATGCCCCCCGTGGCGTGTTTTCACCGCCCGCACGACGTGCGGTAACCAGCAGCAACGAACGGACACATGGCTAATAAAGACGGCGTTATCGAGATCGAAGGTTCGGTCGTCGAAGCATTGCCCAATGCAATGTTTCGGGTCGAACTGGCGAACGGCCACAAGGTCCTCGCGCACATCTCGGGCAAGATGCGCCAGCACTACATCCGAATCCTCCCCGAGGACAAAGTGATTGTAGAACTTAGCCCATACGACCTCTCGCGAGGACGCATCGTTTACCGCTACAAGTAACCGCGCAGAAGGAACGGCCCGGAACTCCGGGCACGACGCCAGCGAACTAGGAGAAACACAATGAAGGTCAACCCCAGCGTCAAGCCGATTTGCGACAAGTGCAAAGTCATTCGTCGCCACGGCAACGTCATGGTGATCTGCGAAAACCCCCGGCACAAGCAGCGCCAGGGCTAAAGCACCACCCCACACAACTCAATACATTCACTCGCCGCGTCGGAACCCTTCGGGGGGACATCTTGAGTAAGAGGCTCAAGTACGGACGTTGGCACAGACCTCTTCATTCACTAGGAGCAGCCTCATGGCACGTCTCGCTGGAGTCGATATTCCCCGCGACAAGCGCGTGGAAATCGCCCTCACCTACATCTACGGCGTAGGCCGCACCCGTTCGGTTCAGATTCTGACCGAAACGGCCATCGACAAGAACATCCGCGTCAAGGACCTCACCGATGAACAGCTCATCGCCCTCCGTGACTTCATTGACACCAACCTCAAGGTGGAAGGTGACTTGCGCCGCGAGGTGCAGGCCGACATCCGCCGCAAGGTTGAGCTCGGCTCGTACCAGGGAATCCGCCACCGTCGCGGTCTTCCGGTTCACGGTCAGCGCACCAAGACCAACGCCCGTACCCGCAAGGGCCCGAAGCGCACCGTCGCCGGCAAGAAGAAGGCCGCTCGCTAGTCGCGGCCTGAGGAAAGGGATCTGAACAATGGCAGCACCAAAGACCGCAGGCCGTAAGCCGCGACGCAAAGACAAGAAGAACATCGCCTTGGCTCACGCTCACATCAAGTCGACGTTCAACAACACGATCGTGTCCATCACGGACCCGACCGGAGCCGTCATCTCGTGGGCATCCTCGGGAGCCGTTGGCTTCAAGGGTTCGCGCAAGTCGACTCCGTTCGCCGCACAGCTCGCCGCCGAGTCGGCCGCGCGCCAGGCGCAAGAACACGGCGTCAAGAAGGTGGACGTTTTCGTCAAGGGACCCGGTTCGGGTCGCGAGACGGCTATTCGTTCGCTTCAAGCAGCTGGCCTTGAGGTCGGATCAATCACCGATGTGACGCCGCAGGCGCACAACGGTTGCCGTCCCCCCAAGCGTCGCCGCGTCTAACGCAACACCGTTTGTGCGTGGTTTCGGGGTCCGCCCCTACCACCACGCTCCCCACAAGTGAATTGAAGTATTCAGAGAAGTGTCATATAGCGGACACTGACCGAAAGGAAACCACGTGCTCATTGCACAGCGCCCCACGCTCACCGAAAACCCCATGACCGACACCCGCTCGGCGTTCATTATTGAACCGCTCGAACCCGGTTTTGGCTACACCCTCGGCAACTCCCTCCGCCGAACCCTGCTCTCGTCGATTCCGGGGGCAGCCGTCACGCGTTTCCGCGTCACCGGTGCAGCACACGAATTCACGTCGCTCCCCGGAGTCGTCGAAGATGTCACCGAGATCATCCTCAACATCAAGAACCTCACGATTTCGAGCGAGCACGACGAGCCCGTTACCGCGTACCTTCGCAAGAAGGGTGCCGGCAACGCAACCGCCGCGGACATCACCGCGCCAGCCGGAGTCGAGATTCACAATTCTGACCTGCATATCGCGACGCTCGCGAAGCAGGGCAACCTCGAAATCGAATTGACGATCGAGCGTGGACGTGGATACGTCTCGGTCGACCAGAACAAGTTCGCCGGTGCACCCATCGGAACCATCGCGATTGACTCGATTTACTCGCCGGTGACCAAGGTCACCTACCGCGTTGAGGCAACTCGTGCGGGCGAACGTACCGACTTCGACCGCCTTGTCGTTGAAGTTGACACCAAGGCATCGATCACCCCGCGTGACGCTGTTGCGTCTGCTGGTGGAACTCTGGTTGAACTGTTCGGACTCGCACGCGAGCTGAACACCGAAGCCGAGGGAATCGAAATCGGACCGCGATACACCGACGCACCGGTCGCCGAAGGACTCGATATTCGTATCGAAGAACTCGACCTGACGGTTCGCTCGTTCAACTGCCTCAAGCGCGAGGGAATCAACACTCTCGCCGAATTGGTGAACCTCACGGAACACCAGCTCATGAACATCCGCAACTTTGGACAGAAGTCGGTGGACGAGGTCCTGGAGAAGCTCGTCGAACGTGGACTGAGCCTCAAGGACGGCGTTGCCGGAGCAGACAGCTCGTACTTCTACGAGGCCGCAGACGAATAAGACCCCGCGAGTACATCACTCGTATCGAATAGGAGAACACAATGCCTAAGCCCACGAAGGGACCCCGCCTCGGAGGCGGACCCGCTCACGAGCGCCTCATGCTCGCGAATCTTGCGGTGGCTCTTTTCACACACAAGTCGATTCAGACGACCGAGACGAAAGCCAAGCGCCTTCAGCCTTACGCTGAGCGACTGGTCACGTTCGGAAAGCGCGGAGACCTCCACGCTCGCCGTCGTGTCCTCGCGATCCTCCGCAACAAGGACGCAACTCACGAACTCTTCGTTGAGATTGCTCCCCTCGTCGCCGAACGTCCAGGGGGCTACACCCGTATCACCAAGACGGGTTTCCGTAAGGGTGACAACGCGCCCATGGCTGTCATCGAGCTCGTGCTTGAGCCCGTGACCCTGAACCCCAAGACCAAGAAGGCCAAGATTGAGCCTGTCAAGGTCGCATCGAAGGCAGCACCGGCAGCTGAGGTTGTCGACGAGGCCGTTGTCGCAGACGACGCTGTCGAGGCCGAGGTTGTTGACGCTCCCATCGAAGCAGTAGAAGCCGAAGCGACCGAGGTCGTCGAAGCGGAAGCCGTTGCTGAAGAAGCCGTTGCTGAAGAAGCTCCTGCTGAGGAAGCACCCGCCGCGGAGGCAGCCGATGACGCTGCCGCCGAAGGCGACGACAAGTAGTTAGTCATGCACAAGGCCCGGGGTTGCCTCGGGCTTTGTGTCGTTAACGGGGGGCGACCGTGAGACTTCGCATCGACCTCGCCTACGACGGGACCGACTTCTCGGGCTGGGCAAAACAACCCGAACTGCCCACTATCCAAGGTTCGCTGGACGAAGCACTCGCGACGATACTGCGCCTCGACGAGGTGCAGACGATCGTGGCCGGACGAACGGATGCCGGCGTACACGCGATGGGCCAGGTTGTCCACGTCGATGTACCCGATGATGTTGACCCCAGGACGCTCGCCATGCGGCTGAACTCGTTTCTGGCGCAGACGGCAATTTCTATTCATTCCGTCCGCGAGGCCGACCCTGGCTTTGACGCCCGTTTCTCTCCGATCTTCCGTCGCTACGAATACCGAATCACCGACACATCGTCGATTCGGGATCCCCGCACCCGCCACTACACACTGTGGATGGACGAGCCTCTCGACGTCACCACCATGAACGCGGCGGCGCAATCCCTCCTGGGGTTGCACGACTGGACGACGTACTGCAAGGCGCGCGAAGGGGCGACACGGGTGCGTGAGCTGCAGCGATTCGAGTGGGTCCGCGACGAGAACGGTGTTCTCGTCGCCACCATTCAGGCCGACGCGTTTTGCCACAACATGGTTCGCAACCTCGTCGGCGTCTGCGTCGCCGTGGGGCGCGGGCGTCTCGACTCCGTCGATGCTGTCGTTCTGCGCGATCAGCGCGTCCGCACAGCCGCATTCGCGGTTCTGCCACCCCAGGGACTCACTCTGGCCGAAGTCGGATACCCCGACGCTGCGGAATTGGCCCTGCGCGCCTCGGAGTCCCGTCGACGACGCAACCCGGTTTGACCCACGCGCCGAACTCTTGTACTCTTGAACCTTGGTGCCCGACCGGGTGCCTGGTTGAGCCCTCCACCGAGTCTTTCCCTAGAAAGCCTCACCGGAGTGGGATTCACGAACTACTCGAACCGAAAGCGCTACTACCGTGACGCGTACATTCTCACCCAAGCCCGCTGACATCCAGCGCGAATGGATCATCATCGACGCCGCCGACGTTATTCTCGGCCGCCTCGCCAGCCACGCAGCAGTTTTGCTTCGCGGCAAGCACAAGCCCACCTTTGCCCAGCACATGGACATGGGTGACTTCGTCATCATCGTCAACGCCGGCAAGGTTGCTCTCACGGGCTCTAAGCTGTCGCAGAAGATGGCGTACCGCCACTCGGGTTACCCGGGCGGGCTGAAGGCTGTTGTTTACTCGGAACTCTTGGAAAAGAACCCCGTTCGTGCCGTCGAGAAGGCGATTCGCGGAATGCTGCCCAAGAACTCCCTCGGGGCTGACCAGTTCCGCAAGCTTAAGGTCTACGCCGGTGCAGAGCACCCTCACGTAGCACAGCAGCCCAAGCCGTACGTATTTGACCAGGTCGCGCAGTAAGCGCCGGATAGAGGATTAGAACAATGGCAACAGTAAGCGAAACCACCGCGACAGCGGCAAAAGCTCCCAAGCTTTCCCTCTCGGTCGCCGGCGCAGCCGTCGGTCGTCGTAAGGAAGCGATCGCTCGAGTGCGACTCGTACCCGGGACCGGATCGGTCACCGTCAACGGCCGTGCACTGGAGGAATACTTCCCCAACAAGTTGCACCAGCAGCTCATTAAGGCTCCTTTCACGATTCTCGAGCTCGGATCGTCGTACGACGTGATCGCGCGCATTTCGGGTGGTGGACCATCGGGTCAGGCCGGAGCTCTTCGCCTCGGAATCGCCCGCTGCCTCAACGAGATCGACACCGAGAACAACCGTGCCGCTCTCAAGAAGGCTGGCTTCCTCTCGCGTGACGCCCGCATCAAGGAGCGCAAGAAGGCTGGTCTCAAGAAGGCCCGCAAGGCTCCTCAGTACTCGAAGCGTTAATCGGCTTCACTGCGATGTCGCGTCTCTTCGGGACCGATGGCGTCCGTGGGCTGGCAAATGTCGAGCTCACGGCCGACCTCGCGTTGCACCTCGCCCAAGCGGCGTCTCAGGTGCTGACCCAAGGACGCCACGCTGACGAGGTTCGCGCCGAAGGACGTAAACCCCGCGCCGTCGTCGCCCGCGATCCTCGGATCTCCGGCGAATTCCTCACCGCCGCGGTTTCGGCGGGATTGGCAAGTTCCGGCATCGATGTTCTCGACGCTGGCGTCCTGCCGACACCCGCCACCGCCTTCCTCGTGGGGGATATTCAAGCGGATTTCGGAGTGATGATCTCCGCCTCGCACAACAAGGCGGCTGATAACGGCATCAAGTTCTTCTCGCTCGGTGGCGTTAAACTTCCCGACGAAGTTGAAGACCGAATCGAGAAGGCTCTCGCAGGGCCGCGGTTGATGCCGACCGGTGCCGGAGTGGGTCGCATCCGCCGATTCGCCGATGCCGAGGATCGATACATCCTCCACTTGCTGGCGACGCTCGACGTGTCCCTCGAGGGACTCCATGTTGTCATTGATTGTGCGAACGGCGCCGCGGCGGGAATTTCTCCTCGCGCGTTCACCGACGCCGGCGCAACAGTCACCGTGATCGGCAGCGACCCGGACGGTCTCAACATTAATGAGGGGTGTGGGTCGACCGATTTGGACCTGCTCCGGAGAACGGTTCTCGAAACGGGAGCGGATCTCGGAATCGCCCACGACGGCGATGCGGATCGGTGTCTTGCCATCGACGCGCAGGGAAACGTCATCGACGGCGACCACCTCATGGCGATTATCGCCGTGTCGATGAAGAAGCGGGGGCTGCTGACCCACGACACCCTGGTGGCAACGGTCATGAGTAATCTCGGACTCGAATTGGCGATGGAGGCAAACGGCATCACGCTCGTCCGCACTGCTGTCGGTGACCGGTATGTGCTCGACGCGATGGAGTCCACCGGTTTTGTCCTCGGTGGCGAACAGTCGGGGCACATCATCTTCCGAAAGTTTTCGACGACGGGTGATGGCATCATGACCGGCCTGCACGTCGCCGCCGAGATGGCGCGTTCCGGCAAGACGCTGGCCGAACTCGCGACGGTTATGACGGCCCTCCCACAAACCCTCATCAACGTGACAAACGTCAACCATGCGGGGCTTGACACTGACCAACGCGTCGCCGAACTCGTCGCACAACTAGAGTCCGAATTGGGCGATGCCGGCCGAATTCTGCTGCGCCCCTCGGGAACCGAACCACTCGTCCGTGTCATGGTCGAGGCGGCGACGCAGGAACGAGCCGACGAGGTCGCGCACCGCATTGCCGAGCTCGTGACCGAACGACTCGGGCTTTAGATTTTTCGCAGCGACACCGTCGACACGGTGTGGTCGCGTTCCTTGCGCAACACCAGCGTGGCGCGGGCGCGGGTCGGGGCGATGTTTTCGACGAGGTTTGGTTCGTTGACCGAATTCCAAAATCCGAGAGCGATCTCCGCAGCTTCCTCGTCGCTCAGATTCGCGTAGCGGTGAAAATACGAGTCGGAACGGGCGAATGCTCCTGATTTCAGTTGTAGGAAGCGATTGACGTACCACGACTTGATGTCATCGGTTTCGGCATCGACGTAGATGCCAAAGTCGAAAAGGTCGGACAGCGCGAGCTCTTGACCGAGGGTGGGCGGCTGTAGAACATTAAGCCCCTCGATGATGAGGATGTCCGGTTGGGTGACGATGATGTGTTCATCGGGGACGATGTCGTAGGACAGGTGGGAATAGACGGGGGCCGACACTTCGGTCGCTCCGGACTTGATCTGGGTGACGAATTCGATGAGTGCTCGGCGGTCGTACGATTCCGGGAATCCCTTCCGCGCCGCGATTCCGCGTCGTTCCAGTTCGTCGTTGGAATACAGGAAACCATCGGTTGTGACGAGCGCAATGTTCGGCGTTTCAGGGTCACGGGAAAGCAGTTCGCGCAGCAGCCTTGACACGGTTGATTTTCCGACCGCGACCGAGCCGGCAACACCAATGACGAACGGGGTGTGGGTGTTGGAGAGGCCGAGGAAGGTTGACGTCACCGAATGGGTCTCACGCGCAGCCTTGGCATAGAGCGAGAGGAGTCGCGTTAGGGGAATGTAGATCGATTCGACCTCGGCGAGGTCGAGCGCATCACCGAGACCGCGAAGCCGGTCGATTTCCGTTTCGGTGAGCGGGTTCCCCAACGATGACGACAAATCCGCCCATCGAGTCCGAGGAATCTCGTGAAACGGCGTTAGGGGAGTTGGGTTGTCCGGCATCGCCTCAACGATACCCCGACCGAGGCGCTCGCCTAGACTGTTCGTATGTGCGGAATCGTTGGATATGTCGGACCCCGTGGCTCAGAAGCTGTCTTGCTTGGTGGTCTGGGACGCCTGGAATATCGCGGATACGACTCGGCTGGAATCGCAGTCATCTCGGATTCACTGGAGTCGCGCAAACGGTCGGGCAAGTTGCAGCAACTTCGTGACGAACTGGTCGCGAATCCCATCCACGACGGTCATACGGGAATCGGCCACACGCGTTGGGCCACTCACGGCGCACCGAACGACGTCAACGCACACCCCCACATCGCTGACGGCGGGAAACTCGCCCTCATCCACAACGGCATCATCGAAAACTTTTCCGAACTCAAGGCCGAACTTCTCAACGTTGGCGTCGAATTCACCAGCGAAACCGACTCGGAGGTCGCCGCGCATCTCGTCGCTCGCGCCTACCGCCAGACGGGGAACCTGACCGAAGCACTCCGCGCTGTGGTTCAACGCCTTGACGGCGCATTCACACTTCTCGTCGTCCACGAGGACGAACCGGACGTTGTTGTCGGCGCTCGCCGTAACTCGCCGCTCGTTATCGGGCTCGGCGAAGGCGAAAACTTCCTCGGCAGCGACGTTGCGGCGTTCGTCGAATTCACCCGCAACGCGCTCGCGATCGGGCAGGACCAAATCGTCACGATAACGCGCGATACCGTTTCGGTCATTGACTTTGACGGCAACCCGGTCGAGCCCGAACCGTTTGAGGTGACGTGGGACGCGTCCGCCGCAACGAAGGGCGGCTGGCCGTCGTTCATGGCAAAGGAAATCAGTGAGGAGCCGCAAGCGGTAGCCGACACTATCCGCGGGCGCATCAAGGGCGAAACCGTCCACATCGACGGATTCGACGCGAAGACGCTGGCCGACATCGACCGCATCATCATTCTCGGTTGTGGAACGGCCGCCTATTCCGGTCTTGTCGGCAAGTATGCGATCGAGCAGTGGGCAAGGATCCCCGTCGACGTCGAGCTGAGCCACGAATTCCGTTATCGCGAGCCCGTTCTTGGCGAGCACACGCTCGTCGTTTCGGTGTCGCAATCGGGCGAGACAATGGACACGCTGATGGCCGTCAAATACGCCCGCGAAATGGGCGCCCGCACGCTGTCCATTTGCAACACCCAGGGTGCGACGATTCCGCGCGAGAGTGACGATGTCATTTACACGCACGCGGGCCCCGAGGTCGCTGTCGCATCCACCAAGGCGTTTGTCGCCCAGGTGACCGCGCTCTATCTTCTTGGCCTTGCCATCGGTCAGGCCAACGGAAAGGTTGACGCCGCAACACTGGCGACGGTCGTTCGCGATCTCGAGGCCACCCCGACGTTGATCGAAACGGTTCTGCTTCAGGCGGATCGAATCAAGACGATGGCGAAGTGGATGGCAGACACACAGGCGATTTTGCTGCTCGGCCGTCACGTCGGATTCCCGATTGCTCTCGAGGGTGCCCTCAAGCTCAAGGAACTTGCCTACATTCACGCGGAAGGTTTTGCAGCGGGCGAACTCAAGCACGGGCCGATTGCCCTCATTGAGCCGGGCCAGGTTGTCTTCGTCATCGTTCCCAGCCCGCGCGATCCCAACTCGCTGCACCCCAAGGTCGTTTCCAACATTCAAGAGATTCGCGCCCGCGGAGCCCGCGTGATCGCCATCGCCGAACAGGGAGACGCAGCCGTGCTTCCGTTCGCCGACGAGGTTATTCCTATTCCGCTCGCGTCACCCTTTATTGAGCCGATTCTCGCGGTCGTCCCGCTACACCTATTCTCGATGGAGCTTGCCACCGCTAAAGGACTCGATGTCGACCAGCCACGCAACCTCGCCAAATCCGTCACGGTGGAATAACGATGGCGATTGTCGGACACGGCATCGATGTTGTCGATGTTGCGCGCTTTGGCGAGAAACTCGCGAGCACCCCAGCCCTGCGCGATCGACTGTTGACGCCGACCGAACAGACCATGCCGCTGGAGTCCATGGCGGTTCGCTTTGCCGCCAAGGAAGCCCTTATTAAGGCTCTCGGCGGCAGCAGTGATTTTCGCTTCACCGACGTTGAAATTCCGCGGGGAAACGGGCGGCCCGAGTTCGTGTTGAGCGGCGACATCGCTGTCGCTATCGAACACCTCGGACTCATCCTCCACCTATCCCTGAGCCATGCCGGTGGAATGGCAACCGCCAGCGTCATCGCGGAGTCCCCGTGACCGCCCCGATGCGCCGCGCACTCATCGACAGCGCCCAGATTTCGGCCAACGTTGAGGTGCTTCGCGGTCTGGCACCAACCGACCACACCCTTGTTGTCGTCAAGGCCAACGGGTACGGGCACGGCGCGGAAACGGCTGCTCGTGCGGCACTCGCGGGCGGTGCGGATTGGTTGGGCGTTGCGGATGTGGCCGAGGCGCTGGAACTTCGTTCGGCGGGTATCGATGCTCCCCTCCTCGCGTGGTTACACGCACCCGACGAGAGCTTTCGGGAGGCGACGGCCGCTGGGGTGACGATTGGCGCGTCGACGCTCGCACACCTCGAAGCGCTCGCGCTGTGCGACAACCCCTCCGTTCACCTCAAAATCGATACGGGGCTGGGTCGCAACGGTGCGGGCCGCGACGACACCGCGGCGTTCGTCGCGCGGGCGGCGGAACTGCATCACGCGGGGAAGATCCGCGTTGAGGGGTTGATGTCGCACTGTTCGGGAACCAGTCGCGAAGCGGACATGTCTCAAGCGGAAGAATTCGAAAATGTCATGGCCGACCTGCACGCGCGCGGTGTCGAGCCCGAGTTCCGCCACTTGGCCGCCACGGCCGCTGCGATCGATCACCCGTCGCTGCGATATTCGATGGTGCGGTTTGGGATTGCGGCTTACGGACTGGCCCCCGCACCCCACTTGCGGAACACCGGCGTGCGCCCGGCGATGCGGTTGGAGGCCGACGTCGTACTCACCAAACGCTTGCGCGCTGGTGACGGGGTGTCCTACAACCATCTGTGGCGTGCTGACGAATCAACGACCGTCGCTCTCATCCCCGTCGGCTACGCCGACGGAATTCCGCGAGCGGCGACGGGTCACGCATCGGTCGCGCTCAACGGTCAACGGTTTCCCGTGGTTGGTCGCATCGCGATGGATCAGATCGTCGTGAACGTTGGCGACGCGCAAGTCGCTGTGGGGGACACGGTTTCAATCTGGGGTGATCCGCACGACGGGACACCGCACCCCGACGAGTGGGCGGATTGGGCTGACACTATTGGCTACGAGATTGTGACGCGCCTCGGTAATCGCGTCAGCAGGATTTCGGCCTGATGTTTACCGTCTCCACGGCGGACGACATGGATCGGTTTGGTCGAGTCGTCGCACGGCATCTGCGAGCCGGTGACGTGGTCTGCCTGACGGGCGAACTCGGGGCGGGAAAAACAACGCTCACGCGCGGAGTCGGAGCGGAACTCGACGTCCGCGGGACGGTGACTAGCCCAACGTTTGTGATCGCGCGAACACACCCGCGGACCGACGCGGCGCCTCTCGTGCACGTCGACGCCTATCGCCTCACCCATGCCAGCGAGCTCGAGGACCTCGACCTTGACTGGGAAAATTCCATCACCGTTGTGGAATGGGGCGCGGGCATGCTCGACGCCATCGTTGATGAATGGTTGGAACTGGTGATCGACCGGTCGCATTCGGCCGACGACGATGTGCGAACCGTGACCGTTCATGCACACGGCCCCCGAGGCAACGAACTCGCTGATTCGATTGGGCGGGCGTGGTCATGAGGCTGCTCGTCATCGACACGTCGACCGGGACGAGCGTTGCCGTTGTGGACGGGGATGTTGTCGTTGCTGAACGCAGTGTCACGGAAACACGCAGTCACGCCGAAGTCATCGGGCGATTGTTGACCGACGTGCTTGCGGAATCGGCCGAGCCGATTGATGCGGTCGTGGCGGGGCTCGGTCCGGGACCCTTCACCGGATTACGAGTCGGCATCGCCGCCGCCATTGCGTTTGCGGCCGCGCGCGGGATTCCGATTTACGGCTCACCGAGCCACGACGTTGGAATTGTGTCGGAACGCCCTGTCACGATCGTGACGGATGCCCGCCGCAAGGAGTGGGCGTGGACGAGCTATGCGATTGGTCGCGCGGTTGCCGGCCCTTCGCTGATTCCGATCGCTGACCTGTCGACCGTGCCAACACTGCCCAGCCACCCGGAACGACGCATCGAATCGATTTCGGCGGCCGAACTGGGGCGCGCGGCGTCGATTCGGTTGGGGCGCGGCGATGACCTTACGGACCTTACTCCGCTCTATCTGCGGGCACCCGACGCAACCCCCAACGCCGGTTCGAAGCGGGTGAGTCAGTGAAGACCCGAATGGCGACTCTCGCGGACCTCGACGCCCTGATGGTTCTCGAACGAACGATTTTTCCGGACGACGCTTGGTCGGTCGATGGGATGACGCAGGAATTGTCGAGCCCGCACGGTCATTTCCTCGTCGTCGAGCACGACGCCGAGATTGTCGCCTACGGCGGAGCGCACCACCTCCCGGGCGATGATGTCGCCGACATTCAGACAATCGCCGTAACGGCGTCCGCGCGCGGCAAAGGGGTTGGGGCTGCGCTGTTTGACGAACTGATGACGTGGTGCAGTGGTCGGGGGGCGAAGCGCGTTTTGCTGGATGTCCGCGCCGATAACCTCGTTGCCCAGAAGCTTTACCAATCCCGTGGGTTCGACACCATCGCCGTGCGCGAAGGCTATTACCAGCCCGCCCACGTCGACGCGCTGGTCATGGAGAGGCGGTTGACGTCATGAGCGAACCGCTCGTTCTCGGAATTGAATCAAGTTGCGATGAAACCGGCGTCGGCATCGTGCGCGGTCGCACCCTGCTCGCCAACGTCATCGCCTCGAGTATGGATGCACACGCCCTCTACGGCGGTGTGGTCCCCGAGATTGCCGCCCGCGCCCACCTGGAGGCGCTGCGGGGGACACTCGACGAGGCGCTCGCCACGGCGGGAGTGACATATGCCGATATTGACGCGATTGCCGTCTCAACGGGACCCGGGTTGGCGGGAGCACTCATGGTCGGGGTTGGCGCTGCGAAGGCGCTCGCTGTGGCGTTAGGCAAGCCGATTTACGGCGTCAACCACCTGGTGGGACACGTCGGCGCCGATCGGTTGCGCGAGGACGGTGGGGAAATCGAACTGCCGACTATCGCCCTGCTCGTGAGCGGGGGGCACACCTCGCTGCTACTCGTTCGCGACCTGGTCACCGACGTTCACCTGTTGGGCGAGACGATCGACGATGCTGCGGGGGAAGCCTTCGACAAGGTGGCCCGACTGCTGTCCCTGCCCTATCCCGGCGGACCACACATTGACCGCGTTGCCGCGACCGGTGACCCCACCGCCATTCGCTTTCCGCGCGGATTGACTCTGCCCAAAGACATGGAGAAGCACCGGTACGACTTCTCGTTCTCCGGGCTCAAAACCGCCGTCGCACGACACGTCGAGACGCAGGGGACCGCTGAGGTTGCCAACATCGCGGCAAGCTTTCGCGAGGCGGTTGCGGACGTTCTTACGCGCAAAGCGGTTGACGCCTGTGTCGCACACAACGTGCCGCGATTGCTGCTGGGCGGAGGAGTCGCGGCCAACGCGCGGATTCGAGAACTTGCGGCCGAACGCTGCGCCGAGCACGGTATCGAACTGCGTGTTCCGCCCCTGTCGCTGTGCACGGACAATGGGGCCATGATTGCCGCTCTCGGCGCGAATCTGGTGGAGCGGGGAGTGACACCCTCGGACATCACCTTCGCCGTGGATTCGACTCTGCCGGTCGAGACCGTTTCGGTCTAAACGCGGTCCGCGAGAATCGCGATTCGGCCCGTCGAACCGCGGCTGAGTAGCAGTGTCGCCGATTTTTTCCCGGACAGTTTGAGCTTGGTGCGGAATTCCGCCGGGTCGATATCCACTCCGCGCTTTTTGATCTCGAGCGTTCCGATTTCGAGCTCTCGCATTCGTGCCGCGATGGTGCGCTGATCCAGCGGGAGAATCTCGCGAACGACAAACCGCTGGGCGAATGGGGTTTCGGCGCCCGAGTCGTTGGAGAGATACGCAATCTGATCGGTGATGAGCGTTGCATCAAGTTCGCGTGCGAGTTTCCCGAGCAGCTGCGCGCGCAAAACTGCTCCGCACGGGTCGTAGAGATACGCACCGATTTCTCCGATGGGAACGTTCGTGTCGGGCTCGTCGGCGGTGAGTTCGTGGCTTTCGCCGTCACCGAGCACCAGCGCGCTGCGACGGATGCCCGGCCGGGCGAGAATCCCCGTCCAGACAACGCACTCGACGGTGTCGCCACGGTCATCAATCCACTGACACTCCGCATCGACGGGCAACACCGTCTGTTCGATTGCCGGCGAGAGCTTGATTCCCGACGGTTTCTCGGCGGCCTGTCCGAACACCCACGAGAGTGACGGCGACCAATCGGCGGGGTTGGACAGGCGCCTAGAGGAGCTGCGACGAGCCGGGTCGAACCAGAGCGCGTCAAATCCGGACAGGTCCATCGACTCCGCTTCGCCGTGAACAACGTCAGCCTTGTCGAACGGTGCGAGGTTGTAGGTGGCAATTGCGGCCGTGACGTCGTCGCGGTCAACGGCGGTGACGCGGATGCCGAGGCCAGCCAGCGCAAGGGCGTCGCCGCCAATGCCGCAGCCGAGATCGGCAACGTGGGCACAGCCTGCATCACGGAATCGAGCGGCGTGACGAGCGGCGACGGAAAGCCTGGTCGCTTGCTGTAACCCGTCTTCGGTGAAGAACATTTGTTCGGCGAACGGGCCGAATTTTCCCGCCGCCTTTGTGCGCAATCGCCGTTGCAACAACACAACGCTCGTCATCTCCGGCGATAGCCCGCGCTTGCGCAGGGCGGAAACATTCTGGACAACATTCGCCTTCGATTCGATCGGCGGGAGTGACCGAAGCACATCGACCGCTTCCGGCGTCATGAGTAATTCGATATCGTCCTTATTCACCACTCCATTGTCGCAGTCCCACCGATTGGCACTCACTTTGCGAGAGTGCTAACTCTCGCGGTACACTGGAGACCGCACGAACCGTGCGAATTTGTAGCCCTACGAAGGAAGAGGTCAACCGTGTCGGTCGCAATCAAACCGCTCGAAGATCGAATTGTCATCCAGCAGCTCGAAGCCGAACAGGTCACAACGTCGGGGATCATCATTCCCGACTCGGCGAAAGAAAAGCCGCAGGAGGGAACCGTCGTTTCTGTCGGTCCCGGCCGCGTCGATGACAACGGAAACCGCGTCCCCATCGATGTCGCAATCGGGGATGTCGTTTTGTATTCGCGTTACGGCGGAACCGAGGTCAAATACGACGGTGTCGAATACCTCGTTCTGTCGGCACGTGACATCCTCGCCATCGTTCAGCGATAGCGAGTAGCTTCAGGCAACGGCCTCCGCGACCGCGGGGGCCGTTCTGATTGGGCGAGTAAGGTGAACAGCGTGAGTCAGTCAACGCGGACCGGTGGGGTCATCGCCGGACTCGGGTCATACATTCTCTGGGGTTTCCTCCCGCTCTACTTCCTCCTCACGGGCACGGCGAACGCGTGGGAGATTGTCTCGTGGCGAATCGTCTGGTCGCTGGTGTTCTGTGTTGGGCTTCTGCTCGCCACCCGCCAATTTCGCTCAACCTTCGCGTTACTCAAGGATCGCCGACTGGCCGTCCTCACGCTGCTCGCGGGTGTCCTCATCTATCTCAACTGGCAGTTCTACATCATCGCCGTCGTGTCAGGGCACATCGTCCAGGGCTCGCTCGGGTATTTCATCAATCCGCTCGTGACGATCCTGCTGGGGGTGCTCGTCCTCGGTGAAAAACTGCGGACCGGACAGTGGATTGCTATCGGCTTTGCCGCAGTTGCGGTCATTGTGCTCATCGTGGGATACGGCGAAGTGCCGTGGTTCAGTTTCATCCTCGCGGGCTCATTCGGGGTCTACGGTCTTGTGAAAAACCGTTTGGGCGGACGAATTAGCGCGACGGGCAGCCTCACATTTGAAACCCTGTGGTTGGCGCCGGTCGCCGCGTTTATCCTTGTTCTCTCGTGGCCAACCATCCAGTTCGGGCACGGTGACCCCGTGACGACCGCGCTCCTCATCGGACTTGGGCCGGTAACCGCCGTTCCACTGCTGCTTTTCGGCTACGCCGCCTCCAAGGTGCCCATGGCGTGGATGGGGTTTATGCAGTACTTCGCCCCAACTATCCAATTCATCGTTGGAGTTGTGGTCATGCACGAGCCCATGCCCGCCGCGCGACTTGCCGGTTTCGCACTGGTGTGGGCGGGGTTAATCGTCTTATCACTTGACTCAATTCGGCACGCTCGAGCTGTTCGGCGCACCTAGCGGTTTGATGAGCCAAATTTCTGCGTTTCAAAGCGTTACACGCTTGTTACCGTGCAGATTTTGCCATTTATTGCGAGTGGCACTAATTTTGAGAACAGTGGGAGATTTTCCCACACTAAACAACAAGGAGAACCATGGGCGCATTTGCGAAGGCTTCGGCCACCCACAAGGTATCGAGCGCTATTGCCGCGACCTTACTACTCGGTGCTTCGGTGTTCGCAATCAGCGGTTGCACTGCTAGTGCAGCCGCGATTGATTGTGAAACATTCGCAGCTCCGGAAGCCGGCGGTACAGGTACCTCTACCGCCGAAGCAACCGGGAACACCATTCCCGATGGCTCGGATATCGAACTCAAGATTGGAACCGCGCTTCCTCAGACGGGCAACCTTGCGTTCCTCGGACCCCCTGAAGAAGCTGGTGTTGCACTCGCTGTGAAGGAAGTCAACTCAGCCGACAAGGGAATTTCCATTGACGCTGTTTGGGGCGACTCGGGAGACACGGACAACAAGGCCTACGAGACTGAAATTCCGCGTCTTCTCGACGCTGGTGTTTCGGCCATCCTCGGCGCTGCGTCGTCTGGTACTTCACTCCAGTTCATCGACCAGGTCACCGGAGCTGGTGTCATCCAGTTCTCGCCCGCCAACACTTCGGCGGCACTTTCGAACTACGCAGACAACGGACTTTACTTCCGAACTGCTCCTTCGGACGTGCTCCAGGGTGAGGTTCTTGGAAACCTGATCGCCGCTGACGGAATCGAAACCCTCGGAATGGTCGTTCTGAACGACTCCTACGGCACGGGTCTTGCTCGATTCACGTGTGAGGCGTTCACCGCTGCTGGTGGAAAGGTCGTTGCCGCTCCGTTGTACAACACTGGCGACACGAGCTTCGACGCGCAGATCTCTGCCGTCACGGCTGCAGCACCAGACGCTATTGTCCTCATCACCTTCGAAGAAGTGAAGACAATTGCACCGGAGCTCATTGGCGGCGGATTCCCTGCTGACAAGGTCTACTTCGTTGATGGCAACCTCGCCAACTACTCGGAAGACTTCGAGGCGGGGCTGTTGACCGGCGCGAAGGGAACTCTTCCTGGACTCGACATCTCCACGATTGCCGACTTCACGAAGCGAATGAACGACAACTGGGTAGCCGAAGGCAACGCTGACCTCGCTGAGGTTTACGCGTACGGCCCTGAGGCATATGACGCTGTTGTCCTGATCGCTTTGGCATCACTCGAGGCTCGTTCAATCGAGGGTGCTGATATCGCAACAAAGCTCCAGGAAGTTTCTGGAGGAGTTGAGGGCGGAACTAAGTGCACCTCGTTTGCTGAATGTGCTGACATCATCATTGGTGGCGGCCAGGCAGACTACGACGGAGTATCTGGTCCGATCACATTTGACGACAACGGCGACCCCACGGAAGCTGAAATCGGCATCTACCAGTACGGCGAAGACAACGTAGCTGTCCCCTTCAAGGGATAGTTCGCAGTCTTTAGAGGGGCCTCGGGGAAACCCGGGGCCCCTTTCCGTTTAACGCACAGCCCCGGACAGCGCGTGGAGCGGTGTCTTTCAAAGGTGGCACATGAGCGTGACCCCCGCAGGAGGGGTTCACGTTGTCTTCGGCGCTTAGGTGGGTTATGCGCCTAAAGTGCCCAGGTAGAGCGAAATCACCTTCGGGTCGTTCAGGAGATCGCGTCCTGTGCCCGTGTGTGCATCTTTACCCTGGTCGAGAACGTATCCTCTGTCGCAAATTTGCAAGCATCGACGGGCATTCTGCTCGACCATTATGGTCGTCACTCCGGCCTTGTTAATTTCTGAAACTCGAATGAATGCTTCATCTTGACGAACGGGAGACAGGCCGGCGCTGGGCTCGTCCAGCAAGAGCACGGCTGGATCCATCATGAGGGCCCGGCTCATTGCGACCATCTGGCGTTCGCCGCCGGAAAGCGTCCCTGCACGCTGCTTGAGGCGCTTTCCGAGCTCATCGAATATCCCGGTTACGAATTCGAGCCTTGTGGCGTAAGTTTTCGGCTTTTGGTATAACCCCATTTGGAGGTTTTCCTCAATCGTCAGACTGGGAAAAACGTTATTTGTTTGGGGCACAAACCCAACTCCACGCGACACGAGCTCATTCGAACGAAGGCTAGTGATGTCTTCGCCGTTGAGTTTAATCTCACCCTCGCGAACTTTCACCATGCCAAAAATAGATTTCACAAGGGTTGACTTACCCGCGCCATTAGGGCCAATAATGCCAATTAACTCACCTTTAGCGGCGAACAAATTGGCGCCGTTGATGATGTTAATCCCCGGAAGGTAACCCGCGTAAAGATTCTTGATTTCAACGACGGGCGTGTTGGTCTCTTTCGACATTATTTCCCCTTGCCGATCTTCGGAAGTGTGATGCGGCCGGTTACCGTCCCAAGATCGATGTCTTGGTGGCTTCCCAAATATGCATCGACAACTGCTGGATTCTTCATGACCTCATCGGGGCTTCCCTCAGCGATGACTTTTCCTTCTGCCATAACAATCACCCAGTCTGCGATGTGCCTCACCATATGCATGTCGTGTTCAACGAATAAAACGGTCATTCCAGCTTTTTTGAGGTTGAGAATGTGCTCGAGCAGCGATTGTGTCAAGGCGGGATTTACTCCCGCCATGGGCTCATCGAGCATCACAAACTCGGGCTTGGTCATGAGTGCCCGAGCCATTTCAAGGAGCTTACGCTGGCCACCTGACAGCGATGCCGCATAATCATCTTTTTTAGAATCTAAGTTAAAGCGTGCTAAGAGATCGAGTGCCTGTTCCTCAATTTCACTTTCCTTCTTCCGCCACAGCATGGGAAAAACGCTGGCCCAGAGCTTTTCGCCCAGCTGCTGTGTTGATCCCAACTTCATGTTGTCCATGACGGTGAGGAGGCTGAGCGCCTTCGTCAACTGGAAGGTGCGGATAAGTCCCATACGAGCCACCTTGAAGGCGGAAACGCCGGCGAGGGACTTCCCATTGAACGACCAGGTCCCCGTATTTGCCGTGTCAAAACCCGTCAGGAGGTTGAATAACGTCGTTTTTCCCGCACCGTTCGGCCCAATGAGTGCAGTGATCGCGTGCCGGGGAATCTCGAGGTGTTCGACGTCGACCGCGGTCAACCCTCCGAATTGACGCCGGACCTGGTTAGCAATGAGGATTGGGTCCCTTTTTGCAACACCGGGGCTGGCTTCACCGACGTGAAGACCAGTCGACTTCACGGGAGTTGCGGGCGCGACGTTACTTGACAAAGGTCAACTCCTTCTTGTTGCCAAAAATACCTTGAGGACGGAAAACTACGATGAGCACCAACGCTATCCCCACCAGAATGAACTTGATCTGTGCCGCTTGAATCGAAGAAAGCCCGAGAAGTAAACCTTCGGCAGCGAGAGCAGGCATCAGCAAGCCGATAAACGCTTGAATTACCCAGAAGATGACCGCACCGGCGAGTGGCCCGAAAACGGTAGCTGCTCCGCCAAGCAGAAGCGCAGTCCAAATGTAGAAAGTGATGGACGTGACATATTGATTTGGGTTCACGTTTTGGCCCATTGCCAGAACTAGCCCTCCCAGCGCGCCCAGAACTCCACCAATGATGAGCGCCTGCATTTTGTATGCAAAAACATTTTTCCCCAGTGAGCGTACCGCGTCTTCGTCTTCTCGGATTCCCTTGAGTACACGCCCCCATGGTGAATTGACGAGTAACCACACAATCGCAACGGCGACGCACAGAATTAGGAATCCCACGATACGAACCCACCAGTCGAGCTCAGTTCCCCTGAAAGGGCCAAAGTCGTACTGTCCCTCGGGCAGAGGGTTGTCGGCCCAAAAACTGCCCGAATTGTGTCCGGAAAGTCCATCAGCGGAGCCGGTGATGGGTCCAAATGTTGATGTGAGGAAGAGGAGTCGCATAATCTCGGCAGCGGCGATTGTCACGATTGCCAAGTAGTCGCCGCGCAAGCGAAGGGTTGGAATTCCGAGAATAAGTGCGAAAACGATCGCGGCCAGAGGTCCAAGAAATGCCGCGATATACCACGGCAAGCCGAAGGTGAGGATTCCAATGGCGTAACCGTAAGCGCCTAATGCCATGAATCCCGCCATGCCCATGTTGAGCAAACCAGCGAATCCAAAGTGAACAGCGAGCCCGAGTGCTGCAAGTGAGAACGCAATTGTGACGGGGTCAATCACAAAGCCAACAGTTGAGTTGAGAATGCCAAGGAAATCCATGAACTTAACCGACCCTTTCCTTGCGCCCCATAATGCCCTGTGGACGGAACAGCAGAATTACAATCAAGATCACCAACGCGCCGACGTATTTGAGGTCTGATGGAATAACCAGCGTTGAAGTCTCCACCAAAATCCCGACAATTATCGAACCGATAAGTGCACCCCATGCGGTTCCTAGGCCTCCAAGGGTGGTGGCGGCAAACATGAGCAGCAGGATTTGGCCACCCATGTCCCAGCGGATGCCGGGGCGGAAGAATGCCCAGAGAATCCCCGAAAATCCGGCGAGCGCAGAACCGACAATCCAAACAACTCGAACAACTGCGTCCACGTTTATTCCCGAAGCCGCTGCAAGTGAAGGGTTATCGGAAATTGCGCGGGTTGCCTTTCCAATCCGAGTCCGGAGGAGCCACCAGGCGAAAACCGCGAGTAGGAAAACTGAAATCACCATGCTCGCAATATCAATCCAGCTGAGCGAGATGGAACCGAACAATTGGAGCTTAGGGGAATCGGCTCCAGGAAGCTGTTCAGTGCCGCCGCCAATAATGAGTTGGTAGGTATACCTCACAGCGAGCGATAGCCCAATTGAGACAATCATCAACTGCACTAGCCCCGTGTTTCTGCGCCTCAAGGGAGCCCATAATGCGGCGTCCATACCCCAGCCGAAAAAAGCGGACAAAGCAACAGCCCCAATCAGGGCTATCCACAACGGCGCTCCCAACTGAACGAAAATGAGCGAAGCGAGCGCACCGAACGTGACCATCTCGGCGTGCGCAAAGTTCGAAATTCCCGTAGTTCCATAGATCAAGGAAAGCCCGATGGATGCAAGCGCCAGCATCAATCCAAAATTCACACCGTTAATGATTCGAGAAAGGAGTTGGTCCAGCAGGCTAGTTGTCGCTCGCTCTACGTCGCCTAGGAAAAAGTTCAGTGCGACTCGGCCACCGGGACCGACGCGAACGCTCATTGACGATGACTCGACCGCTGTCGTATCTGGGTCGTCAACAATGCTGGATCCCGCCGGAAGAGTTTCGGTGTCAAGTTTAACCTCGTAGTCCGAGTTTTTTTCGGGAACACCAATCGACCAAGACCCGTCAACCGCGGTGAGAACTTCAGTTGGAACCGCCATTGAAGGTCCCGTCACCGTAATCTTGACGCCCTCCAGTGGCGCCCCACTCTCCGAAACAGTTCCACTAATCGAGTAAGGGAGATCTGCATTTGCGCTATCTGCAGAAGCTGGGGATGCAAAAAGAGACAAGCCCGTGCACGCGATGATTGACACCAAAACGGTACGAATCCATTGAGAAATTCGCGACTTTGGCATTTTCATGGGGTCTCCCGGCTGCTGGACGTGTGACGTAATTCCGTCTTTGACCATTAGCCATAAACGGACTTATTCAGGTTGCTAAAGGTCGTGCCCATTATGTCGGGAAATCGCTGAAAGTGCCAACCCACTACGATTAAAGCAAGAATTCTTGGTCCAGCAATTACGGTGAGAGGGATTGACCATGGCGACTGACGACCCGTTCGGACTAACTGGCCTGACCTACGACGATGTCATGCTCCTCCCCGCACACACCGATGTCATTCCGTCGGAGGCGGACACGACGTCTCGATTGACCCGAAACATTTCGGTGTGGGCACCGATTGTCTCCAGCGCCATGGACACCGTTACCGAGGCCCGAATGGCCATTGGGATGGCGCGGCAGGGCGGAATCGGAATTCTGCACCGCAACCTGTCAATAGAGGATCAAGCCGCCCAGGTCGACAAGGTCAAACGATCGGAGTCGGGAATGGTCTCGAACCCCGTGACGACGACACCGAACGCGACCGTTGCCCAGGTCGATTTGCTCTGCGGACAGTTTCGCGTTTCCGGGTTGCCTGTCATTGACGAAGCCGGTGTCCTCGTCGGAATTATCACCAACCGTGACATGCGGTTCGTTGAGGGACCGGCGATGGAATCGACGCTCGTCAAGGACGTCATGACGCCGATGCCGCTAATAACCGGTCGTGTGGGGATTGCCCCCGATGACGCCGTCGCCCTGTTCGCGAAGCACAAGATTGAGAAACTTCCGCTCGTGGACGATGCGGGGCGACTCGTTGGGCTCATCACGGTCAAGGATTTCGAGAAGAGCGAGAAGTACCCCAACGCGACGAAGGATTCCGCCGGGCGCCTCCGAGTCGGTGCCGCGATCGGGTTCTTTGGGGATGCGTGGGAACGCGCCGAGGCTTTGCGCGACGCTGGCGTCGACATCCTCGTCGTCGACACCGCGAACGGTGATTCCGCAGGGGTGCTCGACATCATCCGTCGTCTCAAAAAGGACAAGTCGTTCGCCCACGTTGACATCATCGGCGGAAACGTCGCAACCGAGGCAGGTGCCCAGGCACTGATTGATGCCGGTGTTGACGCCGTCAAGGTCGGCGTCGGCCCCGGGTCGATCTGCACGACGCGCATTGTTGCCGGGGTCGGCGTTCCGCAGATCACCGCGATCTACGAATCGTCCAAAGCCGCGAAGAAGGCAAACATTCCCGTCATTGCCGACGGCGGGCTCCAGTATTCGGGCGACATCGCCAAGGCTCTGGTCGCGGGTGCCGAAACGGTCATGCTCGGCTCACTTCTCGCTGGAACCGATGAAAGTCCCGGCGACCTCGTCTTTGAAAACGGAAAACAGTTCAAGATGTATCGCGGGATGGGCTCGCTCGGCGCGCTGCAGACTCGGGGAACCAAGACGTCGTATTCACGCGACCGTTACTTTCAGGCGGACGTCCCCAGTGACGAGCAGCTCATCGCCGAGGGAATCGAAGGACGAGTCGCCTACCGCGGCCCGCTCGGATCGGTCGTGTACCAGCTGCTCGGGGGATTGCGTCAATCGATGTTCTACACGGGCGCTCGCACCATCGCGGACCTCAAGAAGAACGGCAAGTTCGTTCGCATCACCCCGGCGGGGCTCAAGGAGTCGCACCCGCACGACATCCAGATGGTCGTCGAGGCTCCCAATTACAAGCGATAGGACGTCACGGTGACGGAAATCGAAATCGGTCGCGCCAAGCGTGCGCGCCGCGCGTACTCCTTCGACGACGTTGCTGTCGTTCCCAGCCGGCGCACGCGCGACACCGACGCGGTGAGCCTGCACTGGGGAATCGACGCGAGCAAGTTCGAAATCCCCGTCCTCGCAGCACCGATGGACTCGGTCGTGTCCCCCACGACCGCCATCACCATCGGCAAGTTGGGCGGAGTGGGTGTCCTCAACCTGGAGGGGCTTTGGACGCGCTATGACAACCCCGAAAAGGTCATCGCCTCGATCCGCAAACTTCCCGAAGAGGACGCCACTCGGGAAATGCAAAAGATTTACGCCGAGCCCATCAAGCCGCACCTGATTGAACAGCGACTTGCCGAAATCCGCGAAGCGGGTGTTCCCGTGGCCGGGGCATTGAGCCCGCAGCGAACGGTCGAATTCCACGACATCGTCGTCAAGTCGGGAGTTGACCTGTTTGTCATCCGCGGCAACACCGTGAGCGCCGAGCACGTCTCGCCCACCGGCGAACCGCTCAACCTCAAGCAGTTCATTTACGAACTTGACGTTCCTGTGATTGTGGGCGGTGCAGCAACGTACACCGCAGCACTGCACCTCATGCGAACGGGCGCAGCCGGTGTGCTCGTCGGGTTCGGTGGTGGCGCTGCGTCGACCACGCGGACCGCGCTCGGAGTCGAAGTTCCCATGGCAACCGCTGTTGCCGATGTTGCTGGCGCTCGCCGAGATTATCTCGACGAGTCGGGTGGTCGATACGTTCATGTCATCGCCGATGGCGGTCTCGGCACCTCGGGCGACATCGTGAAGGCCATCGCGGTCGGGGCAGACGCGGTCATGCTCGGCACCGCACTCGCGCGCGCGACGGATACCCCCGGTAACGGCTGGCACTGGGGCCAAGAGGCGTATCACGCAGAACTTCCCCGTGGCAACCGCGTGTGGGTCGGGCAGGTTGGGCCTCTGTCCGAGGTGCTGCACGGGCCATCACGGCACGCGAACGGGCACTCGAACCTGATGGGGGCCTTGCGCAAGGCGATGGCGACCACGGGCTACTCCGACCTCAAAGAATTTCAGCGCGTCGAGGTCGTCGTCGACCCGACGGCCTAGTTCGACATGTCGACACTGGTTCAACGCGAGGCGAGGCGATGAACGCTGCGTGGTGGCGCGTGGCGCGTCAGCCGCGGTGGCTGGCGGGTCTCGCTGCGATTCTCGTTCTCGCGGGTGGGTTCGCCTTTCTCGCGCAGTGGCAGATCGGCCGAGCCGTTGCCGAAGCGACAATCGAAACGGTCGACTCGGAAACCCCGGTGGACGTGACGACTCTGCTCGAGCCGATGACACCGCAAACACTCACCGACGGTGGCAGACGGGTCACCGTGACAGGAACGTGGACGCAGCAATCGACCATTGTCTTCGAACGCACGCAGGGCGACACAACCGGTGAGTGGCTCGTGCGCAACTTCATGGTGAACGGCTCATGTCTTCCGATTGCCGTCGGCTTTGGCACCGCGATTGATCCGACCGAATTCATCGTCATCGACGACAGCCCGTCGACCCTCGCCGGGCGGCTCGTGCCGAGCGACGACATCATCGCGGGAAATGTTCAATCCGACCGACGCATCATCGTCGCAGCGGCGGACCTCATCAACGAGTGGCAGTGCGAGTCGATGTATGACGGGTACGTCATCCTTGCTGAATCCGTTTCGCCCCTCACCGCCATCTCTGCACCGCCTCCCGTCCCGCAGGCTGTGCTCAATTGGCTCAACATCTTTTACGCCATCGAATGGATCGCCTTCGCCGTGTTCGCGCTGTACTTCTGGTTCCGCCTTGTCAAGGATGCGGTCGAGCGCGAGACGGAAGCCGCCGGTGAAGCGCAACCGTAGGATTGACCCATGGCGATTGACCGAAACCGCGCGCTGCGAGCCGAAAAGAACTATCGCATCGCCGCGTATGTGACGGGTGGGATGCTGTTGCTTCTCACGCTCGAAATGATTCTCAAGTACGGCGGCGGAGTCGAAATCGAAGCGGGCGGACCCGCTGGTTTGATCGCGCTGGTTCCTGTCGATACCGTGAGCGCGATCAACGTCTCCACCGGGATTCTCATCGTTCACGGCTGGCTGTACGTCGTCTATTTGCTTGCGTGCTTCCAACTGTGGACAGCGATGCGCTGGCCCCTGTTCTGGTTCCCGCTGCTCGCCGCCGGCGGGGTAGTCCCCTTCTTGTCCTTCTTCACGGAAAGCCGTGTTCGCCGAATCGTTGAGGAGTCCACTCGGTGACGACCCACCACCGTCCGGTTCTCGTCGTCGACTTCGGCGCACAGTATGCGCAACTGATCGCCCGTCGTGTGCGCGAGGCGCACGTGTATTCCGAAATCGTCCCGCACACCGTCACCGCCGAGGAAGTCGCGGCGAAGAATCCGCTCGCCATCATCCTTTCGGGCGGACCGTCGAGCGTTTACGAGCCAGGCTCGCCCGCCCTCGACCCCGGCATTGTCGAACTCGGGATTCCCGTTTTCGGAATCTGTTACGGATTTCAGGTCATGGCACAGCAACTCGGGGGCGACGTGTCAAACACGGGGCTTCGCGAATACGGAGCAACCGAGGTGGCGGTGAACGGCGGCGTGCTGTTCGACGGTCAGCCCGCGGAGCAGACCTGTTGGATGAGCCACGGCGACCGAGTCGAGACGGCGCCACCCGGATTCGACGTGACCGCCTCAACGTCGGTGACACCGGTTGCGGCGTTTGAGAACCGCGAATCGAAAATGTTCGGTGTGCAGTGGCACCCCGAGGTCCTCCACTCGGAATACGGGCAACGAGTCCTCGAAAACTTCCTCTGGAACGGCGCGGGAATCGCTGCCGACTGGACGAGCGGCAATGTCATTGATGAGCAGGTTGCGGCGGTTCGCGCGCAAGTTGGTGACGACCTCGTGATTTGCGGTCTATCGGGTGGAGTTGATTCCGCTGTTGCCGCGGCACTTGTTCACAAGGCGGTGGGCGATCAACTCATTTGCGTCTTCGTCGACCACGGCCTGTTGCGCGAGGGCGAGCGGGAACAGGTGCAGCGCGATTTCGTCGCTGCGACCGGTGTGCGGCTGGTCACCGTCGACGTTGCCGACACGTTCCTCCGTGAGCTTTCGGGCGTCACTGACCCCGAAGAGAAGCGCAAGGTCATCGGCCGTGAATTCATTCGCGCCTTCGAAACGGCGGAAGCCGACCTGGTCGCCGAGGCCGCCAACGCGGGCAAGAAAGTGCGTTACCTCGTGCAAGGAACGCTCTACCCCGACGTCGTCGAAAGCGGCGGCGGTTCGGGGACCGCGACGATCAAGTCGCACCACAACGTCGGCGGACTCCCCGACGACCTCCAGTTCTCACTTGTCGAACCGTTGCGGGCACTCTTCAAGGATGAGGTGCGCGCCATCGGTCGCGAATTGGGACTGCCGGAAGAAATCGTCGGGCGTCAGCCTTTCCCCGGACCGGGACTCGCAATACGCATTGTGGGCGAAGTGACGAAGGAACGACTCGACCTGCTACGCTCGGCCGACGCGATCGTTCGCGCCGAACTGACCGCAGCCGGTCTCGACCAGTCGATTTGGCAGTGCCCGGTCGTTCTGCTCGCCGACGTTCGATCGGTCGGAGTCCAGGGTGACGGCCGAACCTACGGCCACCCCATCGTGTTGCGTCCCGTGTCATCGGAGGACGCGATGACCGCCGACTGGACGCGGGTTCCCTACGACGTCCTCGCAAAAATTTCGAACCGCATCACCAACGAAGTGAACGGTGTCAACCGCGTCGTGCTCGACGTGACGTCGAAGCCACCCGGCACAATCGAGTGGGAGTAAGAGAAAAGGCGCAGATTGCTCTGCGCCTTTCCCATTTAGCAGTGGGTTAGTTGTTGCCGCGGACGATGGCCAACATGCGCAGGATTTCGAGGTACAGCCATATGACCGTCACGACGATGCCGAACGCACCCTGCCAGGCGTAAACGGCGGGGATTCCGCGGTCGGCACCCAACTTGATGGATTCGAAGTCGAGAACCAGCGAATACGCGGCGAGGAACACGACGACGACACCGATGACGAGACCGATTGGGATTCCCCAGAGGGTCATGGACGAGACTCCGAACTGCGCGTCGCCCGTGACGCCGGTCGCCATCAAAACCAGGTTGACCACCTGGTACACCATGTAGCCGATGATCGCTACGGTGACGATTTTGGTCATTCGCGCAGATGAACGGAATCTGCCCGAGAGGAACAAGAACAATGTGACGCCGATGACGCCGAGCGTTCCGATGACCGCCTCGGTGACGATTCCGTCCCACATCGAGTTGAAAATCATCGAGAGGGAACCAACGAAGAGTCCTTCGAGAAGCGCATAGCCAACAATCAGTGCGGGCGACGGAACCTTCTTGAAGGTGTTGACGAGCCCGAGCACGAGCCCACCAATGAGCCCGCCCCACAGCGTGAGTGGCGAGGCGAAATTCCAGCCGACGACGGCAGCGCCAATGAGAATGGCGAAGACGAGGATCGTCTTGACGACGGTGTCCTCGACGGTCATGCGGCCGGTTTGTGCGCCGGTCGCTGCGGGAAGACTGTAGGCGTCTTCGAGTTGTGTCGTGTCGACGGGAGCGTTGGCGGTGGCCGTTGCGCCGTTGCCGTAAAGGCGTTCCAGTTCGGAACGGGACACCTGGCCGGGACGGAAGGCGGGGTTTCGGGAGAATGCAGGGTTCGAATTCATGGTCACAGTTTAGGCAGGAAACCTTAAAACTGCCTATGAATCAGAGCGAGAGCCACCACAGGAACGCCAAGACGGCGGCGACGATCCACGCGACGATTGCGACCGACCCCAGTACGATTGCGGCGACGGCGAGCCGGCCGCCGCGTTCGCCGGAACGTGCAATCTGTTCCCGCGCGAACCACCCCAGCGGCAGTGCCATCGGCGAGACCAGAATTCCGAGCACGACGGCGAGTACCGCGGTGACATTGCGGCGGGGTCGTCGGGTTGACTCGGTCACGCCGTCACTCTATCCGTCGACATCGTCGACGTCCGTGCCGACACCTAAACTTGGGAGGACATGACCGACACGCTCACCACCATCTCCGACGCCGAACCTCTCCTCGAAGGGCTCAACCCACAACAGCGGGCGGCTGTTGTGCACCGCGGGCCGGCGCTGCTGATCGTGGCCGGAGCCGGCTCGGGAAAGACCGCCGTGCTCACGCGACGCATCGCTCTGCTGCTCAAAAACCGTGAGGCATGGCCCAGCCAGATCCTGGCAATCACCTTTACGAACAAGGCTGCGGCCGAAATGCGTGAGCGAATCGCATCCTTCATCGGCGACGAAGCGCGGGGGATGTGGATTTCCACCTTCCACTCGGCGTGTGTGCGAATTCTGCGCAACGAGGCTCCGCGCTTCGGATTTCCGGCCGCCTTCACCATCTATGACTCGGCCGACCAGAAGTCGCTGCTCAAACGGATCCTCAAGGAATACGAAGCCGATTCGCTGGGACTCACTCCGGGCGGGGTCTCGTCGAAGATCTCGAAACTGAAAAACGAACTCGTCGACGCCGATGCGTTCGCCAGCCGCGTCAACCCGAACGATCCCAACGAGGTCATGATCCTTGATGTCTTCCGCCGGTACACCGACGAACTCCGCAGGGCCAATGCGTTTGACTTCGATGACCTCATCGCACAGACCGTATATCTTTTTCGGGCTTTCCCCGAGATCCGTGCTCTGTATCAACGCCGATTCCGACACGTCCTCGTCGATGAATATCAGGACACGAATAAGGCCCAGTACGAACTGATTCACGAATTGACCCGCCCGGTCAGCCCAGAGCACGTTCCCGCCGAAACGGCGCCGTCGCTGTTCAATTCGAGCGGCGGAATCGACGCGGCGACACTTACGGTCGTGGGGGACTCCGACCAGTCCATTTACGCGTTCCGTGGTGCCGACATCCGCAACATCCTCGAATTCCGCGACGATTTTCCCGGCACCGAGGTCATCGTTCTCGAACAGAACTACCGTTCGACGCAGACTATTCTCGATGCGGCAAACGCCGTCATCGGCAACAACTTCGACACCTCGATGTCGAAAAAGCTGTTCAGTGAACTCGGCACGGGCGAAACGATTACGGGGTACACCGGCGTAACCCAACACGACGAAGCGCAATTCGTCGCCAACGAGATCACCACGCTGCACGACGGCGGGATGGCCTACCGAGACATGGCGGTGTTCTATCGAACCAACGCCCAGACGCGCGCACTCGAAGAAGTCTTGATGCGCGAAGGTGTGCCGTACCGCTTGATCGGCGGAACAAAATTCTACGAACGCGCCGAAATCAAGGACGTCATGGCGTACCTCATCGCGGTTGCGAACGAAGATGACAACCTCACGCACCGCCGTGTGCTCAACACTCCGAAACGCGGCATCGGCGACGTCACCGAATCGACGATTCAACGGTTCGCCGACGATAACGGCATTTCGTTCCGCGAGGCGATGCGTCAAGTCGACAATCTTGGCTTGGGGGCAAAGGTCACGGGGACCCTGAGGGCGTTTGTCGCGACTCTCGACAAGGTCAGCGCAATGGCACCCGACGCCAAGGTCGTCGACGTTCTGCTCGCACTGCTCGAGGCCACGGGGTATCTCATCATCCTCAAGGATTCGCGCGACCCGCAAGACAACGCTCGCGCGGAAAACGTGGAGGAACTGGTCGGGCAGACGCGCGCATTCCAGGTGGCGAACCCCGAGGGAACCCTGCTGGATTTCCTCACCGAAGTTGCGCTCGTTTCCGCCGCGGACGATCTGGACGACGAATCCGGAACGGTCAGCCTCATGACCCTGCACACCGCGAAAGGTCTGGAATTCGAGGCCGTCTTCATTACGGGGGTGGAAGAGGAAATTCTTCCCCACCGAATCTCGCTCGCCGAGGCGGGCGGAGTGCACGAGGAACGACGACTGTTCTACGTGGGCATCACGCGTGCGAAAAAGAAACTTCACCTGTCGCTGGCAACCAGTCGCGCAACCTACGGTGACATTGTCGGTTGCACACCCAGCCGATTCCTCGATGAAATCCCGCCCGCACTCGTCGACTGGAAGGAATCGCAGCGACGCTCGATTACTCCGTCGTTCACGACAACCTCGTGGAACGCGCCCAGCAAGCCCAAGACCGAGTGGACGGGGGCGCTCACTCGCGAGGTGCGCGACAACGCCGACCTCGAGCTTGTCCCGGGCGACACCATCCGCCACGACGATTTTGGAACGGGACGCGTCGTGGCGGTCACCGGCGAGGGCGCAAAGCGCATCGCAGAGGTTCAATTCGAGGCGGCGGGCAAGAAAAAACTGCTCGTCAAGATTGCGCCCATCGCCAAGGTGTGACTGCCGTTTCCCTGTCAGCCGGGAACGCGAGCGCGGGTAGGCTAGAACACGGTTGTGCGGCGTTCTGCCCCGACCACCACTGACTCAAATCGATTGGATTGTTGTGGATCTTTACGAGTACCAAGCCCGTGACATGTTCGAAAAGCACGGCGTTCCCGTTCTCCAAGGAATCGTCGCCGACACCCCCGACGAAGCGCGAGCCGCCGCCGAAAAGATTGGCGGTGTGACGGTCGTCAAGGCGCAGGTCAAGACCGGCGGTCGAGGCAAGGCTGGCGGTGTCAAGGTCGCCAAGACTCCGGACGAGGCGTTCGAGGCCGCCAAGGCCATCCTCGGTCTCGATATCAAGGGTCACGTCGTCACCCGACTCATGGTCGCCCAGGGCGCTCGTATCGCGCAGGAATACTATTTTTCGGTGCTGCTTGACCGCGCGAACCGTTCGTATCTCTCGCTGTGTTCCTATGAGGGTGGGATGGAAATCGAACTGCTCGCTGTTGAACGCCCCGAGGCACTCGCCCGTGTCGAGGTCGACCCGATCGAGGGAATCACCCTTGCCAAGGCGAAGGAAATCGCGATTGCCGCGAAGTTCCCCGCCGAACTGGTCGACAAGGTCGCACCGGTGTTCGTGAAACTGTACGGCGTCTACACCGCCGAAGACGCGACGCTCGTCGAGGTGAACCCGCTCGTCCTCACCGAAGAGGGCGACATCATCGCGCTCGACGGGAAGGTGTCGCTCGATGCGAACGCCGAGTTCCGTCAGCCCGATCACGCAGCCCTCGAAGACAAAGCCGCCGCCGACCCGCTCGAAGCGAAGGCAAAAGAGCACGACCTCAATTACGTCAAACTCGATGGCCAGGTCGGAATCATCGGAAACGGCGCGGGGCTGGTTATGTCCACTCTCGACGTTGTTGCCTACGCCGGCGAAAAGCACGGTGGCGTCAAGCCAGCGAACTTCCTCGACATTGGCGGTGGCGCTTCGGCCGAGGTCATGGCCGCGGGGCTCTCCGTCATTCTGGGCGACCCGCAGGTCAAGAGCGTCTTCGTCAACGTGTTCGGCGGAATCACCGCGTGTGACGCCGTCGCGAACGGCATTGTTGCGGCACTGGAAATTCTCGGGGATGCGGCCACCAAACCGCTCGTCGTGCGACTCGACGGCAACTCGGTGGACAAGGGGCGCGAAATTCTTGCGGCCCGCAACCACCCGCTCGTCTCCCTGGCCACCACGATGGATGACGGTGCCGATCGCGCCGCCGAACTCGCAGCGAAGTAAAGGATCGGAAACATGTCAATCTTCCTCACCAAGGATTCGCGCGTCATCGTTCAGGGCATTACCGGCGGTGAAGGCTCAAAGCACACGGCCCTCATGCTCAAGGCTGGCACCACCGTAGTCGGAGGCGTCAACGCTCGAAAGGCGGGAACGACCGTCGAACACGACGGTGTGACCCTGCCCGTATTTGGAACCGTCACCGAGGCGATGGCCGAAACGAACGCCGACGTGTCGGTTGTTTTTGTTCCCCCGGCGTTCGCCAAGGACGCGGTCATGGAAGCGATTGATGCGGCGATGCCCCTCATCGTTGTCATCACCGAGGGAATTCCGGTTCAGGACACCGCTGAGTTTTGGGCGTACGCGAAAAGCAAGGGCACGAGTCGCATCATCGGACCGAACTGCCCCGGGATCATCACTCCGGGCGAAGCCCTCGCGGGAATTACCCCAGCGTCAATCACGGGCACGGGCCCGATTGGTCTCGTCTCGAAATCAGGAACACTGACCTACCAAATGATGTTCGAACTGCGCGATATCGGATTCTCGACGGCAATTGGTATCGGCGGGGACCCCATCGTTGGAACGACCCACATCGATGCCCTGGCTGCGTTCGAAGCGGACCCCGATACGAAGGCGATCGTCATGATCGGTGAAATCGGTGGGGACGCAGAGGAACGCGCCGCCGACTTCATCAAGGCCAACGTGACGAAGCCCGTCGTCGGATATGTCGCCGGATTCACGGCACCCGAAGGAAAGACCATGGGTCACGCTGGCGCGATCGTGTCAGGTTCGTCGGGTACCGCCCAGGCGAAAAAGGAAGCGCTCGAGGCCGCCGGCGTTCGCGTCGGAAAGACTCCGAGCGAAACCGCGCGACTCATGCGCGAGGTCATCGCAGCGCTGTAATCGTGCCACGCGGGCTCGTCACACTCTTTGTCGCCCTGGAGGCGCTGTTCGTGGTGGGAATCGGCATCGGGCTTGCGCTTGTCCCCCTGTTGTTGGGGTGGGCCTCCGTCAATCATTTTCAGGCGACCCCACTCGACGTGTGGCAACTCGCGGTTCAGGTCTGGGCACTTGGTCACGGCGTTCCGCTGCACGTCAACCTGACGGGCATTCAATCCATCGTGCCCGCTGATTTGGCTGTCTTCGACCTCACGCTCGCACTTCTCGGGTGTGCGCTGGTTACAGCACTTCTCGCGGTGCGAGCGGGTCGTCGCATCGCGGACACCGAAGACTCCCCGATTGTCGGGGGACTGTTGGTCGCGTGCGTTGCAACCCTTGTTGGCCTCGCGCTGTGGAGTGGCCAATCGGGAGCCGTCAATGTTGAAGTAGTGCTGGGAACGGTTAAGATCATGATTCCCTTCCTGATTGGGCTTGCGTATGGCTGGAAGCCGTGGCGACTGTTTCGCAACCGCAACCCCGTGAGCGAGCTAATTCCGGACGATTGGCGCGACGTCATTGTGACCGCAGGCCGAATCACCGTCGCCGCCTTTCTCGCACTCGTTGTCATTGCGTCGTTCGTTCTCGCCTACTGCATCGTGGTGGGGTTCGCGGCTGAAATCTCGCTGTATGAGGCGATCCACGGAGAATTCTTCGGTGGGCTCGTCGTCACCGCCGCCCAACTTCTCGCTCTACCGACGGTCATCGTGTGGACAATGGCGTGGCTGATTGGTCCCGGATTCTCGTTGGGGCTCGGCACGCTCGTCACACCGTTTTCCGCCACAATCGGCGCCTTTCCCGCCATTCCCCTGCTCGGTGCGATCCCGACCGAGTCTGTGGTCGTCGGTTGGCCCATACTCGTCGTGCCAGTGCTCGTCGTGGCTCTCGTTGCCGGCGGATTGTCGTGGGGAATCGTCGCCAGGGCCGGTTATTTTGATACGACCGGGTGGACGGATTTCATACGCGTCGGTGTGCTCTGCGTCGTCACGGCGCTTTTCTCCGGGGTGTTGTTTTTCGTCGTCGGCGCCTTCGCTTCCGGGTCGGCCGGTCCCGGCAGGTTCGTGTTTGTCGGGGTCGATCCTTTTGATGTCGCGTTCGCGTGGGCCGGCATCGTGCTCGTCGGCACACTCGCGGGCTCGGCAGTTCGCCTCATTCGCCCGCTGCCCCCCGAAGTCGCCCGTTCGGTCGACACCCGCACTCGGTAAAGTTGTGCCTATGGTGCGGGTCGCGGTTCTCCTTTCGGGTGGTGGCTCGAACCTTGTGGCCTTTCTCGAGGGTTGCGCCAACGGCACGATTCCCGCCGAGGTTGTCGCCGTCGGTGCGGACAACGAGGCGAGTGGGCTCGAGCATGCCCGCCGTCGAGGAATTCCGACGTTCGTCGAACAATTTGATCGCGGTGAAGACAGAGACGCGTGGGGAGCGCGACTGGCCGACGCGGTTGGTGCGGTTCAGCCAGACCTCGTCATTTTGTCGGGGTTCATGCGCGTGCTTCCGCCTGTGTTTGTTCACCGATTCGCGCCGATGCTGCTGAATACTCACCCCGCGTACCTGCCAGAATTTCCCGGTGCCCACGCGGTTCGTGACGCCATCGATGCTGGTGTCACCGAGACGGGGGCGAGTGTGATCGTCGTTGACGATGGCGTCGACACTGGGCCGATCCTCGCCCAGCGCAGAGTTCCCGTGTTGGAAGGCGACACGGAAGGGACGTTGCACGACCGCATCAAGGTTGTGGAGCGGGAACTGCTCGCCGATGTCGTCCGAGACATTGCGAACCGCGAATCCGCGATCGAGGAGAACTAGATGGTTTCCGCACTGCCCGCACCGGACCGTGAGCGCGACCGCGTTCCCATCCGCCGCGCACTGATTTCCGTGAGTGACAAGTCGGGGCTTGTTGAGCTCGCCTCAGCGCTGTCCGACGCCGGTGTGGTGCTCGTATCGACGGGGTCGACTTGCCAGTCAATTCGGGATGCCGGTTTCGCGGTGCAGGAGGTTTCCGAGGTGACGGGCTTCCCCGAGTCGCTCGACGGGCGCGTCAAGACGCTGCACCCGGCTATCCACGGCGGAATCCTTGCCGACGTGCGATACGACTCACACGTTGGTCAACTCGCCGATCTCGGAATTCATCCGTTCGATTTGGTCGTCGTCAATCTGTATCCCTTTGCGGCGACGGTTGCGTCGGGTGCCGCACCTGAAACGGTCATCGAGAATGTTGATATTGGCGGACCCGCACTGGTGCGTGCCGCGGCAAAGAATCATAACAACGTTGTCGTCGTGGTTGACCCCGCCGATTACGGTCAGGTTGTCGAATCTCTCGCCGCCGGTGGAACAACGCTCGACGAACGTCGCGTCTTGGCGGGGAAGGCATTCGCTCACACCGCCGGTTACGATTCCGCGGTTGCCATGTGGATGCAGAACGAATATCCGCACGACGAGTCGGGCTTTCCGCCAGCACTGCGTATTGCGGCCGACAAACTCGACACGCTTCGCTACGGCGAGAACGCACACCAAGCCGCGGCGCTGTTCGGTACTTTCGGCAGCGCCGGAATCGCGCAGGCCACCCAGTTGCACGGCAAAGAAATGTCCTACAACAATTACGTCGACGCGGATTCCGCGCTGCGCGCCGCGTTCGACCATGACCGCCCGGCGGTGGCGATCGTGAAGCATGCGAACCCGTGTGGAATTGCCGTCGCCGACGACATTGCCGAGGCACACACCCGCGCCCATTCGTGCGATCCCGTTTCGGCGTTCGGCGGCGTGATTGCGGCGAATCGTGTCATCACCACGGCGGCGGCGGAATCGATAGTCGAAATCTTCACCGAGGTGATCGTCGCACCGGGATTTGAGCCCGCTGCTGTGGAGATCCTCACCGCCAAGAAGAACCTTCGGTTGTTGCAGCTGCCGGAGGGTTTTACGCCCGAAGCGCGCGAGGTGCGCCAGATTTCGGGCGGGTTCCTCGTGCAGTTTTCCGACCGCCACTTCGCACCGTCTCTCGAATGGACGCTCGTGACCGGCGAGCCTGCCGACGCGTCAACGCTGGCTGACCTCGAATTCGCCTGGCGTGCGTGCCGTGCGGTGAAGTCAAACGCCATTCTGCTCGCCAAGGACGGCGCCTCCGTCGGTGTTGGAATGGGTCAGGTCAACCGTGTTGACTCGTGCCACCTCGCCGTGTCAAGGGCCGGTGAACGAGCGGACGGAGCGGTCGCCGCAAGCGATGCGTTCTTCCCGTTCGCCGACGGGTTGCAGGTTCTGCTCGATGCGGGCGTCACGGCGATCGTTCAGCCCGGCGGTTCGGTGCGCGACGAAGAAGTCATCGAGGCGGCCCACGCGGCTGGCGTCACCATGTACTTCACCGCCGAGCGGCACTTCTTCCACTAACCGCGAGTGACTAGATTTCGCGGCGGTGCGCGGCAATCCACGCCGCAGAATCCGTGAGGCTCAGCGCGCTGGTGGCCACACCGAGAATGTAGTCAAACGCATCATTCTCGTTCGAGACAATTTCCCAGCCGTTCAGCTCGAGGAAATAGTTGAGCCCGAACCACGCCGATCTCTTGTTGCCATCGAAAAACGGGTGATTCTTCGCGAGGGACTCCATCAGGGCGGCGCCCTTCTGGTCGATTGAGGGATAAGCGGGCTCACCGAAGAGGCTCGTCTCGGGGCGGGCGAGCGCGGATTGGACGAGGCCGAGGTCTCGAACAACAAATCCTTGTCGCTCGCACTGCTTGACGAAAACCTCTAGATCGAGGAACCGGGTCATGCGTCGGCGAGGCGGGTGAGCAGGCCGGAGTCCCGCGTTGCGATGCGGTCAAAAATGCGCTCCGCCTCGAGCATTGCGTCTTCGCGCTCAAATTGGTCGCCCAGGATGTCGATGATGATCTGGTTGCGGGATTTCCCCGACTTCGCGGAGAGTTCAGTGAGACGGGCGTCAATTGCCTCGGGTAAACGCAGTGTGCTTGCCATGAATAAATGGTACCACACTGGTAGCAGTTTGGTACCGTTGCGGTACCGCAAGTCCTGCGCCGCGGGCATAAGTAGAATAGGAATCACGCGTGTAACGAAAGGCCCCTCGTGGAAAAAATCAAGGTAGACGGAGTTGTTGTCGAGCTCGACGGCGATGAAATGACTCGCATCATTTGGCAGTTCATCAAGGACCGTCTGATTCACCCCTACCTCGACGTCACTCTCGAGTACTACGACCTCTCCATTCAAAAGCGCGACGAGACGGACGACCAGATCACCATCGATTCGGCCAACGCCATCAAGAAACACGGAGTCGGTGTGAAGTGCGCCACCATCACCCCTGACGAAGCACGTGTCACCGAATTCGGACTCAAAAAGATGTGGAAGAGCCCCAACGGCACCATCCGCAACATCCTCGGTGGTGTCATCTTCCGCGAGCCCATCATCATCTCGAACATCCCGCGATTGGTCCCTGGCTGGAACAAGCCGATCATTGTCGGTCGTCACGCCTTCGGCGACCAGTACCGCGCAACCGACTTTACGTTTGACCGCCCCGGCACGCTGACGATTTCTTTCCAGCCCGAAGACGGAACACAGGCTCAATCGTTCGAGGTTTTCCAGGCACCCGGTGCCGGCGTTGCGATGGCGATGTACAACCTCGACGACTCGATTCGCGACTTTGCCCGCGCGTCGCTCAACTACGGTCTGACCCGAAACTACCCCGTCTACCTGTCGACGAAGAACACCATCCTCAAGGCGTACGACGGCCGTTTCAAGGACATTTTTCAGGAGACTTTTGACGCAGAGTTTGCCGATAAGTTTGCCGCCGCCGGCATCACCTACGAACACCGCCTGATCGACGACATGGTTGCCAGTGCGATGAAGTGGGAGGGCGGATACGTCTGGGCGACGAAGAACTACGACGGAGATGTCCAGTCGGACACCGTCGCACAGGGCTTCGGTTCGCTCGGTCTCATGACGTCAGTGCTCACTACTCCCGACGGAAAGATCGTCGAGGCGGAAGCCGCGCACGGAACCGTGACGCGCCACTACCGCGACCACCAGGCCGGCAAGCCAACGTCGACCAACCCGATTGCGTCGATCTATGCGTGGACCCGCGGTTTACAGCACCGCGGAAAGTTGGACGGCAACGCAAAGCTCATCGAGTTTGCGACCACCCTCGAGGAGGTCGTCGTTGCGTCGGTCGAAGCGGGCCACATGACAAAAGACCTCGCGGTACTCGTCGGACCCAACCAGAAGTGGGAAACGACCGAAGAGTTCCTCGCGACAATCGACACGGATCTTCAGAAGCGTCTCGGTCAGTAGCAAGTACTTGTCGTGACCGCCGTCGCGCTCGTCCGCCGATATCCCGTCGTGGGTTTGGCGCTCCTCGTCGCGGTCGTCGGAGGCCTACTTGAACTAAGCGGGCAGCCAATCGCGACACTGTGGCTCCTGTCGGTCTTAAGTCTTGCGGTTGCGACGCGCCAAGGTTGGGGAATGGTGCGCGCGTTGCTGCGTGGCCATGTCGGTCTCGATGTCCTTGCCGTGACGGCAATAGTGGCAACGGTCGTGGTTGGCGAACACTGGGCGAGTCTGGTTATTGTCTTCATGCTCAGCGGTGGCGAAGCGCTGGAGGACTACGCGGCCGGTCGAGCCGAGCGTGAACTCAGCGCCATCCTCGAACACGTCCCACAGATAGCGCACCGGTACCGGAAGGACGGAACCACGGAGGACATTCCCGTCGGGCAGGTTGCCGTTGGCGATCGATTACTGGTTCGCTCCAGTGAAATCGTTCCCGTCGACTCAACCTTGCTCAGCACAACCGGAACCTTCGATGAGTCTTCCTTGACGGGTGAGAGCCTTCCTGTTGAAAAGGTCGATGGCGATGTGGTGATGTCGGGATCGCTCAACGGTTTCGAAGCGGTGGACATTGTGGCGCGCTCGCTCGCCGCGGATTCCCAGTATCAGCGCATTGTGGCGTTGGTGACCGAAGCGAAGGGAAGTAAGGCACCGCTCGTGCGCCTCGCTGATCGGTACGCGGTCCCCTTTACGCTCTTGTCTTACGCGATTGCGGGAGTTGCGTGGTGGTTAGGCGGTGACCCGCAACGGTTTGCCGAGGTGCTCGTCGTCGCGACGCCGTGCCCGCTGCTGATTGGAGCGCCCGTCGCGTTTATGGCCGGGATGTCCAGCGCAGCGAAGTCGGGAATCGTCATCAAGAACGCGGGAACTCTCGAACGACTTGCGCGGGCGAAGACGGTGGCTTTTGATAAAACGGGTACCTTGACACACGGAATGCCGCGCGTGGTGGCAGTGAATCCCGTCGACATGCAGCCCGATGAACTGCTGGTTCTCGTCGGATCGGCCGAACAGTATTCGTCGCACGTGCTCGCCGGGGCATTGCGCGATGCGGTCGCCGAACGCGAGTTGCCGCTCAAAGAGGCAACGGACGCTCAGCAGGTTGCCACGCATGGCGTTCAAGCGGTCATCGATGGACACACAGTTTTTGTGGGTAAGCCCCGCTACGTTGAGGAAAATTCTTCCGGGGCACCAGCGCTCGCGCTCGCCGCCGGTGAAGCGGCCGTGTATGTCTCGAGCGACGGTCGGTTCATTGGTTCGGTAACACTGCGGGATGAGATTCGACCCGACGCACCGGCAACACTTCGGGCACTGGGCAACCTTCGTGTCGAACACGTCATGATGCTGACGGGGGACATCGCGCCCGTCGCCGCGCACGTCGCGGCAGAACTGGGCATTACCGATGTCCGAGCAGAATGTCTTCCCGAGGACAAGGTCACGGCGGTACGCGACGCAGAATCCCGGCCCATCATCATGGTGGGCGACGGCGTCAATGATGCTCCCGTCCTCGCCGTGTCCGATGTTGGCATAGCCATGGGCGCGAAAGGTTCGACGTCCGCGGCGGAAAGCGCCGACATTGTCATCCTGCTCGACGACATTTCTCGCGTTGCACGCGCAGTCTCCATCGGCCAACGCACCGTTCGTATTGCTCTGGAATCCATTTGGTGGGGAATTGGTTTTTCCGTCGCACTGATGAGTTTGGCCGCGGCCGGTTTCCTGCCCGCCATCGCCGGCGCCGCGCTGCAAGAGGTCGTCGACCTCATCGCAATTCTCGGCGCATTGCGCGCGCTTCGCGCAGGTCAGGCGCGACTCGAAGGCATAGCCAGTGGGCGATAGTGTCGAAACCGTGAGCTCTGAGACCCCCACCGCCGAAAAGTTCCCTTGGGCAGCAATGGCTGCGATCGGGTTCACGGTCTTTGCAACCGTCACGTCGGAGTTCCTGCCGACGGGGATGCTGCCGTCGATGTCCGCTGACCTCAACGTCAGCACCTCGCAAATCGGGTTTCTTGTGTCGGTGTGGGCCGCAACCGTTGTCCTGACGGCGATTCCCCTGTCACTGACGACTCGGCGATTCAGCCGGAAGTCACTGCTCATTACGTCGGTGATCCTGTTCACCGCATCGAACGTCATGGCGGCGACGGCGTCGACCTACGACATTTTGTTCATCTCTCGGATCATCGGGGGATTCGGAAACGGAATGTTTTGGATGATCGCGACGGGCTATGTGACGACGATGTTGCCCGCCAAATGGCGTTCGCGTGGATTCCTGTTCATTTCCGCTGGCGCCAATCTCGCCTTCATCGCCGGATTGCCGCTCGGGTCGGCTCTCGCCGCGATCTCCGACTGGCGTTCCGGCTTCCTCATCATGACGGCGTTGACCATCGGGGCCAGCGCGAGTCTGTACTTCCTGCTGACCCCCGTTCCCAACCCGCACGCCGAGCACGCGGACGGAAAGCATTCGGTGCTGCGCGACCGCTCGTTCCCCATGGTGCTGCTCGGAGTCTCCGGTGTGTTCTTGGTCGTCGGCGGCGGAAATATTTTCTACCCGTACATTGCACCGTTCCTCATCGAGGTTGCACATTTCACGCCGCTCAGCGTCGCCGTTCCGCTCGCGGCTTACGGAGTCGGCGGAACGATTGGAATTGTCGTGGCGGAACGGCTGGGGCGTCGCCCGGCAAATCTGTCCCGCAACATTTCCCTATCCATCCTTTACATGGCCGCGATGATGGTTGTGCTCAACCTCGTTGCGCCGTCACCCATCGCCGCCACTATTGCCGTCGCGCTGTGGAGCCTTGGGTTTGCCGTGACCGAACCGCTGTTCGGGCAGTACATCATGGAGCTCTCCAGCCCACGGTTGCGCGACTTTGCGGGGGCAATGCGCACCACCGCCTGGAACATCGGAATCGGTGGCGGGTCGTTCCTCGGCGGAATCCTGCTCGTGCCCTTAGGCATCGCTGCCCTTCCCTACCTTGGCGCGGGGGTCCTCGTGTTGGGCGCGACGGTTGCACTCGTCGCGAGGCGCAGGGAACGAGCGCTCCGAGCAAACTAGAATGTGTACACCAACGCCCGTTTTCCGAGGAGAACCGTGACCGATCGCCAACACTTCAGCATCAACGCCCCCCTGTCGGAGGTTGACCCCGAAATCGCGGAGGTGTTGAACCTCGAGTTGGGCCGCCAGCGCGATTATCTCGAGATGATTGCGTCCGAGAACTTCGTTCCCCGCGCGATTTTGCAGGCGCAAGGATCCGTTCTTACCAATAAGTACGCCGAGGGCTACCCCGGTAAGCGCTACTACGGTGGTTGCGAGTTCGTCGACGTGGCCGAGGCGCTCGCGATTGACCGCGCGAAGTCGCTCTTCGGAGCCGCCTACGCCAACGTTCAGCCCCACTCGGGCGCGACCGCGAATGCCGCCGTTCTGCACGCGATTGCCACCAAGGATGACACCATCCTTGGTCTTGAACTCGCTCACGGCGGGCACCTCACGCACGGCATGAAGCTCAACTTCTCGGGTCGTTTGTACAACGCGGTCTCGTACGGTGTTGACCCCGAAACGTTCCTCATCGACATGAATGTCGTTCGCGACAAGGCCATCGAGCACAAGCCTCAGGTCATCATCGCGGGCTGGAGCGCGTACACGCGGCACCTCGATTTCGCGGCGTTCCGCGCCATCGCCGACGAAGTCGGAGCCAAGCTGTGGGTCGACATGGCTCACTTCGCGGGATTGGTTGCGGCCGGCCTGCACCCGAGCCCCGTTCCGTTCGCCGATGTCGTTTCGACGACCGTGCACAAGACTCTGGGCGGTCCTCGTGCCGGTTTGATTTTGTCGCGCGACGAGGAACTCGGCAAAAAGTTGAACTCGGCCGTCTTCCCCGGCCAGCAGGGCGGACCGCTGATGCACGTCATCGCCGCGAAAGCGACGGCGTTCAAGTTTGCTGCGTCCGACGAGTTCAAAGACCGCCAGGAGCGCACCATCCGCGGTGCCCGAATCCTTGCCGAGCGACTCACCGCCGACGACGCGAAGGCCGCTCGATTGGACGTGCTCACCGGCGGAACCGATGTGCACCTCGTCCTCGTTGACCTTCGTAGTGCAGAGATTAACGGACAGGAATCAGAGGACCTTTTGCACCAGGCCGGAATCACGGTCAACCGGAACTCGGTACCGTTTGACCCGCGTCCGCCGATGGTCACGTCGGGACTGCGCATCGGCACCGCCGCACTCGCAACGCGCGGCTTTGATGATGCCGAATTCGTTGAGGTAGCCGACATTATTGCCAACGCGCTCATGCCAAACCCCGACATCGCCGCACAGCGTGCTCGTGTTGCAACCCTGACCGAGGCATTCCCGCTGTACCCCGGTCTCGTTCAGTAAGGCGCCCATGACGGCTCGGATCCTTGACGGCACGGCAACCGCTGCGGCCATCAAGGCCGAACTCACCGTGCGCGTTATCGCACTCGCACAACGCGGAATTGTGCCGGGACTGGCGACGCTGCTTGTCGGCACCGACCCCGGTTCAGAGTGGTACGTGGGCGGCAAGCACAAAGACTGTGCCGAGGTGGGAATCGCGTCGATCCGGCGCGACCTGCCCGAGAAATCAACGCAAGCCGAGGTCGAGGCCGTCATCGACGAACTCAATGCGAACCCCGAGGTCACGGGATATATCGTCCAGTTGCCGCTGCCGGCTCACCTCGACACCGATGCGCTGCTAGAACGGATCGATCCGGTCAAGGACGCCGACGGTTTGCACCCCATGAACCTTGGCCGATTGGTCAATCGCGCGGCGGGGCCGATTCACACACCGCTGCCGTGCACTCCGCGCGGGGTCATCGAGCTCGTTGAGCGCAATGGGATCAGCTGGGATGGGCTCAACGTTGTCGTCATCGGACGGGGGATTACCGTCGGTCGGCCCATTGGCGCGTTGCTGACGCGCAAAGACGTCAATGCGACCGTTACGCTGACGCACACGGGAACCCGCAACCTGGCCGAGCATCTGCAGCGCGCTGACGTCATCGTTGCCGCCGCCGGGTCACCCTCCATCGTCACAGCGGCAAACGTCAAGCTCGGCGCAATCGTTCTCGATGTCGGTGTCTCGCGCGTCACCAACCCTGACGGAACAACCCGCATCGCGGGCGACGTCGATGACGACGTGCGCGAGGTTGCTGCGTGGGTCTCGCCCAACCCCGGTGGGGTCGGCCCGATGACTCGGGCACTGTTGCTGAAAAACGTCGTCGAGATGGCCGAACGCGCTTAGGGGTTGGCCACTCAGCAGTGCTCAGTAGCGCCTCTATTCGGTACGCTCGACTCATGGCGAAGTTGTATTTCCGATACGGTGCGATGAACAGCGGCAAGAGCACGGCGTTGCTTCAGGCCGCCTACAACTATGCCGAGCGGGGTCAGCAGGTCCTCATCGCCAAACCTCGCGTTGACACGAAAGGCAAGGCGTCGATTGTCTCGCGCCTCGGGGTCGAGCGCGAAGTCAATTTCATCATCGGGCCGAACGATGACGTTCGAACGATGTTTGACGCCTACCGGGCAAACACGAAGGCAACGACGGGTCAAGACGTTGCATGCCTACTCCTTGATGAGGCACAATTCCTGTCGGTCGACCAGGTCGACGATCTTTTGCGAATCGCAATTCTCGACGATATCCCGGTGCTGGCTTTCGGCATCCGAACGGATTTTCAGACCATTGCGTTTCCCGGTTCGCGCAGACTTCTTGAGGTCGCCCACGCACTCGAGGAACTGAAAACAATTTGTCGTTGCGGACGCAAGGCAATGTTCAATGGTCGCAAAATCGATGGCGAGTTCATTTTCGACGGCGCTCAGGTCGCAATCGACGGCGTTGACGTCACCTACGAGTCGCTGTGCGGGACGTGCTATCTGCGCGAATCCAAGGGGATGCTGGCCTACGGGTTCAATGCACCCAGTTCTTTTGTGCCGACGCAGGGGCCGGACGCCGACTTCACCTAGTCGCTGGTCAGCAACTGGGTGTCGGCAAGTTCGCGATAGAGCGGAACGCTCGCGACCAGTTTCGCGTGTGTTCCCGTGCCCAGCACGTGGCCTTTATCCAGCACGATGATTTGGTCGGCGTCGATGACGGTTGACAGTCGGTGCGCGATGACGATGAGGGTGCGATTGACCGATGCGCGGTCGATGGCGTCCTTCATCAATTGTTCGTTAAGCCCATCGAGGCTTGACGTTGATTCATCGAGCAAGAGGATTGCGGGGGCCATGAGGAGTGCTCGGGCGATGGCGAGGCGCTGACGTTCGCCACCAGAGAGCATCACCCCGCCCTCGCCGACCTGTGCCGAGAGTCCTTTCCCCGACCGGCTGACGATGTTGGAGAGATTGACTTCGGCGAGAACGGCGAGGCACTGTTCGTCGGTCGCGTCGGGGGAGCCGAGCGTGAGGTTGTCGCGAACCGTTCCCGCGAGAACGGGGGCATCCTGCTCGACGTATCCGATTGAGCCGCGAAGCTCGGTTCGGTCAAGCGCGTGGATGTTGTGACCGCCGACGGTGATGGTCCCCACCGTCGAATCGTAAAAACGCTCGATGAGGGAAAAGATGGTGGATTTTCCGGAACCGCTGGGCCCGACCAGAGCGACGCGTTTGCCGGTGGGTACCGAGAACGAGACGTCATGAAGGATCGGAGTTTCCGGGTTATAGGAGAAGGACACACCGTTAAACTCGACCGCGACTTTTCCGAGCCCGCCCGCGAGCGTCTCGGTGGGCTTGTCGTTGTCCGTTTCTGACGGCAGGTCGATGATTTCGCGGATTCGCCCGAGTGCGCCGAGCGCCTGTGCGACGGACGTGAATGCTCCAATGGCCGACCCGAGGGGGAGGATCATGAGGAACAGGAACAGGATGAAGGACACCAGTTGAGCGACAGTAATGGCGCCGCTTGCAACGCGGAAACCGCCGACGCCGAGCACGACGAGGAATGACACCTGCATCGCAATGGACGAGATGGGCACGACAAACGCGGAGATGCGGGCGACTTGCAGGCCGGCGGTCCACGCTTCACGGGCGTCTTGGTCGACAACGTCGATTTCACGGGCGACGGCGTTCGCCGCACGAACCGTGCGAACGGCCGAAATGGAGCGCTCGACCGACGCCGTGAGGGCACCGACGCGGTCTTGCGCGAGGCGCGAATACTTGCGAATGCGACGCGAGAGAACAATCACGACGAGCATTGAGAAGACAACGACGCTTGACGTCAGTCCGAACAGAATCGCGTCGATGAACAACATGGCGATGATCGAACCGGCGAAGGTGACCGAACCACCGACTGCTTCGACGAGGCCCTGGGTGAGAACCGCCCTCAACATTGTCGAATCGGCGCCGACGCGAGACACGAGGTCTCCCGTTCGGCGGGCATCGAACTCGCTGATGGGGAGGTTGAGCAGTCGGGACACGAGGTGACGACGTGACGAGAGAACAACGGATTCGCCTGTGCGCTGCAACAGGTAGTGCCGCACACTCGTGAGTAGAGCGCCGCCAATCACGAGAGCGATGAGGGCGGGGACGAGCCAACCGAGGTCGGATCCGTCCTGAACAGACGTGATCACTTGCGACACAATGAGCGGCTGGGCGAGAGACGCGCCGGCGCCGAGAAGACTCAAGCCGATGACGCTGAAGAGGATTCCCTTGTGCTCAAGAAGGTAGGGGAGCAACTGGCGGAAAGTGGCCTTCGGACCTTCGGGAACTGCACCGTCGGGCCGACGACCGCCACCAAAACGGGGAGAAGACATAGGTCTAGGATAGTTGTTTGTGCCCCCCGTAATTCGTGCAGAGAACCTCACCAAGGTCTACGGCGACTTAACGGCGGTAAACGGCATCTCTTTCGAAGTCCCGCGAGGCGAATCTTTCGGGCTTCTGGGGCCGAACGGTGCCGGCAAGTCGACCGCGATGAAGATGATCGCGTCGGTATCGGCTCGGACCTCGGGCGTGCTTGAAGTGCTGGGACTTGACCCCAATACGGACGGGCCGGCGATTCGGTCGCAGCTCGGTGTCGTGCCGCAAGAAGACAATCTTGACCAAGAACTGCGTGTCGCCGAAAACCTCATCAGCTACGGTCGGTTTTTTGGAATGTCCCGCGCTGATGCAACGGCGCGTGCGACCGAACTACTCGAATTTGCTCAACTGACCGACCGTGCGAAGGCGAAAGTTGAACCCCTTTCCGGTGGCATGAAGCGTCGGCTCACCATCGCCCGTTCCCTGATGAACGATCCCCAAATGTTGCTGCTCGATGAACCGACGACGGGGCTGGACCCGCAGGCGCGTCACGTCCTCTGGGATCGCCTGTTTCGCCTCAAAGAGCGCGGCACCACTCTCATCCTCACGACGCACTACATGGATGAAGCCGAGCAACTCTGTGACCGCCTGATTGTCGTCGACCAGGGCGCCATCATGGCCGAGGGGTCACCCGCGCAGCTGATCCGCGAGCACTCGACCCGCGAAGTTCTCGAAGTTCGTTACGGCTCGGCCAACAACGCGGTCGTCGCAAAACAAATCGCGGATGTTGGTGACCGCCAAGAAATCCTCCCTGACCGCATTCTCATTTACAGCGACAACGGTGAGCGCGACCTGGCCGAAATCACCAAGCGCGGGCACCACCCGACGACAAGTCTCGTGAGGCGCTCGTCGCTGGAGGACGTCTTCTTGAGACTGACCGGTCGGACCCTGGTCGAATGACGACCGTCGCGGAGATTCGCGAGCGCGCGTCTAAGTCACGGCGGTGGGGTTGGTGGTACGTCACCGAACTGCGCCTGCGCGAGATGCGCGGCTACATCAGCTATGTCGTGACGTCGAGCATCGGTAATCCGATTGTCTATCTGCTCGCACTCGGTGTCGGACTTGCAAATCTGGTCCCTCAGGGCATCGAGGGCGTTCCCTACCTTGTGTATGTCGCCCCCGCGATGCTGATGTCGACGATTCTGTCGGTCGGCGCCGAAGAGGGGATGTACCCCGTGCTCAGCGGATTCAAATGGCACAAGGTCTTTTTTGCCATTCACGCGACACCCATTAGCCCGGGCCAAATCGTCGGAGGCTTTCTGTTCCACCTGATGTTGAGGTTTACCTTTACTGCCGGTCTCTTCTTCGCCGCGATTGTTGCTTTCGGTGCTGTGCCGAACTCGACGGGGTGGCTTGTCATCCCGATTTCGATCCTCGGGGCGTACGCCATCATGACGCCGCTCGCCGCCTACGCGGCACGCCTCGAAGACGACTCCGGTCAGTTCGCGCTCATCCAGCGACTCATTGTGATGCCCATGTTCTTGTTTTCGGGAACGTTTTTCCCCATTTCGCAGATCCCCGATTGGCTCGAATGGATCGCCTGGGTTTCGCCGTTGTGGCACGCCAGTCAGTTGGGTCGAGTCGCCAGTTATGGCATGAGTGAGCCCATCTGGACCACCGTGACGCATCTCGGGGTGCTCATCGCGTTTTCCGTCGTGGGCGCAATCCTGATGCATCGCGCTTTTGTGAAGAGGTTGACGAAGTGAGCGCGGTCACTGCACCCCGTCGTCGATTTGGTGGTCTCTCGGGCGGAAACGCTCGCGCCATCATCGAACGCGGACTGCGAGCGACGATGTCGAACAATTACCTCATCATCCTCAGCGGTTTCTTCGAGCCGGTTTTCTATCTCTTCTCGATGGGGATCGGGCTCGGGGGCATCATCGGCTCGATCGACGTCAACGGCACATCAATTCCGTATGGTGCGTACATCGCCCCCGCCCTCTTGGCCGTCTCGGCGATGAACGGGGCAATCTACGACTCAACCTGGAATGTTTTCTTCAAACTCAATTTCGGCAAGCTGTATCAGACCATGCTGCTCACCTCGCTTGGTCCGCTGGATGTCGCCATTGGCGAGATCACCCTCGCTTTGCTGCGCGGCGGCGTCTATGCGGTCGGGTTCCTCATCGTGATGCAAGCGATGGGACTCGTCTTGTCACCGTTCGCCCTTCTCGCGATTCCCGCCGTCATCCTCATCGCCGCGGGCTTCGCCTCGATGGGAATGGCCTTCACGTCGTACATGAAGACGTTCCAGCAGATGGACTGGTTGCCCATGGTGATGCTGCCGATGTTCCTGTTTTCGGCGACGTTCTACCCGATCACCGTTTACCCCGAGGCAATCCAGTTGATGATTCAGGCATTCCCTCTGTGGCACGGGGTTGAACTGATCCGAATGCTGACAACGGGAATTTTCACGTCGGCCATTTGGATCCACATCGGGTACTTCCTCGTGATGCTGGGAATCGGTGTCGTCGTCGTGTCGCGACGACTGCGCAAATTGTTTCTCAGTTAGCCGCGGAGGCTACGGAGTTCGAGCGCGGTCGCAACGGCCGCAGCGGCTGCTTCGGCACCCTTGTCTTCGCGCGATCCCGGCAGTCCGGCGCGATCGATTCCCTGTGCTTCATCGTCGAGAGTCAACACTCCGAATCCGACCGGCTTCCCCGTGTCGAGAGCAACGCGCGTCAGTCCATCAGTCGCGGCATTCGACACGAACTCGAAGTGAGGCGTGCCACCGCGAATAATGACCGCGAGGCACACAACGGCTTCCGCACCGTTCTCCAGAGCGGTCTTGGCGACCACGGGAAGCTCGAACGCTCCGGGCACCCGAACGAGCGAATGTTCAGTGCCGGCATCGTCCAGCACGCGCTGGGCGCCCGCAACAAGGCCGTCGGTGATCTCGGTGTGCCACGAACCGGCAATCACCGTTACTCGCATTCCGGGTGCTGAGATCACCGCTGAAGGGCTACCGCTTCCGGCCATCCCTCAGCCCTCCGTGGGGGTGTTGGGCAGTGCCGTCGGCAGATTGTGCCCCATGCGGTCACGCTTTGCTCCGAGGTACGCCTTGTTCACATCACCGACACCGACGACGAGGGGAATGAACTCGGACACCGCGATACCGTACTCGTTCAGCTGCCGACCCTTTTCGGGGTTATTGGACAACAGTCGAATGGTCGATATTCCGAGGTCGCGCAAGATCGCCGCGGCAACTCCGTAATCGCGTGCGTCAGCGGGAAGTCCGAGCGCAAGGTTGGCGTCGAGCGTGTCGAGCCCGTCCTCTTGCAAGCGGTATGCCTTGAGTTTGTTCGTCAGGCCGATTCCACGGCCCTCGTGACCACGGAGGTAAATGACGACGCCACCGTGTTCGGCGATCTGGTCCATCGCGACTTCGAGCTGTGGGCCGCACTCGCACTTGAGCGAACCCATCGCTTCACCCGTGACGCACTCCGAGTGCAGTCGAACGAGAGCGCCATCGGTGGGTTCCCCCGCGACTATGGCGACGTGGTCGACGTGCAGTGCCGCGTCGCGGTAGGCGCGAAGGCGGAACGTGCCGTGGTTTGTCGGAACAATCGTTTCGACCTCGAACGGATAGCGGTTTTCGTTGGGGTCATGCAGCGGAAGCCATTCCGCATCGAGGTGTTCAGTCAGTTCCTCAATCGACACGATGGTCAATCCGTGTTCCGCCGCGAAGGCGGTCAGCTCGGCGCCTCGGGTCATCGAGCCGTCATCGTTAGTGATTTCCCCGATAACTCCGATCGGCTCGAGTCCGGCGAGAGTCAGTAGGTCAACGGTGGCCTCCGTGTGGCCCGCGCGCTCACGCACTCCGCCGGGGGCAGACCGCAGTGGGATGATGTGACCGGGGCGAACGAGGTCGGCCGGGCCGGTCGAGGCGTTGGCGAGCACGCGAAGTGTCAGCGCGCGGTCGGCGGCAGAGATGCCGGTTGACATTCCATCAGCGGCATCGACACTCACGGTGTAGGCGGTTCCACGGGGATCCTGGTTGATTTCCACCATGAGCGGAAGTTCGAGTTCGTTGGCACGAGCATTCGTCATGGGAGCGCAAAGGAACCCACTGCTGTGCCGAATGGTGAAGGCGATCCATTCCGTTGTCGCGAACTGGGCAGCCATCACGAGGTCGCCCTCGTTTTCGCGTTCGGCTGAATCCGTAACGATGATCGGCTTTCCGGCTTGCAAATCGGCAAGTGCGGCGGTCAGTGCGCTCATGATGCGCTTCCCTTCGTAAAGTGCGCGAGTCTCGCCACGTGGCGAGCAAGAATGTCGGTTTCGATATTGACGAGCGCACCGGGTTCGAGGCGTCCGAGTGTGGTTGCGACAAGCGATTCGGGGATGAGCGACACCTCACACCAGTCGTCGCCCACCGCGGAGACGGTCAACGAGACGCCATCCACCGCGATCGACCCTTTATCGACCACCAGAGGGGCGTGAGCGGGGGACAGGGCGAAGTGAACGACCCGCCAGTCACCGTTCTGAGTGGTCGACACAACGCGGGCGGTGCCGTCGACGTGCCCCTGGACGATGTGCCCGCCAAGCTGTTCGCCGAGGGACATCGCCGACTCAACGTTGACGGTGCGCCCCTCGACCCACTGATCGGGGTTCGACATTGAGAGGGTTTGACCCATGACATCGGCGGTGAATGTTTCCGCGTCTTGTTCGATGACGGTGAGGCACACCCCCGAAATCGCTATCGAGTCGCCGTGTGAAGCCTGCGCCACGGCTTTCGGCGCGCGAACAACGACGCGCATCGAATCGCCGGTTGGTGAGACCGATTCGATTGTTCCCAGTTCGGCGATTATTCCGGTGAACATCTAGTGAGCCTCCCGTGCGGTGACCACAATGTCGCCTCCGAGGTGCTTGGTGTCGAGAACGGTCAAACGACGCCCCTGCGTCAGGGTGGCAATTCCCAGGTCGCCCGTTGACGTGCGATCGCCACCCAACAACAGGGGAGCGATGCACACGACGTATTCATCCACGAGTCCCTCGCGGATAAATGAGTTCACCAGTTGGGGGCCACCTTCGAGGAACAAACTGCGCACACCGATTCCGTAGAGTCGTTCGAGAATCTCGGGAAGTTCGCCCGATTCGTTGAGCACGCCGCGCGGATGGCTCCACAGGCTCGACCCCGACGGAATGTCCCGCTTTCCGATGACGACGGGCAGCGGTTGGTTCGGGAAGAGGTTCCCGTCCGGTGTGCGCGCGGTCAGGCTGGGGTTGTCCGCCAAAACGGTGCCCGTGCCCACGGCAATCGTGTCGTGCTGCGAACGAAGCAAGTGGATGTATTCGCGCGATTCCGACGAGGTGATCCACTGACTCGTGCCGTCTGCTGCGGCAATGCGCCCGTCGAGCGTCGAGCCCCACTTCGCCGTCACCCAGGGACGCCCGAGACGGTTCGCGGTCAACCAGCGGTGGACAAGTTCTTCGCCGACGGCGGGGAGGACATCTCCGATGACTTCGATCCCGGCGTCACGCAGCACCTGCGCACCTCCACCCGCTTCGACACCCGGGTCTTTGTGGGAATACACGACGCGCGAAATGCCAGCGGCGAGAAGCGCCTGAGAGCACGGACCGGTTCGGCCGGTGTGATTGCACGGTTCGAGGGTAACGACAGCGGTGAGCCCGTGAGCGTCTTCGATTTTGGACAGCGCGTCGACCTCGGCGTGGGGGGTTCCCGCGCCGCGGTGCCAACCCTCGGCGACGATTGTTCCGCTCGCGTCGAGCAGGACGCAGCCAACCTGCGGGTTTTCCCCGGTGCGCGGCCCGCGCACAGCGAGTTCGGCGGCGCGACGCACAGCGTCATCGTATGGTGTGATCATCTCGGACTCCTTCTGAGCAAAGTCCGGGGATGCGACAGCGGTCGCGAACTACCCGTCAACTAACGGCCAGCTCTCCGTGCTTCCTACCATCCGGACTATAACCGTCGGTCTCGGAGTTTCACCGAATCAACCGAGTAATCGAAACCACTCGGGTCGCGGACTTTGACCGCCGGCTCAGATTTTCACTGACCCCGGAGCACGTGCTCTCTTCAATGGTAACCCCAATTCGCTTTTGGCGGGAGTCGGTTTGCCATGAATACACTGTGAACATGCGTGATGTCGTCGTTGCACTCGATGCGGGAACCACGTCGACGCGCGCCATGGTGTTTGACCGCCGCGGATTGCCGAAAGGCACCGTCCAACTGGCACATCGGCAAATCTTTCCGCAGCCCGGTTGGGTCGAGCATGATGCCGCTGAGATCCTCGCCAATTCACTCGAGGTACTCGGGGGAGTGCTTGCCCAGTGTGGCCTCGTCCCTTCGGATGTTGCGGCCATGGGAATCACCAATCAGCGCGAGACCGCGGTGGTGTGGAACCGTCACACCGGTAAACCCATCGCGCCCGCAATTGTGTGGCAGGACACGCGCACGCAATCCAGGATTGACGCACTCAGCGCCGACGGTGGGGTCAATCGATTTGCTCATCGGACCGGCCTACCGCTCGCAGCGTACTTCTCGGCAACAAAGTTTGCCGAGATCCTCGATTCGGTGCCCGGCGCTCGCGAACTGGCTTCGGCCGGCGACCTTCTCGCCGGAACAATCGACTCGTGGCTCATCTGGAACCTGACGGGCGGTCCGGGTCGCGGCGTTCACGCAACGGACGTCACCAATGCCTCGCGCACGATGCTGATGAACATCGACACGTTGGAGTGGGATGCCGAACTCTGCACCGCGTTCGATGTTCCGTTGGGCATCTTGCCCGAGATCCATCCGAGCGGTCACGTGTACGGGGAGGTCACCGCCGTCGAGAGCCTCGCGGGAATCCCGATCGCGGGGGTCATCGGCGACCAACAATCGGCAACGGTGGGGCAAGCGGCATTTCACCCGGGCGAAGCGAAGAACACCTACGGAACAGGCAACTTCCTGATCGTGGCGACGGGAGAAAAGCTGGTTCGCTCCCAACACGGTTTGCTGTCTACGGTGGCATTCCAGCGGGACGGAGAAGCGCCGCGCTACGCGCTGGAAGGGAGCGTGGCCGTCACGGGTTCGCTGATTCAGTGGCTACGCGACAACCTCGGAGTGATCGATTCCTCCGCCGATGTGGAGGCGTTGGCAACGTCGGTTCCTGACAATGGCGGAGTCGTCGTCGTTCCCGCCTTCAGCGGACTCTTTGCACCGTATTGGCGACCGGATGCGCGGGGAATTATCGCGGGGCTCACCCGATTTTCCACAAAGGCTCACATCGCGCGGGCCGCACTCGAATCCGTTGCCTTCCAATCCCGTGACGTCATCAGGGCAGCCGCGGCGGACGCCAGTGTCGCGTTGGCGTCAATCAAGGTGGACGGCGGTATGGTTGCCAACGATTTCCTCATGCAGTTTCAGGCCGACATCACGGGGGTTCCCGTCATTCGACCCGTTGTCACGGAAACAACGGCCCTCGGGGCCGCGTTCGTTGCTGGGCTCACGGTCGGTATGTGGTCGAGCGAAGACGAGATTCGCGCGCTGTGGGCTGAAGACCGTCGGTTCGAGCCAACGATGGACGCTGCCGAACGGGACCGGCTCCTCGCCGAATGGGCAAAGGGAATTGACCGCTCGTACGGCTGGGTCTAGCCGCGCGGAAGAAAGCCGACGGCGTCGTAAACGCGCGCAAGTGTGGCCTCGGCAATCTCGTTCGCACGCGCAGCGTTGAACGCGAGCATGCGGTCGAGTTCGGCCGGGTCGGCCAAGAGCTCGAGTGCGCGGGCGCGAATCGGTTCGAATTCGGCGATGACGGCGTCGGCAACGGCTGCTTTGAGGTCACCGTAGCCCTTGTCCGAGAATTCCGATTCCAACGCCGGAACAGCGCTGCCCGTCAACAGGGACAGAATTCCCAAAAGGTTGCTCACGCCGGGCTTTGTGGTCGGATCGAAGCGAATATCGCGGTCCATGTCGGTCACGGCCGATTTGATCTTCTTCGCAGTGACCGAAGGCTCGTCGAGCAACCAGACGATTCCCTGAGGGGATTCCCCTGATTTCGACATCTTCGCCGCGGGGTTCTGCAGGTCGAACACTTTTGCGGATTCCTTGAGAATCCGGACCTCGGGAACGGTCAGCGCGTCACCGAATCGCGAGTTAAATCGCATCGCGATGTCGCGCGTGAGCTCGATGTGCTGTCGCTGATCTTCACCAACGGGTACGACCTGTGCGTCGTACAACAGAATGTCCGCCGCTTGCAGGATCGGGTACGTGAAGAGCCCGACACTCGTCGAGGCGGTCCCCTGCTTCGCTGACTTGTCTTTGAACTGGGTCATTCGCGACGCTTCGCCGAATCCCGTAATGGTGTTGAACACCCACGCGAGTTGTGCGTGCGCGGGAACGTGTGATTGAACAAACAGGGTCGAGTTGTCGGGGTCGATTCCGGCCGCAATGTATTGGGCGGCGGTGCGTCGGGTGTTTTCGCGCAGCTTCGCGGGATCCTGGGGCACTGTGATTGCGTGCAGGTCGACAACACAGAACACTGCATCGTGCGTCGACTGCATGTCGCGCCACTGCAACAACGCGCCGGCGTAGTTTCCGAGGTGAAGTGACTCGGCACTGGGCTGCATTCCCGAGAACAGGCGTGGCAAGGTCATGGCGTCCTTAGAAGTCGTAATCGATCACAACGGGGGCGTGGTCACTCCAGCGAGTATCCCACGCGCTCGCCTTGTCGATGGCGTAGGTGAGAGCCGTTGCCGCGAGGGCCGGGGTTGCCAAGTGGTAATCGAGTCGCCACCCGGTGTCGGTATCAAACGCCTGACCGCGTTGGCTCCACCACGTGTAGGGCCCGGGAACTTCGCCGGCAAACCGACGTCCGAGGTCGACCCACCCAAGTCCTGCCCCCGCGTTGTAACTCTCGTCATCCTCGGCACCGACAATGCGGTCAAAATAGGCGCGTTCCGCGGGCAGGAACCCCGAGTTCTTCAGGTTCCCCTTCCAGTTTTTGATGTCGAGCGTGCGGTGTCCCACATTGAGGTCACCGACGACGAGCGCAAATGATCCGTCGGCTCCCAGCTCCGACATCCGTGACTCCATCGCGTCGAGAAACTTATACTTTTCGACCTGTTTGGGGGTGTCCACCTCGCCTGAGTGCACATAGACGCTGACAACGGTCACCGTGTGCGACCCGATCCGAAAGTCCGCCTCAATCCATCGCCCGGCGCTGTCAAAGTCAGCCGCTCCGAAATCGGTTCGCACCGCGAGCAGCTCTTGCCGTGACGCGATGGCGACGCCAGCGCGACCCTTCGCCGTCGCGGCATCGTGGGCCACGTGCCAACCGTCACCGAGCAGTGGCTCGAGGTCGGTCGTTTCAGCGCGAACCTCTTGCAGGCACAGGATGTCGACGCCGCGATTCGCGAGCCAGTCGCCCATTCCTTTGCGGTAGGCCGCACGCACCCCGTTGACATTGACGTTTGCAATTCGGGTGGCCATTGCCCAATCCTACTTTCCAGACCTGCGGACGCAGCGGAAGGCCCGAAAGCCCCGAGTCGGTGAGGGCGTTAGCGACGAACGCCGCGAATGGCGGCTTGCTTCACTTCGGAAATCGCCTTGGTGACCTCGATGCCGCGGGGGCACGCCTCCGAACAGTTGAAGGTGGTCCGGCAACGCCAGACGCCTTCCTTGGAGTTGAGGATGTCGAGTCGAACCTGGGCTTCCTCGTCACGCGAGTCGAAGATGAAGCGGTGCGCTGCGACAATTGCCGCCGGTCCGAAGTACTGCCCGTCGGTCCAGAAGACGGGGCACGAGGTTGTGCACGCCGCGCAGAGGATGCACTTGGTCGTGTCGTCGAAGCGTTCGCGCTGCTCGACCGACTGGAGGTGTTCCTTTTTCGGCTTGGCGGACGTTTGCAAGAACGGCTGAACCTCGCGGTAGGCGGCGAAGAATGGCTCCATGTCGACGATGAGGTCTTTCTCGAGGGGAAGACCCTTGATTGCCTCAACGTAAACGGGCTTCGAAATGTCGAGGTCCTTAATCAACGTCTTACATGCGAGACGGTTGCGACCGTTGATGCGCATCGCATCCGAACCACAGATGCCGTGCGCGCACGAGCGGCGGAACGACAGCGAGCCGTCCTGATCCCACTTGATCTTGTGAAGCCCGTCAAGAACGCGGTCGGTCGAATACATTTCGACATCAAAGTCTTGCCAGTGTGGCTCAGAGTCCGTCTCCGGGTTGAATCGACGAACGATGAAGGTCACGGTGAACGAATCAACCACTCCCAATTCACCCATTAGTACTTCCTCTCCATCGGCGGATAGTTGGTAATGACAACGGGCTTCCAGCCGAGTGCAATGTCGTCACCCTTCTTGTACGCCATCGTGTGCTGCATGTAACCCTTGTCATCGCGATCGGGGAAGTCGTCGCGCATGTGTCCGCCGCGGCTCTCCTTGCGGTTACGGGCGGAAACGACAACAACCTCGGCAAGGTCGAGCAAGAAGCCAAGTTCAACCGCTTCGAGCAGGTCGGTGTTGAATCGCTGACCGCGGTCGTGAATTCCAATTTTCGCGTATCGGACTCGCAGATCGTGGATGACCTTTTGCGCATGCCCGAGGGACTTCTCGGTGCGGAACACCTGAGCGTTGCGGTCCATTTCGACCTGCAGTTCCTTGCGGATGCTGGCGACGGATTCTTTGCCGTTGGCGGTGCGCGCCGAGTCGATGAGGTCCACGACAAATTGTTCCGCCGCCTTGGGCAGTGCGGGAAGCTTCGCCTTCTTTGCGTAAGCCGCGGCGTTCTTTCCCGCGCGCTTGCCAAAGACATTGATGTCCAGCAGCGAGTTTGTTCCCAGTCGGTTGGACCCGTGAACGGAAACGCACGCGCACTCGCCCGCGGCGTAGAGGCCGGGAATCACGGTCGTGTTGTCGAGCAGGACCTCGGCATTAACGGTGGTTGGGATGCCACCCATCGCATAGTGCGCCGTCGGCATCACGGGGACCGGTTCGACAACTGGGTCGACGCCCAGGTAGGTACGCGCAAACTCGGTGATGTCGGGAAGCTTGGTTTCGAGAACCTCGGCACCCAGGTGCGTGCAATCGAGCAGAACGTAATCCTTGTTCGGACCGGCCCCGCGTCCCTCCGCGACTTCTTGCACCATGCAGCGCGAAATAATGTCGCGCGGCGCGAGGTCCTTGATGGTGGGGGCATAGCGCTCCATGAATCGTACACCGCTGGCGTTGCGAAGGATTGCGCCTTCACCACGCGCTCCCTCAGTGAGGAGAATGCCGAGCCCCGCAAGCCCGGTCGGGTGGAACTGGAAGAACTCCATGTCTTCGAGCGGAATTCCCTTGCGCCACGCGATGCCGACACCGTCACCGGTGAGGGTGTGAGCGTTCGACGTCGTCTTGTACATCTTGCCGAAACCACCCGTCGCAAAGATGACGGAGGTCGCGTTGAAGACGTGGATGTCGCCGGTTGACAGTTCGTAGGCGACAACACCAGCGGCGGTGGATTTGCCCTTGACGTCGGTGAGCAAAAGGTCGAGAACATAGAACTCGTTGTAGAATTCGACGCCGAGCTTGACGCAGTTCTGGAACAGTGTCTGCAGAATCATGTGGCCGGTGCGGTCGGCGGCGTAGCACGAGCGTCGAACCGGCGCCTTGCCGTGGTCGCGGGTGTGACCGCCAAAGCGTCGCTGGTCGATCTTGCCGTCCGGCGTGCGGTTGAACGGAAGGCCCATGTTCTCGAGGTCGAGAACGGCGTCAATCGCTTCACGCGCGAGAATCTCGGCAGCGTCTTGGTCAACGAGGTAGTCGCCACCCTTGACGGTGTCGAACGTGTGCCACTCCCACGAGTCCTCTTCGACGTTGGCGAGAGCCGCAGCCATGCCACCCTGGGCTGCGCCCGTGTGCGAACGAGTGGGGTACAACTTTGAGATGACGGCGGTCTTTACATTGGGTGCAGACTCGATGGCCGCGCGCATCCCGGCGCCACCGGCGCCAACGATGACAACGTCGTACTCGTGGTGGTGAACCGTGGTCACGAACTGCTCCTTATGTATCGGTTATCCGGCCGTGCAGAACGACGGCAGCAGATTTGCGGCGGCGTCGGTCGGGCACGGGTCAAGCGTGAAGATGACCAGCGTTCCCAGAACAATGAGAACGGCGGTCGAGACGGCGAGGCCTCCGAGGAGGAATCGTTTCAGGTTGATTCGGTAAACGTAATCCTCGATGACGACTCGCATTCCGTTGGTGCCGTGAATCAGCGCGAGCCACAGGAGCGTGACATCGAACCACTGCCACAGGGGGTTCGCCAGCTTTCCGGCGACGAAGGCAAAATCAATTGCGTGGACGCCACCGTCCTGCATCACGTTGACGATGAGGTGGGTAAAGATCAGCGCGATGAGGAAAAATCCTGAGACGCGCATGAAGATCCAACCCAGGCGCTCTAACTTGAGGCGCCTCACTCGGCACCACCGGTGAAGACGTTAATCAGGTGTCGTGGCAGGAAGCCGATCATGAGAAGGGTCCACAGGCCGAGGACGACATAGAACATTTGACGCTGATAGCGCGTCCCCCACTTTGTGGCGTCCACGAGGATGATGCGAAGACCGTTGAGCGCGTGGAAGACAATCGCACCAACCAGCCCCGCTTCGCCGATTCCCATAATTGGCGTCTTGTACGCGCCGAGAACGCCGTTGTACACCTCGGGGCTGATTCGCAGAGTCGCCGTGTCGAGTACGTGGACGAGCAAGAAAAAGTAAATCGCGATTCCGGTAATGCGGTGAAGAACCCACGACCACATGCCTTCGTGGCCACGATACAGAGTTCCCGCGATGACGGTTCGCGATGTGCGAGTGACGGTATCGACCACCCGTTCCTCCTCGTAATAGACAACTTTGCCCCCAGTCTAGTGGTCTCGCGTAGGCTGTTCGACATGACCGCACCGGCCGCTCCCGACTTCTATGCCGTTATTCCGGCGGGGGGAATCGGGTCTCGACTCTGGCCGTTGTCACGCGCAGTTGAGCCAAAATTTCTTTACGATTTGGCGGGCACCGGGCACTCGCTCCTGGTCGACACATGGAATCGACTCGAACCACTTGCGGGGAACAACATCGTCGTTGTGTGCGGCGTAGCGCACAAGAAGACGGTCACGCGCGAACTGCCCGCGCTGGCCCAAACGAATCTTGTCCTTGAACCTTCGCCGAAAGATTCGACAGCGGCAATTGCTCTTGCCGCCGCAATCATCGTGCGCCGAAACCCCGACGCGATCATCGGGTCATTTGCAGCAGACCATGTCATCACCGATGACCGACGATTCGGCAAGGCGGTCCGCGAAGCGATCGCGACAGCCAGGGACGGCTACATCGTCACCATCGGCATTCGCCCGACTGAGGCGGCTACGGCCTTCGGCTACATTGAGATCGGTGAGTCGCTCGCAGTGGACGGTGCACCCCACGCGCATCGGGCGGTGACCTTTACCGAAAAGCCCAAGTCAGATGTCGCGACGGAATACCTCGACGGCGACCGCCACTTGTGGAACGCAGGGATGTTCATTGCGAAAGCGTCGGTGTTGCTGGATGAACTTCGCACGAATCGACCCGACGTCGCGGAGCCGATTGATGCGATAGCGGAAGCGTGGGACACGCACGAACGCGACGATGTGGTCGCCGCGCAGTGGAAACGGATCCCCACCGTCGCGATTGATTACGCGATTGCGGAACCCGCCGCAGAACACGATCGCCTTGCCGTGATTCCCGGCGAATTCAGTTGGGACGATATCGGAGATTTCGCCGCGCTCGCGCGCCTTCACAATCGGGGGCGCTCTAATGTTCTCGCAACGCTCGGGCACAATTCTCGCGTGTTGAACGAGGGGTCCAGTGGTCTCGTCGTGTCGGAGTCGAATCGCCTTATCGCGGTTGTTGGAGTGAAAGATATCGTCATCGTCGATACCGAAGACGCCCTGCTGGTCACGAACGCCGCAAACGCCCAACGGGTCAAGAGCATTGTCGAATCAATTCGACGAACCGGTTCGGACGACGTCCTCTAGCTTCTTCTTCGGAAACCGTCGTCTACACCGCGAAATGTAACGATTTGGGCATGTTTTGGCGGAATCGCCGTCTATACCGATTGTGTTTGCGCGCTGCGTGAATAGGATGAACTCACTGGTGGTTCACGATGCGGTATCCGTCGCATTGGGGCCACCCCATCGAGAGGAAATTCCCCGTGAATAAAATCACAAAGCGCGCCCTTTCTGGGCTTGCACTGGCGGGAGCCGCGAGCCTGGTGCTCGCCGGCTGTGCCGCTGCCCCCGACGCGAGCGAGACGGCTGTTGAACAGCTCGACTACCTTGCTTGCGCGGTTTCGGACGAAGGCTCGTGGAACGACAAGTCGTTCAACCAGTCGGTATACGAAGGACTCACCAAGTCGCGTGACGAACTCGGTGTCCAGATCCAGGACGCAGAGTCGACATCGCCCGATGACTTCGCTCCCAACCTTCAGGCAATGATTGATGCGAGCTGCGATCTCACCATCGCTGTCGGCTTCAACCTTGTCGATGCAGTGAACGCCGCTGCTGAAGCAAACCCCGAGGTCAACTTCGTCACCATCGACGGATGGTCAAACGGTGCAACGAACCTCAAGCCCGTCGGTTACTCGATGAACCAGTCGTCGTACCTTGCTGGGTACCTCGCCGCTGCACAGTCGACAACCAAGATTGTCGGAACCTATGGCGGAATGCAGATTGATGCCGTTGTGGACTTCATGACCGGTTACTACTACGGCGCAATGGCGTGGGGTGCAGACAATGACACCACAGTCAAGGTTGTCGGCTGGGACCCCGCGAAGGAAAAGGGCGACTTCATTGGCGACTTCACTCCTAACTCGGGAACCTCAAAGGCAATCGCCGCAGCCCAGCTGCAGGCCGGCGCTGACGTTCTCTTCCCGGTCGGTGGAGACCAGTTCGGTGCTTCGTCAGAGGCAATCACCGAATCCGGAGTCGACGCACGCATCATCGGTGTTGACAAGGACATTGCCAACACCTCGCCTGAGTACGCTGACTGGATCCTCACGTCAGCAGAAAAGCGCATGACCAGCGCCGTCTACGACATCATCAAGGCGATCGCTGTTGATGGTCAGGCCTTCTCGGGTGACTACTACATCGGAACGCTCGAAAACGGTGGAACCGCTCTGTCGGCAATCACCAACTACACCGGTGCGCAGTCGCAGGCTGACATCGGAGCCAAGCTTGAAGAACTCAAGGCTGGCATCATCTCGGGAGACATCAACCCTCTCGGATAAACTTCGGTTAGCCGAAGTCGGGGGTCGTCGAGACTGTTCTCGGCGGCCCCCGCCCTACTTTTACCAAGGACACATCAATGAAGCTGGAACTCCGCGGCATCACGAAGCGATTCGGGTCGCTCGTTGCGAATGACCACATCGACCTCGTGGTCGAACCCGGAGAAATCCACAGCCTGCTGGGCGAAAATGGCGCCGGCAAGTCGACTCTGATGAATGTCCTGTACGGACTGTACTCCGCCGACGAAGGCGACATCCTGCTGGACAGTGTCGTCCAGAAATTTAAGGGACCGGGCGATGCGATGGCCGCCGGCATCGGGATGGTCCACCAACACTTCATGCTCATTCCTGTTTTCACCGTTGCCGAGAACGTTGTCCTTGGCAACGAGCCGACCGGCGCGCTCGGCATTCTCGATTTAGATTCCGCGCGCAAGCGAGTGCGCGAAATCTCTGACCGGTTCGGGTTCGATATCGATCCCGATGCCATCGTCGAAGACCTCCCCGTGGGCTCGCAACAGCGCGTTGAAATCATCAAGGCGCTCGCGCGCGACGCGAAGGTTCTTGTGCTCGACGAACCGACCGCGGTCCTGACCCCTCAGGAAACGGATGAATTGATGGGCATCATGAGGGGGCTTGCCACGGCTGGCACGTCGATCGTGTTCATCACCCACAAGCTGCGCGAAGTCCAAGCGGTCGCAGATCGCATCACTGTCATTCGCCTCGGAGCGGTAGTCGGGGACGCGAAGCCGACCGATTCCGCGGAGAAACTGGCAACGATGATGGTCGGTCGTGCAGTGGACCTTGGCGTGAACAAGAAGAAAGCCGTCCTCGGATCAACCGGGTTGTCAGTGAAGGGACTGACGGTTATCGGTGACGGGAGCCTCAAAGTTGTCGATGACGTGACGTTCGACGTCCGCGGAGGCGAAGTTCTCGCTATCGCCGGAGTGCAGGGCAATGGTCAGACAGAGCTCGCCGAAGCCCTCGTTGGACTGCGGGAACCGTCTGCTGGAAAAATTTTGCTTGGAGATCTCGACATCACCGATTCGTCCGTTCGAGAGATCATCGACGCCGGTGTTGGGTACATCCCCGAGGACCGGAAGAAGGACGGCCTCGTCGGCGACTTCACCATCGCGGAAAACCTCATGCTCAACAAGTCTTTCGGGCCACCGTGGGCGAAGGGCGTCCAGATTGATTTTGCAAACCGTGACCGGTTGGCCGACGAGCTCATTGCCGAGTTCGATGTTCGCACGCCCGGCAGAGAGACGATGGCCAAGCAGTTGAGTGGTGGCAATCAGCAAAAGGTTGTCGTCGCGCGCGAATTGGGACGCGACCTCAACCTCTTCATCGCGTCCCAGCCCACGCGCGGTGTCGATGTCGGGTCCATCGAGTTCATTCACGAACGGATTATTGCGACTCGCGATGCGGGAAAACCCGTCGTCATCATTTCCACCGAACTCGATGAGGTGACGGGACTCGCCGATCGGATCGCGGTGATGTATCGCGGCAGAATCGTTGGGATTGTCGACGCGAGCACTTCGCGCGAAACACTTGGTCGAATGATGGCAGGAGCAACAGTATGAACGCCGACTCGCAGCCCACGACCTGGTCAACCGCCGCAAAGGAAATCGTTTCGGGAGGAGCCTTCCGCGCGTTTCTCTCGGTGATCCTCGGGTTTATCGTCGGTGCGCTCTTTATGGTTTTCTCCAACGAGGCATTCCTCAACGCGCTGTCGTACCTCACCGCTCGGCCCACCGACGCGCTCGGGGCAGGGTGGACCGCCATCTCCGACGGTTACCTCGCACTATTCCGGGGATCGATTTACAACTACCAGGCAGACAACTTCGTTGCGGCGATGCGCCCGATCACCGAAACACTCCGATTCGCCGGGCCGCTCATCGCCGCCGGACTCGGGGTCGCGCTTGGCTTCAGAGTGGGACTCTTCAACATTGGCGCGAGCGGGCAGATTCTGTTCGGCGCACTCGCCGCAACATGGGTCAGCACCCGCATGACGTTGCCGTGGGGTGTCCACCTCGTCGTAGCCGCCGCGGTTGCTATCGCCGCCGCCGCCGCGTTCGGGGCACTCGTCGGTTTCCTCAAAGCTCGAACCGGGGCACACGAGGTGATCGTCACCATCATGCTCAACTACGTTGCTGCCGGGCTGCTCACATTCTTCTTCCGCCAGGACTACCTGTTGCGCGAGGCGGATGGCGGGGGGACCCCTAAGTCCGATGCGCCGGCCGAGACCGCTCAACTACCCACGCTGTTTGGCGATAGTTTCACACTGCACGCGGGTTTCCTCCTTGCTCTCGTCGGGGTCGTAATCTACTGGTGGCTGATGGAACGTTCGACGATTGGCTACCGCTTCCGGATGGTCGGACACAACATTGACGCGGCGCGCACCGCCGGCGTCAACGTCAGTCGCACCTTTGTGTATGCGATGGCAGCATCCGGTGCGTTTGTCGGTATTGCGGCCGTCAATCAGGCGCTCGGTGCCCGCGCCGGGCTGACCCCCGATCTTGACGGTTCGATTGGATTCGATGCGATTACCGTTGCGTTGTTGGGTTCGTCAACCGGCCCCGGTGTGCTGCTTGCGGGATTGTTGTTTGGCGCGTTCAAGGCAGGTGCCCCCGCCATGCAGGTAATCGGACTGTCCCCCGAAGTGACGGGCGTCGTCCAAGGGTTCATTGTTCTCTTCATTGCTGCGCCGCCACTGGTGCGCGCGATATTCCGCCTCCCACCGCCCCAGAAGTCCACGGTCATCGCCGACTGGTGGGTCGGCCTGCGAAAGAAGAAGGTGGCCAAATGAGCACTGCCTCGAACGATTCGTTCGCGCGCGTTGACGCGCGCGTCTCCTACAAGACCCCCATCGTCATGGCGGCTTTCGCACTCGTCGTGGGAATCGCGTTTGGGCTTTTCGGCAAACCCGAAGCGGTTACGTTCCAGTGGTCAAACCCCGAGGACTTCATCCACATCCCCGACTTTGTCGTCGCATCGAACCTCGTCGGGATGGTTGTCGGAGTCATTCTGCTGATAATCGCTGCACTCGCATTTGTGCGGGCACGCGCGGCACGCACCACTCCGCTGTGGCTGAACCTGATTTTCGGGCTCTTCGCTGTCGTCGCGCTGTTGGGCTGGCTCGCAGCGGGCAACAACGTACCATTCGCTTTCATCCTCGGTAATGCGGTTGTTTTGGCCGTCCCCATCGCCCTTGGTGCAATGGGGGGAATCATGTCCGAGCGCGTTGGTGTGGTCAACATCGCGATCGAGGGGCAGTTGTTGACGGGCGCATTTCTCGCCGCTGTCGTCGGCTCGCTGACGGACAACCTCTACTTCGGACTCATCGCCGCGATGGTCGGCGCTGCGCTCCTATCGATGGTCCTCGCGTCCTTCGCGATTGTCTACCTGGTGGACCAAATCATCGTCGGTGTTGTCCTCAACGTGCTGATCCTCGGAATCACCAACTTCCTTTATTCGCAGTGGTTGTCGGCGGACGGGCAGAATTCCAACTTCCCCGGGACCTTTGACATCATTCCGATCCCGGGCCTCTCCAGCATCCCCATCCTGGGACCGGCACTTTTCGAATCGCGCATCACGACGTACCTGACGTACCTCATCATTCCGGCGCTCTGGTTCATCCTCTTCAAGACGAAGTTGGGTTTGCGTGCTCGTGCCGTCGGAGAGCACCCGCTCGCAGCCGACACCGTCGGAATCAACGTGGCCCGCACTCGGTTCTGGTGGGTCACGCTCGGCGGAGTCGTCGCCGGACTTGGTGGCGCGGCTTTGACCATCGGATCGGTTGGCGCATTTGGTCGAGGGATGTCGGGAGGCCAGGGATTTATCGCACTCGCGGTCGTCATCCTCGGCCGATGGCATCCTTTCGCCGCCGCCGCCGCTGCGCTGCTCTTCGGATTCTCGATCATCCTGCGTGTGTGGGCGAACCAGGTCAGCCCTGGCATCCCCACCGACTTCATCACGATGGTTCCGTACGTTGTCACGCTCATCGCCGTCGTTGGATTCGTCGGGCGCGTTCGCGCGCCGGCGGCCGATGGCCAACCGTACATCAAGGGGTAACGAGTGGCCGAGATTGATTGGGACACCCTGCGGGAGCATGCGCTGTCCGCTATGCAGCGGGCGTACGCGCCGTATTCGAAATTCCCCGTCGGCGCAGCGGCACTGGTTGATGACGGTCGAATTGTTTCTGGCTGCAACGTCGAAAACGCGAGCTACGGCCTAGGCCTGTGCGCGGAGTGCGCCCTCGTGTCGTCCCTTGCCATGACCGGGGGTGGGCACCTCGTCGCTTTCACGTGCGTCGATGGCAACGGCGAAACGCTCATGCCGTGCGGGCGCTGCCGGCAACTCCTGTTTGAACACTCGGCACCGGGAATGCTGCTCAACACCGTCTCGGGCATCAAGACCATCGACGAGGTCATCCCCGACGCATTTGGCCCTTCGACACTTGCCGCCTTTGCCCCAACCGATCCTGCAAATGAAACAACCTGTGAGGCGTGCCAGTGAGTGGAATTGAGAAGTTTGACGCGGTCGATCTGATTAAGGCGAAGCGCGATTCGGGAGAACTGTCGACCGCAGAGATCGGTTGGCTCATCGATGCCTATGTGCGCGGTGTCGTCGCTGACGAACAAATGTCCGCGATGACGATGGCCATCCTTATCCGAGGGATGAGTCGCCGTGAAACGAACGACCTCACCGCGGCGATGGTGGCGTCGGGCGAACGACTCGATTTTTCCGCCCTTTCGAAACCGACCGCCGACAAGCATTCAACGGGTGGCGTCGGCGATAAAATCACACTGCCCCTCTCGCCGCTTGTCGCGAGTTTCGGTGTCGCCGTTCCACAGCTGTCGGGGCGCGGCCTCGGACACACGGGTGGAACCCTGGACAAGTTTGAATCCATCCCCGGCTGGACGGCGAACGTCACCAACGCCGAAATGCATGCGCAGCTGGAGAAGGTTGGGGCGGTGGTGTGTGCCGCGGGAGCTGGTCTTGCCCCCGCCGATCGTATGCTGTACGCCCTGCGCGACACGACCGGAACGGTCGAAGCGATTCCGTTGATTGCGTCGAGCATCATGAGCAAAAAACTTGCCGAGGGGACCGGAGTCCTCGTGCTGGACGTCAAGTTTGGAAACGGCGCATTCATGCCGACCACTGACCGCGCGCGTGAACTAGCCGAGGTGCTTGTCGGGATTGGAACGGATGCGGGCGTCAAGACGCGTGCACTGTTGTCCAACATGAACACGCCCCTCGGTCATGCGATTGGAAATGCCAATGAGGTCCGTGAGTCGGTCGAGGTGCTTGCCGGCGGAGGCCCCTCGGACGTCGTCGACCTGACCGTCACACTCGCCGAGCACATGCTCGAGCTTGCTGGACTCACCGACGTCGATGTTCGAGCGAACCTGTCCAACGGCAAGGCCATGGATGTCTGGCGCGCAATGGTCTCGGCTCAGAGCGGCGATCCCGATGCGGCACTCCCGACGGCCCGCGAGACGCATGTCGTCACCGCCGACCGTGACGGAATCATCACGCACATGGACGCGCTGCCCTTTGGAATCGCCGCCTGGCGAATGGGGGCCGGTCGCGCACGCAAGGAGGACGTGATTGTTCACGCCGCCGGTGTTGACCTGCACGTCAAGCCGGGTGACTCCGTCAAGGCGGGCGACCCCGTTTTCACTCTTTCGGCGAACGACGCAGCGCGATTCGGCCGCGCGCTCGAAGCGGTTGACGGTGGGTGGGGGATTGGCGAGACGGTCGTTGATCACGGCCCGCTCATCGCGGGAATTATCGGAGAATGAGCCGTTTCGTCCTGCCGCAGGTCAATCCCGGCGAACGGAGTGAGCACGTCCTGACGGGGACTGACACGGTCATCGAGGATTTGCCCAAGGTTTCGCTGCACGACCATCTGGACGGTGGGGTTCGACCGGGCACGATCATCGACATCGCGGCCGTCGAGGGGATTGAAATTCCCTCGACCGACCCCGTTGCGTTGGGCGAATGGTTTCGGACACAAGCTGACTCGGGCTCACTCGTCGATTACCTCGACACCTTCGCCGTCACCCTGTCCGTCATGCAAACCGCCGATAACCTCGAGCGCATCGCCCGTGAATTTGTTGGGGACCTCGTCGCGGACGGCATTGTCTATGCCGAAATTCGCTGGGCACCCGAACTGCACGGAGAGCGAGGGCTAACGCTCGACAACGCGGTGGAAGCCGTTCAGCGAGGAATCGACTCAGCAGTCGCTTCCGCAGCGGGCGCGGGACGCACCATTCGCGTCGGTCAGCTGATTTGCGCGATGCGCCAAGCCGACCGCGCCGACGAGGTTGCGGAACTAGCCATTCGACACCGTGACCGTGGGGTGGTCGGTTTTGATCTTGCCGGCCCTGAACAGGGATTCCCGGTCTCGCGACTGGCGAGCGCAATCGCAATGCTCGATGCCGCCTGGATGCCACGCACCATCCATGCGGGCGAAGCCGACGGCCTCGACTCAATTCGCGGCGCGCTCCTCGACGGCAGGGCGCTGCGACTGGGACACGGAGTACGAATCAGTGACGATATCGAGGTGGAGCCCACCGGCTCCGTGTCGCGCGTCACCGTCGGCAAACTCGCGGAGTGGGTCCGCGATCGCGGGGTGGCACTGGAAATCTGTCCGACGTCGAACCTCCAAACCAACGCTTTTTCACGATTCGGAAATGACGTAGCCAGCCACCCGTTTGACCTGCTGTACCAACTCGGATTTCGCGTCACCGTGAGCACCGACAACCGCCTGATGAGCGGCACAACCCTGTCACGGGAAATCGCGTTGCTCTCTGACGTGTTCGGCTACTCGATTGACGACGTACTCGAATTCCAGCTGAACGCCGCCGAGGCGGCCTTTCTCCCTGCCGATGAACGCACGCAACTCGTCGCTCAAATCAGCGCGGCCTTCGAACGGCTTTAGCCGACCTCGTCGAGCTGCGGGGTGGCCGAGTGGCTGCCGTCGCAGTCGAGGTTCACCGGCGATTCGGAACACGATTCGCAGATGACGACCCGGTGACGACAGTCGAGGTTGCTGCAGTTGAGAACTTGCGACGTTACCGAGCCGCACACATCGCATTCCCCGATGTCGGCGGCGGTCGGGGAGAACTTTGTTACCTGGCGCTTGTCGAAGACGTACAGCGCACCTTCCCAGAGACCTTTGTCGCGGAATGCTTCGCCATAACGGACGATTCCACCCTCGATCTGGTAGACCTCGCCAAAGCCGCGGTTCTTCATGACCGCGCTGAGAATCTCGCAGCGAACACCGCCCGTGCAGTAGGTGACGACGGCTTTGTCTTTGAGGTGGTCGTATTTGCCCGATTCAATTTCCGCGATGAAGTCGTGGCTGGTGCGAACATCGGGAACAACGGCACCCGTGAACTTTCCGACGCGCGCTTCGATCGCGTTGCGGCCGTCGAAGAAGACGACATCATCACCGCGCTCGGCGACGAGCGCGTTCACTTCCGAAGGCTTGAGGTGGACCCCACCGTTCGTCACTCCGGTTTGGTCGACGATGATCTCGTCGGGGGCGGTAAACGCAACCAGCTCCGCGCGCGACTTGACTGACAGGCGGGGAAAGTCCTCACCGTTGCCGTCGGACCACTTCACATCCATCTTTCCGAAACCGGGGTATTCCTTAGTCGCTCGAACGTATTTCTTGACGTTCGCCATCTCGCCACCGACAGTCGCGTTGATTCCGTGAGGCGAAATGATGATTCGACCCGTGAGATTCAGGGATTGGCACAGAGTTCGTTGCCACAACACCACGGCGTGCGGGTCGGCGACCGGCGCAAACGCGTAGAACAGGATGATTTTCGGGACTGCCACACTCAAAAACCTAATCGTTCTATCGACCGCGTCGAAATCGGTTAGTGGCTAACGTGCACGGATTCGTAACCGCGCAGCACAAAGCCGGGGCGACGGTGTGGTTCGCGCGTGAGCTCCATGCGGGGAAAACGTTCAAACACGGCGGGGAGAAGGACGTTCATTTCCACGCGTGCGAGGGGAGCGCCGATGCAAAAGTGAATGCCAGCTCCGAAACCGATGTGCGGGTTTCGCTGCCGGGTGAGGTCCATTTCGGTTGACCGGTCGAATACATCCTCGTCGCGATTTGCCGAACCGAGCAATGCGGCAATCTTCTGTCCCGCCGCGATGCGGACTCCGCCGATTTCCGTCTCGGCTGTTGCCGTCCGCTCGAAGAGTTGAAGCGGGGAATCGAAACGCAAAAACTCTTCGACCGCGGTTGGTCCGATACCGCGCGGGTCCTCCCGCAGCGGGGCGAGGGCGTCCGGTCGCGACAACGCCGCAACGGCGCCGTTGCCGAAACCGTTGACGCTGGCTTCGTGACCCGCGTTGAGCAACAGGACGCACGTCGCGATGAGCTCATGGGTGTTGAGGCTTTGCCCGTCCTCTTCGACAGCGGCGAGGACACTGATCAGATCCGTTCCGGGATTCTTTTTGCGCTCGACCATCAGGCCGTGAACGTAGTCGGCGAAATCGTGCGCAGCTGCGCGAGCATCCGCCTTGTGCTGGTCGGTCGGCGAGACCTCGTACATCTTGACAATCGCCTGCGACCACGGGCGCAACAGGTGTTCGTCGGATTCCGGAAAGCCCAAGAGATGCGCGATGACCTTGACCGGCAACGGTTCGGCAATGTCACCGATGAGGTCAAACTCCTCGCGGTCGGCGGCTCGATCCAGCAGTGCTCCCGCCAGTCGCTCGATATCGGGTCGCATGGCGCGGATGGTGACGGGGTTAAACGCCTTCGAGATCAGGGATTTCAGTCGGGTGTGCTTGGGAGGTTCCGAATCAAGAATTGAGTCAGCGTGAAGCCAGTTAAAGTCAAACCACTGGTCTTCGGGGGTTCGGGGCTGAAAAATTCGTCCCAGGTTCTTGTCGCGCAACACCGCGTTGGCGTCGGCGTGGCGGGCCGCGAGGAACATCCCCGTTTCGTCATGCCAGACGGGCTTGCCGTGTGTTCGCAGTTCCGCGAGTTCCGGGTAGGGATCCTCGTGGAACTCGGGGGACTGAAAATCAATCATCGGCGGTTCCGTCGCTCGAGTTGGCAAGCCGAGTTCGATAGACGCTACGACCCCACACCACCAAGGTGGCTAACGCCAGCACGCTTCCAGCGACCATGACTTCGCGAACACCCCACGCGGCGATCGCAATACCGGCAAACGCGGTGGCAATGAGGTTTCCGAAGTTCACGATTCCACTGAACGCCGCATTCACTCGGCCGCGAATCTTTTCGGGCGTTTTCACCATCAGAATCGAACCGGCGACGGTGTGTAACACTGCGCTGCTGATACCGGTCAGTGCGTTGAGCACTCCGATCATCCAGAGTTCGGGCGCGAGGGCAATCCCGAGAATTCCCGTGCCGAGAACCCAGACGGAAAGCACGAGAGCGCGTGGTTGAGCAGGGAGATTGATCGCTTTCCACCCGAGTATCGCCGAGCCGACGAGATTTCCAACCGCCCACAGCGCGGTGAGGACTCCGTATGTCGTCTCGTTCGCGCCGAGCTCATCCATGATGAGGAAGACTTCGCCGGTGTTGACAACGCCGATTGTGAGAATGAACGCGCCCAGCATGAGAGTGACGGCCTTCAGGAGCGGGTCACCCCACAGGTGGCGGTATCCCGCAACTGCGGATTCCTTTTTGCCATCGTGGGGTTGGTGCCCGGCTCTGTTGACGTTCAGGATGAATGGCACGAACGCGAGCAGAGCAAAGGTGCCGGCGTCAATGATGAATGGCCACACATAGCCGGTGGTGGCAACCAGCACGCCCGCTGCGACGGGTGAGGCGATGTTCGCGACCGACGAATAGCCGAGTGATATGCCGTAGGCCCGGGTGAGGTCCTCGGGGGCGGCTATTTCGGGTAGCAAGGATTGCCACGTCGGTGAGTCGATCGCACCGGCCACGTTGTAGAGAAAAATCGCACCGAGCACCGCCCAGAAGGGCATGTCGACAATGAAGACAAGAGTTAGCGCCACCTGAACGACGGACAGCACCGGGATGATCTGTTTCGTGGAGTAACGGTCTGCCAGCCAACCGGCCCACGGGCCCAAGAGGATGTACGGGAGCCCGGCGGCAATGAACAGTGCGGAAACCGCGATCGGACCTTCGTCGCGCTCCCGGAAGATCAGTGTCCAGATGACCAACGCCGTGCCGAAATCACCGATGCCGCGGGCAACAGCAATTCCGTGGATTGTTCGCCAGCGGGAGACGATGGCTTTCGGCAGGGCACGTGTCATGAGATGAAGTTTCGAAGGTCGGTTTCGAGTGCGGCAACCATTTCGGCTACCCTCGCGATGCGATTGTCCCCGTCGATTACAGCGGCATCGATGTAGATCTTGAGCTTGGGCTCGGTACCGGATGGACGCACGATCACGCGCGAACCGCCTTCAACCGTCAACCGGATCAAATCTGCGGGAGCGAAATCGCCGAAGCCATGAGCAAAGTCGTCCGTCGCCGTTACTGCTCGTCCGGCGAGCGTGGTCGGTGGGTTCGAGCGGAACCGGCCCGAAATCGCGGGAATCTGCGAGAGGTCGTTGACGCGAATCGAAATCTGGGAGGACGCGAATGCGCCAAATGTGTCAGCGAATTCCACGAGTCGATCGGCGATGGTTTTGCCGTCACCGCGAAGCTCACCCGCCATCGCGAGGAAGTCGACCGCGGCCGAAATTCCGTCCTTGTCCCTCACCTTGTCGGGGTCGACCAGGTATCCGAGCGCCTCTTCGTAGCCATATACGAGGTCGGGAACTCGACTGACGAATTTGAAGCCGGTGAGGGTGTCCGAATAGGGAATCCCGTAGTGTTCCGCAACGGCACGAAGCGCGGGTGACGAGACGATCGATGCGGCGAGTGATCCCGGGGTGCCGGTTCCCTTGTGGCGTTCAGCAGCGCGCCAACCCAGCAGCGAGCCGACTTCGTTTCCGGTCAGGCGCCGCCACGCTCCGTTTTCCTTGATTGCGACGGCGAGTCGATCGGCATCGGGGTCATTCGCGATGATGAGGTCGACTCCGGCCGTGTCGGCCGTCGCATAGGCGAGGTCGAGTGCCCCTGGCTCTTCGGGGTTGGGGAACGCGACCGTCGGGAATGCGCCGTCCGGGTGAACCTGTTCGGCGACGACGATCGCACTACCCAGACCGGCCGCGAGATAGGTGCGGTTCGATACGTCCCAGCCGACTCCGTGCAACGCCGTGTAGACAAACGGAATGGGATTGGCTGGCCGAGTCGACACCGCCGCCGACTGGGCGATGTACTCCTCGATAAGGGATTCGGGTGCGAGCCGGTACTCGTCCGATTTCGGAAACTCGGATGCGTCCATTGCCGCGGCGGCGCCAATGAGCGCCTCGATCTCGGTGTCGGCGGGGGAAATGATTTGCGAACCCTCATCCGCACCGCCGAGGTAGACCTTGTATCCGTTGTCGCGCGGTGGGTTGTGGCTCGCGGTCACCATCACGCCGGCACTGAGCCCCAATGATCGGACGGCAGTCGCCGTGACCGGAGTCGGAACAACGTGGGGGAACAAAAGGACGTCGAGCCCCAATCCCGCAAAGATTTCGGCGCTGTCCCTGGCGAATACATCCGAATTCACGCGGGCGTCATATCCGATGACGACCGAGGGGCGTTCCTCGCGAGCGAGGAGGTACTGGGCAAATCCGTGGGCGGTTTGTTGAACGAGCAGTCGATTCATCCGGTTTGGTCCGGCTCCGAGCTCACCCCGCAGCCCCGCTGTTCCGAAGGCCAGGCGCGTGTCAAATCGATCGTGCAGTTCGGTGTGGGCCGCTGTGTCACCGGCGATGGCAGCATCGAGGAGGGCGCGCAACTCCGCGACGGTCTGGTCATCGGGATCCTGCGCAAGCCATGCCTCGGCGCGCGTGAAAAGCTCGGTGTTCGTCATGACTATCCGTTGGTGATGGCCGCGACAACCTTAGCCAACAGAGCAGAAATAACGGGCTCAGCGTCTTTGCCGGCAGCAATCACTTCGGCGTGGCTGAGTGGTTCGCCCAGACCTGCCGCGAGGTTCGTAATGAGCGAGAATCCGAGAATTTCCATTCCCGCTTCACGAGCGGCGATTGCCTCGAGAGCGGTCGACATGCCAACAATGTGCCCGCCCATTCGGCCAGCCATCTGGACCTCGGCGGGGGTCTCGTAGTGTGGGCCGCGGAACTGAACGTAGACACCTTCGTCAAGACCCGGGTCGACTGTCCGAGCGAGGTCACGCAAGCGTGTCGAATACAGATCGGTCAGGTCAATGAACGTCGCGCCTTCGAGGGGCGACGATGCGGTGAGGTTGATGTGGTCAGAGATGAGGACGGGGGTTCCGGGACCCCACGATTCCTTTAGGCCACCGGCGCCGTTCGTCAACACCATGATGGTCGCGCCGGTTGCGGCGGCGGTTCGAACCGAGTGAACAACGCGGCGCACGCCGTGGTCCTCGTAGAAGTGCGTCCGCGCACCGATGATCAGTACGTGGTGGCCACTGGCGGTCCGGATGGATCGAATTGTGCCGACGTGCCCTTCGACCGCTGGTTTCGAAAAGCCGAGGATCTCGGTTGCGGGGAATTCGGCGACCGTTTCACCGATGAGATCCGCGGACTTACCCCAACCTGAACCGAGCGTCAGGGCGATGTCGTGACGCGGCACCCCGGTTTTTTCCGCTATCTGCGCTGCTGCCCGACGGGCGACATCTTTCGGGTCTGCGGAGCGGTCGTCGAGAGGGTGTACGTCGTTGTGAGTCATCCCTTTAGCCTAGAACGCAAACGCTCACATCGATACGCGCAAGGGCTAAACGGTTAGGCCCGCGATTGTTCCGAAACCGGCACCGCAAACGATTTACTCAGGCTTGGTCAAGGTGAGCAGAACGGTCCCGCTCTTGACGGTCATGCCGACTTCGGCGGACACGGTCGCGACCACACCATCACGCGGTGCGGAAATCGACTGTTCCATTTTCATTGCCTCGAGCACGACAACGGTCTGTCCCTGAACGACGGTGTCCCCCGGCTTGACCTCAACCTTGATGATGTTCGCCTGCATCGGCGAGGAAACCGAGTTCCCGCCTCCCGCACCGGCGCCGTGTGCCGCTTTTGAGCGGACGGGGGCGACGGGTTTGTGGGTGCGCTGTGAGGTCGGAATGAGGCTGTCCGGAACGGTGACTTCAAGTCGCTTGCCGTCAACCTCCACGACGACGGTGTGACGCGTATCGGGCTCGTCGGCCGTCGTGCCGGTTGCGGATGCAGCTTCGACGGTGTTGACGAACTCGGTTTCGATCCAGGACGTGTAAATGCTGAACGGTTTGCCGTCGGCCGGGGCAAAAGCGGGATCGTTGACGACGAGTCGGTGGAACGGCAAAACGGTGGGCAGGCCAACAACGTGGAATTCGTCGAGCGCGCGACGCGCCTTGGCGAGCGCATCCGCACGGTCGGTTCCCGTCACGATGAGCTTGGCGAGGAGTGAGTCGAACGCGCCCGAGATGACATCGCCGGCCACGACGCCGGAATCGACACGCACGCCGGGGCCACCGGGGAGGCGCAGCTCCTGGACCGGCCCGGGGGCGGGTCGGAAGTTTGCACCGGCGTCTTCGCCATTGATACGGAACTCGATCGAGTGGCCGGTGATTTCCGGGTCCGGGTAGTCGACCAATCCGCCCTCGGCGATGCGGAACTGTTCGCGAACGAGGTCAATTCCCGTGACCTCTTCGGACACCGGGTGTTCCACCTGAAGGCGAGTATTCACTTCGAGGAAGGTGATGGTTCCGTCCGCGCCAATGAGGAACTCACACGTTCCCGCGCCGACGTATCCGACCTCCTTGAGAATGTTCTTCGAGGCGGTGTAGAGAAGTGTCCGCTGCTTGTCGGTAATGAAAGGTGCGGGTGCTTCCTCGACGAGTTTCTGGTGGCGGCGTTGGAGCGAGCAGTCGCGCGTTGACACGACCACGACATTGCCCTTGGCATCGGCAAGGCACTGAGTTTCGACGTGGCGGGGCTTGTCGAGGTATTTTTCGACGAAACATTCACCCCGACCGAAAGCAGCGACCGCTTCGCGAGTGGCGGAGGCAAACATTTCGGGGATTTCGTCACGGGTTCGGGCAACCTTCAAGCCACGCCCACCGCCGCCAAAGGCGGCCTTGATGGCAACGGGAAGCCCGTGAACATCGACGAAGGCAAGGATCTCGTTCGCGTCCGCGACGGGGTTAATGGTTCCGGGTGCGAGCGGGGCACCGACCTTTTCGGCGACGTGGCGGGCGCTGACCTTGTCCCCGAGGCGCTCGATGGCGTCGGGTCCCGGTCCAATCCAGATGATGCCGGCGTCCATAACGGCTCGGGCAAAGTCGGCGTTTTCCGCAAGGAATCCGTATCCGGGGTGAATCGCATCTGCGCCGGTGCGGGCGGCAGCTTCGAGAATTTTGGAGATCACGAGGTACGTGTCGGCGCTCGTGGTCCCATTGAGTGAAATTGCCTCATCGGCAAGGATGACGTGCTGAGCGTTGATGTCCTGGTTCGCATAGACGGCAACCGTCGCGATCCCGGCGTCCTTGGCTGCGCGAATGACGCGGACGGCGATCTCGCCGCGGTTGGCGATGAGGACCTTGGTGATGCGTTTCGACATGAGACTTAGCCTATTGGTCGGCGCGCGCCGTGTCAGTTTTGCTCATCTGTTCCACAAATCGGTCCACTCGATACCGAACGACCGAACGAGGTTGCGAAGCGCGGGCAGAGACAGCCCGACGACGGTGTGGGGGTCTCCCACAATTCGGTCGATGAATGCGCCACCCAGTGAATCGATCGTGAAAGCTCCCGCAACCGTGAGGGGTTCACCGGTCGCGACATACGCGTCGATTTCGGCCGCGGTGACGTCGGCGAAGTGCACCTCGGCGTGAGTGACGATTCCCACCCCTCCGCTGTCGGTCCCGCCCCGATTGTCGATGAGCCAGTGGCCCGAATACAGCACTCCTGAACGTCCGGACTGGCGCAACCACCGTTCACGTGCGACGTCGGGGTCGTGCGGTTTGCCGTGGATGACCCCGTCGATGACGAAAGCGCTGTCCCCGCCGAAGATGAGGCCGTCACAGCTCGCGCCCTGCGCGTGGGCGACCGCTTCGGCCTTGGTCCGAGCGAGAAGCGCGACCATGTCCGCTGCGGATAACTCGCCAGCGGCGGCAACAACGGCGTCCTCATCAACACCCGGAGCGATAACGGTTGGCTCGATTCCGGCGGCGCGCAACGTCGCAAGTCGGGCGGGGGAAGTGGAGGCGAGGAATAGACGCACAGCCCGACACTACCCAACTCGTAGGCTGGAGACATGGGTGAATGGCTTGGGAAGAACGTTGAACTGACCCCGACGGGAATCGCGCACGGAGGATATTCCGTCGCTCGCCTCGACGGCCGTGTTGTTTTCGTCTCGGACGCCATCCCCGGGGAAACGGTTGAAGCCCGCGTCACGGACGATTCCAAGTCCAGTTTCTGGTGGGCCGACACGGTGTCGGTGAGCTCCGCATCCGAATTCCGCGTCGCGCACGTGTGGCCGGAGGCGGACGTCGCACTCGACCCAACGAGGCGCGTGGGCGGCGCCGACTTCGGGCACATCTCCCTCGCCCATCAGCGTGAACTCAAAAAGGACGTCCTTCGCGACGCACTCATTCGCTTTGGCAAGGTCGACCCCGCAACGGTCTCCCTGCTGCTCGACAAGGTCAACGCACTCCCCGGAGATGACAAGGTCGGGGGGCTTGGGTGGCGAACGCGCGTTCGCTTGCACACCAATGACCGCGGTCAGGTGGGTCCGCGTGCGCGGAAGTCGCACGACGTCATCCGCGTCTCATCACTCCCACTCGCCAGTGCCGGCATAAATCTGATTGCTCCACTGTCGGAGGAATACGGCGACATTGGTTCTGTGGATGTGCTGTCACCGTCCATCGGTGACCCCCGACTCATCGTCGGAAACCAGAAACCGACGGTTATCCGCGAAAAGGTCGGCGATCGCGAATTCCGTGTCGACGACAACGGTTTCTGGCAGGTTCACCACGCTGCACCGGTGACACTTTCCGCCGCGGTCCGTGCCGCAATTGATCCCGACCACTTTGACGCGACCGCATACAACATGGACCTCTACGGCGGCGTCGGACTCTTTGCCGCGGCGCTCGCCGACGTCGGGGGTCCTTCCACGCGGGTCACCTCGGTGGAGTCCAATGACCGCGCAACCGAGCATGCGGGCGAAAATCTCGTCGAGTGGATCGGTGCGATGGCAGAGACGGCGAAGGTGGACCGTTGGCTTTCGTCGCTCGAACGCCGAGCCACCCCCGTCGAAAAGGCGCGAATCCACGCGGCAACCGTTGTTCTCGATCCGCCGCGCACCGGTGCTGGCCGTGAGGTGATGGCGCTGCTCACCCGGCTCGCCCCCGCACAGCTCGTCTATGTCGCGTGTGATCCTGTTGCGCTCGCTCGGGATGTCGCGTTTGCGACGGCGGCCGGATATCGTCTGTCGGCGCTCACCGCGCTGGACATGTTCCCGCACACCCACCACGTTGAGACCGTGGCTACTCTCGTGCGCGACGGTAACCCACCCGAATAGGTGCCGACGGGCACGTTGCTCGGTATTGTGAGCGTGTGACCAAAGATTCCACTCCCCCCGACATGTCGACCACGGCCGGTCGCCTCGCCGACTTTGGCAAGCGACTCGATGACCTCAAAGCCGCCCAGAAACTCGCCTCGGAAAAGCAAAAGCCGAAGGGCAAGAACGCGGCAATGGACCGCATCCAGATGCTCATCGACCCCGGCACTGCGCTGACGGAAATAGACAAGTTCCGCAGATCCCGCAGTGATGTTGGTGGGTCTAACCGCCCTGACCGCGACTCGGTGATCATCGGTGTCGGTACCATCCACGGCCGCCAGGTCGCCATTTTCAGTCAAGACTTCTCGGTATTCGGAGGCTCACTCGGTGAAGCCGCCGGTGCGAAAATCGTCAAACTTCAGGAGTACGCCCTCAAGGCGGGAGTTCCGCTCATCGGAATTCTGGACTCGGGCGGCGCGCGAATTCAAGAAGGCGTCACCGCTCTCGGCAAGTACGGAGAAATCTTCCGGCTGAACACGGCATCATCAGGTGTCATCCCGCAGATTTCCATCATCTGTGGCCCTGCCGCGGGCGGAGCCGTCTATTCGCCCGCCCTGACCGACTTCGTCATCATGGTCGACAAGACGAGCCAGATGTTCGTTACCGGCCCCGACGTCATCAAGGCTGTCACCGGTGAAGACGTCGAGATGGAAGAGCTCGGCGGAGCGCGCAAGCATTCCGAGGACACCGGAGTCTCCCACTTCCTCGCAACCGACGAACCGGACGCGTTTGACTACGCACGCTCGTTGTTGTCCTACCTGCCGCAAAACAACCTCGCCGAGCACCCCGAGTACGCGGCACCTCCCGAGGAGGGAATCAGCGAGTTCGACAAGGAACTCGACACAATAATTCCCGACAGCGCCAACCAGCCCTACGACATGATCGACGTCATCAGCCACGTCGTTGACCACGAATCGTTCCTTGAGGTTCAGCCGCTTTTCGCCCCGAACATCATCATCGGCTTCGCGCGAATCGAGGGCAAGCCGGTCGGCGTCGTCGCCAACCAGCCGAAAGAGATGGCGGGAACGCTGAACATTGACGCGGGCGAAAAGGCCGCTCGCTTTGTCCGCTTCTGTGACGCGTTCGGACTGCCGATCATCACGCTCGTCGATGTTCCCGGGTATCTGCCCGGCACCGACCAGGAATGGCAGGGCGTGATTCGCCGGGGCGCGAAGTTGCTTTATGCCTACGCCGAAGCGACCGTGCCGCTCATTACCGTCATCACCCGCAAGGCATACGGCGGCGCCTACATTGTCATGGGGTCGAAGCACCTCGGAGCCGATATCAACATGGCGTGGCCAACCGCAGAGATTGCCGTGATGGGCGGTCAGGGTGCCGTAAACATCCTCTACCGCAACGAAATCAAGGAAGCCGAAGCCAAGGGGGAGGACGTGGACGCGGTTCGCACCAAGCTCGCGAACGACTACACGTACAACGTCGCCAGCCCGTTCCTCGCCGCTGAACGCGGTGAAATCGATAACGTCATTTACCCACACATGACTCGTTCCGCAATCATCCGCGCGATGCGCGCCCTCATCACGAAGCGCGTGAGCCTTCCGCCGAAGAAGCACGGAAACATTCCGCTCTAATGACCGACGAAATCCCGGACGTCGATCCGCTCACGCTCATTCGTGTGACGGGCGGTGAGCCGACGGCCGAAGAGGTAGCAGCGGCAACGGCGGTCGTCTCCGGCATGCTTCGTGAGGGCGGATTGGTCGACGTTCCGGTCGCCACAGACCGTTGGATGGTTTCGGCGCGAGCCGGTCGAGACGAACTTCACCGAGGAACCCAAAAGTGGGACGAGTTCACGGGATAGTGAGCGACATTCGCTGGGTGGCGTCAACGCCGTCAACGAATACGGCTCTCCGTTCTGAGCCGATCGGTTCGGTCCTTGCCACACTCAACCAAACAGCGGGTCGCGGTCGTCTGGGCCGGGACTGGCTGGAATCGGCGGGCAAGGGGCTGGCGATTTCTGTCGTCGTTCACCCCACAGACGTCCCGACCCTCGTGCCACTCGTCGCGGGTGCGGCTCTCGTCAGCGTTCTCACCGGGCACGGAGTCGATGCCTGGATGAAGTGGCCGAACGACGTGTACATCGGTGAACGTAAAGTTGCGGGTGTTCTCACGGAAATGCCGGAGCCCGGTCGCATCATCGTCGGGCTGGGGGTCAACGTGCGCCATGCGCAGGGTGAACTACCACTCGACACCGCGACATCCCTCGCCGCGGAAGGGCTCGACCTCGACGCAACGGAAATCGCCGACGCCTGGCTTGCCACTGTGCGAACTCGACTTGCGGAGGTGGGAACACCGGGGCTGATCGCCTGGGTGCGCAGCGTGTCGGCGCTGATCGGCCAGCGCGTCGCCATCGACATGCCCGACGGCACCCGCCGCGAGGTCGATGTTCACGACATCGCTAGGAACGGCGCACTCGAATTGTCAACGGGCGAGACCATCGTTGCGGGCGAGGTTACGCGGCTCCGTCGAGCCGAATGACCCGACGGTAGGCTAGAGAGGTCCCGCCAGTCCAAGGAGAGCCGCATGCCCGTCATCGGAGTCATCGGGGGCGGACAGCTGGCGCGAATGATGATTGGGCCCGCTGTTGAACTGGGAATCGACCTGCGCGTTTTCGCCGAAACGGTCGAATCTTCGGCTCGGGACCGCGCCACCGCGGTGGGCGATTTTCGCGACGTCGATGCTGTCCTCGCATTCGCTCGTGGTGTCGACATCATCACGTTCGATCACGAACACGTGCCGAGCGATGTCCTCGAGGCTCTGCTCGCAGCGGGGGTTGCCGTGCGCCCGGGTCCGTCCGCGCTCGCGGCAGCGCAAGATAAATTGCACATGCGCGAGGTGCTTGCGGATCTCGGACTGCCACTTCCCGTGTGGGCGCGCGCCGACTCGGCTGACGACGTCACCCGGTTCCTTGCCGAAAACGGCGGTCGAGTCGTTGCCAAGACTCCACGCGGCGGTTACGACGGTAAGGGCGTCGTCGTGATCACCGACGCGTCGCAAATCACCGAGTGGCTCGCGGCCGGCCCCGTCCTGTTGGAGGAACTCGTCGATTACGCGCGCGAGCTCGCGCAATTGGTCGCACGCCGACCGTCCGGCGACATCGCGACCTGGCCGGTTGTGCAGACCATTCAATCCGGGGGAGTCTGCGCCGAAGTCATTTTGCCCGCACCGAAGGCCAGCCAGCGACTCATGGACGCCGCGGCGGACATAGGCCGAACGATTGCCGACGGACTCGGTGTCACCGGGGTTCTCGCTGTTGAACTGTTCGAGACCACCGACGAGCGGATTCTCGTCAATGAACTCGCGATGCGCCCGCACAACTCGGGACACGTCACGATCGAGGGCAGTGTGACCGGTCAGTTCGAACAACACCTGCGTGCAATCGCGGACATGCCACTCGGCAGCACCGAATCGCGGCAACCGTGGGCGGCAATGGTCAACGTATTCGGCGCAATGGATACGGACCGGTACGGGCATCTCAATGACCAGAGTGGGGTCAAGATTCACAACTATGGGAAAGAGCCGCGCGCCGGCCGCAAGGTCGGTCACGTGACGACGGTGGGCACCGAGTTGGACGACGTCGTCTACCGAGCGCGAGCCGCTGCAACAATTTTTGCGCCCGCAAACTAGCATTAGCGAGTGAGTACGCCGCTCGTCGCCATCGTCATGGGGTCAGATTCTGACTGGCCCGTCATGAGCGCCGCGAAGGACGTACTCGACGAATTCGGGGTTGCCAGCGACGTGCAGGTGCTCAGTGCCCACCGAACGCCTGAAGCGATGATCGAGTGGGGGAAGGCGGCCCGTGAGCAAGGATTTTCCGTCGTGATTGCCGGTGCGGGTGGCGCGGCACACCTGCCCGGAATGCTCGCGTCGGTCACATCGCTTCCCGTCATTGGAGTGCCCGTGTCATTGGACGCGCTCGACGGAATGGATTCGCTACTGTCCATCGTTCAAATGCCCGGGGGGATTCCCGTCGCAACAGTCGGCATCGGTAACGCCAAGAACGGGGCGCTGCTCGCTGTGCGTATGCTTGCGATCACCGATTCGACGCTCGCTGGAAAGCTTGATTCCTACGCGGCCGACCTTGCCGAGATGGTCGCAACAAAGAACACCGCTCTCAAAGACTCGCTGTCGTGACCCTGACATCCCCGATTCGAAATCCTGACCTGCGCAACCCGTCGGTCATGACACGTCGCGCCTGGTGGCTCATTTTCCTTTCGGCTATCGTCCCCGGCTCGGCACAGTTAGTCGCCGGGAACCGTCGATTGGGCCGGTTCCTTTTCGGGTCGTGGTTGGTGATGTTGGGTTTCATCGCGATCGGTGCACTGCTCAACACGTTCCTGCCCGCAGTCGCCTTCACCATTGCAACGTCGTGGTGGGGTCTGCTCGGCCTTCAAATCGGACTCGTGTTCGTCGCCCTTGTTTGGTTTATGGCCGCCGTTGATACGTTCCGACTTGTTCGAATCGTCTACGTCGGGGCCCGCGCAAAGGTCTGGGTTGCCCTAGCGCTTGTCGTATCCATCATCGTCCCGCCCGGAATTGCGTCCTACGCGTCTATGGTCACGGGGATTTCACGCGACGTACTCGCACGGATTTTTGGAGACAGCTCCGAGTTCAAGGAACCCGTGGACGGTGTCTATACGTTCCTCATCATCGGCGGAGACGCCGGCAAGGGTCGAATCAGCCGCCGAACCGACTCGATGAGCTTTGCGACCGTCGACGCCCGCACGGGACAAGTGAGCATCATCGGCCTCCCGCGTAACCTCTACAACGCACCGTTTGTCCCGAACTCACCCATGCTCAGGGATTACCCGGACGGTTTCAATTGCGGCGACAACTGCCTCCTCGCCTATGTCTACACCTACGGTTTCGACCACCCCGAGCTGTATCCGGGAATCAGCGCGAGCACGGACTCCGGTGTCGAAGCGCTCCGGGACTCCGTCGAGGCCATCGTGGGGATGCCGGTGCAGTTTTACGTCGGAGTCGACATGGCGGGATTCAGCGATCTGGTCGACGCCCTTGGTGGCGTCGACATTAAACTCGACGCCCCCGTGAACGTTTGTAAGGTTGGTCAGCCAATCACGTACACGTTCCAACCGGGGACGATTCATATGGACGGGGAACTCGCGTTGCGTTATGCGCGCACCCGCTGTGACACGAACGACTACGACCGCATGGCCCGTCAGGCTCAGCTGGAGACGGCAATCTTCACTCAGATCAATCCGAGTGTCATTGTTGCCCGTTTCCAAGAGCTTGCTTCCGCCAGCACATCGCTGTTTAAAACCGATGTCCCGCAATCGATGGTGGGCACCTTCCTCGACATTGCACAGAAAGGTCGAGAACTACCAATCCAGCGAGCCGAGCTAGTGCCTCCGAAGTTCGACAACCTCTACCCCGACTGGAAGTTGGCCCGGCGGATTGTTCACGAGACCGTTTTTCCCGAATCCAACGGTTAAGGCGTCGGGACCTTTACTCGTGACGGTGCGAGTGAACCTCGCCGAGAAGTTATCGCAAGGATTACCAGAAACGCAATTCCCCATTCGCTGAGGATGCGGCTTTCCGTAAACGTTTGGACGGTCATTGCGGTCATGAATCCGACGGCAATGACCGCAGCCGATTGTGATGTGCGCGAGGTCTTGCGCCACAGCATCCAACCCGTCAACAAAAGCACCGCGCCGAACAGTGCGGCGCCTACGAACCCAACCTGCATCGCCAAATCAAGCCACGCGTTGTGTGCTTGTTGGACTCGAATACCGCGAATCGCGTGGAGTCCGAACCAGCCCTCCCACGTCGGCCACCAGCTGACGAAACCAAAACCCGTTAAAGGGCTGACGGTGATTCGCTCGAGGACTGCTTCCCAAATTCCGAATCGGTTGGTCAAGTCCGGAGATTTCCCCAATGCAGCGGCTACGGAGCCCCACTGTGTGAGGGCGAAGACAATCGCACCAACGGCGCTGGCGAGTAGAACTCCGGAAGCGACCCGCGTCACTCGCTGGGGGCGACGAGCTAGCCACGCAAGAGACCACACGCCGACCACGGCGATGCCTGCTAGGAACACTGTCGCCGACCCGGTCTTGTAAAGGATTGCGAGGGCAAGGATGGCGTCAATGCCGGTGAGGACCGTACGCGGCCTTTGAGCTAGTCGAACGAGGACAATAACGAGAAACAACAATGCGAGCATTGCGAGCAGATTGGCATTACCGACTAGTCCCTGGATTCGGCCATCCGCAGTGAAGAACAGTCCGCGGCTCCACGCGAGTTCGATGGAGGCGCCGGCCGGCACCGACATCCCGACGGGATACAGCGGCGACCCGCTCGCGGCGACGGCGATTTCGAAAATGAGGGAAGCGCCAAGAATCAGGCGAAGCGCCGTGGCCACACGATCAATCAGCTGGTCGAAGGGCATGAGAGTCGCGAGCGCAACACCGATGCACACCGTAAAGAAGAAGCCGAGTGTCAGCGCCGCTGAGGTCAGGGCGTAAGGCGACCAGAGAGGCGACACCGCGATCCATCCGAAAGTGAGAAGCAGGGTGACGGGCAGGGTGCGCCACGAGACACGCTCCATAATCAGTGCGGCGATTGCCCACGCGCTGCACGCGAGTGCGAGTAAAACCCAACCGGGAACGGTTAGGAGATTCCGAAAGAAGTCGCCCGCGAACAGAACGACGAGGACGGCCACCGTCAGTGTTTCGCTCGCCAGGATTCGCCTCATGCTGGCTAGCCTAGAGGGGACTTGGAGGAGTACGCGTGTTCGAGATAACCAATACTCCGCGGCCCTACGCTTGGGGCTCGACCCTTGCTCTCGCACAACTTCGAGGCGTTGAACCGTCCGGTCTTCCCGAAGCCGAGATGTGGTTTGGTGACCACCCCGCAAACCCTGCACGGCGCCTCGTTGACGGGCGCACGCTCATCGAATGGGAAGCGGAGGATGCGACGCGGGAGCCGCTCGCCTTTCTCCTCAAAATTCTTGCCGTCGCCACACCGCTGTCGGTTCAGGTTCATCCCACCCGTGAAGCAGCACGCGCCGGTTTCGATCATGAAAACGCGGCGGGAATTCCTCTCGATTCGCCGCTGCGAAACTACAAGGACGCCAACCACAAACCGGAGATCATCCGAGCCGTGACCGAGTTCTCTGCTCTGAGTGGTTTTCGCCCAGCCAGTGAGCGAATGGACATCCTGGTGCACCTCATTGGCGCGGGAGTCCCCGGCGCGGCCCAGCTTGCTCTCGCGTGCGAGGGGGGAGTCCGCGGCGGCGTCGAAGGAATCGTCCGTCATGACGAGTTTGCTCGCCAATTGGCTCGCGCTCTGGCGGGCCCTTCGGTGAGCACGGGACTTCGCCACGTTGATGACGCCGTTGCAACAGCACGACTGGTCGCGCTTGCATTTCCCGACGACCCCGGTGTCGCCCTCGCGCTTCTCCTCAACCACATCGTGCTGTCCCCCGGGGAGGCGCTCGCCGTCCCGGCGGGAACAGTGCACGCCTACCTGTCCGGCCTCGGGGTCGAGGTCATGGCATCCAGCGACAACGTCCTGCGAGGGGGGCTCACGACCAAGCACATCGATGCGGAAGAATTCATCGCCGCAGCCGATTGGAGCGAGGAGCAGCCGGTCCCCATCGTTCCGATCGTGGACGGGGCAACTAAAGAATTCCGATCTGATTTCCCCGATTGTGCCCTGACGGAGATAAACGTGAATGGGTCTCATTCCGTTGCGTTTGCAGGCCCCGCCGTGGCACTCGTCCTTGACGGCGAAGTGACCGTGTCCGCCGCGTCATCGCTCGTTTTGACCCCGGGTCGCGCAGCCTTTATCGAGTCCGGGGACGGCGCCGTGTCGTTCGACGGCCGCGGCGTCGTTGTTGTCGCGAGCGGCGTCGTCAACGCCTGAAGTCCGACACGCCCGCCGCGCAATTCACGCGGTACCTGAACTTGACTATTGCGAATAACAACGGTGTAATTAGCACAGTAGTTTTTCCACAGAAGGGTCTCCACATGACCGATTACACCAACGACACCCCGAGTGACTGGTTCGCCGATCCGATTACACGAGGCGTCCCCGGAACCGGTAACGAGGTTATCGGTGACGACAACCCGCTTTCCTGGCAGGCGGACGCCCTCTGCTCGCAGACTGACCCCGAAGCCTTCTTCCCCGAAAAAGGCGGATCAACTCGCGACGCGAAGCGCATCTGCACCCAGTGCACCGTCCGTGATGAGTGTCTCGAGTTCGCCCTCGACAACGATGAACGATTCGGAATCTGGGGCGGTCTTTCGGAGCGCGAACGCCGCAAGTTCCGTCGCCGCGGCTAACCGATAGGGTCGCCGCTTGGTTTCTCGTGACGCAGTCGCGGTCGTCGTTGTCGTACGACGGCACCCGGGTCGTCTCGCAAACGTCCTCGCAGCATTGGCGAGTGAGGTGCCTACATCAGGAATCATTGTTGCGAATTTGAGCGGCACCGAGCTGTCACTTCCAGCGGGGATAGCCGTCGTTACTCTTCCCGAAACGCTGACGCTGTCCGAAGCCGTTTCGCGGGTGATTCAGTCACACCCGAGTGAGTTGCTGTGGATTGTGCGTGATGACTCGGTTCCGCGCGTGGGTGCTTTTCGAGCGTTGCGTGCGGTTTTCGACACAAGTCCGTCAGCGGGAATCGTGGGACCCAAGCAACTTGATGCGGATTTGCCCATTGAAATCCGCGAAATGGGCGAATCGATCTCGCGCTCGGGTTTTGCGGTTCAATTGGCCGAACGGGAAATGGATCAGGGGCAGTACGACCGGCAGAGTGATGTGCTCGGTGTCGGTGAAGCGGGCATGCTCGTCCGCCGTTCAATTTGGGACCAACTGGCGGGGTTTGACCCGGCACTCGAAGTCGTCGACGGCGCGCTGGACTTTTGTTACCGTGCGCGCGCTGCTGGATGGCGCGTCGAGATTGTTCCCAGCGCGGTCATCGAGACGCTCTCGTCATCGCTGGAAGCGACGCTGGGAGAGGTGTCACTCGCGCGAATTGTGCGCGAGGAGGCGAAGGCTCGTGCACACCGCGTGCTTTCCTACCTCACGGTAATCCTTTCCCCGTTTCGCGGGATGAGCCTGTTGGCCGGCGCCACCGCGCGAGGGTTTGCTCGATTTCTCCGAAAACAGCCCAACCCTTTTGCGGAACTCGCCGGCACCTTTGCGGGAGTTGTTCGCATTGGAGCTATCGCCACGTCGCGTCGTTCGATAGCGCGAACCTCGACACAACCGATTGATCGTGCTCGACTGTTTGTGACGAGGACGGATATGGCACGCCGTCGGTCACTCGAACGCGACGATCGCCGCGCCGCGCTAGAAGCCTTGGACACGGGGCCTCGTCTCGGATTCGGTCAATTGGGGTTGTGGATGACCGCGGCCGCCGGGTTGGTTGGACTCATTCTTGGGCACAGCTATGTGGGCGCCGAAGCCTTGAGCGGGGGTGCTATGCTTCCCCTGCCGGATTCAATTATCGCTGTGTGGTCCTCGGTCGGGGCGACCTGGACGCCCATCGCCGGCGGTCTCGAGAGTGCCCCTGACGGCTTCAGCGTGCTCATGGCGGCGCTCGCGACCCTCACCTGGTGGGATCCCAACGTTGCGCTTGTCGGGTTGTGGTTGCTCGCGGTCCCCCTCTCGTTCGTCGCGGGCTGGGTCGGTGCCGGCGCTGTCACTATCAAGTCCGGTACCGCGTTTCTCGTTGCCACAATATGGACCCTGATGCCGTCGCTTCACGTCGCCCTTGCCGAGGGACGCATCGGGGCGGTTCTTGCGCACATCGCCATCCCGCTCACCATGAGGGCGCTGTGTGGGCGGGGAATCGTGTCGGGCGGGTGGTATGCCCTCCTGGCAGCGACCGTGTGGGTTTCGGTCCCTGCGCTTGCCCCGGTCATTGTGCTCGCGACGATTGTGCGGGCTGCCGCGGGCCGCCCCGCCATTGTGCTCGCGTTGGTACCTGCCCTAGCGCTGGAATGGCCGCGAATCATCGAGTCCGCAATGGGAAACCCCCTCACCTACTTTGCGGATCGCGGGGTTCCCGCGGCGGCAATCGCCCCGCCTCTCGACATCTATCACTTGTGGGCGGTTGCACCGTCGATCCCGCTTCTGGATTCGGCCGTGGCGGGAATCGTCGTTCTCGCTATCGTCATCGTTTCAGTCGTTGCGACAATCGTGGTCGTCGCAACGGGTTACGCTCGACTCGGGGCAATTGTCTCCATTGCGTCGGTCGGTGTTCTCACTCTCGTTGTCCTGACGCCTTTGCCGTTGGCCCGTATCGCGGATCAGACCGTTTCCATCTCTCCCGGTGCCGTTCTCGATCCGCTGTGGTTCGCGCTCGCCATGGGAATCGCCGTGCTGTCCTCAACGAGCGGAATAGGGCGGGCCATCGCAACTCCCGCTGCGCTCGCCAGCTTTGCCGCAGTCTCTCTGTCGACGATAGCGCTGCCCTTTCTCGGCGGGACTCTCGTGCAGGCGTCCCCGATTCGCTCCGTACCCGCATACGTCGAGGCGGAAACCCGAACCCATCCGGAGTCGGGAACGCTCATCATCACTCCGCGAGAAGACTCACTCGTGGCCGAGTTACAGCGCGGTAGCGGCGCAATGCTGACCGACTGGACGGCAACCGCGGCAACCCGTCGCGAGGTATCGAGCACAGAGGCCGCCATCGCAACGATTGCCGGAAATCTGATTGTCGAAAGTGGGTTCGACATTGTGCCAGCGGCGTCCGAACTCAACATTCGGTTCGTGCTTCTCAAGGCCGACCCGACGAGTCCCTCTGTTTCGGCGATTGCTTCTCACGCTGGGCTGAGTCAAGTGGGCCAGACGGATACTGGTGTCTTGTGGGTCGTTGGCGGTGACCCGGGGTCGAGCAGCGCACACTCGGGTCGAAACGTCGTCTATGTCGTGGGTGCGGCCCTCGCTGTGTTGGTGGCCCTTATCGCCGCAATTCCCACCTCGTTACCGCGCCGTCGTATTGGAACCGATGAACTCGTTCTCACGACGGGGGAAACCGATGCGTGACGTTCGGTCGCTCAGCATCGCGGCAGTCACTGTCGCGACACTTGCCGGCGTTGCTGCCATCTCAGTTCTCGGCTGGACGCCGCTCGAACTAGCCGCTCCGACGGTTTCGACCGTGGTCGCACCCGAAGCGGTTTCCCGCAACCTCAATTGCTCAGGAAATGTGCTCGCATCGGTCGCCGATGCGTCGAAGTGGACTCGAATCGGCAAGGTCGCAACGGGAATCTCGGGTGGTAACCGCGTGGGCGAATTCCTCACGGAAACAGACGCGCTGGGCGCGATTATCGCCTACGAAGGATCACCAGAGGCCGTTGCCGCGACCGAATCGGTGTCACTCGACAACGACATCGCCGCCGGATACCTTGCCGCGGAGTGCGGCGACCCGGCGAACAGTCAATGGCTTGTTGGCGGCAGCACTCAAACCGGTCGTGACGCGGTGTTGACCATCGCGAACGGCTCGGGAGTTGATGCCCGAATCGATCTCGAATTCTGGGGCGCGAACGGACCCATCACCGCGCCGGCCGCCGCGGGGCTTGTCATCGCAGCCGGGGCCGCGAAGTCGTATTCCGTGGCTGGTTTTGCCCCCAACGAGCCGTCGCCCGTGGTGCACGTCATCAGCAACGGTGCGCCGGTGTGGGCGACACTTCAGGTGTCAACCATTCGCGGACTGACCCCTGGGGGGCTCGACCGGATTGTGCCAGTTCTCGAACCGTCCACAAATGTTTTCATCCCCATCGTTCGCCCTCCGGAGGAAACCGTCATTGGGCCGCTTCGCGTCGATCCCGATTACGCCGACACCGTGACGACAGTGCGATTACTGGCACCGGGCGAAACCGACGGTACCGCGACGGTGACCGTTTCCTCGTTCGATGGCGGCGACCCGGTCGTCATCGCGACGGCCGTCGCTGCGGGTGAGGTGGTGGACATCGCGATCGATGAGCTCGCCGAGGGTGATTTCACCATCACGGTCGACTCCGATGTGCCGATACTCGCCTCCGCACGCTTCTCGTCTTATTCCGATTCCTCCCGCATCACCGACATGGCGTGGTCACCGGGCATTCCCGCGAGGGCCGGACTAGCGATGTCGTACGTTCCAGTTGACGAATCAACATTGGCGATCGTCAACAGCGGTGACACGGATGCCAGCGTCGATGTCACCGCCGCGGGGGAAACGACCACGGTGACGGTTTCTGCCCACAGTTCGCTGAAACTTACGGTGGGGCGCGGCGCTGTAGCGGTCAGCAGCGAATCGCCGCTGGCGTCCGGTGTCGTGATCGAGACTCGGGATGGTGTCGCAACTCTGCGACTGCCGACCGAACCACTCGGTTCGCGGTCGGTGCACGTTATCGCTCACTAAGAGTGCGGGAAGTACCGTTTCGGGGCAAATTCGTAGGGGTCTTCCCCGACGAGTTCGGCGATCGCCTCGATAACGGCCGATTCGATGTTGTTGCGGCGATGCCAGTCATCGGCGCGGTGGAGTTTAGTCATGCGTTCGATCGGCAGGCGGTACACAATCACGCGACTTTCGGCGGGAATGACCGACCACATTCGCGGCCGGCCGTCGGCAAGCTCACCCGACGGCAGCGACGCCATTTCGACGCGGACACCATTCATTTTTGCGGGCTGAACGTCGCACAGATAATTGATGACGTCCTTGGCAACATCGACAAAGAACGCCGTTCGCCCGCCCGCATCTGCTGCGGCAATCCCGCGTGCGTCCGACCGAACGGCACGCCCGTGGCGGGAGGCGGGTTTCTTGTCGGCGACCATGCCTCCAGCGTAACCATTGCGCGATAGCCTTTTGAGGCAATGAACCGACCCTGCCAAAAGCCCGGATGTTCGCGCGACGCCACCGCCACTCTGACCCTCGATTACGCGGCGAAAGTTGCGGTTCTCGGTCCGCTCAGTCCCGTCACCGATCCGACTGCTCTTGATTTATGTGTTCCGCACGCGACCGCCTTCTCCGCCCCACAGGGCTGGAAATTGGTGCGGTATCGTGAACGGAACGAGGGAGGCTGAGAATGTCGGTTGATTTGACGCAAATCGTCAAGACCTACGACATCCGCGGGCTCGTCGGAAGCCAACTGACGGAGGACGTTGTCGAGGCCCTCGCTGGGGCGTTCGTCGACGAAATCGGGGCCGCCGGACAATCGGTTGTGGTTGGCTACGACATGCGCGACTCGTCTCCCGGCTTTGCCGATGCCTTTGCTCGCGGTGCGACCGCTCGTGGCGCGTCGGTGGTGTCGATCGGCGAATGTTCCACCGACATGACCTACTACGCGTCGGGCGCGTGGTCGATGCCGTCCGCGATGTTCACCGCTTCACACAACCCGGCCACGTACAACGGAATAAAGCTTTCGCGTTCGGGGGCCGAGCCGCTCAGTCTCGATTCCGGGCTGGGCGCGATTCGAGACCGCGCCCGTGACTACCTCGACACCGGGATTCCGGTCGTGGAATCGCCGGGTTCGATCACCTCCCGCGAGGTCATCGCGGATTACGCAGCCTACCTTCGCTCGCTGGTCGATCTTGGGTCGATTCGCCCGCTGAAAATCGTCGTCGACGCGGGAAATGGAATGGGCGGGTTGACGGTTCCCGCGGTGTTCGGCACCACAGCCGGCCTCGCGGCTCTCCCGCTGGATGTCATCCCGCTGTATTTCGAGCTGGATGGCACTTTTCCCAATCACGAGGCGAATCCGCTTAACCCGGACAACCTCGTTGACCTTCAGCGAGCGGTCGTTGCCCACGGAGCCGACGTCGGTCTCGCGTTTGACGGCGACGCGGATCGGTGCTTCGTCATCGATGAACGCGGGGAACCCGTCACTCCGTCGGCGGTCACCGCGATTGTTGCTCTGCGCGAGATTAGGCGGGTTCGCGCCGCGGGCGAGACGCCCATCACGGTTCTTCACAACCTCATCACGTCGCGCATTGTGCCGGAAATGATTCGTGCCGCTGGGGCAATTCCCGTTCGAACTAACGTTGGTCACTCACTCATCAAAAAGGTTATGCGCGATACGGGAGCCGTTTTCGGCGGTGAACACTCGGCTCACTACTACTTTCGAGATTTTTGGAGCGCGGACAACGGGATGCTCGCCGCGATGCACGTCCTCGCCGAATTCGGCAACCAGACTCAACCCCTCTCACAGTTTGCGGAAAAGTTTTCACCGTACGCCGAGAGCGGCGAGATTAACACGCGCGTGCCCGATGTTGCTGCTGCCCTGGATCGCATTCGCGAGGAGTTTGCTGGCCGCGGAGAGTTCGACACCCTTGACGGCCTCACCGTGTCGGGGGGCTCCGTCGTCGACGATTCACTTGCGCCCGCGCCGGGCGAAACGCGAGATTTCTGGTGGCTCAACGTCCGGCCGTCCAACACCGAGCCCCTCTTGCGCCTCAACGTCGAAGCCGCGACTCCCGAGCTCATGGCGACGCTTCGAGATGACGCTCTCGCCATCATTAGGCAGAATGTAACGGTCGAGTCGTGAACGGAGGTGCAAACGTGAACCCACGAATTCTTGTTGTCGACGATGACCCGGGAATTGGCGAGGTCGTGCAGTTGTTTTTGCGCGCCGAAGGTTTTGACACTCGAGTTGCCACCAACGGTCTCGACGCAATGGACGCTTTCGTCGAGTATGAACCTCACCTCGTCCTGCTCGACCTAAACCTTCCGGGACTTGACGGCATTTCGGTGTGCCGTGCGATCCGCGAAACGTCGGGGACTCCGATTGTCATGTTGACCGCTCGCACGGACACGCAAGACGTCGTTGCGGGTCTCGAAGCGGGGGCAGACGATTACGTCGAAAAGCCCTTCAACGACAAGGTCTTGATCGCACGAATCAAGGCGTGTATGCGTCGACCGATCCCCACGACAACCGGCGCTTTGTCGATTGGGGACATCACGATTGACCTCCGCGGGCACGAGATTTCCCGAAACGGGGAAGCCATCAGCCTCACGCCGCTCGAATTCGAACTCCTTCACACGCTCGCCGCGAACCCGGCGGAGGTGTTCACCCGTGAGGCACTCCTCGAGCGCGTGTGGGGTTACCAGTACAAAGCCGATACGCGATTGGTGAATGTGCACGTTCAACGACTTCGGTCAAAAATTGAGCACGACGTTGACAACCCGACGATCATTGTCACGGTTCGCGGGGTTGGCTATCGCGCAGGTGAAGCGCGCCGAACATGAACATTGTGCGTCGGCTCGTTCGGCTCGCGCAGACTGGTTGGCGAACCTCGCTTCGCCTCCGGATGATGCTGGTGTCGCTGCTGTTGACGACAATCGCGGTCGGGCTCATCGGGGGTGTGCTCTCATACATCATCCAAAGCAACCTGTTTGAATCGCGTCGTAGCGAGGTTGTTGCCGAAGCGGCGGCGGTGACGGGGAATGTGCAGTCCGTTTTTGATGGCGCCGTCGACACTGACGGGAATATCGACATCGAGCGCGCTAACTCGGCGGCGCAAACAACGGTGCGATCGACGACAAATTCCCCGGGGTTGGTTGGTTTCGCAATCCTGCGCGAGTCGGGGCAATCGACGGGAAACGTCCTGGCGAGCACTTCGTCCATTGGGTTTCCGATTGAAGTTGTATCCCAGGCACTACGCGATGCCGTGCAGTCCGATCGAAAGTCGATTCACTATCAATCGATTGCACTCCCGAGCGGGGATCCGGGTATCGCGGCGTCGGCCAATGTGGACGTGCCAACCGCTGGCCGGTATGACCTGGTCCTCGTCTACGACCTCTCCGATGTTCAGGGGAATCTTCAGTTCGTGCAGAGCGCGCTTCTCTTGGGAGGTGTCTTTTTTGTGCTCGTGACGGGGTGGATCGTGTGGACGGTCACCACGCGCGCCATTAGGCCGATTGTCACGACCGCAGTGACGGCGGAACGATTCGCCGCCGGAAATCTCGACGAGCGCATCGAAGTAGAGGGTGAGGACATCACCGCAACGTTGGCAACGTCATTCAATCGGATGGCGGAGGCAATCTCCGGGCAGATCACGCGACTAGCAACGCTGTCGACCCTGCAACAGCAGTTTGTGTCGGATGTGAGTCATGAACTGCGAACTCCGCTGACCTCGATAAAACTCGCCGGCAACATGATTTTCAATCGGCGCGACCAGTTCGATGCCGACACCGCTCGCGCTGCCGAGATTTTGCATCAACAGCTTGAAAAATTTGAGGTGACGTTGGCAGAGCTCCTCGAACTTTCACGTTTCGATGCGGGTGCAGCCGAATTGGAGATGGCCCTTGTGGCGCCTGCGTCTCTTGCGGCATCGAGTATCGAGGACGTTGCTGCTTTGGCAAAAGACCGCGGGTCGGTGGTTCGACTTCACGCTCCCGGCGGTCACTCTGAAGTTGAACTCGACCCCCGTCGCATTCGCCGCATTCTGCAAAACTTTCTGGCTAACGCAATCGATCACGGTGAGGGAAACCCGATAGACGTCTGGGTCGATTCATCGTCGAGTGCTGTCGGAATTGCGGTTCGCGACCACGGAGTAGGAATGACCGATGAGCAGGTCGCGCGCGTGTTCGACCGCTTCTGGCGCGCGGATCCCGCGCGTGAACGCCGGACGGGCGGAACGGGCCTCGGACTCGCTATCGCACAGGGGGATGCCACACTCCACGGTGGGACAATTGATGTTTGGGCAGAGCCAGGAGCCGGTGCTTGTTTCCGGTTGACGATTCCGCGTGCAGGCGTCCGAGACGCGGTCTCGCCGGTCGGACTTCCACCCAGTGAGGAGGCTTTGGATGCGTAAGGCACTACTCGCCCTCTTGCTTCTCGCTCTGGGGGGGTGCACAAACCTCCCCACCAGTGGTTCCGTTCAACTCGGTGGCCCGCTCGAGACCCCGGTCGACACACAGGTTCAGTTCCTTGCGTCCGGCCCGGTTGCAGGGGCGACACAGCAAGAAATTCTTGAAGGTTTTCTCGCCGCGGGGGCTGCCGCTCAAGACAACTACCGCGTCGCACGAATGTTCCTGACGGATGACTTTGCCGCCGAATGGAACCCCCTGCAAGAGTCGATTGTGCGGGGTGGGGGGTCGTCCGTTTCGTCTGTTGGTGAAGAGGAACTTTCCTTCTCGACGACCGTCGACGCTCGCGTGACGCGCGGAGGGTTTTATGCACCGGAAGATGCGGGTGCGTCGCAGAGCTTCACCTTCCAGTTCGACCAGGTAGACGGGGAGTGGCGAATCCTGCAGGCACCGGACGCCGTTTTCGTCAGTGCGACGACGTTCGAATCGGTCTATCGACCGTACGCGGTCTATTTCTACAATCAGTCTCGAACGCAATTCGTGCCTGATTTGCGTTATTTCCCGAGAGCGGGAGACCCTGCGACCGAGGTCGCGCGAGCGGTGATCGCGGGCCCCAGCGAATTCCTACCGTATGCCACGACCGTTTTCCCCGCAACGGCGACGCTCGTCGCTTCACCGGTGGAAATCGCGGACGGTCGCGCAATCGTCGATGTGTCTCGGGAGGTAATCGATGCGTCAACCGACGATCAGCGCGCAATGTTGTCGCAGATGTCCGCCAGCCTTCAGGCCATTCCCGGCATTTCGTCCGTTGCACTCACGGTGGACCGATCGATTTTGTCGATCGCCCCAACACTGACGTCCGCGGCGGCCCTCAACCCTCTCGTCAATGAAAACGCGTTGGTCTTCAGGGACGGGGAGTTTGGTTATGCCGTGGGTGGACGAGTCGACCCGATTGGTCGCCTTTCCGACCGGATCGTTGAGCTTGCCCCGCTCTCGGTGTCGTTTGACGACTCGGGAGTCGCGGCGGTCGGAACCGCATCGAGCGTGTACTACGTGGGTGAGTCGACGTTGCGAGTCTCGAACACCCCGTCGTTGGTGGAACCGCAGATAGACGGTGATGATTCCGTGTGGTGGGTGTCGCCCGATAACCCTGCCGTCATCCGCGTCTTCGGGTTGGGGTCATCGAACCGCATCGAAGGCCCCTGGGGTTCGAAGGGACGCATCGTTTCCCTGGAAGTGGCGCGCGAGGATGCGCGACTTGCCGTCGCAGTCGAGTCAACGGCGGGACCGCGACTCTATGTCGCGTCTATCGGCCGTGACTCCGAAGGCCGAATCACCGCAGTCAGCGGTTTCCATCGCCTTCCGATCGAGGGTGCGTCGATTATTGACATTGCCTGGGCGGATGCTCTCAACGTCGCCGTTATCACCCGCACCGTGTCGGCATATGCCGTTGAGCTCGCTTCGGTCGGGGGGATTACGACGTCAATCGGTCAGCCGAAAGCGCCTGCCGCGATAGTCGGCGGCAATGGACGTTCCGAGCTTGTGGTTCGAAGCAGAGACGGAGAACTCTGGCAGCCGCGCGCCGGTGGGTGGCAATCCATCGGTTTGACCGCAGATTTCCTAGCAACGCAGCACTAGCGGCCCTTCTCCACAGAATCCAGCGCAGCGTCTCTCCTGAGCGGCCGTAAACCGACAGGCTGTGTGCGTGTGGGCGTCGGTCATCCTCGATTCAACCTGCGTCGTTTGCCGCACACCCGGCGCACATCTCTGCTCGACGTGTCGGTCAGGGGTGGCCGAAGGGGAACGGCCACGCCTCGTACTCGACGGGGTTCCCGTTTACGCACTGGGTTGGTACACGGGGACTCTGCGTGACGTCATCAGGGCGGCGAAAAACTTTCGGTCCCGCGCTGTTCTTCGAACCGTCGCGCCCGAGGTACGGAACCTGACGGCCAGCCTTCCGCCACAACCCGCTGTTCCCATTCCGCCGTCTCGAGCGGGCTTTCGGCGACGAGGCTACGGGCTGGCGCCCATGATTGCCCGCATGCTGGGTCGGCCCGTTCTGAAGGTCCTACGGTTGCGCGACGCGGGAACTCAACAAGGCAGAAGCGCAGCCGAGCGCACGCGTCAGCGCACCATGACTGCGCGTCAGCCTCGCGTGTCCCGGGTAATCCTTGTCGATGACGTCCTGACCACGGGCGCGTCGATGCGGGCGGCAATCGGCGCACTTTCCTCCGTTAACTGCGAGGTGGTCGCCATAGTCGTGCTCGCGGTCGTGCCCTCTCGGGGTGCTCCGCACAGCATTTGCACCTAGTTTCGGTAAGACCGAGAGCCCCCGGCGCGTGTTCGCCGTAAGATAGTGCGTATGCCGTCGCGTCTTCCGTGAGCGTCGGCCGGGTGAAACGGAGTTCCGAGTGGCCAATCTTCTCGAGCGAGTTCTGCGCGTCGGCGAAGGCGCTATTTTGCGCAAACTCAAGAGTTATGCGCAGGCGATCAATGCGATTGAAGCCGCGTTCACCGACCTGACCGACGACGAACTGCGCGCGGAGACGGTCGAATTCCGCGAGCGGTACGCCAACGGTGAATCGCTCGATGAGCTGCTTCCCGAGGCCTTCGCCGCCGTCCGCGAGGCCGCTAAGCGAACCCTCGGTATGCGCCACTATGACGTTCAGCTGATGGGTGGCGCCGCGCTCCACCTCGGAAATATCGCCGAAATGAAGACGGGTGAAGGTAAGACGCTGGTGGCGACTCTCGCCGCCTACCTCAATGCGATTCCCTCGCGCGGTGTGCACATCGTTACCGTCAACGACTACCTCGCCTCGTACCAGTCTGAATTGATGGGCCGCGTCTTCCGCGCCCTGGGAATGTCGACCGGGTGCATCCTGTCGAACCAATCCCCGGAGGTGCGCCGCCAGCAGTACTTGGCCGACATCACCTATGGCACAAACAACGAGTTTGGTTTCGATTATCTGCGCGACAACATGGCGTGGCAGCGCCAGGACATGGTCCAGCGCGGGCACTTCTTCACCATCGTTGACGAGGTCGACTCGATCCTCATCGATGAGGCACGCACCCCGCTCATCATTTCGGGGCCGGGTTCCGCTGAAGCAAACCGTTGGTTTACCGAGTTTTCGAAGATTGTCCAGAAGCTGGTTGCGGGCGAAGACTACGAAGTCGACGAGAAAAAGCGCACGATTGGTGTGCTCGAGTCGGGAATCGAAAAGGTTGAGGACTACCTCGGAATTGACAACCTCTACGAGTCGGCAAACACACCCCTGATTTCGTTCCTCAACAACTCGATCAAGGCGAAGGAACTGTTCCGCAAGGACAAGGACTACGTCGTCATGAACGGTGAAGTACTCATCGTTGACGAGCACACCGGTCGAATCCTCGCCGGTCGTCGATACAACGAGGGAATTCACCAGGCGATCGAAGCGAAGGAAGGTGTCGAGGTCAAGGCCGAAAACCAGACTCTCGCCACGGTGACTCTGCAGAACTATTTCCGCTTGTACGAAAAGCTTTCGGGAATGACGGGAACCGCCGAAACGGAAGCCGCAGAGTTCGCCTCGACCTACAAGATTGGTGTTGTTCCCATTCCGACCAATATGCCGATGGTCAGGCTGGACAAGTCCGACCTCGTCTATCGCACGCAAGAGGCGAAGTTCCGCCAGGTCGTCGAAGACATTGCCGTGCGTCACGCGAAGGGTCAGCCGGTTCTTGTCGGTACCGTGTCGGTCGAAAAGTCCGAGATGCTCTCGAAACTGCTCGCTCAGAAGGGCATCCGGCACGAGGTCCTCAACGCCAAGAACCACGCCCGTGAGGCCGGAATCGTCGCCGAAGCAGGTCGACTGGGCGCCGTCACGGTTGCGACGAACATGGCTGGTCGTGGAACCGACATCATGCTCGGCGGGAACGCCGAATTCATGGCCGTTCACAAACTTCACGAAATGGGTCTCAACCCCAACGACACCCCCGACGAATACGAAGCGAAGTGGGACGAGGTGTTCAAGGCGACCAAAGCACAGGTTGCGACGGAAGCCCAAAAGGTTGTCAAGGCCGGTGGGCTATATGTTTTGGGAACCGAACGCCACGAATCGCGCCGTATCGATAACCAGTTGCGCGGTCGTTCCGGTCGTCAGGGTGACCCCGGCGAGAGCCGTTTCTACCTGTCTCTGCAAGACGACCTCATGCGCCTGTTCAATGCGGGTGCTGCTGAATCCATCATGCGCCGAACGGGTGATGACGACCTAGCCATCGAATCCAAGATTGTGTCGCGCGCGATTCGCTCCGCTCAGTCGCAGGTCGAGGGCCGTAACGCCGAAATCCGCAAGAATGTGCTCAAGTATGACGACGTTCTGAACCGCCAGCGCGAGGCAATCTATGGCGACCGCCGCCAGATCCTCGAAGGCGCTTCGATTCAGGAACGTGTTTCGCAGTTCATCGAACGGTCGATCACCGAGGTCGTGAACCAACACACCGCGAACGGCCGCAACTCCGACGACTGGGATCTCGAACAGTTGTGGGTCGACGTGCGTCAGATCTTCCCCGTGACCATCTCGGTTCACGACGTCCTCGGTGAATACGCCGACAAGATTTCGTCGACGGATGTCGCCCGTGAGCTCATCGGTGACGCGATGGTTCAGTACGGAATTCGCGAGGTCTCACTGGGTGAAACCGCCATGCGTGAATTGGAGCGACGTGTTGTGCTCTCGGTCGTCGACCGTCGCTGGCGCGACCACCTCTACGAGATGGATTACCTCAAGGACGGTATCGGTCTGCGTGCAATGGCACAGCGCGATCCGCTCATCGAATACCAGCGCGAGGGTTTCCAGATGTTCCAGCAGATGATGGGGCTGATTCGCGAAGAAGCGGTCGGCTTCGTCTTTAACCTCGATGTTCAGGTCGTTCCCGCCGCGGGTGGCGAGGCCGTGTCGGCTCCGGGGCTCAACGCTCCGCAGGCGCCCGCCCAGCTGTCCTATTCCGCGCCGAACGAGGATGGCGAAACCGAGGTGCGCCCTGCGCAGCCGCAGGTCAAGCA
>CAJAKC010000009.1 GCA_903940225.1 uncultured Microbacteriaceae bacterium
GTCCGCATACCAACCAGGGGTTGTCGAATTCTCCATCGCGCGCTCACCTCAGTTTTGTCTCTCGCTATGTCATTGCGTAAACCCTAGTATTGTCCAATCACCCAAATAGAGAGATTTGGTCATGAATTCGACTCACCTGCCCGCCCCGAAAGGCCAGCCCGTTTCCCGGATGCCCGAAGGCAAGTCTTTCTGGACCACATGGGCGATGTCAGCCTTCCTCGGTTTCTTTGGTGCGGATCATTTCTACCTGGGAAAGAATAAATCTGGAATCGCGAAGCTACTCACGTTGGGCGGTTTTGGAATTTGGTGGATCATTGATCTTGTTTTGGTCACTTTCAACAAAGCCAAAGACGCACAGGGCAACGGTCTCGTGGGGGCACCCGCAAATCAGAAAGTTGCGTGGGCTATTTCTGGCGCCTTCCTCTTCGCCCTCCTCGCGGCCCAAGTTGCGTTGCCGATGGCCGGGAATTTTTCCTCACTCAGTGCGCCAATCGAAAGTCAGCAACCTGCGGTTACGGACCAACCCACGGCGGACCCGACGATTGACGTCACCCCGACGACGGTGCCAACCCCAGCACCAACCCCAACAACCTCCAACGATTCCAGCTCAGGGGAGGAATCTTTTGACCTTGGGTATTTCGTACTCAGTGCAAATGGCAATATTGATGACGCAAAGAAGGATGTCAAAGATCTCAATAAGCGTGTTAAGAATCAACAATTCATTCGATTAATGGGAAACATCTTCGAACTTTCGTTCAATCTAGGTCAGCTCGAAGCGCTCGATCCGCCGGCAAATATTGGTGAAGCGTGGATTGATGGGCTTGCAACGCTCGATCAAAAGATAGCGGCAGCTTCGGACGCGGCAGCGGATTATATTGTGGGGGACATTAGCGAATCAAAAATGTTGAAGAAGGTTAAAGCTGTCAACTCCCAACTGAACACTCTCAAGAAGTTGGTTGGAAAGGCCAGTTAGGGAGGACAATCGCTCACGTTGCCCCTTGGCGACCGTGCTAATCTAGTGCGGTTGCCGTTTGGCACGCCGCCTTAGCTCAGTCGGTAGAGCGTCTCACTCGTAATGAGAAGGTCGTGGGTTCGATTCCCACAGGCGGCTCTCTTTATGCCTCGGGCGTGAACTTCAACGACAGCGAGTTCATGCAGTACCGCAGCCCTGTCGGTGTGCCGAAACCGTCGGGGAACACGTGACCCAGGTGCCCGTCGCAGGAAGCACATCGCACCTCCGTGCGTGTCTGACCGAGCGAGTTGTCCTCGAGAAGTGTGACGGCTTCGGGGTTGATTGATTCGTAGAACGACGGCCAGCCGCAGTGGCTATCGAATTTTGTGCCGGCGGTGAAGAGCTCTGCACCACAGCCACCACAGGTGTAAAGACCGGCGCGGTCCTCCTCGAGTAGCTCGCCCGTCCACGGACGCTCGGTTCCCGCCTCACGGAGAATGTGAAATTGTTCGGGGGAGAGCGCTTCACGCCACTCCGCTTCGGTGCGCTGACCGGGTTTCTCTGTCATGCACACCATTAAACTCGCAAACATGGCACTAAGCGAACGCGACCGAGCCGCCGACTGGTTCCGTCGCTTCGCGGACGCCGAAGGGCGCGAGTCGCAACGTTACCGCGAGTGGGCGCTCGCCCTTGCCGAGGATGATGAACTTCTCGCCAAAATCATTCGTTTGCCGGTCGCCAAGCGCCAACCGGTTTTGTTGCTGACGTGCGCGCGCGTAGCCGGCGTGCCGCTGCGACCGTTTGCCACCGTGCGACCCGATTTCGTGAAGTTGTGGCCGCGCATCGCCGTGCTGGCTAAAGAGCGCGCAACGCAAACCAACGATCCGCGGCGTTGTTCACCGCTGCTGATCGCGCTCAACAGAATTCAGGGACCAATCGCCCTGATCGAAGTGGGGGCTTCCGCTGGTCTGACGCTCATCCCCGATCGATATTCGTATGCGTGGACGGCACGCGGTCGCCGAATAGTCGCCGATCCGCCATCGGGACCATCGACGGTGACACTGGCAGCCAAGGTTGCGGGGTGGGGCGCGAACCCCCCAACCATTCCGCTAATTGTCTACCGCGAGGGGATTGATCTATCCCCGCTTCGAGTGGCGAGCTCGGCTGACCGGGAATGGCTCGAGGCGCTGGTGTGGCCGGAGCAAACCGACCGACTCGACACAGTGCGCAATGCGGCCGACATCGTTGCTGATGTTGACCTGCTCTTGACGGTGGGCGACGCGCTGGATCAGCTTCGCGCCGCGGTGGCGCGCGCGCGAAAGGCGGCGCCGAAAGCGACCGTCGTTGTGTGGTCGCCGGCTGTGCTCGTTTACCTTGATCCTGCGCGACGCGCAGAATTTCAGAAATACTGCCGTCGTGCGACGGTTCGGTGGATTTCGCTCGATGGTCGAAACGTCCTGGCGGGACTGGCCGCGGCAGCTAACAAACGAGGCCTAGAGGGTGATTACCTTTTGACGCTCGACGGTGAGCCGATCGCCGAAGTCGACCCGCTGGGACGCTCGGCGATAGTTCTCAACACAGCAGGGCTTAGTCCGGATGACATGGACTTGATCGAGTTCGAACGGGTGCATTGGGGCGCCCTGCGCTCAAAGGAGTCGCTCGTACGCACACACTGGGGGTTGCCACTGGTTCGCTACTACCAGCGCCTGTACGCGATAATGGAGAGTGCCGCCGCGAGGCGGTATGACCCGGTCCTCGTCCGTACATTTGATGAGTCTCGGGATTCCGCAAACCAGCGCAGTCGGCGAGAGTGAGAACTACCACGTGAGAAAGTACCCCCAAGACCGATTCGATGACCGAGATTCGAGTTCGGTTCCCCGTGGCGCTCACCGCACAACGGTTCGTCGCAAGCCCTGGTGGGTCAAAGTCGTTACTGTTGTCGCGGCGACGAGCGCGGTGATCGTTGTGGCGCTTGCCGGAATCACGGTCATCGACGCCCGCCTTAACTTTGAAATCCCCGACTTCACTGCTATCGGACAAACTCCGACACCCACACCCACCCCGACAATCGCGTTGCTCGATCCGACGAAATTGACGGAGCAACAGTTCAAGGCGACCACCATCACCATTCTCAACGGCACAACCTCCCCGACCCTGGCGGCGGATGTCGCAGCAATGCTGACGACACAGAACTGGCCACAAGCAACCATTGCCGACGCTGCCGATGACACTGTCGCCAAGAGTGTGATTGCCTATCGGTATTCGCTGGATGAGCAACTGGCTCGGTCTATTGGAAGTTCTTTGGGTATCGACGTACTTCAACAGAGCGACGATTACTTCGGTGCACGTGTCTATGTGGTTCTCGGCGCAGACTTCCTCAAGTAGCCAACATGACATTCACCGTGCGAATCACCTGGGCCCTCGTTGCGCTTACTGCGCTGGCGGGTTGCGCCGCAGTCCCGGTCGAACCCACTCCGACCGCAACCGTGAGTGTTACACCGACTCCAACTCCGACGCCGGTCGAGGCAGCGCCCCTGACCGGTGAAGAGTTCGTGGCCGGCACGCTGTCGAACGGAACGTTCATGGCCAAGATCGATAACCACCCGGACGCGAGACCGCAGTTCGGGCTCAATCACACCGACATCGTGTTTGAGGAACTCGTTGAGGGCGGATTGAGTCGGTACGTGGCAGTTTGGCATTCTGACATACCCAAAGAAATCGGTCCGGTCCGGTCCATCCGCCCTATGGACCCGGACATTGCAAGTCCCTTCAAGGGGATCATCACCTATTCGGGCGGAAAGCGGAAGTTCATCTTTATGATGCGCGATACCCAGGTTGAGAATTTCATGCACGGACTTGCCACGACAAAGAAGTACATGTTTCGCACGGATAAGCGTGAAGCGCCACACAACGTCATCGTGCGTGCCGCGAAGGTCATCAAGGCCAAATCGAAGCTCGTCGCACCGGACCAGGCGTTCACCTTTGCGGCGGCGGGTGAGATGCCCACCGCCGTCCAGTTTGGCGCGATGCGTGAAGTTCTCCACGCACGATTCTCTTACTACAACGAACCGTCGTGGGTCTGGGATTCCGAACTCGGTTTGTACAAGAGGCGTCAGGCGGGTGGTGAGTGGGACACCGACGAAAACGGTGACGTCTTGACGGCTACCAATGTGATTGCACAGGTGGTCAAAACGTCCCGCGAGTACGGTTACGTCCCGAAGGCGGTAGTTGTCGGCAAAGGTACAGCGCACATCTCTACCGGCGGGAAAACGTTCAAGGTGAAGTGGACTAAGAAGGATAGGAACTCGTTCACCGTGTTCACGTTCCAAGACGGAAATATCGTGAAACTTGCACCGGGAAACACGTGGATCGAGCTCGTCCCGACCTCCGGAAAGTTCTGGACTGACGCGAAAGCGAAGTAATTCCTGTCGATGGAATTTGCACTCTCCGTGGGGGAGTGCCAGAATTAGCATTAGCACTCTCGACAGTGGAGTGCCAGAACCTTAGTGACGTCCGGGAGGGACGAAAACCATGGCAAAGATAATTGCATTCAACGAAGAGGCCCGACGCGGTCTCGAGCGCGGCCTCAACATCCTGGCCGACGCGGTCAAGGTGACGCTGGGACCCCGCGGTCGTAACGTCGTCCTCGAAAAGAAGTGGGGCGCCCCCACCATCACCAACGATGGCGTTTCCATCGCTAAAGAAATCGAACTCGAAGACCCCTTTGAAAAGATTGGTGCCGAGCTCGTCAAGGAAGTTGCCAAGAAGACGGACGACGTTGCCGGTGACGGAACCACCACATCGGTCGTTCTCGCCCAGGCAATCGTTCGCGAGGGACTTCGCAACGTCGCCGCCGGCGCCGACCCCATCGGGTTGCGTCGCGGAATCGACAAGGCTGTTGCCGCGATTTGCGAACAGCTCCTCAAGAACGCAAAAGACGTTGAGACCAAGGAAGAAATCGCCGCCACCGCGTCGATTTCCGCCGCTGACCCCGAGATCGGCGCGCTTATCGCCGAAGCCATCGACAAGGTCGGCAAGGAAGGCGTCGTCACCGTCGAGGAGTCGAACGCGTTCGGAACCACGCTCGAAGTGACCGAGGGAATGCGTTTCGACAAGGGTTTCCTGTCCGCGTACTTCATCACCGACACCGAGCGCATGGAGGCGGTTTTCGAAAACCCCTACGTTCTCATCGTCAACTCGAAGATCTCGTCCATCAAGGACCTACTCCCCGTCATCGAGCAGGTTGCGCAGACGGGCAAGCAGTTGCTGATCGTGGCCGAGGACGTTGACGGAGACGCACTCGCAACTCTGGTCGTCAACAAGATCCGTGGCATCTTCAAGTCCGCTGCCGTCAAGGCTCCGGGCTTCGGTGACCGTCGTAAGGCAATGCTCCAGGACATCGCGATTCTCACGGGCGGACAGGTCATCTCGGAAGAGGTCGGCCTCAAGCTCGACAACGTGACTCTCGACATGCTCGGAACTGCCCGCAAGATTGTCATCAGCAAGGATGAAACGACAATTATCGAAGGCGGCGGAACGAAAGAGGCCGTTGCCGGTCGCGTCAAGCAGATCCGTCAGGAAATTGACAACACCGATTCGGACTACGACCGCGAAAAGCTCCAGGAGCGTCTCGCGAAACTCGCCGGCGGAGTCGCCGTCATCAAGGCGGGTGCCGCAACCGAGGTTGAGCTCAAGGAGCGCAAGCACCGCATCGAGGACGCCATTCGTAACGCGAAGGCCGCCGTTGAAGAGGGAATCGTCGCCGGTGGTGGCGTTGCGCTCATTCAGGCTGCTCACGTGCTCGACTCGCTCAAGCTCAAGGGTGACGAACTGACCGCTGCGAACATCATTCGCATCGCCATCGAAGCCCCGCTGAAGCAGATCGCGCTTAACGCCGGACACGAGCCGGGTGTTGTTGCCAACGCCGTGCGCCTATTGCCCGTCGGCCAGGGACTCAACGCCGCAACGGGTGAGTACGTCGACATGCTGGCGGCGGGAATCTCCGACCCGGTCAAGGTGACTCGCTCGGCGCTGCTGAACGCGGCATCGATCGCCGGTCTGTTCCTCACGACCGAGGTCGTCATCGCCGAAAAGCAGGAGCCCGCATCGCCGATGCCCGCCGGTGACCCCTCGGGTGGCATGGGCTTCTAGTCCATCGATTCAGTCAGTCGGGGTGGCCTTCGGGTCACCCCGACTGTCGTTTAACCGCTGAGCAACCTAACGTTGGTCGCTTCCGTCTCGAGATAGTGGGAGTGGATCTGACGCAGCGCCGTCCCGATCGCACCGAGCGATTCGGTGAGACGCAGGCTCGCGCCGGTCCAGTCGTTCATGAGGTGGGCGAAGGCCAGCGCAGCTGGTCCACTCCACGATCCCTCGAGCGCCCGCAATTGAGCCCCCATCGTGGCGATGTCGGCTGTCAGACGGTCAATCGTTGAACCGATCTGAACGGTTGCGCTGTCGAGTGCGCTGGAGTCGACGTGGAAGTTGGTCATGACGGTAGTGTGCCGTCCTTAGCGTCGGCCACGTGCTAATGCGTCGAATGGTGTTCACAACTCACCGCGGCGCGGTGCTGTGGGGGCCTAAACGACCGACTCGTCCACGATTTCATAGGCGTAACCCTGTTCTGTCAAAAACCGTTGCCGGTTCTGGGCGAAATCCTGTTCGACGGTGTCGCGCGCGACCACCGTGTAAAAAACAGCAGTACGACCGTCCGACTTCGGCCGCAGAATTCGTCCCAGTCGTTGTGCTTCCTCTTGGCGCGACCCGAACGAACCCGAAATCTGGATGGCGACCGATGCGTCGGGCAGGTCGACCGAGAAATTGGCAACCTTCGAAACCACGAGTACTTTGATGATGCCCTTGCGAAATTTGTCGTAGAGCACTTCGCGCTCGTCAACCGGGGTCGCGCCCGTGATTGTCGGCAGCCCAAACTGTTCCCTGACCTCGTCAATCTGGTCAAGGTACTGGGCGATGACCAGAATCTGGTCGTCGGGGTGCTGCTCAATCAAGCGACGAACAACCCGCTGTTTCGTCGGGCTCGTCGCCGCGATGCGATAGCGCTGACGATCGCCCGCAACGGCGTACTCCATGCGTTCATCCGATTCGAGCAACACGCGAACCTCGACGCAGCGGGCCGGCGCAATGAACCCCTGTGCCTCGATGTCTTTCCAGGGTGCATCGAAACGTTTCGGCCCGATCAGCGAGAAAACGTCTCCCTCTTTGCCGTCCTCGCGAACGAGAGTGGCGGTGAGCCCCAAGCGACGACGCGCCTGCAGGTCGGCGGTGAGCTTGAAGACGGGAGCGGGCAACAGGTGGACCTCGTCGTAGATGATGAGCCCCCAGTCGTTCGCGTTGAGCAACGGCAGGTGCGCGAACTCGCCCCCGCGCTTGGCGGTGAGGATGTGATACGTCGCGATGGTGACGGGACGAATTTCTTTACGCTCGCCCGAATACTCACCGATCTGGTCTTCGGTCAGCGTGGTGCGCGCGAGAATTTCGTCACGCCACTGGCGCGCGGAAACCGAGTTGGTCACGAGGATAAGCGTCGACGCCTGGGACGCGACCATTGCGCCGATTCCGACGACGGTCTTGCCTGCTCCACAGGGCAGCACAACAACCCCGGCGCCCGCATCAATAAACAGGTCAATCGCTTTGCGCTGGTATCCGCGCATTTCCCAATCGGTGCCGGCAAAATCGACCGCGAGTGGCTGGCCCTCGGTGAATCCGGCGCGGTCTTCGGCCGGCCACCCGATCGAGAGCAACTCTTGTTTGACGATTCCACGAGCCCAGTCGTGAAGGCGCACAATAGTTTCGCCCGACTGTGCGCCGAGCAGAGGCTCGAGCTTTGAGGATCGGGTTACTTCGGTGAGAATCGCGGGCGTCTCTGCCTCGAGGTAAAGCCCCTCGTCGTCCCGTTCAATGATGACGCGACCGTATCGGGCGACGGTGTCGGCGATGTCGGTGGCGACAACCGCGGGCACGGGGAACTTCGAGTACGTTTCAAGAGTTCCGAGCATCTCGTCGGCCGTGTGTCCTGCCGCACGCGCGTTCCAGAGTCCCAGGCGCGTGATTCGGTAGGTGTGAATGTGTTCGGGGGCACGTTCCAGTTCGGCAAACACCGCCAGAGCGTGACGTGCCTCGGTGGCGTCGGGGTGACCGACTTCGAGCAGAACTGTTCGGTCGCTCTGGACAATGAGGGGTCCGTTCATGGCTACTCTCCTGCTGGCTTGAGGTCGAGAATCGCCGAGATGGGCAGCGTTCGTTCGACGTCCGAGCTGGTGTCGAGTCCGCGCACGCGGCCGTTCGCGACTTGCCGCGGTTCGAGGGTGATGGTGCGCGGACCGGTTCCTGTTTCGATCACGAGGGTCACTTTCGTTTTTGTCTTGCCGGCAACCATGAGAGCGCGCTCGAGGTGGGAAGAGCCGAGCCCGATCTCGAACAAGGTCTCGGCCAGGTCGATGACGGGCGAGCGGGGCACCGCGTCAGCGAGGGAGGAATCCCGCTCGGAAGCGACGACGGTGTAGCGCGCTTCGATCAGGGTTGCTTCCACTCGATCGCGGGAAGCCCCATAGAGAATGCTGACCGAGTCCACCGCGACGGGCGCGAGGCGCTGCAGTCGCGGATCCGTGAGGAGCATTTCGCCGAGTTCCGGGTGCGACGCTTTCGCCGCGGTGTCCGTGCCCGTGCCGTTGAGCAGGACGTACCGAGTGTTCGTGGCGATGTCGTTGACGGTGGAGGTGATCGCCGACGTGAGAGGAGTGAGCGAATGTTCTGCGAGAACCTCCAGCAGCGACTCGACGGTCGACCCGTTGGCAATCGATCGGAGGATTCGAGCGGGGTCGAGGCGCCGCTTGGCGGCAAGCCCGCGCGTTTCGACTGTCGAGACGGAATCGAGTGCCTCGGCTGCCGTAGTCGAGATCGGCCCCGGCGCAATGATGCTGAGATCGTCAAGGACGTACACGGTATCCAAGAGCGCGGGGAACGATTCGCCACGAATTGCATCGAGCGCTGACGTGTCGCGCGCGAGCACCGCGCGCCCGCAATCGGTGGTGGAACCGGCGACGAGCCCGAGCATTTCGGCAGCGTGATGAATGTCCTCGAGTTTTAACGTGTCTGTTGCGTCACGCAGCGGCCACACCCACTCGCAGAACTCGCGGTCTAAACGGCCCGCGCTGCGAAGTTCGCCGAGTATCGATGCGGGGAACATACCCAACACCGCGTTGACAGCGGCATCCCAAAGACCGACGAGGTCGTCGAGAGCCGTGGCACCGCTGACCGTAATCCGCAAACGGCGATCGATGTTGCGCGCAAAACCTGCGCGCTCGACCATCCACACGACGGTGTGAGCTTCGCTCGGGGGGATAACGAGGCTTTGGGAAACCGTCTTTTCCTCCGCCCGAAGGATGCCGCCGGTTGCCGACATCGGTAACGGTTCGTCGACAATCCACGCGAGCAGATCACGCATGGCGGCGACTGTGTGCAACATCGTGCTCGAGTCGGTGACCGCGATGGCGGGTTCGGCGGGTGCGGGATGCGCGGTGACCGTTGGCAACAGCGCGACTACCTCGGAGTAGATGTCACCGGAAGCCTTGGTCAGCAGCAGTTCGCGACACGTCACATCCGCCGAGCTGGCGTGCAGGCTCGTTAGTGATGGGCGCGAGAGGCCGCGCAGTGTCGGCGCGATTGACTCCGCCGAAAGGAGAGTGTCGGCGAGGTCGTGCAAGTCGTGTTGGCGTCCCAACTGGAACGGACGAGCGAGCAGAAGTTCCGTCAGCTTCGCCAGTGTTAGCTCGCTGAGCTGGTTGGCGACATGGACGGCAGAGGGCATCCGACAATTCTATCGCGCCACGGGTATCCTCATGGAGAGTCATCAATTTGAGGAGATGGGCATGCCCACCGGAAAAGTGAAATTTTTCGACGACGACAAGGGCTTCGGGTTCATCCAGGGTGATGACGACATCGAAGTGTTCTTGCACGCGTCGGCGTTGCCCGCTGGTGAAACCGTTCAACCGGGTTCCCGCGTCGAGTACGGAACTGTAGAGGGAAAGCGCGGATTGCAGGCTCACGGCGTCAGCGTTCTCGACGCACCGCAATCCATTGCGAAAAACCGTCGGCGCAATCCAGACGACATGGCCGTCATTGTCGAGGACTTGGTGACCCTGCTCGACTCGGCGAACAACGACCTGCGCCGCGGCCACTACCCGGCAAGTTCACACGCTCGAAAGATCGCAGCGGTGTTGCGGAAGGTGGCGGATGACTTTGACGCTTAACACGAGAGAAGCTGCCGGGCGTGACGCGCTCGCGCAAATGACGCCGGTCTCCACAATCGGTGACCTACTGTCGAGCGAGCAGACCGACAACATTGCGACGCTCCGCTTTTCCGCACGGATGACGGGCTACGTTGGCTGGGTGTGGGTTGTCTCGCTCGCCGTCGATGGTGACAACACAACAATCCTCGAAACCGAGCTTGTCGCCGGCGAGGAAGCGGTGATCGCCCCTGACTGGGTGCCGTGGGCTGATCGACTTCGCGAATACGAAGAGTCGATTGCCGCGGGCATCGAGGCCGAAGAGGTGATCATCGTCGCCGAGGACGAACTCGATGACGATGACGATGACGATGATTTCGACGACGACCTGTTGGACGGCGTCGATGAGGCCGACAGCATCGACGAGGACGAGGACGAGGACGACGACGATGATGATGACGCGTTCGTCGTCATCGACGACAAAGACTAAAGCGCAGCGATCGCCGCATCAATCGCGCCGAGCAGGCGCGACACATCGGTCGGCTCAACCGCGGTAAACGTCGCGATGCGCAATTGGTTACGACCCAGCTTGCGATACGGGTCGATGTCGACGATGCCATTTGCACGAAGCATCGCCGAAACCGTCGCCGCGTTGACGGAGTCGTCAAAGTCAATCGTCGCAACAACCTGTGAACGGTGATCGGGGTTGGTGACGAACGGTGTCGCGTTCGGGTGTTTCTCCGCCCACGAATAAACCATCCCCGACGACTCGCGAGTGCGCGCATCGGCCCACGCGAGCCCACCGCTGTCCAGCATCCACCGAATCTGCGCCTCCATCAGCAAGAGAGTCGCGATGGCGGGTGTGTTGAGTGTCTGGTCAAGACGAGAGTTATCGACGGCAACGCTGAGGCTGAGGAACTCTGGGATGTATCGGTCAGAAGCGGCAATACGTTCGATGCGCTCAATCGCCGCTGGGGACATGAGCGCAAACCACAGGCCACCATCGGACGCAAAGTTCTTCTGCGGCGCGAAATAGTAAACATCCGTCTCGCTAACGTCGATGTTCACACCACCGGCGGCACTCGTCGCGTCGACCACGGTGAGTGAGTCGCGAGGACCCTGGCGGCGAACGGCGGCCATCGCACCGGTTGATGTTTCGTTGTGGGGGAAGGCGAACACGTCGGCCTCTTCTCCGCCGGTGAAGGCCGACACGGTTCCCGGTTCACCCACGACGACCGCGGGGGACTGCAACCAGGGCGCCCCTGCTGCCGTGACAAATTTGTGACCAAATTCGCCGAACGACAGATGCGCACTGCGCCGCTCAATCAACGAAAAAGCCGCGGCATCCCAAAACGCTGTCGAGCCACCGTTGCCCAGGACGACTTCGTAACCTGCGGGCAGTCGGTAGAGCTCGGCAAGACCGCTACGAACTCGGCCGACGAGATCGCGGACGGGCTTTTGCCGGTGAGAGGTGCCGAGGAGGTGGGAGTGCTTGACAAGGTGCGCGACCTGTTCGGCGCGGATCTTGGACGGCCCACAACCAAATCGACCGTCGACGGGAACCAACTCGTCGGGCAGTCGGAAGTCGCTCATTACCTCATTTTAGTCGCCATCCACAGCCCATGAATATCCCCAGAAACCGCCACGCGCGGGGCCTCGCTTTGGCTTCTCGGAGAGCGCTTTGGTACCCTAGAGGTAGTTCGCAGGCGCCACCGTGCCGCATGAACCGCATCAGATTCAGGAGATTTCTCTTGGCAAACGTTTTGTTCCATCTCGGTCGCCGTTCGGCGCTCGCTCTCAAAACCAACTCTCGACGACTTGCTCGAGGCCTTCGTCGGGTCACTAGCCGACTCGCGGGTGCGCTACGCAACGACGGTTTTCGCCGATTGAGCACCGTCACGATCGGCTCGTCACTAATCGGGGCATTTGCCTTTCCCGCTTTCGCGATGGGGCCGGAAACTGTCGACAACACTCGCGAAGGCCTGACCGTAGTTGCAGCCGACGGAATCACCGTCGTCAGCAAAGACGCGTTCAAGGCACTCTCCGCCGCGCAGGCTGCTCGCGCAGGCCTGACAATCAACTACCCGTCCTACAGCGGCCCCTCCGTCGGCGACTATCTCAAAAACCCGGCGTACCCGGATTATGACCTGTCCGCCGTATTCGCGGTTGCGAAGAAATACGTTGGGATCCCTTATCGGTTTGGTGGGTCATCTCCCGCCGGCTTTGACTGCTCTGGCTACATCCAGTTCGTCTACGCGCAGTTCGGAATCTCCCTCCCACACTCGGTGAGTGGGCAAGCCGCCCGCGGAAAGCCGATCCACCTGAAAGACGCAAAACCCGGAGACCTCGTCATCATGTCAGGGCACAACGGCTTCTACGCAGGGAACGGAATGATCCTTGACTCGCCTCGCACCGGTGGTTCCGTGAGCATCCGGCCAATCTGGACCGAGTCCTACTACATCGTTCGTCTCGGAATTTAGTTTTCCGCCAATACACGGTCCGTTCACTGAACGGGGTTAGTCTGAGCGGGTGACCAACACACACCGGAGCATTCACGTCATAGACGGCTCCCGCGTAACCTCAACCCGAGGATTCACGTGGGAACACCCGATATGTCCGAGCACCGTGACGCGGCCCCGCGGCCGCACCACGTCGAGGCACTGTCACTAAGACAGTGCCTTTTTTGTGCTCACGAACCGGTCGATTTGGCACGACCCGACAGCCCACACTCCATGCGGGCACGAAAGGAACACCATGAGAACCCTCGTCCTGAACGCCGGCTATGAGCCGCTTGCCGTCGTGTCCGATCGGCGCGCAATCGTGCTCGTCATGACCGGCAAAGCCGCCATCCTCAGCCACGAAGCGAACCATCCCGTCTTTGGAATCAGCGGACTGTGGGATCGCCCCAGCGTCGTCATCCTCACTCGGTACGTCAAGGTGCCCATGACAAACGGAGTCCCCCTGACCCGTCGCGGAGTGTTGCGCAGGGACAACAACCGCTGTGCCTATTGCGGCAAAGCCGCCAACACCATCGACCACGTTCAGCCGAAATCGCGAGGCGGTGCAGACAGTTGGGAAAACCTCGTCGCCTGCTGCGTCCGATGCAACAACGAAAAAGCCGACCGGACCCTGCGCGAAATGGGGTGGACTCTCGGCGTGAAACCCAAACAGCCACACGGTACCTCGTGGCTCGTGCGCGGGCTGGATCGAGACGTACCCGCCTGGAGCGACTACCTCGCGGCCTGACACCCGCACACCAACCGTCGCCCGTGCGACAATGGTGTGCACGCCTTCGTAGCTCAATGGAAGAGCAGTTCCGTCCTAAGGAAAGGGTTGGGGGTTCGAGTCCCTCCGAGGGCACCCTTACGCCGCTGTAATGCGTTTCTGTTGAATCAGACAGGGGAATCCACAGGATTCCCCTGCTCCGAGGGCACCCTTACGCCGCTTTATAGCGTTCCCGGCAGGTTAAGACGTGACAACCCACTGGGTTGTCACGCTCCTCGGGCACGATTACATGTCCGAGGTCCGCCGTAGCCTGCGGACATGGAGAAAAACACTCAACTGACGTGGTCACGTCGCGCCCGAATCGCGTGGACGCTCATCGTCGCCGCGGTACTCATGATTCCCACCGGGCTCGGTTCTGCCCCGGCGGCCGCGGCGGGAACCGCCCCTGGGCCGATTCCGTCGATTTCCTTGGTTTCGCGTGGTGTGAACTCGGTAACCGTTTCGTGGGAAGCCCCATGGACCGATGGGGGTGCACCGATAACCGACTACGGTATCGAGATTCGAGCAGTCGGCGGTGAATGGGTTCGTGCCGCCGAGGACGTTTCAACCGCACAAACGGCGGTTGTGCGCGGAATGCAAAACGATACGGATTTCAATATCCGAGTATTCGCGACTAACGCAAATGGTGACGGTCCGGCGACTGTGTACGGTTCAATGTCGACGCTTATCTCGAATAACGAAGATCTGTGTGGCGCGGCCACGGGCCAGTCCTTGAGTTGCTTCACGTACACCAAGTCGGTGCGGACGGTCACCTACTACGACTATCCGACCCCCAGCGCAGCGACGCGTCACGCGGCTTCCGACATTATCGATATGGAGGGCCTCTGCTACCTGAGCCGATCAGTAGGTGTCATTTGTTCGAGCGAATGGAACAACAGACACGGTGAACTCGGACAGGGCTTGACTGGCGGTCCAATAGCGAATTTCAGGGTGCCCGTTCCTACAGACAGCACGATTGTGTCGATAACGAGCGACTCCCAGCGAAACTGTGCCCTCGACTCGGCCCGTCGATTGTGGTGTTGGGGGATGTCCCGCGACGACGCAGGAAATGAGCAACCCCTCTTGTCACCAACAATTGTCAAGACCGGTGTCGTGCAGTACGAAGGCTCATGCGCGCGCTTGTGGGACGACACCGTCGAATGCCTCAACGCCGACTTCAAGTGGACGTCTATCCCGGGGATGACGCCGATCGTCGAGCTCGCAACGAGGCACGGATCCAGCTGGAACGGTTGCGGAATCACCGCAGACCGAAAAGTCTTGTGCTTCAATACGGTCGACAAGACGTGGGCGGAGCGTGCCGAATGGCAGGGCGCCGTTGACATGGTCCACGGATCCGGCAGCCCAACCTGCGTTCTACTTGCCACGGGAGCCGTCAAATGCTTTGCGGGTTCAAATTACCGCGGAGAACTGGGGGACGGCAATCGTGGTCTCGGCGGTTATGCCTCGGTTAGATTGCCTGAGCCCGTAATCGCGCTCAGCACCAATAAGCGGGTGTGGACCCCGAATCACCTCACCTACACCTGTGCCGTCGGAGTATCGTCGGTTGTGTATTGCTGGGGCGAATTCCCGCATGCGTTTTCGACGGGACTGGGAATCACGACCGTCCCCCTCGAAGTAGCGGGTGGCGGGGCATTGGCGGTTCGCCCGTACAGTGCTCCGAGTACCGTGTCCGGTCTGGCGCAATCGTCACGCACTGCCACGACGACGTCCGTAACGTGGGGGTCGGCGACGAGCCCGGATACTCCAGTTCTTGGCCACGCTATTCGCTGGAGTACTGACCGCGGAGCCACGTGGGTGGTTGATTCAGGGGGGACAATGCGGGTATGGACGAGCACAACGCTCGAGACAAATTCCACCATTTTGGTGCAAGTCGCCGCGGTCAATGAAGCAGGTCGTGGTCCGTGGTCAGGAACGATCTCCGCGTCGACAACCACACCGCCCGCGCGACCGACAACTCTGCGCCAAATTTCTCGAACCAGCACGAGCGCTGTCATCGCTTGGACCCGATCCTCTGACGAAGACGAACCCATCACCGGTTACCGGATTCAATGGGCGAGCGACGGCAAATCGTGGAATGACGCACTCGTAGCGGCTGCGGACTCGTCGGCAACGATTCAGGGACTCCCCGTCGCTTCCGCGATTGAGATCCGTGTGCGGGCCGAAAATGCGGCGGGCGTCTCGTCGTGGACAGCACCGCTCCTCTTTGGCACATCGGGAATGAACGCGCAAAGTGTCGTTGTCACCGATTCGCATGGGTCACCGGTCATTGGCGGCCGCGTGACCTGGGTGACGTCGAACGGGGCGTTCCAGTCAGCGGTCGATTACGGTCTCACATCAGACGGGTCTGTCACCTTCCCGCTCGCCCCGGCTGGCCAAGTCAACCTCACCCTTACCGGTGTACTTATTCCTGGCGGGGCGACGGCGAATTATTCCACCACCGCACTCTTCGGAGCGGGTCGCACCCCGACCGTCCGATTTCCCGCCGAACCCAGCCGATCTCACCACGTGGTCCGTGTCACTCTGCCAAATGGGATGCCGGTCATGGGTGCAACCGTCACATCCACTGAACTCGACCAGTACGCAACGGTGGATGGTGTTACCTTCGCCACTCCCGCGGTCAACTCCAGCGGAATCACGAACGAATTCGGCGAGGTGTATCTGGTTGGTTATTCGGACAACTCGACAACGGTGAATATCGAATACAACGACGGAGTCCTCATTCAACGTTTATCCGGTCCGTTAGGTCGTACCGACGCTGATTTCCAATTCGAGGAAATGCCATGGATCGAATCCACAATCGACACGACCACCGCATCGGTCGGCCAGTTGGTGAGCATTCCGGTCACCGCCGAATCGTCGGCCGCGACCGTTCGGGTAGTTGCACCGGCGGGTGCCGCTCAAAAATGTAGGGGTCGCGTACTCTCGGCACGGGTGAATGCCGCAGGACGGGCAACACTGAAAGTCTGTGCTAGCGCATCCGGCAGATACGCACTGGCGGGAACCGGCGCAGTCTCAACCGGCGCAGTTCAGCTGAACGTTCTGGGGACGAAGTCGCTTGGAGTCCGTAATGCCGTTGCTGTATCGCGTGCCCATGCCACGGCAAAGGTGACATGGACAGCACCGGCATTCACCGGTGGCAAGCCGATCACCGGCTACACCGTCAAGATCGTCAGTCCGACCGGAGCGACAATCTCCAAAGTCGTCACTGGCACGACGGCAACGTTCACGGGACTCCGCGGGGCTACGAAGTACACGGTCTCAATCACCCCTTCGACGCGACTCGGGAACGGCGTCACCGTCACTCGAACGGTGCCCGTCTCGTAACCCAATTGTCCGCCCGGTCGCGGCTTTCGTGCCTTTCTACGCGGCCGGGCGGCTCCTTCACGGGGTGGGTTGCTACAGAGTTTTACACTGTGCGCGAGATAGCGTGAAACCATGCTTCGGTCGGGGGAATACCGCTGGTCCGACGGTGAAAACCCGCGACCAGACGCGATGGTCGACCCCGCCGGTCTGACGACGGGATCATCGGAAACGATTGTTTCCAACATCGCCGAACCCGTTTGGGACGCGTGGCGCAAAACCCTGTCCGAGCTCGGTGGGATAAACCCACTCCTTCATTTCCCGGATCATGCCGCGATTGAACTCAGTAGCGGTCACCCGGGTGGACTTGCGCGCTTCTTCTCGGGCACCCCGACTTTCCTGCGCAACCTCGTTCGTGACGACGTCGCACTTCATCGGGCGCGAAACACGGCAATCCGCATCAACGACAAAAACGTTGAACTCGCGGCGGCCCGCGGAATCGATTCCGTTTACTTGGCCGTTGGCACAGTCGAATGGTCAAACGGTTCGGAATCATTCAAAGCGCCAATGCTCGTGCGCCCAATTTCGATGCACCGCCGAGGTGACGACATCGAACTCCAACTCACCGGTTCACTGCGACTCAATCGTGCACTCGCGCGCGAATTGGCCTACCAGTTCGGCGTGGCGCTCGATGAACAAACGTTCGTCGCGCTGACCAACGACAACGGTTCCTTCCGCCCCAACGGCGCCCTCGACCGACTCCGTGGCTTGATCGCGCACATCGAGGGGGCCACGGTGTCACCGACGCTCGCTGTCGCAAACCTCAGCGACGTTGCGTCCGAGATGCTCAGTGCCGCCCGCGTACTCGACCACCCGTTGCTCGACGCACTCGGGGGCAATGCGAATGCGACGAGAATCATCACCGAATCGCATGCCGCGGTCGACCCGGGGGATTCGGACACCCGCAGTCTCGACACCGACGCGCTCATGCTGGATGCCGATACCGAACAGGAACGAATCATCGCCCACATCGTCGCGGGCAACTCGATAGTCGTTGGGACTCCGTCCGGCGCCGGTGCGACGCAAACCGTTGTCAATGCTCTCGGGGAGTTGATGAGGGCCGGCAAGAGCGTATTGGTTGTCGGGCCTCGCCGGGCCCGGCTCGACGCGGTGCGGCGTCGTTTGCGTGGGATCGGGCTCGACGGTATCGGCGTCAGTCCCTCGAGTCTCACATTCGACCTCATCCGCAGCATTTCCCGCATCGAAAAGACACCGACCCCCAACACCTCCGATGTCGACAGCGCGCTCCTGAGGATGCGCACGATTCTTCGCGAATACCGATCCGCTCTGGCCGAACCCGATGCGCGCTTCGGTGTCAGCGTGCTGGATGCCCTCCGAGAACTCGCCCGACTCGCACATGATGCGGACGCGACGAACGAGGTCACGTTGGACACCGCAAGTGTGGTCGCGCTGACTCACTCGATGTCCGAGACCATCGACGCGCTCCTCGCAATCGCTCAACTTGGCCAATTCGACACGAAGTCGGGTAACTCACCCTGGCTCACTGCACAGTTCGCGACCGCCGACCACGCTTCCCTGGCTCTACAGGCTGCGCGCCGACTCGATTCTCCTGCTCTCGCGGCTCTCGACACCATCGTCAACGAGGTGCTGGGGCCTACTCCGTTGGGTGCCGGATTGACGTTCGCCGATGTGCGCGTTCGCCTCGACCTTTTCCAGGGTCTCGCCAAAACTCTCGACAAATTCACGCCGGAACTGTTTGACCGATCCATTGGCGATCTGGTCGAGGCGTATGGTCCGAAGAACCCCGAAAACCGAACTCCCGCCGTCACGCGCCGCCGACTCAAGAAACTCGCCAAGGAGTGCCTCCGCCCCGGCGCACACGTCCCCGATATGTTTGACGCGCTTTCTCGAGCCGCGGAACAGCGAACGCTGTGGAACAAGTTGGTGGCCGCTGCCTACCGACCTTCCGTCCCTGCTGGGCTTGCCCAACTCGCCGAAGCGATTGCCCAGGTAGGCGACGATATCGAAACCCTGTCGCGTGTATTCGACCGTCGCCTAGACACCGCGCCGCGAGCCGACCTCATTGGTTTTATCCGTGATTTGGCGAGCGACTCCGCGAGCATCGAAACGATTCATGAGCGCAGCGAGCGCGGAGAGGCGATTCGCGCGCGCGGACTGGAACCGCTGCTTAATTCCTTTGCCGGCCGAATCGTCACACGCGAGATTATCAAGTCGGAACTGACCCTCGCCTGGTGGCGCGGAGTTTTGGAAGCAATCATCGCCGAGCGCCGGCAGCTGCTCGGCGCCGATACCACCGTGCTCGACCGACTCGAAAACGATTACCGACTGGTTGACCAGGCGCACGTGACGGGCAACAGCCATAAACTTGCGCACACGTTGGCCGAATCCTGGCGCATTGCCTTGCGTGATTTCCCCGACCAGGCGCAAGCACTCAAGGTTGCGCTGAAGGCCGGGAGCGCGACCGCGTCGCACCTGCGCGACGTCGCTCCCGCTCTGCTGGACATCGTTGCTCCCGTCTGGGTTGTGTCGCCGTATGACGTCTCACGGTTGGCGCCGCACCAGGAGTTCGATGTTGTCATTCTTGTTGACGCGGCGGCACTCTCCGAGGCTGAAGCAGCCCCCGCCATCGCCCGAGGCGGCCAGATCGTCGCGTTCGGCGACCCCATCGTTGATCGACCGACCCCGTTCGTCATTACCCCGACGGACACCCTTCCGCCCGCGTCCACAGTGCCGTCGGTCCTCGCCAAACTCGCTCAACACGTGCCCACGCACACCCTGACTAAGTCATACCGACCCCTTGGCACTGCGTTGGCCTCGCAGATTTCCACCCACCTCTATTCCAACGGTCTTTCGTCGTGGCCCCTCGCCGAGGCTAGCCTCGGCCAGTCGGGGCTGACGTTCATCGGCGTCGATGGGTCGGCGCCGCTTGACGAACGCACCGGTCGCATCGAGGCTGCGCAGGTCGAGTTGGATGCCGTCGTCGCAAACGTCATCGAACACGCCACGCTGCACCCCGAAGAGTCACTCATGGTTGTCAGCGCATCGACCGTCACCGTTGACCGAATCCACGATTCGATTCAGAGTGTCTTGCCCGCGAACAGAACCTTGCAGGACTTCTTCGCCCGCCACGAGGACGAACCGTTCGTCGTGATTACTCTGCAACAGGCCTCGGCCGTCACCCGCGACCGGGTCATCTTTTCGCTCGGCTTCGGTCGTAGCCCCCACGGTCGTGTCCTCAGCGACCTCGGCGCTCTCTCAACGGACGACGGCAAACGGCTCGTTGCGGTCGCCGTGACCCGCGCCAACCACCACCTGACGGTCATCTCGTCACTGACCACGGCAGAGTTGCGTGAAGAGCGCATGTCGGATGGCGCGAATTTGCTCGGTGAATTCATCGATGACACCTTGTCGTACGTGCCCCCAACGCGAGCGAACCATCCGCTGCTCGACGACCTCGGTCGTCGCCTCGAACAGCGCGGTGCAGTGCTCATCGCGGATGTTCCGGGGATTCCACTGGCGGCGCGCGTCGGCGATGCGTGCATCGCGATCGATATCGATGACAAGCTCCTCACCCTGAACCTGCGGGACGGGTTGAGAATCCGACCCGCGGTGTTGGAGCGCTGTGGCTGGAAGTACGCGCGAGTTCATGAGCTTCAGTTGTTCCTCAGCCCGGACATCGTCGCTGACCGGATTGTCAAGGCACTCGGTGGCGGACAAGCCCCCGCGTAAGCGCAGGGTCCAGCGACCGTCGCCGGACGGAACCGACCCGAAGCCGTCTCCCGAACCGGAACGTCACGAATCCACGGAAAACGACGACCGGCTCAAGCAGGACAAACCGCCCCACTACTGAACGTTGTAGATGTCTCGTTCCGTGACGATGGCGTCAACACTGATGTCGTGGGCTTCAGTGGGGATGTCAACCAGGACGTCAGCGTCAAACACGATGGCGACGACGAACACCGACGGTTTCAGATTCACGAGAAATCGGTCATAAAAGCCTTTGCCCCAGCCCAGTCGATTGCCGTCACGATCAACGGCTGCGGCGGGGACGAAGACGGCGTCAGCGTTGTCGACGCTGGTCGCTTCTCCATCGGACGGAATCGGCATTCCCATGCTGTCGGCGGCCAACGTGTCCTCGAATCCAGGCGCGAGGCGGATCCAGTCGAGGCGGCCATCCGGTGTCGACGAGGGAACAGCGACCTCGAGGCCCAGCGCCAACATGTCGGCGAGAGCGCCGAGGATGGGGGGCTCGGTTGCGGTGGGGATGAATGCGGCAATGTTGCGCCAACCGTGTTCGGCAATTAGGTGTGACAGCGCGGCGGTGAATTCGGTCTGAGCTTCTGCCCGCTCATTTTCACTGCGAGCGGCGCGCGTCAGCCGAACGAACGCACGAAGTTCGGACTTGACGTCACCGGCCGGCATGAGCCCATCCTATTGACGAGCCCCTGCGATAACCTTGACTCATGACGACACGACTGACCAAAGCGGTCATCCCAGCTGCCGGTTTGGGCACGCGATTCTTGCCCGCTACAAAGGCGATGCCGAAAGAGATGCTGCCCGTCGTGGACAAGCCGGCCATTCAATATGTCGTCGAAGAAGCGGTGCAGAACGGTTTGACTGATGTGCTCATGATCACCGGTCGCAACAAGAACGCGTTGGAGAACCACTTCGATAGCGTTCCCGAACTTGAGTCCGCGCTGGAACTCAAAGGTGATCAGACCAAACTTCTCACGGTGACTCAACCCGCGGACTTGGCCGATATGCACTACGTTCGCCAGGGCGCACCGCGAGGGCTCGGCCACGCGGTGCTTCGAGCGCAGATGCACGTCGGGGATAACCCCTTCGCTGTTCTTCTCGGGGATGACCTCATTGACGAGCGCGACAACGTACTCGGTCCGATGATTGCCGCTCACAAAAAGCACGATGCGTCGGTGATTGCCCTCATGGAGATTCCCAAGGATTTGACAGACCACTACGGGATTGCAACCGTCGAATCGGTTGGCGAAGGTGACCTCGTTCGCATCCTCGACCTGGTGGAGAAGCCCGCGCCCGAAGACGCGCCCTCCAACCTGGCGATCATTGGCCGCTATGTTTTGAAACCCGACATTTTCGAGGTTCTCGACCAGACTCTCCCCGGCAAGGGCAACGAAATTCAGTTGACCGATGCGCTTCGTCACATGGCGACGAACAACATCGCCGGTGGTGTGTACGGTTACATTTTCCGAGGACGTCGATACGACACCGGCGACAAACTCGATTACATCAAGGCGATCGTTCGACTCGCTCTGCAGCGGGAAGACCTCGGCCCACTCCTCGAACAGTGGCTCGACGTCGAGTCGCACCGCCGCAAGTGATTTTTGTTCCGACCCTCACGCACGGTGATGTCACCGTTCGGTCGATTCGCCCGCGCGATGCGAGCAAAATCTCGCGGCTGCTGAAAGAGAATCGCTCCTGGTTGGAGAAGTGGGAGGCGACCGTCCCCGGTTTTGACGGGATGCCGCCCGTCGGAGACATGATTCGCGGAATTTTGCGGTTGGCCCGAAAAGATCAGGTCGCACCGTTTGTCATCGAGTACCGTGGCGAGGTTGTCGGGCAGGTGACGCTCAGCGGCCTCTCGTTCGGTTCGCTCGCCTCGGGTGCCGTCGGTTACTGGGTCGCCGAATCCTTCGCGGGCAAGGGGATCACCCCGCTCGCGGTCGCACTTGTTGGGGATTGGGCGTTCACCACTCTGGGGATTCACCGAGTGGAGGTTTGCATCAGACCCGAGAACGAAGCGTCGCTGCAGATTGTTCGCAAGCTCGGCATGCGCTACGAGGGCTTGCGCCGTCGCTACATCCACATCGACGGGGACTGGCGCGACCATTTCTGTTTCGCCATCACGATCGACGAGGTTCTCGGTGGGTTGCTCGCCGCACTACTCCGCGGCACGGCCAATCCCAGCCTGGCGGACATCCCCGAGGCGGATCGCATCGCTGCGCGCACGCCGATTCGATAACGACACGCGCCCGCGCGCATCCCCCGTTCTTGCTCAGCCAGTTTTACCGTAGAGAGCATGGGGAACGGAATGGGGACGACGCTGACGTTCATCGTCGCGGGAATCCTCTGGTTGGTTTACCTCGTCCCCGCTCTGCGTCGCAACCGTGAATTCGACGCCACGGAAAAGAACGCGATTCGCCTTCAGCAGGCCCTTCGAACATTTGCACAGTCGACCGAGACCCCGGATGAGATCGTCACCGAATTGTCGAATCGCGAGGCGTTGATTCGACAGCGCGAACGGGAACGAATTGATCGACAACACGAGCTCGCTCTGAGAGCCCAAGTCCGTGCTGAATCTCACGCCACCAATCCCGCTGTGCCGGTGCGGCAACGCTCGGCCAAACTCGGGCTTTCCGCCCTCGGCCTCGTCACACTAGTGACGACGGGAGTGTTCGGATTTGCCGGTGCGTGGGTGCCCACGCTCGTCTCGCTCGGCCTCCTCGGGTTATCGGCCGTCGGTCTGGTCGTCATCAACGGTTCAAGTGCTCGAGCGCAACCGGAAGTGAGGGCGCAACGATTCACCGGACTGCCCGACGTCGATGAGTCGTGGACACCAATCCGCACACCCAAGGTTCACCGTTCGATTCCGGAGGGCGCCGGCCTGATTGTTACCCCCGAAACGGAACGCAAAGTTGCCGAAGCCGAGCGCGTCGCCCGAATTCGGGAACAAGCCGCTCGGGTTGCGGCCGAGGCGGAACCGTCGATCGACCCGCGCTTTAGCGAGATTGCCCTGACGAGCGACGATGTCCCCGCTGTCGACATCAACGCCGCACTGCGCGCTCGTCGCGCGCAATAACGGTTTACGCTCCCGCGCGTCCGCTGTTATTCTGAAACACCTGGGGCTATGGCGCAGTTGGTAGCGCGTCTCGTTCGCAATGAGAAGGCCAGGGGTTCGAATCCCCTTAGCTCCACAGAGTTGCAACCGCCCCGTGTAAATCACATTGGATGCCTTTGACAGGTTAAAGGCACATACTTACAATATGAATCTAAATCGATTTCACAAGGCCATGTTTTCGGCGGCCTGCGTTGTTTTCCTGGGTTTTACTTCTGGTTGTGTCGCAGCAGCTGACCGAGAAGCTTCCGATTCGCCATTCGAGGCCGAAGTCATCACGAGCACGGAAACCCAACAGGTCGAAGCCGATAAGGGCTCAATCGAATCGCAACTTGTTGCGGCGTTGAAGAGCGCTTGCCCAGACCTAAGCCCTTTTGCCTCTGACGCAAGCAGCTGGGTGATTATTTCCGACAAATCTGCCGGCGCACCTTTCAGAATGACCCTGGACGGTGGTGATGGAGGTTATATCGTGCTTTGGTTTACGCCCGGCAACGGTGAAGCAAACCTCAAAATCGATGACGAGTATTTTGACGAGACGAACACAGTACTTTTCTACTCGGGCTGCAAAACGCTCGCAGAAAACCCTGATCTTGATGTGGAAGTCGGCGCCGCTACAAATTCCGTGGAAGTCGAAATGTTCGAGGTGCCAAATTTTGTTGGTGTTCTCCAACGTTCTGCGAAAAGTTGGTTCGGCCTTAATTCTGCTCAAGTTCGGGTTCAGCACCGCTTCAAATACGGAACTAACCCAAAAACTTCGTGCATGGTTTCGGGTGACGGGTACATCATCGATCAAACGCCGAGGGCCGGAACTCTCTTGGAAAACACGGGATCTTCGACAGTTATCCTCGCGGTTGACTGCGAGTGGTAGGGACTCAATCTCAGAACTGGGTGCGGATTGCCCACAGGTCGGGGAAGACCGAGTGGAAGAGCGTCGACGACAGGTACCCGACTCCGCTGGATCCGCCGGTGCCCTGCTTGTTGCCGATGGTGCGTTCGACCATTTTGACGTGACGGTATCGCCACTCCTGCAGTCCTTCGTCGATGTCGACGAGCGCCTCGCAGATCAGGCCGGCCTCGGGGTCGTTGTGGTGCACGCCGAGCAACATGGATTGCACGCGTTCGTCCCCGCCATAGGGAGCGGTGACATCGCGGTCGCGGATATCGGCCGGGACATCGTGACCGCGGGTGACGAGGTATCGAAGGGTTGAATCCCACAGGCTGGCACGCGCCATGGCTGCTTCGACGCGAGCACGCGCGGGGGAGCCGGCGACGAGGTGCTCGCTCATCCCCATCCCCGTTCCCGAACCAGCCCCGGCACCCGCGTGATCGCGGCGACCCAACACGGCCTCGAGTTCACGGAACTGTGCCGACTGGAATCCGCTGCCCGAGGTCAGGCGGTCTCGAAAGGTGTTGAACTGCAGCGGGGTCATCGTTTCGAGAATGTCGAGCTGGCTGACACACACTTTCAAAATCGTGCGGATCCGGCCCAAAGTGGCGAGCGACGAGAACGTGTTTCCCGATTCGAGGGTTTCTTGGACGTGGGAAATCTCCCACAGGATCTGCTTGAACCACAACTCGTAAACCTGGTGGATTGCAATAAACAACGGTTCATCGTGTTCCGTTGATTGCGGTTCGTTCAGCGAAAGCAGTTCATCGATCTTCAGATACTGCGTGTATGTCAGGGCCTGCTGGCTCATGTGACTCGGTTCCCTTCATCGTGTACGTCTTTATAGGCGCCACTGGCGACCAGGTCGCGCAGCCTTTCGAACCCATCCCAGACTTCGACATACGAGGTTGGCAGTGGCGACATCGCCATGCGAATCCCGTCGGGCATGCGGAAGTCGGGGATGACCTTGGAAATCTTGCGCATCGCCAGAGCAATCTGGCGAGCGTCGGTGTGGTGGATGGTGATGTGTCCGCCGCGCTGTTCGGCCTCGCGCGGGGTGCCCAGTCGGAATCCCAGCGGTTCGAGCCATTCGTCAAAGAGGCGAATCATCAGTTCAGTGCCGATGGCCGCCTTGTTTTCAATCGCAGCGATTCCGGCTTCGCCGATCATCTCGAACGCGGTGCGAACCGACCGCAACCCCATGATCGACGGTGAGGCGATCTGGAATCGTCGGATCGTGTCGGTTGGTTCGAAGGCGGGACCCATCGCGAACTGGTCTTCTTGAGCGAACCACCCCTGAATCGGGGGGCGAAGGACGGACTGCAATTCTGAGCGAACAAACAACCACGCCGGAGCCCCAGGCCCCGAGTTCCCGTATTTGTAAGTGCACCCCACGGCGAGGTCGACGCCGTTGGCGTCGAAGTCGAGGGAAATGGAGGCGACAGCGTGGGCACAATCCCAGACGACGTAGATACCGCGCGAGCGGGCAAGGTCGTTGATGGCCTTCATGTCGGATCGCGAGCCCGAGCGGTAGTGAATCGCCTGGAGGGTCAGAACGGCAACGTCGTCGGTCAGGTAAGGCTCGAGGACGTCGACGGTCAGGCGTTCGTTTTCGGTGACAACGTCAACTGCGCCGGGACCGCCGGATCCGTCGTTGTTCAGTGTGACGATCGTCATGCCGTTCGCCTCGGCGAGCCCCTGCACGATGTATCGATCGGTCGGGAAATTCGCGGAGTCGATGATGATCGTCTTTCGGCCCGAATTCGCTCGAATCGCAGCCCCAACGAGTTGGTACAGGTTGACGCTCGTCGTGTCGCACACGAGTGTTTGGCCGGGACCGGTTCCCAGCGCCACCTCGGCGAGGACATCGCCGACGCTTCCGGCTTCGTCCACCCAGTGCGACCAACCGTCAACGGCTTCCGCACCCCACTCGTCGTTCATGAAATCGCCGACGTTCGACACCGTGTCGAGCGGAAGGCGGCCGAGCGAATTTCCGTCGAGGTAACACACGTCATCGTCGTCGATGTAGAACTGGTCGCGGTAATGCGCGAGAGCGTCGGCGGCGTCGAGCTTCTCTGCGGTTGCTCTCAGGGTTGCGTCTCCCGGTAGGACCGAATTTGCCACGGGGCACTCTCCTTTGTGTCGACCATTGGTCACACTATCCCTCTGCACCGAATCCTGCTAGCGGGCGCCTCGGTAGACTTAAACGGTGAGTTCGTCGCGCATCGCCGTCGTGGGCATCGGTTTCGTGGGTCTTTCCCTCGCTGTCCTTCTTGCACAGCGCAATACGGTCGTCGCCATCGACATCGATCCGGAGAAGGTCAACGCGGTCAATCGGCGCGGATCGCCGTTTGAGGATGCGGACATTTCACGTTTTTTCGCCGAGAAGGAACTGCACCTGACCGCGACGACCGATGCCGTGCCGGAGTTTCGGGCCGCTGACATCGTCATCATCGCGACACCGACAAACTACGATTCGACGACGGATTCGTTTGATACCTCGAGCGTCGAACACACGATTTCGCTCGTTCACGACACAAACCCGGACGCTCTCATTGTCGTGAAGTCGACGGTTCCGGTCGGTTTCACCGCCCGCATTCGTGAGAAGTTGGGGCTGACCAATCTGGTCTTCTCGCCGGAGTTTCTTCGCGAAGGCCGCGCGTTGCACGACAATCTGCACCCGTCGCGAATCATCGTGGGTGATCGAGGTCAGCGCGCGGCGGAATTTGCCGAGCTGCTCGCCGAATGTGCCGAGGGGGTTCGACCGACGGTCCTCTTGACCGATTCGACCGAGGCCGAGGCGATCAAACTTTTTTCCAACACCTACCTGGCTTTGCGCGTCGCGTATTTCAACGAGATCGATTCGTTCGCGATGACCAACAACCTCGATGCTCGCGCGGTGATCGATGGTGTCAGCCTCGACCCGCGCATCGGCACCGGTTATAACAATCCGTCGTTCGGGTACGGCGGCTATTGTCTGCCGAAAGACACCAAGCAACTTCTGGCCAATTATCGTGACGTTCCGCAAACGACGATTCGTGCGGTCGTCGAAGCAAACGAACAGCGCAAGGACTTCATCGCCGATGACATCGTCGCGCGCAAGCCGGGCACGGTCGGCGTCTATCGACTCGTCATGAAGTCGGGCAGCGACAACTTCCGCGAATCGAGCGTCCTGGGCGTCATTGAACGCTTGCAACGACACGGCGTGGCCGTCATCGTGTTTGAGCCAACTCTCGACCACGCCCCCCTCGACGGGCTTGACGTCGTTAACGATTTCGATGACTTCATTTCACGAGCCGATCTCATCGTCGCCAATCGCGACTCTTCTCAGCTCGACGGCGTTCGCGGCAAGGTGTACACGCGCGACCTGTTCGGCGACAACTAATCGACACGGGTACGGTTGAAGCATGATTGTTGCCGCAGCGGAAGACCTGCTCCCCTGGTTTAACGACACCGTTGCCACCGCGGGAATCGTCGGGTTCTACCTGCTCGTGTGGGGGCTGGTGTTCGCCGGCACCGGACTCTTTGTCGGCGCGTTCATCCCGTTCATCACGGGCGACACTCTGCTGTTCGCCGCCGGTTTGCTTGCCGCGCATTTGGTGGGGGTCGACATCGTCATCCTCGCAATCGGAACGGGAATCGCCGCTTTTCTTGGCGACCACGTCGGATTCATCATGGGGCGCAACCTTGGCCGTCCGTATCTCGACGCCCGAACCGGACCGCGCATGAAGGGGATCATTTCGGGGGTCGAGCAGATGTATCAGCGTTACGGATGGTGGTCGGTCGTCGTCGCCCGCTTCGTTCCGTGGGCTCGCGTTTTTGTTCCGTGGGTCGCCGGAATCGGGCGGATGAACTACTACCGATTCCTGACCGCAAACGCGCTCGGCGCGATGCTCTGGGGTGTCGGACTTACCTTCGCCGGGTGGGGCGCCTACTTCATCCCCGGTGTGAAGTCCGCCGCCTATGTCATCGCGGGAGTCGTCATCCTGATGTCGGTCATCGCGGGCTTCCGCACCTGGCGCGCGAATCGGGTTCAACCCTGATGGGCGCCCTCGACGGAGTTCTTGTCGTCGACTTGTCGCGCGCTGTCGCCGGTCCGCACGCGGCGATGATGCTGGGTGATCTGGGTGCTCGCGTCATCAAGGTTGAGTCTCCGGGCGGCGACGATTCTCGACAGTGGGGGCCGCCGTTCGTCGACGGGGAATCGACGTATTTCCTGTCCGTCAATCGCAACAAAGAGTCGGTGGTTCTCGACCTGAAAACAGAAGAGGGGCGAGCCGTGCTTGACACACTGGTTGCGCGCGCGGACGTCATCATCGAAAACTTCAAGGTGGGCACGCTTGCGCGACTCGGCTTCTCCGAGGACCGCATTCGGGAACTGAATCCGCGCGCCGTGCTTTTGTCGATCACGGGGTTCGGCCACGACGGCCCCGAGGCCGCCCGCGCGGGGTATGACCAGATCGCCCAGGGTGAGGCCGGACTCATGTCGGTCACCGGCTCGGACGTCGACGACCCGCAACGCGTCGGCGTTCCCATCTCGGACGTCCTCGCCGGACTTTACGGTGCGTTTGGAATCGTCGCGGCGTTGTACGACCGCGAAAAGTCGGGCGTCGGCACAACCGTTCGCACCTCTCTTCTTGCCGCCACCGTCGGAGCCCACGTTTACCAGGGGACGGCACAGACCGTCGGTCACGTGACCGGACAGCCTCGCGGTAACCACCACCCGTCGTTGGCGCCCTACGGTCTCTTCCACGCCTCGGACGGACCGATTCAGATCGCGGTTGGTACGGAAACGCAGTGGGCCACACTGTGTGCCGTGCTCGGAATCGAACAGGCCGAAAAGTTTTCGACGAACAGCCTGCGCGTCACGCGTCATGGCGAACTCGTTGAGGTGCTCAACGCTGCACTCGCGTCGCGCACCTCGGCGGACATTCTCGCCGAACTCGAGACGGCGGGTGTCCCAGCCGGCAAGATTCGGTCGATGGACGAGGTGTACGCGTGGGATCAGACGCGCTCACAGGGACTCGTCATCGATGTTGAGCACGACACCCTCGGCACGATTGAGATTCCAGGGCCGGCACTTCGCTGGTTCGACGGCTCGGGCGAAATCACGCCCACGCGGCACCGTGCGCCGCCTACGCTCGGCCAGCACACCAACGACGTGCTCGCGTGGCTGGCTGACGACTAGTCGTTCAACCAGTCCGACAGTTCTGCACAGAATCGGTCGGGGGCGTCGCGGTGAACGTTGTGTCCTGTGCCCGAAATCATCACCCGAGTCACGAGCGGGTTTGCCGATTCGATTCGCGCAGCGTGCGCGTCGGTGTAACGAGCGACAACGGCCGGGTCGCCCTGAAAGACGAGGGTCGGAACGGTCAGCGCGATTGTTTCATCGAGGACATCCCAGTCGGGGTTGTCATCGCACGAATGCACGAGCGCAAACTCGTCCGCTGCCCGTTGCGCGTGCACCGAGGCTTCGATATCCCGCTGGTCCCAGTGCGGATTGTCGGTCGCCTGCTTTTCGACCGTAAGCGTGTGGTGGTTGAGCACCTGCCGCGCCCGGATTTCCGCGCGGTCTTCCGCCGTCGTCGCGAGGGCCGGGTCTATCAGCACCAGCCGCCGTGCCCAGTCGGGCTCTAACGCGCTCGCGAAAACGATGTTTGCCCCACCAATCGAATGGCCGACGACGACGTCCCACGGGCGCTCACGGCGAACGGCGAGCAGGTCCCGCGCGTAATCCTCGATTCGATAGCGGTCGGTGCGAGGGGCGCTGCCGTGCCCCCGTTGATCAACGGCGACGGCGAACCAACCCTCCGACGCCAGGTGCTCACCGATTCGCCACATCGTGTGCATGTCACTGCCGAGCCCGTGAACCAGCAGCGCGTGCCGTGTGGCCGAGGGCAAGCCCCGAGTGACGAACGGCAGCTCAACGACGGTCATGTGAGACTCCTGCGTCAGTGTCCCGTGAGATGCCGCAGGTCGGGAAGTTTTCTGACCCAGATCGCGGGGATGAGCGCCGCGATCCCAGCAAAAACGGTGGCGGCAACGAAACCTCCGGTTGGGCCGAACGCATCAATGGCGAAACCAGCGATGGCGCTCGCGATGGCGGCTCCTATGACCCATCCCGTGCCGAGCCACCCGAGGCTTTCGGGGACGTCACCCTTGGCCACCGATTCGGTGGCGACGGCGTACTGGACGGTCATGGCGGGTGCGACACCGAGACCGGCAACGAGCAGCGCGCACGTGATCAAGATGGGGTCACTCGTGAACATGGCCAGAGACGCTCCGAAGGCAACAAACCCGAGCCGGCGGGTGAGTGACCAGCGCCCCATCGGGGAGTGCCCCATGGCCAGGCCGCCGACGAGAGAGGTGGCCGCCCACAGCCCGAGCACGAGCCCGGCAGCGGAATCCTGACCGCTGCCGAAGGCCGCGACGGTGGCGGCTTCGATTGCACCGAATGATCCGACGACCATTACGCCACTGAGGACAACGATGAGGACGGCCGGCTTCTTGAGAACGGCACCCATCTTCCCGCTGGAGGCCTCGAGAGTCGCACTCTTGACCGCAGGGCGAGTGAGGAACCACAGGCCACCACCCCCGCCGATGACGGCACTGCCGAGCAGGGCGGTGGGCGAGTTGATCTGTGTCGCGAGGAACACCACGATCACGGGTCCGAGAATCCAGATCAGTTCCTGGATACTCGCATCGAGGGCTTGCAGACTTTGCAGTTGTTTCCGCGAAACGATGGACGGGTAGATCGCACGCGCGGCTGGTTGGATGGGCGCCAGTGTCAACCCGAGCAGTAATCCGAGTGGGATGTCAATGAAGGCGTTCACCGGGATGAAGGCGATGGCGACGGTGGTGATTGTCGAAATCACGGTGAGCCAGCCGAGAACGGGGCGAATGCCGTATCGACTCATCCAGCGCGTGGCGATGGGGCTGGCGATTCCTTGGCCGATCGACATCGCCGCGAGCACGAGGCCCGCCACCCCGTAGAACCCCGTCTGTTGCTGCACGTGGATGAGCAGCCCGAGCCCCAGCATTCCTCCGGGGAAACGCGCGAGGAGTTGTGAGAGGACAACGGGGGTGAGGCCCCGTACTCGCAGCAAATCGGCGTATCTCTTCACCTGCTCAGCCTATGTCCGTGCTGGGTGTTTTACTGAGGGCAGCGCCCGGTTTGGCCGAAAATGGTCGACTTCCGGCGAAATGGCCTGTGGAAAACTCGAATAAGTTATCCCCAGATGTGCACGACACGCCACAAGATATGGGGTTCTTGCCCAAACGACAACCGAACATATAGTGTTTTTCATCCAACCATTTTTTGCTACGAAATCGGCGCGAATTCACCGAAAACCTTCGACTTCGAACCGCTCTGGAAGAAACGAGACCACCCATGGCCATCACGGTCGTCAAGCGCAACGGGGCACGCGAGCCCTACGACGCCAACAAGATCAACCTTGCTATCGAGGAAGCCGCCGAAGGCTTCCCCGACAAGCTCGCGTGGGTGACCCAGATTGGCACCGAACTCGAACTCACCCTGTTTGATGGCATCACCTCGCAGCAGCTCGACGAAGCCGTGATTCAGGTCGCACTCCAGAACGTCAAGGATGACCCCGGATTCGACCAGATCGCCGCGCGCCTGTTGCTCAAGACCATCTACAAGAGTGTCCTCGGAGACTACAACTCGGCCGAGGAACTCAAGAGCCTGCACGCGCAACACTTCGAGGCGAACATCCGCCGCGGTGTCGACGAAGGGTTGCTCGACACGCGCTTGGCGGAAATGTTCGACTTTGACACCCTGGCCAAGGAACTCGAGCCCAACTACGACGAGCTCCTCAAATACATCGGTGTTGTCACGCTCAACAACCGCTACGGCGTCAAGGGACGCAACGGCGACCCGCTCGAGGTTCCCCAGTACTTCTGGATGCGCATCGCAATGGGCCTGTCGCTCAACGAAAAGGACCCGACAACCGTCGCCCTGCGGTTCTACCGCAAGATGGCCAGCCTCGAATACTTGGCGGCCGGTTCGACCCTCGTCAACGCGGGAACGTCGTACCCGCAACTCGCGAACTGCTTCGTTCTCGAAATGCAGGACGACATCGAGCACATCGCCAAGACCACCCGCGACGTCATGTGGCTGACAAAGGGCACCGGCGGCATCGGCCTCTCGGTCACCAAGTTGCGCGCCCAGGGATCACCCATTCGCTCGAACAACACCGTCTCGACCGGCCCGATACCGTTCATGCACACCATCGACTCGGTTCTTCGCGCCATCTCGCGCGGCGGCAAGAAGTTCGGCGCCCTCTGCTTCTACATGGAGAACTGGCACCTCGACTTCCCCGAGTTCCTCGACCTGCGTCAGAACTCCGGTGACCCGTACCGTCGTACCCGCACCGCCAACACGGCCGTCTGGATTTCGGACGAGTTCATGAAGCGCGTTCAGAACGACGAGGACTGGTACCTCTTTGACCCGCTCGAGGTCTCGGACCTCAACGAACTGTACGGTGCCGAATTCTCGAAGCGTTACGCGGAATACATCGCGCTCGCGGAAAAGGGTGAAATCGAGCTCTTCAAGAAGATTTCGGCGCGCGAACAGTTCAAGCAGATTCTCATCTCGCTGCAGTCGACATCACACCCGTGGCTGACGTGGAAGGACACGATCAACCTTCGTGCCCTCAACAACAACACGGGCACCATTCACTCGTCGAACCTCTGCACCGAAATCTGCCTGCCGCAGGACGCCGAGAACGTGTCGGTCTGCAACCTCGCGTCCATCAACCTGTCGACGCACCTCATCGACGGCAAAATTGATTTCGAGAAGATGGACGAGAGCGCCCGCATCGCCGTGCGCCAGCTCGACAACCTCATCGACATCACCCGCTCGTCGGTGCACGAAGCGGACAAGGCCAACGCCGAGAACCGGGCCGTGGGCCTCGGGCTCATGGGCTTCACGGACATCTGCGAACGCCTGGGCATCTCGTACGAGTCCGAAGAGGCCTACGAGCTCATCGACGAAATCACCGAACGCATTTCGTATTCGGCAATCGACGAGTCGACCAATCTTGCGCGCGAGCGCGGGGCATATGACAACTTCGCCGGTTCGCGCTGGTCGCAGGGACTCGTGCCGTTCGACTCGATCGACTTGACCGAGAAAGACCGCGGGGTTTCGATCGACATCTCACGCAAGACCCGTCTTGACTGGGATGCGCTGCGCACGAAGGTCAAGGGCGGAATCCGCAACGCGACCCTCATGGCCATCGCCCCCACCGCGTCGATCGGTCTCGTCGCCGGAACCACCCCCGGTCTCGACCCGCAGTTCTCGCAGATCTTCTCGCGGTCGACCTCCAGCGGAAAGTTCCTCGAAGTCAACCGCAACCTCGTCGACGCGCTCAAGCAGCGCGGGCTGTGGGAATCAACTCGCGAAGACATTCTCCGTTCGCAGGGGGACATCCAGTCGCTGCCGACGATTCCCGACGACGTCAAAGAGGTCTTCAAGACGTCGTTCCAGTTGTCGCCCTATGCGTTCCTCGAAGTTGCCGGTCGCGCTCAGAAGTGGATTGACCAGGCGATCAGCAGAAACATGTACCTCGAAACCCGCGACATCGACGAAATGGTCGATATCTACATGGGTGCATGGGAGCGCGGCGTCAAGACGACGTACTACCTGCACATGAAGCCTCGCCACACCGCCGAACAGTCGACAGTCAAGGTCAATAAGGCCGAGGACATTGTCGAAGGAAACAAGAAGGGCTTCGGCGCATCGGCCGAAACCGCAGAACCGGTCGCCGCCGCTGCATCACCCCGCAAGGGCTTCGGCTTCGGTGGAGCGTAAGGAGAAAAGCCATGAACCCAACTGACACCACCAACGATTACGTCGTGCCGATAGATCCGATGGATCTGTTGCAGTGCGAATCGTGCCAGTAACACAACCCTGAGGGACAACCCTCGCCACTCGAAGTATTTTTCACCACTTAAGGAGATCACAATGGGAATTCTCGGAACCGGAATCCAAGACGGACTGCTACTCAAGCCCGTTCGCTACCAGTGGGCCATGGACCTTTACAACCAGGCGGTTGCAAACACATGGTTCCCCAACGAAATTCAGCTCGGCGAGGACATCGCCGACTTCAAAAAGATGACCGATGAAGAACGCCAAGCCATCACGTTCCTCATGTCGTTCTTCAACCCGTCGGAACTGATCGTCAACAAGGCGCTCGCGTTCGGCGTCTACCCGTACCTCAACGCTGCCGAGGCGCACCTGTACCTCGCCAAGCAAATGTGGGAAGAAGCGAACCACTGCATGAGCTTCGAGTACATCCTCGAGACGTTCCCCGTAGACCGTGAAAAGATCTACGCCCAGCACGTCGACCACCCGGCCATTGCCGCCAAAGAGGAATTCGAAGTCAAGTTCATCAAGCGCATGGCCGAACGAAGCCTCGACATCACCACCACCGAGGGCAAGCAGGACTTCGTCCGTAACCTCGTCGCATACTCGGTCATCATGGAGGGTATCTGGTTCTACACCGGATTCATGGTCGCCCTGTCGTTCCGTCAGCGCAACCTGCTCCGCAACTTCGGTTCGCTCGTCGACTGGATCGTGCGCGACGAGTCGCTGCACCTCAAGTTCGGAATCAACCTGATCCTCACGGTCCTCGAAGAGAACCCCGACATTGCCACGGCGGAGTTTGCGGACGAGATCAAGCAGATGATTCTGGACTCGGTTGTCATGGAAGAGGAATACAACAAGGCCATGATCCCCAACGGAATCCTCGGCCTCAACGCGGAATACATCACGCAGTACACCAAGCACATGGCCGACCGCCGCCTCGAAGAGCTCGGATTCGAAGCGCACTACAAGGTGTCGAACCCCGCGAAGTGGATGGCCGCAGCGAATGACACGCTGCAGCTCGTCAACTTCTTCGAATCGACGAACACCTCGTATGAAGTCAACTCGGGAACGTCGAAGGTCTAACCCTCCGCGCTCTCGGTCATGCCCCTCAGTTAGGCTGGGGGGCATGACCTTTATCCCGAACATTTCCCTCAACGACGGCACCACGATCCCCCAACTGGGGCTCGGAACCTACCGCCTCGAAGACGCTGACGCCGAGCGCGTGGTCGCCGAGGCGCTCGAGGTCGGATATCGCCACATCGACACAGCGAGCCTTTACAAGAACGAGGTTGGCGTCGGACGCGCGATTGCGTCATCCGGGATTCCGCGTAACGAGCTGTATGTCACGACGAAGTGTTGGAACAGCGAACAAACCGACCCTCGCGCCGCTATCGGCAATTCGCTGGACCGCCTCGGTCTCGATCACGTCGACCTGTACCTCATCCACTGGCCGGCGCCAACCCGCGGAACGTACATCGACGCGTGGCAGGAATTCGCGAAACTGCGCGCCGACGGGTTGACGACATCAATCGGCGTCAGCAACTTCCTCACCGAACACCTCGACGCGCTCGCCGCCGCCAGTGACATCGTGCCCGCCCTCAACCAGATTGAATTGCACCCGCTGTTGCAGCAAAACGAACTCCGAGCAGTGCACGCCGCGCGGGGAATCGCCACCGAATCGTGGGGACCGCTGGGGCACGGCAAGGCCGACCTCGTCGCCGAACTTCCCGCACTGACGAACCTTGCGGAACGCTACGGCAAGACCCCTCAGCAGGTCGTGCTGCGCTGGCACATCCAAGAGGGAACCATCATCTTCCCGAAGACGACCCACCGCGAACGGCTCGTCGAGAACATGTCCATCTTCGATTTCGAAATCAGCGACGCGGACATGGACGAAATTCGTGGGTTCAACCGTGACGAGCGCATCGGTGCTCACCCCCTAGAGGGCAACTGGGACTAGATCCACCACGGGAACCAATAGTGGGCGGCGGCGAACCACACCGGAATCGGCAGCCCCATCCACACGGGCAGGAAGAACGCGCCGACGGCGACGCCCGCGACGACTAACCCGGTGACGACCGTCTCTCTGCCGCCACGCCACAGTCGCACGAACAGCCAGACCGCCGCGAGGGCGAGGAACGGCTCGAGGGTGACTGTGTAGAACTGGAAAACCGTGCGGTGGGCGAAGAAGAGCCACGGAAGATAGGTCGCCGCGACACCGACGAGGATCGGCACACCCCACGTGGATCGGCTTCGAATCGTGTGAACGACGAGCCAGACCAGCGCAACAACGCCGAAGTACCAGAAAATCGGGTTGCCGACACTCGTCACGTATTGGACGATTCCGTCGATTCCGGTTTGTTCGTAATAGAACGCGGTCGGGCGAATCATGAGCAGCCACGTGAAGGGGTTCGCCTGGTATCCGTGCGGGGAGACCAGCCCGATGTTGTACTCAAATATTGAGTGGTGGTAGGTCCACAGCGACCCGAGCGCCGACCCGATGGGGTTTCCTTCGAGGGTGACGACCTGCCGGTTGTACCCGCCGCTGGAAAACAGCCAACCCGACCAGCCGGCCAGGTACGTGATGGCGGCGACCGGGACGGCAAGTAGCACGGCACGACCGATGTGCCACGCGGCAACCCACGAACGGTTGCGCAGGATGGCGTCGACCGCAATCCACACGCCCAAGACGGCAAACGCATACAGGCCGCTCCACTTGACCGCGGTGGCGGCACCCAGCAGAACCCCCGCGAGAATCAGCCACTGACCCCAACCGGGGCGCTCAAAGTGCCGGAGGATGACGAGGAACGCGGCGAGAATGAACGCCGCCAAGATTCCGTCGAGCAGCGCGGTGCGGCTCATGGTGATGGCGACCCCGTCCAGCGCAACGATCAGTCCCGCGAGTGCGGCGGCGAATCGGGAACGGAATAGCCGCTGAGCGATGAGCATGGTGAGCAGCACCACGACGATTCCGGCAACGGCGGTGGCACATCGCCATCCGAACGCGTTGTCGGGGCCAAACAGGGCCATGCCGGCCCCGATGAGCCACTTGCCCAGCGGCGGGTGTGCGATAAAGGACGGACCGGTCGTGAACGCGGAGGTTGACCCACCGACGAAGTCGGAGCCTTCCGCCCATTCCGACTCGTACCCCAGATTCCACAGCGTCCAGGCGTCACGCACGTAGTACACCTCGTCGAACACGAGCGCGCGGGGGCTGCCCAGGTTGATCAGCCGAATCAGCGCGGCGAGGACGAGAATCGGGCCGTAGAGCAAGAGAGTCTGCACCCGCGGGGCGAGCAACGCAACCCGGTCACGCACGGCGCTGGCGCGGTCGACGAGGGTCATGACTCAACGGTACGCGAGAATGGGTTTGTGCTCATCCTCGCCGCCACCCCGATTGGGAACCTCTCCGACGCCAGTCCGCGGCTGCGCGAGGCGCTCGCGAACGCCGACGTCATCGCGGCCGAGGACACTCGCACCACACACCATCTGATGTCGGCACTGGGGCTGACGACCGAGGCGAAATTCGTCGCCCTGCACGATCACAACGAAACCGCCAAGGCCGCCGAGATCGCCGAACTCGCGCGCGACCGCGATGTCGTGCTCGTGTCGGATGCGGGGATGCCCGGCATTTCCGACCCAGGTTTCGGTGTCGTCCGTGCCGCCCACGAATTGGGTGTCACCGTTACGGTTGTGCCCGGTCCGTCCGCGGCCATCGCGGCGCTCGCCGTTTCGGGCCAGCCGACCGACCGGTTTGCGTTCGAGGGCTTTGTTCCCCGCAAAGGACAGACGGCATATTTCACCGAACTCGCCCGCGAGCCCCGCACGCTTGTGTTTTACGAATCGCCGCACCGACTGGCCGATTCCCTCATCGCGGCGCGTGACGCGTTCGGCGCCGATCGGCCGGCAACCGTCGTTCGTGAACTGACCAAGATGTTCGAGGAGGTTGCCAACGGCGCCCTCGGCGAACTTGCGGAGCGATTCGCGGGGGAGAACCGCGGCGAGATTGTGCTCGTCGTGGCGGGGGCGACGGTCACCGCAATGTCTCTCGAGGATGCGCTCGCGGATGTGCGCGCCCGCGTTGCGTCGGGAGAGCGACTCAAGGATGCGTGCCGTGAAGTCGCCGAAGTGACGGGCATCCCCAGCCGCGACCTGTACTCCGCCGCAATCGCCAAGCCCAGCGCCCCGTAAACTAGACAAGTTATGGCCAGCGCGGACAACTACTTCATCACGACCCCGATCTTTTACGTCAACGATGTGCCCCACATCGGGCACGCGTACACGGAGGTCGCGGCCGACGTACTCGCGCGGTGGAATCGACAGAACGGCAAAGACGCGTGGCTGTTGACGGGGACCGACGAACACGGCCAGAAAATCTTGCGCACGTCCGTTGCCAACGGTGTTTCTCCCAAGGAGTGGGCGGACCGGCTCGTCGCCGAGGCGTGGAAGCCGCTGCTGGAGACGATCGACATTGCCAACGATGACTTCATCCGCACGACGGACGAGCGCCACGAGGTTGCCGTTCAGAAATTTCTGCAGCACCTCAAGGACACCGGGTTCATTTATTCGGGCGAGTACGAGGGCTATTACTGCGTCGGGTGTGAGGAATACAAGCAACCGACCGACCTGCTCGACGGCGGCGAGGACTTCCCCGGCGACAAGGTGTGCGCGATTCACACCCGTCCCGTCGAGATCCTCAAGGAATCGAACTACTTCTTCCGCATGAGCGACTTCCAACAGAAACTGTTGGACCTCTACGAATCTCAGCCTGATTTCATCCAACCCGAGTCGGTGCGCAACGAAATCATTTCGTTCGTCAAGCGCGGGCTCGACGACCTCTCTATCTCGCGGGCGTCATTCGACTGGGGTGTCAAGATTCCGTGGGACGACAGTCACGTCGTGTACGTCTGGTTCGACGCACTGCTCAACTACGTCACCGCGACGGGCTGGGGTCAAGACGACGCCGAGTTCGAAAAGCGTTGGCCGGCCATTCACATCGTGGGCAAGGACATCGCTCGGTTCCACGCCGTCATTTGGCCCGCGATGCTCATGGCCGCCGGTCTGCAGCCGCCGCGCCGCGTGTTCGGCCACGGCTGGTTGCTCGTCGGTGGCGAAAAGATGTCGAAATCCAAACTGACGGGAATCGCGCCGCACCAAATCACCGACGTGTTCGGGTCGGACGCGTTCCGGTTTTACTTCATGAGCGCCATCAGTTTCGGCCAAGACGGTTCGTTCTCGTGGGAGGACCTCTCGGCGCGGTATCAGTCGGAACTCGCGAACGGTTTCGGAAACCTGGGCAGCCGTGTGGTTGCGATGATTTCGCGGTACTTCGATGACACCGTCCCCGGCGCGAACGAAATGAACGACGCCGACGCCGTCATCGTCGACACCGTCGCCCGCGCGTTCCAGGGCGCGAACGCGGCGATTGACAAGCTCGCGATTCACGACGCCATCGCGTCGATCTGGACCATCGTCGACGCGCTCAACCTGTACATCACCGAGCAGGAGCCCTGGGTTCTCGCCAAGGAGGACGCCGACCGCGCCCGACTCGAGACGGTTCTGTACACGGCGGTCGAGGGGCTGCGCGCCATCGCCGTCGGGCTGTCACCGATCATGCCCGACGCGACCCAGAAACTGTGGTCCGCTCTCGGGGTCGGTGAGGCCCTGGGAAACCTGCGCGACCAGCACCTGTCCCGCGCGGGCGAGTGGGGCCAGACCCCCGCCGGAATCCGCACCTCGCCGCTCGACGCACTCTTCCCCCGCATCGAGGAGTAACCGGTGTCGGAACCGTTGCGGGCTCGAAACGCGAAAGAGGGCGACCTCACGCGCGACCTGTCGTTCCCGCCCGCCCCCGAACCGCTGACGGTCCCCGTCTACGACAATCACACGCACCTCGAAATCGCGGACGGTGAAAACCCGTTGCCCCCCGAGGAGAGCCTCGCGATGGCCGCGGCCGTCGGCATCAAGGGCGTTGTGCAGGTCGGAACCGACCTCGAAACATCCGAGTGGAGCGCCGACCTGGCCGACCGCGATGCGCGAGTTCTCGCGGCGGTCGCCATTCACCCCAACGAAGCCCCGCGACTTCACGAACGCGGATTGCTCGACGAGCACATCGAGGGCATTGCCGCACTCGCAACGCGCGACCGCGTGCGCGCCATCGGTGAAACCGGTTTGGATTTTTTCCGAACCGACGAGAACGGTCGCGCACCGCAAATGCACTCGTTCGAGGCGCACATCGACATCGCGAAGGCGAACAATCGTGCTCTGCAGATTCACGACCGCGACGCGCACGGTGCCGTGATGGAGACGCTGCTGCGCGTCGGGGCGCCAGAGAAGACGGTTCTGCACTGTTTCTCGGCCGACGGAGAATTCGCGCGCGTGTGCGACGACAACGGCTGGTACCTGTCTTTTGCGGGGACGGTGACGTTCGGCAACGCGAAGGGGATTCGCGAGGCGCTGTCGATCGCGTCGCGCGACCGCATCCTCATCGAGACCGACGCGCCGTTCCTCACGCCGACACCGTTCCGCGGTCGCCCCAACGCGTCGTACATGATTCCGTACACGCTGCGGTTCATGGCGGAACACCTGGGGATTGACCCGAACGAACTCGCCGCGGACATCGCCCGAAACACCGAGTCGGTGTACGGCCAGTGGTGAACCTTCTCGGGGCGAGTGACATTCGTGCGCTCGCGTCGGAGCTGGGGGTTACGCCGGCGAAGAAGTGGGGCCAGAACTTTGTGCACGACGCGAACACGGTTCGAAAGATTGTCGCCTCGGGTAAACTGTTGCCCGGGGAAGCGGTTCTCGAGGTCGGCCCCGGATTGGGTTCGCTGACTCTGGGGCTCATCGAGGCGGGACACCGGGTGACCGCAATCGAGATCGACCCGCGACTGGCCGATCGCCTTCCTCGCACTCTGGTTGACCGTGGCGGAAACCCGGCGGACCTCAGGGTCGTGCTGTCGGATGCGCTGGTCGTGCGCGACCTGCCCGAACCGCCCACGGCCCTCGTCGCCAATCTGCCGTACAACGTGTCGGTGCCTGTCCTCATTCACCTGCTGGAGACGTTTCCCACGATTCGCCGCGTTCTTGTGATGGTCCAGGCCGAGGTCGGGCAACGGCTAGCGGCCGTTCCCGGAACAAAGATGTACGGAGTGCCCAGCGTCAAGGTGTCGTGGTGGGGTCACTGGGCTCTCGAGGGGACAGTCAGCCGCCGCGTGTTCTGGCCAGAGCCGAACGTCGATTCGGTGCTCGTCGGGATGTCCGCGCGTGACACCCCAGCGGACGACACGGTTCGGCGGCGCGTGTTCGCGCTCGTCGACGGCGCGTTTGGCCAGCGCCGCAAGACTCTGCGACAAGCGCTGAGCGCCGTGACCGGCTCAACGACCGCCGCCGAGGCGCTGTGTGTTTCCGCCGGAATCGACCCCGGTGCGCGCGGCGAACAACTGCAACTCGACGGTTTCCTCCGTCTTGCACAGGCGTAAATCGGTGTCACCGAGAGCGTTTAGGGTTTAGTAATGGCATCCAGATCCGTCACGGCGACAGCACCGGGCAAGATCAATGTCTGGATGCGCGTCGGCCCGTTGCACGAGGACGGTTATCACGACGTCGCCACCATTTATCAGGCCGTTTCGTTACTAGAAGAAATCACCGCGACCGAGGCCGACGACATTTCGGTGACGTTCTCCGGGCCAATCGACACGAGCGGAATCGCTCTGGGTGAATCGAACCTCGTCATTCGCGCAGCCCGCGCGGTCGCCGCCGCAGCCGGCATCACCGCGGGTGCCGCTCTCCACGTGGTCAAAAACGTTCCGGTCGCCGGCGGAATGGGTGGGGGTTCGGCTGACGCCGCCGCCACGCTCGTCGCGGTTGACGCACTGTGGGAAACGAACCTCGGGGCAAAGGTGTTGCACGAATTGGCGGCCGAACTCGGCGCCGACGTTCCGTTTGCCCTGCACGGCGGAACCGCCATCGGACTGGGCCGCGGGGATGTCCTTTCGCCCGTCCTCGCGACGGGGCACTTCGAGTGGGTTCTCGTCACGAGCGATCAGGGATTGTCGACGCCCGAGGTGTACACCCAACTCGACCGTCACCGAGCGGAACATTCCATCGAGATTGAGACGGTTGCGGTCGACCCGACGGTTGAACCCGAACTGCTGCACGCCCTGCGCTCGGGTGATTCGATTGCACTGGCCGAGTACGTGCGCAACGACCTGCAGGCCGCCGCTCTACAGCTCATGCCGGCACTGGGCGACGTTCTCGAGTTTGGCGAAACAAACGGTGCTCTGGCGGGCCTTGTCTCGGGCAGCGGCCCGACGGTCGCCTTTCTTGCCGAAGACGACACCGCAGCCCTCGCGCTGATCGACGCGTTTTCCGCGCAGCGTCAGACGGCTATGCGGGTGATTTCGCCGGTTCACGGCGCTCGGGTTCACTGAACGGAATCCCGATAAAGGTCAGCACGACGGCTCCCGCGGCGGCCCCGACCAGGGCGATGTCGGCGATGTTCCCGACGAAGAATCCCGCGTAGTCGAGGAAATCGACGATGTGTCCGTTGGCGAACGCCGGCGGTCGCAAAAGTCGGTCGAAAAAGTGAGTGACCGCGCCACCGAACATCGACCCGAGGACGAACGCCCACGCCGTGTGACGGACTCGGGTTGCGTAGTAGCCGAGCGCGATGGAGAGAACCCCCGCGACGACCGTCAGGATCCAGGTGTACCCGGTGCCCAAACCGAACGCGGCACCCGGGTTGTAGACGAGTCGCAGCTGGAACCATTCGCCCAGCAGGGGCGTTGCCGCACCCGGTTCGAGGTACGTTTCGGCGAGCCATTTTGTTGCCTGATCGGTGACGATCCAGAAAATCGCGATGCCGAACGTCAGGAGTGAGAGCGCTCGTTGTTTCACACCATCATTCTCCCAGCAATTCCATCCCTAAACTGACGAAGTGAACCTCGTCGGCCTCGAAAGCATCTCGCACGAATACCCGAACCGGGTCGTGCTGGCCGACGTCACCATCGGAGTGCACGCGGGGGACCGCATCGGAGTGGTTGGCCGCAACGGCGATGGCAAGTCGACGATGCTGTCGATCATCGGTGGAACGCTGATTCCCGACTCGGGTCGTGTGACGGTTCGAGGCGGTACGCGCATCGGAACACTCACCCAGGACGACGAGTTTGCCGACGACGCAACGGTCGCCCAGACGGTCGTGGGCGACGGACCCGAACACGAGTGGGCGGGCAATCCTCTCATCAGGGCTGTGCTCACGGGGCTGCTCGCTGACGTCGATGTCAACGCAACCATTGGGGCGCTGTCGGGTGGTCAGCGCCGGCGAACCGCGCTCGCGAGGCTTCTCGTCGGGGATTGGGATGTGTTGCTGCTGGACGAGCCAACCAACCACCTCGACGTGTCCGGTGTCTCGTGGCTGGCCGAACACCTCAACCGTCGCTGGAAGTCGAGCGAGGGTGCCCTCGTCGTCGTCACCCACGATCGGTGGTTCCTCGACGCGATCTCGACAGGGACGTGGGAAGTTCATGACGGCACCATCGACCAATTCGAGGGCGGATACGCCGCGTACATCCTGCAGCGCGTCGAACGTCAGCGCCAGGCGTCGACGATGGAGGAGCGCCGGCAGAACCTGTTGCGCAAAGAACTCGCGTGGCTGCGCCGCGGTGCGCCCGCGCGCACGAGCAAACCGAAGTTCCGCATCGATGCGGCGAACGAACTCATCGCCGACGTTCCGCCACCGCGAGACCGCGTCGAATTGGCCAATATGGCCACTCAACGGTTGGGCAAGGATGTTGTCGACCTCATCGAGGTTGACTATGCGATCGAGGGAACGACCATCCTCGAGAACATCGAATGGCGATTGGCGCCGGGCGAGCGAACCGGAATCCTCGGGCGCAACGGTGCCGGCAAGTCCACGCTGTTGGGGCTCATCGACGGAACGTTGACGGCCACCGCGGGTCGGGTCAAACGGGGCAAGACGGTTCACCTGCGCCGACTCGATCAGCGACTCGAAGGACTCGAGGACATCCTCAACGACAAGGTGCGGGAAGTCATCGCACGGCTCAAGACGAATTACACCGCCGGCGGGGTCGAGCTGACGCCCGGACAGTTGTTGGAACGACTGGGGTTTTCGTCCGCCCATCTGTCGACGCCGGTGAAGGACCTGTCCGGCGGGCAGAAACGCCGACTGCAGATTTTGCTCATCCTGTTGGACGAACCGAACGTGCTGCTGCTCGACGAGCCCACCAACGACCTCGACACCGACATGCTCGCCGCCCTCGAGGACGTTCTCGATTCGTGGCCCGGCACGCTCATCGTCGTCTCGCACGACCGATACCTTCTGGAACGCGTGACGGACAACCAATACGCGGTCATCGGCAATCATCTGCGTCACCTGCCCGGCGGGGTTGACGAATACCTGCGACTCGATGCGCGAATTGTCGAACCCATCACCGCGGCAAAACCCGCCGCCGCAACGAACCTGACCGGTGCCGAAAAGCACGCACTCGAAAAGGAGCTCAAGTCGCTCGACCGCCAAATCGAAAACAGTCGCGCAACGATTCAGTCCGTTCACGACGCGCTGGGGGTTCACGACCAGAGCGACTTCGCGGGGCTCACCGACCTGTCGACCAGACTGCGCGACGCCGACGCCACCCTCGAAGAGCTCGAAATTCGATGGCTTGCCGTGATGGAAAAACTTGAGCGGTAAGTGCTCCGCCTCCAGGATTCGAACCTAGACCGAACATCTCCAAAGGATGCCGTGCTGCCATTACACTAAGGCGGACCGTCACGAGGACATCTCTATTCTGCCCGACCCAAACCGTTTGGCGGTTCGCCATTGAGGCGGCGCGGTCTGGTGGCAGAATGGGGTTATGACCGACTCCGCCCTCGCCGTGGTGATTCTCGCCGCTGGTGAAGGTTCGCGAATGAAGTCGTCTCTCGCCAAGGTGTTGCACCCCATCGCGGGCGTCCCCATGATCGGGCACGTTTTGTCGACCGCCGCCGCCCTGCACCCGCAACACACGATCGCGGTTTTGCGCCACCAGCGCGATTCGGTCGCCGCGGTGGTCGCCGAGCTCACGGACGGTGTCGTCATCGTCGACCAGGATGACGTTCCCGGAACGGGCCGCGCCGTCGAACTCGCACTGGCCGCACTGGATGGTTTTGAGGGCGATGTCGTCGTCGTTTCCGGTGACGTTCCGCTGCTGGATGCCGGAACACTCGCCGCACTGGTCGCCGACCATCGCGCGAACGCCCGCGCCGCTTCTGTTCTCAGCGCGATCGTGGATGACCCGACGGGGTATGGGCGCATCGTTCGCACGGCCGACCGTTTCACCCGAATCGTCGAGGACTCGGATGCGACCGACGACGAACGCGCCATCGCCGAAATCAATTCGGGGGCTTATGTTTTCAGTGCCGGGCTGCTGCGCACCGCTCTCGCGCAGGTGACGACCAAGAACGCTCAGGGTGAAAAGTACGTTACCGATGTGTTGGAGGTCCTCGCGGCCGGCCACACCATCGACGCGCACACCGTTTCGTTCCCGTGGTTGGTCGCCGGAATTAACGACCGTGCGCAACTGGCCGAGGTTTCCGCCAGGCTCAACGCGATGATTGTCCGCGGTCATCAGGTGAACGGCGTCACCATCGATGACCCGGCAACGACATGGATCGACCGTGCGGTAACAATCGAGCCCGACGCGCGAATCCTGCCGGGAACATTCCTGCAGGGCGCGACGAGCATCGCTGCGAACGCGGTCGTCGGGCCGGGCACTACGTTGCGCGATTGCGAGATCGGGGCTGGCGCAACGCTCAACCGCGTCGACGCGACTCTCGCCGTCATCGACGCCGGCGCAACGGTCGGACCGTTCTCGTACCTGCGTGCCGGAACCGTCCTGGGCCCGAACGGCAAGATTGGCGCGTTCGTCGAAACCAAGAATGCGACCATCGGCGCGGGCAGCAAGGTCCCCCACCTTTCGTACATCGGCGACACGACCGTCGGCGAACAGTCGAACATCGGGGCGGGAACCATCACCGCGAATTACGACGGAGTCGACAAACACCAGACGATCGTCGGGTCACACGTGCGGACCGGCTCGCACAACGTGTTCGTTGCGCCCGTCACGATCCACGACGGTGCCTACACCGCCGCGGGAACGGTCGTCCGCAAGGATGTGCCGGCCGGGTCGCTGGGCATGACGGTCGCCCCCCAGCGCAACAACGAGGGTTGGGTCGAGGAACATCGACCAGGAACAGACGCGGCTGACGCGGCTAAACGAGCACCGAAAGAATAGGGATCACAGTGTCGGAAGTGGAACTTGCGGGCAAGAAAAAGCTCATTCTCATTTCGGGACGCGCACATCCCCAGTTATCCGCCGACATCGCCCGCGAACTCGACACCGAACTGCACCCCACCGAAGCCCGCACGTTTGCGAACGGCGAGATTTACGCTCGATTCGGCGAGTCGGTTCGCGGAACGGACGCGTTCGTCATCCAATCTCACTGCGCGCCCATCAACGAGTGGCTGATGGAACAACTCATCATGGTCGACGCGCTCAAGCGGGCCAGCGCAAAGCGCATCACCGTCGTCGCACCGTATTACCCCTATGCCCGTCAAGACAAAAAGACGCGGGGTCGCGAGCCGATTTCGGCCCGACTGGTCGCCGACTTGTTCAAGGCAGCCGGCGCCGACCGAATCATGTCGGTCGACATTCACGCGGCACAGATTCAGGGGTTCTTCGACGGACCGTTCGACCACCTGTTCGCCATGCCTGTTTTGCTCGAGCACTTCCGTGCGCAACTCGACCCATCGGAGGTCACCGTCGTGAGCCCCGACATGGGCCGCGTTCGTGTCGCTGATATCTGGAGCGACAAGTTGGGCGCACCCCTCGCCATCATTCACAAGCGCCGCGACCCGCTCGTACCCAACCAGGTGACGGTTCACGAAATCGTCGGTGACGTCGAGGGCCGTGTGTGTCTGATTGTTGACGACCTCATCGACACGGGGCGAACCATCGTCAAGGCGGCCGAGGCCCTCAAAAACGCCGGCGCCAAGGGTGTCGTCGTCGCGGCGACTCACGCCGTCTTCTCGGATCCCGCGACCGAGATTCTGCAGTCCGACTTCATCGACAAGGTCGTCGTCACCGACACCCTGCCGATTCCTGAAGACAAGCGGTGGGATCGCCTCGAGGTTCTCTCCATCGCACCGACCATCGCCAACGCAATCCGCGAGGTCTTCGGTGAAGGTTCCGTTACCGCAATGTTCGACGGCGCCGCATAACCGATTCGCGCGTTAGCGCTCGGGGACGGTGATGTCGGCGACGGGCAGTCGCTCGGCACGGAACGCGTTCACCTTGTCGCCCGAGGGGTAACCGACCGCAATTCCGCACAGCAATTTGTATTGCTTGGGAACGTTGAATTCTTTTTTCACCGGTGTTGACCAGATCGCCAGTGCACCCTCGGCGCACGTTCCCAACCCGCGCGCGTGGGCGGACAGCATGAGATTTTCCATGAACAATCCCGCGTCTGACGCCGAATACGTCGGCAATCCCTTGTGGGTGAAGATGAACAGCGCGACGGGGGCGCCGAACAGGTCAAAGTTTCGTGCCCACTGCGCGTCGCGCGCCACGCGATCGCCGCGCGGGACTCCGATGTGCGTGTACAGGTCGCGGCCAATCTTCTGGCTGCGCGGCAAGACATCCTTGGGGTACGGCCGGTACACGTGATAGTCGCTCGACGGCAGGGCATCCCCGCGCAACACGAACATGACCTTCGCCCACCAGTTCCCGTTGATGGCTTTCGCGGCAACCTCCCAGCGACGCAACAGTTCGGCGGTGATGCGTTCGCGCACCTCGCCTGTTGCGACGGCGACCATGTACGGGCGAGTGTTCGACCAGCTGGGCGCGGTCATCGCGTCGGTCAACAGTTCGTCGATTACCTTACGCGGTACGGGTTTTGGCAGAAAATCGCGCGTGCTGCGACGCGACGCAAGAAACGCCGAGAATTCGGTGGGGCTCATCCCTCTATTGTTCCGCGTTTCACGGCGTGCACGACCCCCGCGTTATGTTTCCGAAGGAAGGGTAGTCCTTCAAATCCTGCAACGATTCAGCCGAACCGACGCCGTACCCTGTGCCGGGGTCGGTCATTCCCATAGAGTCTTCGTCCCACGGCGCGACAGAGACACACATCGGTTCGACATCGTCAGACGTCTGAATTTCGATCAGGCGAATCTTGCCGTCCATGTCGACGACCGGGGTCACAGGGATGTCGTATTGGTAGTTCCTCAACGCCTCGCGGATCAACGTCGCGTTGTTGGGGTCGATGTCGGGGTTTGCCAGGCGCGCTTGCCCAATGGTGGTCAACAGGTCATTCAATTCGTGGGTGCCATCGCTCAGTTGGTCTTGTCCTGGCAAGAGTTCGTCGGGCACAAACGTCGTCGACACCGTGAATCGATAGTTGAATAGTCCGGGGTCGGGGCTGGCGGTGCCCGTCTGAATTTCCATCAGGTCCATCTGGAAGGGGACGTCACCGATTCCGACGAAGCGGAACACCGCGGAATCGATTCCGTAGGGCTGAATAAGTTGAGGGTAGTCGGCGAGGGTCGCCACACACATTGCGTTCGCGGCGGGGTCCTCGGCGCTTTCGAGCGGAATGCGGGAATAGTCGGGGGCAATCGACCACGCCGTCGCGCCGTTTGCAAAGGCATACGCCACCGTCGTCGCGCACACGTCGAACGCATTCGACTGTGGATCACCCAGGCGCACGAATGTCACCGTCGAATCGGGATCGTCGATGCAGTTCTCGGTGCCGCAATCCAGGAGGTCGCTCACCTCGGTGAAGCCGTCCGGGTTGCCCGCTTCGACGAGGTTGTTGATCCAGTTGCTCGACACCAGTGCTTTTTCGTTGCGCTCGACGGCCTCGGGGCTAACGCCGGCAAACCCGACAACGGTCGTGGCAATCACGCCCGGAACAACGGCCAGAGACAACACCGCCAACAGCGGGGTCGTGACCTTGCGGGGCGAGCGATCGCGGGGCCAGTTGATGAGCGCAAAAATCAGAATGACAACGCCCGCAGCGTTACCCATGGTCAAATCGATGAACTGATAGAAACTGAATTCGAATCCCGGTGCCGCAAGGTCTGTCAGTTCCCCGTTGCGCGCTAATTGGAATGCCGTGAACTCGACCTGAACGGTGAAATACGCGAGCAGGATCGCGCCGACAAGAAAAAGGTTGGGCGCGATGGGGAGTTTCGGAACCGCCCGCTTCGGTTCGTCACCGGCGGGAGCCGTTTCGGTCGTTTGCTGTGGTTCGTCCGGTGCCGCCTCGGCGAGGGCGCGCGCCTTCAACCCGCGTTGCACCGATCCGACCAACAGATACGTCACCGTGAAGACGTACACCATCGCCCACGGCACCATGATGGGCGCATTGAACAGTTGGTCTTGCGGAGCCAAGGTAAACGAGAACGGGATATTGATTGCCGCGGGAACGACACCGACGATCGCGCCAATCAGTGCGGGGATTCCCGTAGCCCGTTGCACGGTGAAGATTGTGCGGGCCGATTTTTTTGCGGCTTCGGCGTCTTTCGCGGCCCACCGGAACGACGCGACGGTCAGATAAATCAAACCGGGTGCGAACAGGGCCAGCCACATCACGCCGCTAAAACCGAAGAAGCTGGACGCAAACCCCACTTGCGATTCCGCGTACGAAACGTAACCAGTGGCTGCAGCCCAAATCGCCAGCGTGACGCTGTAGATAGCCTGAAGTTTGCGAACCCATGCGGGTGTTTTCGTGCTCATGTCAGTGGGTGTCCTCTCGGCGACTCGATCGCGGGCTTCAATCGACGGTATCCGTCGGCGGGTGGAAGTGCAACAGCGCGCTGTGTCCCACGCGAAGGGCGCAAAGGCCGATATATCTTCCCTGTACATCTTGAGTTGTCGTCAGTTGACGATACAGTGAAAGTAATTCATTAATGCAAGGGGCGGGATGAATCCCTTCGGCAGGTTGGGTCGCGTTGTTGCGATGGCCCTTTCGCTTGTCATTTTTGCCCCGGTTGCTGACATTGCGACTGCTCAAGTCCCTTCGGGTGAGATTCCGTCGGTGTCGCGGGCTGTCCCCACAAACACGGTTTATCCCGCAATCACCGGCACTGCTCGTGTTCCCAATACGCTGACAGCGAGTCGTGGCACCTGGGGTAACGCACCGACGACGTTTACCAATGCCTGGTACCGGTGCACAACTGCCGCGGCTAAAGCAACAGCCAAACCCGCCTCCTGTACTCTCGTCGATGGTCAAACTGCGGCCACCTATGTCTTGTCCACTGCTGACGCGGGCAAGTTCGTTGTTGCGTCGGTCACCGCCGGTAACACTTCTGGTTCGCTGACGCGGTGGTCGGCGTCGACAGTTGCGATCGTTGCTCAGTACCTACCACCCGCAAATACGGTTGCGCCGGCCCTCACCGGAAACAAGGCCGTTTCGCAAATCCTGACGGTGTCGAATGGGACGTGGACGGAAACGCCATCGTCATATGCCTATAAATGGTTCCGATGCACCGCCACTCAGGTGGCCGCGAACGCGAAGCCGGCCGCATGTACCGAGATCGGCGGCCAGACCAACGCCACGTACACTCTTGTCACGGCTGATGCGGCGCGATTCATCGTCGCTTCAGTGACCGCCACGAACACCGTGTCGTCCGTCACGAAATGGTCAGCATCGACCACCGCGGTTGCGGCGTTGCCTGCGCCGGTGAATACGGTCGCCCCAGCACTTTCGGGTAGTGCGCAAGTGTCGCGCATTGTGTCACTCACTGACGGCACATGGACGTACCGCCCCACCAGTTACACATATAAGTGGTATTCCTGCACCGCCACAAAGGCGGCAGGGACCACACTTCCCGCTGGATGTACCCAAATTGTTGGGGCTACGGCGTCGACGTATCAACTTTTGGCCAGGCAGAAGGCGAAGTTTGTGTTGGGAATGGTGAAGGCAACAAACCGCGTCGGCTCCACTGTCCGATACACCGCAACCACCACCGCAGTTAAGGTTCCCGCCCCGTATTCCCCGTCAGTGTTTGATCGTGCGGTACCGGATATTCGATACGAAGGGGAGGCCACTCCCGAGCCAGCCAGTGCAATTTCAGGTGATGCGAAGTTGGGCAGTGTTTTGGTGGCTAGCAAAGGTGTATGGCTTGGGTACCCGCTCCCCGAGGTTTCCTACTCGTATTGGTATCGATGTGACCTTGAGCACTTGGCCGCTTCGACATCGCGACCTTCGGATTGTTATGCGATTGCTGGATCAAATGGTGCGAGTGGGGAAACTTATCTTATCGTCGAAGAGGACGTTGGACACTTTCTCGCGTTTGAAGTCATCGCAACGAATAACCGAGGGACTTCTCGATACTTCACGCCTACAACCGATGCCGTTTCTGCAACCCCTACCCTGATCGCAGCTCCGACAGTCACGGGTTCCCCCGGTTATGGAGAAACGCTATCGACTTCACAGGGCCGTTGGTCGGTGGCCCCCGGCCTAGCACTCAACTATTCATACTCGTGGCGCCGATGTGCAACGTCCACACCGAACTTGTTTGCCGGAATTCCCGTTGGTTGTGAGACCATATCTGGCGCAAATGGCTCAACTCATCTGGTTACCATCAACGATCTCGGCAGTTATCTCGTTGCTACAGTTGCCGTGACCAACGGCTATCAAGAAACCGTGTCGGCAAGTTCGTTGGCCACGCAACTTGTCCGATCGATTCCAACCAATTTGTCCGTTCCAGAAGTCGAAGGCAGCCGCGGCCCAAGTGGAGTTCTGTCTGTTCAAACAGGAACTTGGGTTGCATATCCCGCCGCCACCACGACAGTCCAATGGTATCGCTGCGCAAATGCCGCATATTCCCCAGAAACCTTCCTTCAAAATTCCTGTTCAATCATTTCAGGCGAAACATCCATTGACTACTCACTCACTGCCATTGACAAAGGAAAGTTTGTAACCGCAGCAGTAACGGTGCGCAATGCACTCGGTGCCGCCACGAGTTGGGCGGGGGTTTACGATTATCAAGCAACTAAATTCGCACCGGAATTGGTTAGTCCACCCATCGTCTCTGGGACATTGACGGTAGGAACTGATGCGGTGATTTCTAGTTCAGGTGCCTGGAACGCGGACCCTTGGCCATTTGGCGCTTTGAAGCAGCTTTGGTTTACCTGTGACACCGCGGATTCCGGGTTCGAGGATGTCGGTGGTCCGCGCGCGGATCCGCCGTTCAATTGTGTTTTGCAAGGTAACGGTTACAATGATCGCAGGACAATTCATAGATTAATGGTCGGGAAGTTTCTGTTTCTTGCCATGACTCTGCGAAATGAGTGGGGAAGCAAAACTGCGGTTGTGAGTGTCGGGATACCTAGGTCCGCCCCCACACTCGTCACTGCACATGTTGTTGGGGGTGTTTCGGCCGTTGGCGAAACACTGAACGCGACCTCGGGTAGTTGGGTTGTTTATCCGGAAAACACCAGCTACCAATGGTATCGATGCACCTCTGCGGTCACCTCGCACCAATTGGTCAAACCCGCACAATGTGATGCCCTTCCAGGTGACACTGACCATAACTATCTCCTAAATGACGCTGATTACGGAAAGTTTCTTTCGGTTTCCATGACCAAATCCAACGAGTTAGGCACATTGACCGTCTGGTCGAGAACCGCGGGGGCCGTTGGGACGAAACCGGAAAGTGTCACCTCACCAACTCTCGATGGGAGTCCTGAAGTTGGGCAATCACTAACAATCTCTTCCGGGCAATGGACCGGCGATCCAGACCCAGACCTTTCTTTTGCCATGTACGCGTGTGACGGTCCCATAACGTCACAAGACGCAATTGAGACACCCGGCTGCCAACAGTTCTTTGGACCAGCGGTGACCTCTTTGTCACTCGGAACCGATAATTCTTGTTTCAGCAATGACGACGGAAATGTTGTGTGCTGGGGGCCAAACCAATTTGGTGAGGTCGGGGACGGGACGACGGTAACACGTCGTGCAGCAGTCCGTGCTGGAGTTCAATCGGTGAAGCAAGTTTCAGTTGGCGAAACGCACACGTGTGCGCTGTTGCTTGGTGGCCAAGTGGATTGTTGGGGGCTTATCCAAGGCGATTTGCGCGGAAATGGGACTGTTTCTTATTCAGGTTCTGACCCAATCCGTGTATTCAACGTCTCGAATGCGATACAGATTGCGTCGGGCCTGCATCATTCATGTGCCCTACGAATTGATGGAACCGTCTCCTGCTGGGGTGCGCGGGTTTGGCTAGGGGGAAGTGGGTTTACAACGGGTGCGGAACAGGTTCCAGGAATCGAAAATGCAATCCAAATCTCACATTCGATGAGGCACGCTTGCGCAGTGTTGGCCGATGGAACTGTCAAATGCTGGGGGTACAACGCGAAAGGCCAAATAGGCGACGGCACTAACCAGACGCGCGTGACCCCAGTATTCGTCAGCGGAATTAACAACGCAACGGCTGTTTCTACCGGCGAGAACAACACTTGTGCCCTCCTAGCCGACGGGACAGTCAAATGCTGGGGGGATAATTGGGGATACCAACTCGGGCTCAACGCGAATGCGGATGGTAGTAACATTCCCGTTATCTTGGGTGGCATATCCTCTGCCGTCCAAATCTCGACCAATGATCGCAGTGCGTGTGCATTGATTTCCGACGGCAGCATCAAGTGTGTTGGGGATAATGACTTCGGCGCACTTGGGAATGGGGCGCATGGACCCGCCTCAGCAACACCATCAAACGTGGTCGGGATTAACAACGCGGTATCGATAGCACAGAATTCACACCGAGGGTGTGCTTTGCTTGAGACAAATGAGATCAAATGCTGGGGTTACAGTGGCGATCCGGGCAGTATCGGCCGCATAGGTGATGGGACGCAGTTCGACCGCTATTCACCAGTCAGCATCCGTTTTGATTTGTCAACCGATGTAATTTTTCCAATCCCTCAACAACTCGAGGGCAAGTGGCTCATCGCGGGCGTCCGAGGGGCAAGCAAGTACGGGACCAGTTCTGATTCATGGAGCAACCCAATTGGGCCAATAGGACCCACTCATTGAGAGTCTCTTTTTGGTTTGGGGGTTGGACAAAGAAGGTGAGGATTCGATCGAAATGGATACAATTCCTGCCCTAACCGGGACGTCCGCCGATTGGCTACTCGTCTTGATTTCGGCACTTGCAGCGATTTTTGCACTTTTCCAATTGAACGCGAACCGCCGGTCGGCTCGGGAGCAACTCAGGGCCTATCTCGTGTGTCGTTTAGAAATAGTCAATTCTGATCCCGGCCGTACCAAAGTCTTCTTGGAGTTGAAGAATCATGGGAAGACGCCAGCACGCAAATGCATTATTCATTTTTCTCATGGGGGTTGGCACGGGCTTAAGTCGATAAATCACCTTCCATTCTTAACCCAGCAAGGAATTTCCATGATTCCACCAGGCGCGACATTTCGATATTTTCTTGGTTACGTCGATGCATCGTCAAATTTGTTAGGACTCACCCGCGCGGCTGTAACTGGGACAATCAAATACTCGGTGTCCCCGGACGAAAAGAGTGTAAGCGAAACAATTACGCTAACCCTTCAGGATTTTGCGGGTGCGGTCCGGGTGAAGACGCGAAAACAAGCCACTAAACGATTGATTTAGTGAGTGTCTTCCGCCGCAATCTCGGTGCGGTTGCCCGACCAGAGTGTGTGGAACGTACCTGCCTTGTCAATCCGCTTGTAGGTGTGTGCACCGAAGAAATCACGCTGGCCCTGCACGAGGGCGGCGGGCAGTCGCTCGGCACGAAGGCCGTCGTAGTAGGACAGGGACGAACCGAACGCGGGAGCGGGGATGCCGGCCTGGGCGGCAGCGATAACGACTCGGCGCCACGCTTCCTGAGCACCCGATACGGCTTTCGCAAAATACGGCGCCGCCATCAAGAGCGCTAGTGTCTCGTCGGCGCGGTACGCCTCGGTGATGCGGTTGAGGAACTGGGCACGAATGATGCAGCCACCGCGCCAGATGCGGGCGACCTCGCCCAGGTTGATGTGCCAGTTGTATTCGGCGGCACCGGCGCGAATCGCGTCAAACCCTTGCGAATAGGCGACAATCTTGGATGCGTAAAGGGCCTGACGAACGTCCTCGATAAACGCATCCTTGTCGGCGACGGCAAACGCCGACGGCCCGGCAAGTCCGCCGGCTAGCGCGCGCTGTTCGGGGTGCGAGGAGAGACCGCGGGCGAACACGGCCTCGGCGATTCCGGACACGGGAGTTCCTAGCGACAGTGCGGTCTGAACGGTCCAAACACCGGTGCCCTTTGACCCCGCCTGGTCGACGATGACGTCCACCAACGGCTTGCCCGTGGCGGCGTCCGTTTGGCGGAGGACTTCGGCGGTGATCTCGATGAGGTACGACTCGAGTTCGCCCTTGTTCCACTCGGTGAACACATCGGCGATCTCGGCGGGGGAAAGGCCCGTGCCGCGACGGATGAGGTCGTACGCCTCGGCGATCAGTTGCATGTCGGCGTATTCGATGCCGTTGTGAATCATCTTGACGAAGTGCCCGGCGCCGTCGGTGCCGATGTGCGTGACGCAGGCTTCGCCTTCGGCAATCGCGGCGATACCGGTGAGGATGGGCCCCAGTGTTTCCCACGCCTCGGCCGAACCGCCGGGCATAATGGACGGCCCGGTCAGGGCGCCCTCTTCTCCGCCGGAAATTCCGGCGCCCACAAAGTTGATGCCCGTTTCGCGAACGGCCTTTTCGCGACGAATCGTGTCGGTGAACAGCGCGTTTCCGCCGTCGACGATGATGTCGCCCGGTTCGAACACCTCACACAATTGGTCGATGACGGCGTCGGTTCCGGCGCCGGCCTTGACCATGATGATCGCGGTGCGGGGCTTGGATAGGGCCGCCGCAAATTCCTGGACCGTCGTGGCGGCGATGAAGTTCGCCTCGGGGTGGTCCGCGGTCAGTGTTTCTGTCTTGTCCCACGAGCGGTTGTAGACAGCGACGCGGTTGCCGTCGCGTGACGCGAGATTACGAGCCAGATTCGACCCCATTACGGCGAGACCGACGACACCGATGTTGGCCTGAGACATTCCGACTCCTGACGGGAAAAACGGGGTGAAAACCAGTCCCCAGCCTATCGGGTATGCTGAAAACGAACTTCGGCGAGGGATTCACGGATCCGTGATCGACGCGGTGGGTTGGCCTCGGTCTTCCTCACGCTTCGGGCGTTCGAGTTGAAACACCAACCAGGGGTCGCGACCCCGCGAAAGGCAACATCATGGCTGAACAATTTGCACTCAAGGGCGAAGAACGCGCCGCATTCGGCAAGGGCGCTGCGCGCAAGCTGCGCGCACTCGGCAACGTGCCCGCCGTCATCTACGGACACGGCGAAGACCCGCGTCACGTGATGGTCAACGCACACGAACTGAGCCTGCTCGTTCGTCACAAGAATGTGCTCATCGACCTTGACGTGAACGGCAAGAAGGAACTGGTCCTGGTCAAGGACGTACAGAAGGATTACGTGCGCCAGATCATCGAACACGTTGACCTCGTCATCGTCAAGAAGGGTGAGACCGTGACGGTCAACATCCCCGTTTCCATCATCGGGCATCCGTTCGCGGGAACCGTTGCGATGCTGGAGCACCAGACCATCCAGGTCGAGGCCGAAGCGACACAGATCCCTGAGCACCTCGAGGTCGACGTCACCGGAATGCTCGAGCACACGCACATTTCGGCGAAGGACGTCACTTTGCCCGCCGGCGTCAAGCTGCACCTTGACCCCGAGGCGATCATCGTTGCGATTCAGGCCGTTCCGAGCGCCGAGTCGCTGGGAACCGACACCGTTGCCGCCGAAGCACCCGAGGCACCCAAGGCGTCTGAAGACGCAGCAGAGTAATCATGTCGACTGCGTGGCTCGTAGTCGGGCTCGGTAACCCCGGGCCTGACTACGCCACGCACCGGCACTCCGTCGGTCAGCGCGTTGTCGAAGAAATCGCCGCGCAACTGGGGGAGAAGTTCACGCGCCACAAGTCGATCGCGAACGTGGCCGAGGGCCGTTTTCAGCCCGGCACGGACAAAGTCATTCTTGCGACGCTACTCAGTTTCATGAACACCTCGGGCGTTCCGATTCGACGACTGGCGGATTTCTTCGGGGTTGACCCCGAGCACGTCATCGTCGTTCACGACGACATCGACCTGCCGTTCGACACCGTGCGCATCAAGTTCGGCGGCGGGCACGGCGGCCAGAACGGGTTGCGGTCGACGATTCAACACATCGGTGCCGAGTTCGTGCGCGTACGCGTGGGCGTCGGCCGACCCACCGGGCAGAAGGAAGCCGCCGTTCACGTGCTGGAACCGTTCTCCAAATCCGAGCGCGAGGTTCTGCCGAGCCTCATCGCCGATGCGGCCGGTGCGGTCGAATCGATCGTTCTCGAGGGGCTGTCTGCCGCTCAGTTGCGGCACCACTCGCCGCCGCAATAGCCCGCCCTAGACTGAACCAGTGAGTCTCGCGGGGTTGGTGGCATTAGTAAGGCCCCTGACTCGTACCCTCAGCGGGTCTTCGCTTGTCCTCGACGACGGCGCCCGCGCACCCTTTATTGCGGCGATGTGTGCCGATCCGCAGATCGTTTTGGTCGTCACGGCGACGGGTCGCGAAGCCGATTCGCTGGCGGAATCGCTGACCACGTGGGGCGTCGACGCCATCATTTTCCCATCGTGGGAAACCCTGCCGCACGAACGGTTGAGCCCGTCGAGTGAGACCATCGCCAACCGGGTCCAGGCGCTGCGCCGCGTGCGCACGTGGAACGGTGCGCAATCACTTGTTGTCATCGCGAGCGTTCGTGCCGCACTGCAACCCATCTCGGCCGCGGTGGCCGATTCCGCGCCGCTGACGCTGGCCGTCGGCGAACGGCACAACCTGCTCGATGTGTCGCGGGCGCTTCTGGAACGCGGGTATCAGCGCGTCGACATGGTGTCGCGCCGTGGCGAGATGGCGGTGCGTGGCGGAATCCTTGACGTGTTCCCACCGCTGGGCGGTCACCCGTGCCGCGTCGACTTTTTCGGCGACGAAATCGACGAGATTCGTGAGTTCTCGATCGCCGACCAGCGATCGCTCGCCACCGTGAAATCGGTCGAGGCGTCGGCGGTGCGCGAAATTCTGTTGACCCCCGAAGTACGCAAGCGTGCCGCGAAACTCGCCGAACGCGTGCCGAGCCTGCGTTCACTGGCCGAACCGATCGCCGAGGGCATCGCCGTTCCCGGAATGGAATCGCTGCTGCCCGCCCTCGTCGACAAGGTCGTTCCGCTCGTGTCGTTCTTTCCCGACTCTGCGAGCGTCATCGTTGTTGGGCCCGATCGAGTCCGCGCCCGTGCGGAAAGCCTGCGACTGACCAATCAGGAATTCCTCGCCGCAGCGTGGCATTCGGTCGGTGACGGCGGTGAGGTTCCCATTGATCTGGCGATGGCCGACTTCGTTGATCTTGACCAGTTCCGCACCGATGTGGCAAAACGCGAATACGTCACCATGGCGTCGCTCGATTCCGGAAATGAAACGCGGGTCAACTCGACGCCGATCCCGTCGTTCGTTGGCGACCCCGACGGCGCGGTTGCGTTTGCGGGGGAGCGCCTGAAGGCCGGCGGAATCGTGGTCATCGTCGCGGCCGGACACGGAACCCTCGATCGCGCCCGTGAGATGCTCTCCGAAGCGGAACTGGCTGCCCGTCCCGTCGATGTCATTCCCGACGACCCCGAGAAGGGAGTCGCCTACCTCGTCATGGGGTCGATGGATCACGGGGTCGAATTCCCCGACGCCGGGCTGACCGTCATCGGCGAAGCGGAATTCTTTGGCCGACGCGAATCGAACGTGTCGAAAGACTCAACCCGACTGGCGGCCAAACGAAAGTCCACCGTCGACCCGCTGTCGCTCGTCGCGGGGGACTACATCGTTCACGAAACGCACGGAATCGGGCGATTCGTCGACATGGTCGAACGCGACATCGTCGTCAACGCGCGCACCAAGACAAAAGCAAAGCGCGAATACCTCGTCATCGAATACGCCCCCAGCAAGCGCGGATTCCCGGGCGACAAGTTGTATGTGCCGACCGACCAGTTGGGACTCGTGTCGCGGTATGTCGGTGGAGAAGACCCGACGCTGTCGAAGATGGGCGGATCGGACTGGTCGGCGACGAAGGGCCGCGCCCGCAAGGCGGTGCGCCAAATCGCGGTCGAGCTCGTCAAACTGTATGCCGCCCGCGCTCAATCCCGCGGATTCGCGTTCCCGCCGGATACCCCGTGGCAACGCGAGTTGGAAGACGCGTTCCCGTATCACGAGACTCCCGACCAGTTGACGACCATCGACGAGGTCAAGGCCGACATGGAACGGGAAATCCCGATGGATCGCCTGTTGGCGGGTGACGTCGGGTTCGGCAAGACCGAGGTTGCTGTTCGCGCAACGTTCAAGGCGGTCATGGCGGGCAAACAGGTCGCCGTCATTGCACCGACCACCCTGTTGGTGCGCCAGCACACCGAAACCTTCCGAGACCGATTCGCGGGATTCCCCGTGCGACTCGCGCCGCTGTCGCGATTCCAGTCCGACTCCGAAGTGAAGGCATCGGTTGCGGCGTTGGCCGACGGAACTCTCGACGTCGTTATCGGAACGCACCGACTGTTGTCGTCGGGGATTAGTTTCAAAGACCTCGGACTGGTCATCATCGACGAGGAACAGCGGTTCGGCGTTGAGCACAAAGAGGCGCTGAAGAAACTCAAGACCAACGTCGACGTACTGGCGATGAGCGCGACCCCGATTCCCCGAACGCTCGAGATGGCGATTGCGGGAATCCGCGAAATGTCGACCCTTGCCACCCCGCCGGAGGAACGCCATCCTGTGCTCACGTATGTCGGTGAGTACTCGGACGATCAGGTGTCCGCCGCCATCAAACGCGAAATGCTGCGCGAAGGCCAAGTGTTTTACGTGCACAACCGGGTCTCGTCGATTGCCGGTGTTGCCGCGCGACTGTCGGAACTGGTTCCCGACGCGCGCATCGCCGTCGCGCACGGAAAACTGTCCGAAGCACAGCTGGAACAGGTCATGCTCGACTTTTGGGACCGCAAATACGACGTCCTCGTGTGCACGACGATCATCGAAACCGGTCTCGATGTTCCCAACGCGAACACGCTCATCGTGGACCGCGCCGACAAGTACGGGCTCAGCCAATTGCACCAACTGCGCGGTCGCGTCGGCCGCTCGCGCGTTCGTGCTTATGCATATTTCCTCTACGACCGCGGACACGAACTGAGCGAAACCGCCTACGAGCGGCTCAAAACGATTTCGCAAAACGCCGACCTCGGTGGGGGAATGGCGATCGCCATGAAAGACCTCGAGTTGCGGGGGGCGGGCAACCTGCTGGGTGCCGAACAGGCCGGGCACATCGCCGGAGTCGGGTTCGACCTGTATTTGCGCATGATTTCCGAAGCCGTCGGCGAATTCAAGGGCGAAGCAGCCCCCGAATCGAACGACCTGCGACTGGAAATCCCCGTCGACGCCCGAATCCCCGACGACTACATCGATTCCGAGCGGCTGCGACTCGAGGCGTATCAAAAACTGTCCGCCGCGTCCTTCCCGACCGCAGCCGACGACGCCATCGACCGCGAACTCGACGAACTCGTCGATCGATACGGCGAGGTCCCCGCGCAAGTGCTCACCCTCGCCTCTATCGCGCGACTGCGCCGCAAGATTGCGCTGTGGGGAATCACCGACCTTGTCACCACCGGAACAAACCTGCGAATCGTCGGCGAAGCGCTGCCCGATTCCCGCCAAACTCGCCTGCAACGACTGTATGCGGGGGCGAAATACGTCACCACCATGAACTCGTCGATCGTGCCGATGCCCGCGCGCGAAGGCGACGAGCTTGTTGCCTGGGTAGACGACCTCGTCACCGCCATCTATGGTGATGAATCATGAGCGAATCCCGCCACCCCGAACTCGACGCGCTGATCGAAGTCATGGCGACGCTGCGCGGCCCCGACGGGTGCGCGTGGGACCGCGAACAAACGCACGAGTCGCTGCTCAAGTACCTGATCGAAGAAAGTCACGAATTCATCGACGCGGTCGAATCGGGTGACCGCGACCACATGATCGAAGAACTGGGCGATGTGCTGTACCAGGTGCTGTTTCACGCCGACCTGGGCGCGGATGCCGAACGACCGTTCGACATCGAGGATGTTGCCCGCGTCGCCCGAACGAAGATGGTCGGTCGCCACCCCCACGTGTTCGGCGATGTCACTGCCGATACCGCCGACGAGGTTGTCGCGAACTGGGAGAAATGGAAAGCCGCCGAAAAGCCCGAACGCGAATCGAAGTTCGACGGACTGCCGAAGGGGCTGCCGGCGCTGGCGCTCGCCGACAAAGTCATCGGAAAACTGACACAGGCGCCGTCGAGCGATTCACTGCCGGCGGGCACGACCTCGGATGACCTGGGTGAGCTGTTGTTCGGGCTCGTCGCCGCGGCTAGGGCACAGGGCCTTGACGCCGAAGCCGCCCTGCGTGCCGCGGTTCGCCGCGCTATTTCCGCGGACGAAGCCGCGGAATAACGACCATCCCGGCAATCCATAACGCAACGACCGACAACTGACCGATCAGCCCTAGGGTGAACCCGGACTGCGTGTCATCGACAACTTTCTGAGATGCCGTGCCATCCGGATAATCGGGATACGGTTGACCCGTTTCAGCTAAAAGTTCGCACTCGTTGACGACAATGTTTTCGACCGGAGCAATCTGCAGGGCTCGCGACGAAATCGCTACGGTCGAAAACAGATCAATCGGCGCGGTCACTTTGTTCACCTCGGGGGTAATGGGCGCGCTGTCGCCCGCCCAGAGTGTTTGATCGTAGGTCGCAATCATCGGTTCGACCGATTCAGAGACCAACACGAAAGGATTGACGGGGGCCGCCGGCCAGACGAGGTCGTAGCGCGGAATCATGACGGTGCTCAACGAAGGGTTGGGACACTTCGGGTCCTTGGGGTACCCGGTGTCCGGGTCGACTTCGGACTGGTCGGAAGGCCACTCCATCGACCACGTTCGTGTGGTCTGCTTGATTCCCGGCAACGCGGTAACGGCAGCCAAGACGAGGAACGGGCCGAGCACGAGCGACGCAATCGCACCGTAGGCGACAGCGGTCGCCGCGCCCGGTTTGCGAATGGTGGTGAACGCGACCGCAACGAGCAGGTCGACGATGAGGATTTCGAGCTTGAGCGATCCGAGCGCGGGAATCCACACGGCCGGCGAAACACTCGTCGACAGCAGTGCCCAGAGAATCGCGGGCGTGGCGGCTACGAGGAGTGACGAACCGACGATGAACGCCGTGACGAACGAGTTGAGGAAACCGCTCGCGCCGGTTGCACTGCGAACCCGGTCAACGATCGCCGGGATGGTGAAGAGTGCGAACGCGAGAACGAACAGCGTCACGAACGACAGTGACATCCGCCCCGCATCGAGCCCCGGGACGGTCGTGTTCTCGTTGAATGTGGTGAGTGCCGTCGCGACGAGGGCGAGGATCCCCTCGGCGGCAACGATCGTCAGCCACAGTGGGGTGCGTACGACGGCGACGATGGAATTTCTGATCTGAGTGACAATTCTGGGATTGCTCATATGTTAAGTGTCTCACCGTTTGGTCGAAGGCCTGACGGGTATTGTTCGCGGCGCGTGAAACAATAGGGAACATGGCGAGCGTGACACCACCCCGAGGGATGCGCGACTTCACGCCCGCCGTCAAGGCTCAGCGTGAACGAGTGTTGTCGCGAATTCGTGATTCCTATCGTGCCCACGGCTTCGACGAGATTGAAACGCCCGTCATGGAAGAGTCGAGCCGACTGTCGGCGGGGCTGGGCGGCGACAACGAAAAGCTTGCATTCGGAATCCTCAAGCGCGGATTAACGGCCGAGGACATTGCCGGCGCCGTCTCGACGGCCGACCTGATCGACATGGGTCTGCGGTACGACCTCACCGTTCCGCTCGCCCGTTTTTATGCGACGAACCGCGCGGAACTGCCGCCCGTGTTCCGCGCGATTCAGATTGCACCCGTGTGGCGTGCCGAACGCCCGCAAAAAGGCCGCTTCCGCCAGTTCGTTCAGTGCGACATGGACATCATCGGCGAATCGGGCATCATCGCCGAGGCCGAACTGCTCACCGCGACCCTGGCGACCCTCGATTCTCTCGGCGTCATGGGAACGACGATTCGCATCAACGATCGCCGAATCCTGATGGGGATGCTGGCGGCGTTGGGTCTGACCGACACGGCATCCGCCCTCATCACTCTCGACAAACTCGACAAGGTCGGGGCCAGCGGCGTGATCGACGAACTGCGCGAACGGGGAACACCCGAATCCGCCCTCGAGACGCTGTCGGCTCTGCTGTCGAGCCATGCCACCCCGACCGCTGCACCCACGGTCGCCGCGATGGCCGCCGCCCTGCCCGCCGGTGTCTCGCCCGACGCGGTGGCGGAACTCGCCGCGATTGCCGACGCCGTCGGTCACACCGGCCGACTGATTTTTGACCCGTTCCTCGTTCGCGGAATGGGGTATTACACCGGCGCCATCTTCGAGGTCGCTCACCCCGACCTCGATTACTCGCTTGGCGGCGGTGGCCGATACGACGGAATGATCGGCCAGTTCCTGGGAACCGACGCACCGGCGGTCGGGCTGTCGCTCGGCTTCGAACGACTCGTCGACCTGGTTACCGACAGCGATTCGGCTGATGTCACGTCCGTCGCCGTTATCTATGACCCGGAACTGACCGCGGCCGAACTGATTGCTGCGAAGAATTCACTGATGGCGGAGGGGCTGCGCGTGCGACTCGTCGTCAAGACGAAGAACACGCGGGCGATTCTCGACCAACTCGACCAGGACGGATTCCGTCGCTATGCGTTCCTCAACCCGGGCGAACCGCTCGAGTGGAAGACCCTCGAGTAACGCTCTAGTCTTAAATCGAAACCACCTATTCAAGGAGAAACTGTGTCCGCAATTGCGTTCGTTGATGCCCGCGAAATTCTCGACTCGCGTGGGAACCCCACCGTCGAGGTCGATGTCGTTCTCGAAGACGGAACGGTCGCGTCGGCCGCCGTGCCGTCCGGAGCATCCACCGGGGCGTTCGAAGCTTACGAACTGCGCGACGACGACAAGGCCCGTTACGGCGGCAAAGGCGTTCTCAAGGCGGTTTCCTCGGTCATCGAAGTTCTCGGTGATGCCATCGAAGGGCTCGACGCCAGCGAACAGCGCGCGATCGACGCGGCCATGATCGAAGCCGACGGCACCGACAACAAGTCAAAACTCGGGGCAAACGCGATCCTCGGCGTTTCGCTCGCCGTCGCCAAAGCGGCCGCCCTGTCGGCCGACTTGCCGCTGTTCCGGTACCTCGGCGGCCCCAACGCACACGTTCTGCCCGTGCCGATGATGAACGTGATTAACGGTGGCGCACACGCCGACACCAACGTCGACGTCCAAGAATTCATGGTCTTGCCCATCGGTGCCGAGAGCTACCGCGAAGGACTGCGCTGGGGAGTCGAGACGTATCACGCACTCAAGTCGGAACTGAAGTCGAAGGGCTTCGCCACCGGGCTCGGCGACGAGGGCGGATTCGCTCCCAACCTCTCCTCGAACCGCGAGGCGCTCGACTTCCTCATGGAGGCGATTGCCAAGGCGGGGTTCACTCCCGGAAAAGACATCGCGCTGGGTCTCGACGTTGCCGCAACCGAATTCCACACCGACGGCAAGTATCGCTTTGAAGGCAAAGATCTCAACGCGGGTGAACTCATTGCCTATTACTCGGAGCTGGTTGCCGCCTACCCTCTGATCACCATCGAAGACCCGCTCTCGGAAGACGACTGGACCGGGTGGGAAGCAATCACCACCGAACTCGGCGAAAAGGTTCAACTGGTCGGCGACGACCTGTTCGTCACCAACCCCACGCGACTCTCGGACGGAATTACCCGTCACGTCGGCAACTCGATTCTGGTGAAGGTGAACCAGATCGGTTCGCTGACCGAAACGCTGGACGCGGTGGCGATGGCGCAGCGCGCCGGGTACACCGCCGTTCTGTCGCACCGCTCGGGAGAAACCGAAGACACCACCATCGCCGACCTCGCGGTGGCCACGAACTGTGGGCAAATCAAGACGGGTGCGCCCGCTCGCAGCGAGCGCGTCGCAAAGTACAACCAACTCCTGCGCATCGAAGAGGAACTCGGAGACTCGGCGGTTTATGCCGGACGCTCCGCGTTCCCGCGTTTCCAGGGATAACACGCAGAGCGCGAGGGGGTGCGGACGTGTTCGCGCCCCCTTCGTTTACCCTTGAGTAATGAGCACGCAACGACCCACGCGACCGGGCATCCCCCCGCGTCAACGGCGTGTCCCGCGGGCTCGCGTACCACTCAGCCTCACCGAGTTGTGGGCAAGGCAGCTCGACCGTTCGGGCATGTGGCTCGGAATCATCATCGTCATCGTTGTGGCCGTCGTGGTGCTGCTCGAACCCGTCCAGATTTGGGTGCAGCAGCAGGTTCGCATCGGCGAACTACGGGCGGCGGTGACGAACTCGAAGGTCGCGGTCGCGTCGATGCAGGAAGAACTGAAACGGTGGGGCGACCGCGCTTACGTGGAGGCGCAGGCACGTCAGCGACTGCTGTTCGTCTACCCCGGTGACGTGGCCTACCTCATCGTGAACGACATCGTGGTTGACGAGTCTGTAGCGCTCGACGCCGCGGCAGCCGTCCGAACGACGAATATCAACTGGGTCGATGCGCTCGTGGCCTCCTACATCGCCGCAGCGGTCGACCAGGAATCGAAATGAGCATGACCCCGGCATCCGGCCGTGATTTAGAGATCATGGAAGTGCAGCTGGGACGCCCCATGCGCGACGTGGTCGGAATTGCCGCGCGGTGTGTATGCGGTGCGCCGACTGTGGTCTCCACTACTCCCCGATTGAGCGACGGAACCCCGTTTCCCACGTTCTACTATTTGACGCATCCCGCGGCCACGGCAGCAATCTCGACTCTAGAAGCGAACGGATTCATGGCCGTCGAGCAGGCGAAACTGGCCGAGGACGACGACCTGCACGCCGCCTACGAAGCCGCGCACCACGCCTACATCGCCGATCGCGACAAGTTCGGTGAGGTACAGGAAATCGATGGAATCAGCGCGGGCGGAATGCCGACCCGCGTCAAATGCCTACACGCTCTCGTCGGCCACAGCTTGGCGGCAGGCACCGGCGTAAACCCCATCGGCGATGCCGCGCTGGCGGCGTGCAGCTGGAAACCCGAAGTGTGCCAATGTTTACCCGACGCACGCGACTGAGTATCTTTGCCGCCGTCGCGCTGGTTTTTGGTGCGGCGCTGCCGGCCAGCGCCGATGTCTATCGCCGGTCGGAATGGTGGCTCACGGATTACGGAGTGACCAGGGCCTGGAGAACCGCGACCGGCGAAGGAATCACCATCGCAATCATCGACTCCGGCATCGAGGGCGATCACTCGGACCTCACCGGACAGATTATTGGCGGCACAGATATGTCAGGCATTGGATCACCCGACGGGCAGACTTTGCTATCGCCGAATAAGGACCACGGAACGAAGGTCGCGTCGCTCGCGGCGGGGCACGGTTCCGGGTCACACGGTGTGATGGGCACCGCCCCCGGAGCAAAGCTGCTGAGCGTCAGCGTGTCGTTTGACCGCGGCGATTCGACTACCGACCAACAGGTCGCCGACGGCGTCAACTGGGCGGTCGATCACGGCGCAGACATCATCGTGATGTCTTTCGTCATGAACAGGCCGTGGTGGACTCCCGAATGGGATAAGGCATTCCTCAAGGCCGAAAAGGCCGGGGTGCTGATTGTTGCGGCGGCGGGAAACCGCGGAAACGGCACCACCTCGATCGGATCTCCCGCAACCATCCCCGGTGTGCTCGCCGTTGGCGGGGTGACGCGTTCGGGGAAGGTCAGCTCGTTCGCTTCGACACCCGGTTCGACAATCGGGGTCGTTGCCGCCAGTGAACGCCTGCCCGGGTCAATCCCCGGCGGTGGACGAGAGTTCTGGAATGGAACATCGGGTGCTGCACCGATTGTCGCGGGAATCGCGGCGTTGGTCATGGAGGCACACCCCGAACTCGACACGGCAAACATCGTCAACCGAATCCTCGTCACGGCAGACCCGGTCGGCAAAGTCGGCAACATCAAATACGGCTGGGGGATAATCGACGCCTACGGTGCCGTGACGGCCGACGTGCCCGACGTCGAATCCAACCCCCTGGGCACAATCGCGGAATGGATTCCGCTGCACCGATTCGTCGAATGGGAATCGACGGCGGTTCCCCTGACCGTCCCGGACCCAATCGCCGACGAAACACTTGTGGTTTCACAAGAGGCGAACAGTCGCGCAAACCTCGAGCGAACGTGGGTGAATGTCATCACGCCGGTGGCGGCAATCGGCGGGCTCGTCGGGTCTTTCACAATGGTTCTCTTTGGATTCGTTCGACGGCTGGTTCTGGCGCGAACACGGGCTGTAACACGATAGATTAGGGAAGTTGTAAACAACTCTCAACAGGAGATTTCGTGCCCAAAGTTCTCGTCGTCGGTGGCGGATACACCGGTTTCTACACCGCGTTCGCCCTGCAGAACCAGCTTCGCCGTGGCGAAGCGGAGGTCACGCTCGTCGACCCGCTTCCCTACATGACGTACCACCCCTTCCTACCCGAGGTTGCTGCCGGCTCGATTGAGCCGCGCCATGTCATCGTGCCGCTGCGTCGCCATCTGAAAAAGACGAACGTTATTCAGGGCAAGGTCGTTGGGATAGACCACAAGAAAAAGACCGCGACCATCGAGCCCTCGGCGGGCAAGCCATACGCCATCAAGTACGACCACATCGTTCTGGCGGCCGGTTCCGTCTCGCGCACATTCCCCATTCCCGGCGTCGCCGAGGGTGCAATAGGCATGAAGTCCATCGAAGAAGCCGTCGCCGTTCGCGACCGAATCATCGACAACTTCGCCAAGGCCGCCAACCTGCCCGCCGGCAAGGAGCGCGACCGCCTCTTGACCGTCACCGTCATCGGTGGGGGCTTTGCCGGAATCGAAACGTTTGCCGAACTGCGTTCGCTGGCCTCGGGAATGCTCAAGAATTACCCCGAACTGACCATCGAGGACACCCGGTTCCACCTCGTCGAGGCGATGGGGCGAATCATGCCCGAGGTGTCGCTCGGCACGTCGAAGTGGGTCATCAAAAACCTCGCTCAGCGCGGCGCGACCATTCACCTCGACACCCAGTTGACGTCTGCCGTTGACGGCAAAGTTGAACTCTCGAGTGGACTGAAATTCGAATCGGATGTCATCATCTGGACCGCCGGTGTCATGGCGAACCCCGTCTTGCGCAAAACAGACTTTCCCATTGACGATCGTGGCCGAATTCGTTCGTCCCCGACGCTGCAGGTCACTGCCGAAAACGGCGCAATCGTCGCGGGCGCGTGGGCCGCTGGCGACAACTCGGCGGTACCCGACCTCACCGGTGCCGGAGTCGGCGGAATGTGCGTTCCCAACGCGCAGCACGCCGTCCGCCAGGCGAAGCTCATGGCCAAAAACATCGTTGCCGACATTCGTGGCGAAGAACCGCGCAAGTATTTCCACAAGAACCTCGGAGTTGTCGCCGGACTCGGCGTCGGTCACGGTGTTTTCGAATCCGGGAAGTTCAGGGTCACGGGATTCCTCGCGTGGATCATGCACCGTGGCTACCACGGTCTTGCCATGCCGATGTGGGAGCGCAAACTGCGCGTCTTCGGCGACTGGGTTCTGCAGTTCTTCGTTGGTCGAGACACCGCCGCGATCTCGTTACGCGAAACCCCGACCGCCTACTTCCGGGCGTTCGCGTCGCGTCCCGCCCGCACGAAGTAAAGCTCAAACACGCCCCAATAGCCCAACCGGCAGAGGCAAACGACTTAAAATCGTTACAGTCAGGGTTCAAATCCCTGTTGGGGCACGACATCAACCCGGTTCCTATGAATTTCGCCTTAGGGGAAAGCGCTAGTTTCTTTGCGTTGGCCGAGCGTAAAGTAGACGCATGGACCCAATCACAATTGCCCTTCTCGTCATCGCCGGTGTTGTCGTTCTCGCCGGACTCTATGTGTGGTCGACCTACAACGGTCTCGTCACGCTCAATGTCCGCGTCGACGAAGCATGGAGCGACATCACCGTTCAGCTCAAGCGCCGTGCGGATCTCATCCCTAACCTGATTGAAGCAGTCAAGGGATATGCCAAACATGAAAAACAGGTTTTCGAGAACGTCACCAAGGCGCGCGCCGCGACGGTCGGTGCGGGTTCGCCCGCCGAAGCCGCCGCTGCCGAAAACATGATGCAGTCGGCGCTCAAGTCGATTTTCGCTGTCGCCGAGGCGTACCCCGACCTCCAGGCCAGCGAAAACTTCCAGCAGTTGCAGGCCGAACTCGTCGACACCGAAAACAAGATCCAGGCCTCGCGCCGCTTCTACAACGGTGGCGTGCGCGATCTGAACACGAGGATCCTTGTCTTCCCCAACAATGTGTGGGCGCGTCAGCTCGGTTTCGGTAAGCGCGACTTCTTCGAGGTCGACAACCCGGAAGCTATTGCCGAACCACCGAAGGTGCAGTTCTAAACACCGATGTACAGCGCCATCACCGCGAATAAGCGGAACACTGTCATCATCATCCTTGTCTTTCTCGCGCTGGTTGCAGCACTTGGATGGCTCGCTGCCTATATTTACGGTGGCGGCACGTGGGGCATCACCATCGCGACGGTAATCGGCGCTGGTCTTTACGCCTGGTTCCAGTACTACAACGCGGGATCGATTGCCGTGGCGACATCGGGCGCGGTGCAGATCGAGATGAAGGACAATCCGCGACTGTGGCGCGTTGTCGAAAACCTGTCCATCACCAACGGCATGCCGATGCCGAAGGTCTACATTGTGACCGATCCGTCACCGAACGCGTTCGCCTCGGGGCGCGACCCCGAACACGCTGTTGTTGCGGCAACCACCGGTCTGCTCGACATCATGACCGACGCCGAACTCGAGGGGGTCATGGCTCACGAGATGGGCCACGTGAAAAACTTCGACATCCGTGTCAGCACGATGGTCTTCGGTCTTGTCGTCGCCATCGGATTCCTCGCAGACTTCATGTTTCGCATGGCGTTCTGGGCCGGTCAGGGGGCTCGCGGCGGCGACCGCGACAACGCGGCCGGAGCAATTGCGCTGGCGTCGCTCGTCTTCGCGCTGTTCGCCAGCGTTATTGCCTATCTACTCGGACCTCTCATTCAGGCGGGCATTTCGCGACAGCGTGAATACCTCGCCGACGCCACCGGCGCGATGACCACCCGCAACCCCGAGGGGCTCGCCAGTGCACTGCACAAACTCGGCGAATACGGACGGCCCCTGCAGCGCCAGTCGGCGTCGATGGCACACATGTGGATGTCCGATCCGCTCAAACCCGGATTCCTCGCCCGCATTTACGCAACGCACCCTCCCATCGCGGACCGCATCAAGCGCCTGCTGGAAATCGGCGGGAAGTTCTAACCGAACACGCGGCGCAACTCGGCGGCCGCGTCCCCCCAGTCCTCGACGACGATTCGTTCGAGCCCGCGCCACGCGGCCGCATCGCGAAGGGTCTGCGCTAGCCGTTCAACGGCGTTCGCGGGCCGTTTCGGTTCCCAGTGGGCGCTCCTGACGATGAGCGTCTTCGTCTTTCGGTCGGCCTTCAGGTCGATCCGACCGACGAGAGCGTCGTTCATGAGAATCGGTAGCGAGTAATAGCCGTAGACGCGTTTGTGCGCCGGCGTGTAAATCTCGATCCGATAGTCGAACCCAAACATTCTCGACGCGCGTTCCCGATTCCACGTGATGGGGTCAAAGGGTGACAACACGGTTGAGACCGCAGGCGCCTTCGGCGGAATAGTCGCGGTGGGCAGCATGTACCCGTTCACGGGTTTGCCGTTTTTTGTCCAACCGACAACAGCCACCTCGACGACGTCTCCGCTGCTCACCAGTTCGTCCACAGCCACCCGTGCGGGTGCAGTCTTGAACCGGTAGTAATCGGCGACGTCGGTCAGCGTGCCGACACCCAGCGCACGAACCGCGTCACGCATGAGAGTGCGCCTCGCGTCGGTCTCGGGAACACTGGCATCCAACAGGCGATGGGGGATGACGTCGGCGACAGGGGCATAAATCCGTTGGAAATTCGTGCGGCCAATGGCGGTGATGGTTCCGTCTTCGAAAAGGTATTCCAACGCCAATTTCACGTCGCTCCACTCCCACCACGAGCCGCGTCGTTTCTCGCGCACGCCCTCCAACTGACTGAACGTTGCCGGACCGTCCGCGTGCAGGCGGGCCACGAGCGTGTCGGCGAGTGCACGGTGTTCTGCAAGCCACGCGCCGGGTCTGGCATGGCGTTCCCGCGCCGCGTGCATCTTCCACTGCCACAGCGGCCACGAGTCGACGGGAAGGAACGCGGCTTCGTGCCCCCAGTATTCGAAATGCGTGGCAGGTGCGTGTGGTACGAGCAGCATCTCATCGAGCACGGCGGTGTCGTACATTCCCAGTCGAGAAAACAGCGGCATGTAATGGCTACGTTCAAAAACATTCACGGAATCGATTTGTAAGACACCGAGATTCGCGATGGTGGCGGTGAGATGTTCGATGGTCGCCCGCCCGCGAGGTCGGTTTCCGAATCCCTGCGCGGCCAGAGCCACACGACGTGCCTCGGCCGCAGAAAGTTCGTTCACCCTTGATACGGTAGCGTTTTCACAGGTACATCATGACAATACAGTTAGCCGGACCCACTCTCGCGGAATTCATCGCCGCGCAATCCGTCGTGGCAAAAGTCGCTCAAGAGACGCCCGTCGAGGTCTCGCGGTATCTCGGCGAAATTCTCGGTTTCCCCGTCACGATGAAGTGCGAAAATCTTCAGCGCACCGGCGCGTACAAGGTGCGCGGGGCGTACAACCGCATGAGCAAGCTGACGGATGAGGAACGCGCCCTTGGTGTCGTTGCCGCATCGGCGGGAAATCATGCGCAGGGCGTCGCACTGGCCGCTCGCGAACTGGGAATCCACGCGACAATCTTTATGCCGATCGGTGTTGCACTACCCAAACTGCTGGCAACGCGCGCCTATGACGCCGATGTGGTCCTCGGCGGAGTCATCTTTAACGAAGCACTCGACGCAGCGAAAGAATTCGCCAAGAAAACGGGTGCGATATTCATCCCGCCCTTCGACAACCACGACGTTATTGCGGGTCAGGGCACCGTTGGACTGGAAATTTGGGATCAGGTTCCCGATGTGGAGACGGTCATTGTTCCTATCGGTGGAGGCGGGCTCATCGCCGGCGTCGCTTCGGCGATGAAGCAACGCGCGGCCGAAGCCGGTCGAACTCTTCGTGTCATCGGGGTGCAGTCCAGTCAAGCCGCGGCATACCCGCCCTCGATTGCCGCGGGCAAACCGACCACGATCGAAATCAAGCCCACCATTGCCGACGGAATCGCCGTGGCACGGCCGGGCGAACTCCCGTTTCAGATCATCAAGGACACCGTTGACGAGATCGTCACGGTCAGCGACGATGACATCGCGCGCGCACTGCTGATGCTCATCGAGCGCGCCAAACTCGTTGCTGAACCGGCGGGAGCTGCGGGTGTCGCGGCGATTCTCGCGGGCAAGATCGAAACCTCGGGGCCGACGACGGTCATCGTGTCGGGAGGCAACATCGACGCCAAGCTCATGGAGCGCGTTATTTCCCGCGGACTGATCGCGTCGGGCCGTTACCTGCACATTCGCATTCCGTTGCCAGACCGTCCGGGTCAACTCGCGCGGGTTTCGGAAATCGTCGCGGACCAAAACGCCAACGTGATCGAGGTTTTGCACACGCGACACGGAGTCGGACTGCAGATCAGTCAGGTCGAGCTGTCGGTCGATATCGAGACGCGAGGTCCCGAGCACTCCGAACAAGTGCTGACCGCGCTACGCGACGAGGGCTATGAGCCCCGCAGCGAAGTCTAGCTAGCCCAGGAACGGTTCGATTGCGACGATTTCCACCGCAATCTCGGCACCGCTCGGGGCGGTGAATGTCGCGGTGTCGCCGGGCTCAAGCCCGAGAATAGCGGCACCGAGCGGGCTGTTTTCGCTGTAGACATCGAGGTCGGTGTCTCCGGCGATCTCGCGGGACCCGAGAAGGAATTTTTCTTCGTCACCGTGAATGTGTGCGGTGACGATTGTTCCGGATGCGACTCGGGACGCGTCGACGGGTTCGGCGCCGACGTGAGCGTGCTTGAGGATGTCGGTCAGTTCGCGAATGCGCGCCTCGATCTTGCCCTGCTCGTCTTTTGCCGCGTGGTAGCCGCCGTTTTCTTTGAGGTCACCCTCCGAACGCGCCGCTTCGATGCGCTTGACGATTTCGTCCCGACCCGTCGTCGAGATGGTCTCGAGCTCGAGAGCGAGTCGGTCGAACGCTTCCTGCGTCAGCCACATCGGGGCCATGGGGTACTCCTTCGGATAAAAAACACAACCTCTCAAGGGTAGACGAGAGGAGCGACGTCGGCGAACTGTGTTACGGGTTCGTCCGCCAGCAGGCGTAGACGTCGATTCCGGTGGCCTCACCGACTGCGCGAACTTCGCGCGTGTACGTTGCGGTGTGTTGCTGCGTTTCGGGCAGTTTCACAACCAACCAGCCGTTGGTCGCCATGTCGGGCCCGACCGTTCGCAACGCGCACGTGATGGGCTGAGGCGTCACCGTCGTGACGTTCCAGGTGACGCTCGCGACAGACTCGCCCCAGGTCGATTCAAACGCAACCCATTCGATTCCCGCCGCACGGTCCGTTGCGTTCACCCAGAAAACCCAACCAACGAAAGCGACAATCGCGCTGACGCCGATAATCCAGGCAACGACGTGATCGCGCGGTCGGGTGTTCCCATAGCGCGCGGAAAGGTCGGTCATGTTGGCCATCGTCTCGTCGGTATCCTGTTATTAGGCTACGCGAACGGAGTCCCCCATGCAGTCCGCCATCTTTGTTGCCGAGAAGATTGACCCCAACGGTGTCACTCCCGGCGTTGTCGGGTTCGTCATCACCGCCCTTGTTGCAATAGCGTCACTGCTGTTGATCCTCGACATGGTGCGCCGCATGCGCCGGTTGCGCTATCGCGAAGAGGCGAAGTTGACCGTCGACGCCGAAGTCGCCGTGGGGAACCTCATCCAGTCAATCGAGGACGAACAAAAGAATTAGCCGCCGAAGAGCGGGTTCATCGCGACAAGCAGCACAGCCGTCCAGTGGCACATAAATGCGACAACGGTTAGCGCGTGGAAGACCTCGTGAAAGCCGAAAATGCCCGGAATGGGGTTAGGTCGTTTGAGTCCGTAAACCACGGCACCGATGACATACGCGAGGCCGCCACTGAGAACGAGAACAAGCATGGCCAGGTTGGCCGCTGCGAGGTCGGGAATGTAGATGACGGAAACCAACCCGAGGATGAGATACAGCGGCACGTAGGACCAGCGTGGAGCGCCGAGCCAGGCAACCCGGAACACGATTCCCAATCCGGCGCCGATCCAGACGCCGAGGAGGAGCCAGAAACTCTTCTCTGGCGGGAGGGCGAGAACGCCGAGGGGCGTGTAGGTGCCGGCGATGAGGATAAAAATGTTGGCGTGGTCGAGGCGTCGGAAAACCGCCTTGACCGTGGGCGACCAGTTGATTCGGTGATAGGTGGCAGAGATGCCGAACAGCAGCAGAGACGACAGGACAAAGACGAAACTGCTCCACGTGGCCGCCACTCCATCGGCGAGGGCGATGAGAACCATTCCACCGATGACGGCGACGGGTAAGACTCCGACGTGCAGCCAACCGCGGAGGAGAGTTTTTCCGTCTGCGGCCGATGGCGGGCTGGCGTGAAGAAGGGGGAGGTGCATCGGTTCGTCGTTCGCCATGTCTTCAGCGTAATCGCGTTCGACGGGCATCCCCCGACAGACGGATACAGTAGGCGTGTGAGTGTGAGCGTCAAGGGAGTCATCAAGGGGCTCGTCTACGGGCTCTACACTCGTCGTCTCAGGAACAAAGTGCATCGCGGTGCACCCCCGCGGCACGTGGGAATGATTATCGACGGAAATCGACGGTGGGCACAGTTGCACGACAGCGCAACCGTCGCCGAGGGCCATCGCGCCGGAGCGGAACGCATCCACGAATTCCTCGGGTGGTGTGATGAGGCCGGGGTTGAAGTGGTCACCCTGTACTTGCTGTCAACGGACAACCTGACGAATCGCAACGACGGTGAACTGCGCGATCTTGAGGGGATCATCGCTGACCTCGCCGCTGATCTTGCCGAGGTTCCCGACTGGCGCATCCACCATCTCGGCGACCCGAGCCAACTGTCACCGGATTTACTCGCTGCGCTGATTGCGGCGGCCGAGTCGACTGCCGGCAACGGCGGCTTGCACATCAACCTCGCCGTCGGCTACGGCGGCCGCCACGAGATCACGGAAGCGATCCGCGACATCATTCGCGAACACGAAGAGCGCGGACTCGGAATTGACACGCTCGCCGATGACGTCACTCTCGACAACATTTCGTCGCACCTCTACACGGCCGGTCAGCCCGAAATCGATCTCGTCATCCGAACGTCGGGGGAGCAACGTATCTCCGATTTCATGCTGTGGCAGTCGGCCCACAGCGAGTTATATTTCGTCGAGGCCCTAGGTCCCGACCTCCGAGAAATAGATGTTTTGCGCGCCCTGCGCGACTACGCTCGCCGCCAGCGTCGCTACGGCGCGTAGTCGAATCTGAACAACGTGTCACGTCGGCGTGTCACTCCCGACTACCCGCGCGCCCGCGCGTACGTTCGTGTGTATGAACTAAGTGCGTGGCGACAAGGCCACCCCGGCCGCGGAACCCGTGCGTGAGATAACTCAACGAAACGGAGTACGAGTGCCCAAGTCCGTAGCCCTGTCCACTTCCGCTTCCACCACGAAAGTCGCCACCGCGCTGCGAACGTATGTGCTCGACACATCGGTTTTGCTCAGTGACCCGCGCGCGATTTTCCGGTTCGCCGAACACGAGGTCGTTTTGCCCGTGGTCGTCATTTCCGAGTTGGAGAAGAAGCGGAACGACCCGGAAATCGGATACTTCGCTCGTCAGGCTCTGCGTTTCCTCGATGACCTTCGCGTCAAGCACGAGAGACTCGATATGCCCATCACTGTTGGCGAAGGTGGCTCGCTGCGCGTTGAACTCAACCACACATCGGACGCGGCCCTGCCGTCCGGCCTTCGACTCGCCGACAACGACACCCGAATCCTCGCCGTGGCTCTGAACCTGTCGCAGGAGGGACTCGACGTCGTCGTCGTGTCAAAAGACCTGCCCCTGCGCGTCAAGGCCTCGAGCATTGGACTGGCTGCTGAGGAATATCGAGCTGAGCTCGCCCCCGACTCGGGGTGGACCGGCACGAGCGAAATCAGGTTGTCTGCTGACGATATGTCGACGTTCTACGAAGACGAGGTTCTCGTCACGCCGCTCGTTGAAGAACTGCCCGTCAACACGAACCTCGTCATTCATTCCGAGCGAGGGAGTGCCCTCGGTCGCGTCGCCGGGAAGAAGAGCATGGTTCTCGTGCGCGGTGACCACGACATCTTCGGACTGCACGGCCGCAGCGCCGAACAGCGACTCGCCATCGACATGCTGCTGGATCCGACGATTGGCATCGTGTCACTCGGCGGACGGGCTGGCACGGGAAAAAGCGCACTCGCCCTCTGCGCGGCACTCGATGCCGTCCTCGAGAAGCGGCTGCACAAGAAGATCATGGTCTTCCGTCCGCTCTACGCGGTGGGCGGTCAAGAGCTCGGATTCCTGCCCGGTGACGCCGACGAGAAGATGAACCCGTGGGCACAGGCGACGTTCGACACACTCGGGTCGGTCGTCAGCGACAACGTGATGGACGAAATCATCGAACGCGGGCTGATTGAGGTCCTTCCGCTGACGCACATCCGCGGTCGCTCGTTGCACGACGCGTTTGTCATCGTTGACGAGGCGCAGTCGCTGGAGCGCAACGTACTGCTCACGGTCCTCAGCCGCATCGGACAGAACTCCCGCGTGATCTTGACGCACGATGTTGCCCAGCGCGACAATCTGCGTGTCGGCCGCCACGACGGAATCGCCAGCGTCATCGAGGCACTCAAGGGACAACACCTGTTTGGGCACATCACCCTTCAGCGCAGCGAACGCAGTGACATCGCCGCTCTGGTAACCGACCTGCTGGACGACTACGAAATCGCTTAGGTCCGACCGCTAGGTTTGTCCTAACCGAAAGGACATTCGTGTCGTATGTACTGGCCGCATCTGCGGAGATGCTCTACACCGATTTGCCCATGGTTGAACGTGTCGAGAAAATCCACGCTCGCGGACTCGGTGTTGAAATCTGGGACTGGACGCAACACGACCTGCACGAACTCGCCGAAACCGGCGCAACCTTCTATTCGATGACCGGTTACATCGAGGGAGACTTGCTCGAAGAGGACGGCATCGCGCGATTCCTCGAGACTGCGCGCGAGTCGGTCGAGGCGTCCAAAATCATCGAATGCGTTCGACTCAACGTTCACGGAACGGGGCTCGACAGTAATGGTCAGGCGATTCGCAAGCGCGAATCAGTCACCGCAGCCGAGCGTTCGACGGCCCGTGACACGCTCGCTCGATTGGCGGATCTCGGCGCGGAGACGGGTGCGACGTTCATGCTTGAAAACCTCAACCTGCTCGTCGATCACCCCGGCACTCCGTTCGGTCGCGCGGAAGACACCGTGGAACTGGTGTCGAGCATTGATAACCCGCACCTGCAACTGAACCTCGACCTGTATCACGCACAGATCGGTGAGGGGAATCTGGTCGAATTGATTCGTGAAGCGTTTCCCTGGATCGGCGAGATACAGGTCGCCGACGTTCCCGGCCGCCTCGAGCCCGGCAAGGGCGAAATCAACTATTCCCGCATCGCACAGGAACTGCACACCCTCGAGTTCGACGGCGTGGTCGGTCTTGAAGGATGGGCCTCTGGCAAATCGGGCGCGGCGCTCGACGCGTTCACCGCGATTTTCCGACCCTAACGGAGGAACGGTCGCAGTTCGATCCTGCGGTTACACGCGCGAGAACCCTCAGCCGCCAACCGCTGAGCGGTGTCGTCGTTGGGAACGTCAATAATCCAAAACCCTGCGACGTAATCGACGGCATCGACATACCCGCCTGGCGCCGCAATTCCGGCCCCGCCTCGATTGTCGAACATCGTTGCTGTGGTTGGTGCACCAATTCCAGCCGCCATCACCCAGTGCCCGTCGGCGACCAATTTTTCGTTGAATGCGTCAATTGCGTCAATCTCGTCACCCGTTGCGCTTCCGCTGACTCTATCGATGACGCTCAGCAGGTATTTCATCCCTAAACCTTCCGCCACACTCCCCAAGCCCGAGTCGACCACAACGCCCAGAGGACGAGAAGTGGTTGGAAGAAGAGACGGATCAGGCGGGCACTGTCGGTGTCGAGCCCGAACGCGTCAATCCCGTTGACGTACTGGTTGATGTTGCCGGGGAAAATCGCAATGAAGAACAGTGCGACCACTAAGCCGACCCAACGTTGGAATCGCGGCAACACGATCAGGGCAAGTCCCAGCACAATTTCGACGACGCCCGAGGCGATGACGACGAAGTCAGGGTCGAGCGGGAGCCAGGTTGGAACCTGAGCTTGGAACGTCTCCCGGGCAGTGGTCAGATGACTCGTACCCGCGAAGGCCAGTGCGACTCCCAGGGCAAGGCGGGCGACGTTTCGCGCCCACCACCCCAGATTTCGAGACGCCATCGTTTAGTCGACGAACAGCGGGACGAGTGCGCCCGAGAAGACCTGCCACGCGAGCACGCTCTTGGCGACGAGGCTGAGCGTGATGTACATGCGCTCTCCGCGGACGTAGTTCTTCCAGCCACCGATCTGTTTGTACTGCAACACCTGGTTGAGGGCGAAGGTGTTGAAGAACAGGAAGAGGGACACGATGATCCCGATGACGAAACCGGGGACCTCTGCGGCGCTTTCAGAGCCGGGCTGCAGCGTGTAAATTCCGACGATGATCCACGGAACGATTCCCGTCATACATCCGAAGATGAAGGGCAGGCCCTTGCCGTTGCCGGGGGTCTCGTACTTCTCTTGAAGTGCGCCAAACATAATCATCGACGCGTTCACCGCGAAGATTCCGAAGAGAGCACCGACGTCGGTGGCACCCGTCAGCTGAGCGATGAGCCAGATCATCACGGACGAACTGAGCGAATACTCGGTCCAGCGGAAGTAGTTGTGGTTCGCCTTCAATCCATTTGAGTAACGGGTGAAGACTCCCGGTGAAGAGATGAGGAAGTGGAAGAACGCCGACATCACTAGGAAGGCAACGACACCGATGCCGAGGTCGATTTCGAACAGCGTCACGCGCTCGGTGGGAAGGTCGACGCCGGGCGGGCCCGTCATGTAGTCGATGGTCACGGGGAAAAGCACGGGGGTGCCGATCAGGGTGAGCGCAAAGCCGAACGCGAGGGCCTGTGCGAGGTGTACTGCTCCGGCGACGACGTTGTAGATGCGGAGTCGTCCGATTTGTTGGTCAAGTGTTCGAATTGCTTTAGCCATGTTCTGATTCCTTTTTATTTGGTGACACCGGGGGAGGTCATCGACAGGAGGTCGAGGGCCTTGTCAAGTTGTTCGAGCGTGATCTCGCCGCGCTCGACATAGCCGAGTTCGATGACGGACTCGCGCACGGTGATTCCGGTTTTCACGGAGTGCTTTGCAATCGCTGCGGCCGCTTCGTATCCGATGATGCGGTTGAGCGGGGTCACAATCGCCGGGGACATGCCCGCAAGAGCAGCCGCACGGTCGGCGTTCGCTTCAAGCCCGGTGATGGTCTTGTCGGCAAGGACCCGCGCCGAGTTCGCGAGCAGTCGAATCGATTCGAGAAGCGATGTTCCCATGACGGGAATGGCGACATTCAGTTCGAACGAACCCGAAGCGCCGGCCCAGGCTATGGTCGCGTCGTTTCCGATGATTTTTGCGCACACCATGAGGACAGCCTCCGGCACCACGGGGTTGACCTTGCCCGGCATAATCGACGAGCCGGGCTGGAGGTCGGGAATGTGGATCTCGGCAATTCCGGTGTTGGGACCGGACCCCATCCACCGAATGTCGTTGCAGATCTTGGTCAGCGACACTGCGATGACACGGAGTGCACCCGATGCCTCGACGAGTCCGTCTCGTGCACCCTGTGCTTCGAAGTGGTCTTTCGCTTCGCTGATCGGCAGCATCGTTGCCGACGCGAGTTCCGCGATGACCGCCGCTGAGAAACCCTTCGGTGTGTTGATGCCGGTGCCGACGGCGGTTCCGCCCAGCGGCACCTCGGCAACGCGAGGAATGCTGGCCGTGATGCGTTCGATGCCGAGGCGGATCTGGCGCGCATAGCCGCTGAATTCCTGTCCCAGTGTTACCGGGGTTGCGTCCATCAGGTGTGTGCGTCCCGGCTTGACGAGTTTGGCCCAGGCCTTCGCTTTCACCTCAAGCGATGTGGCGAGATGATCCAACGCGGGAATCGCCGAGGTGAGCAGCGCCGAGGTCACGGCAAGGTGCACGGACGTCGGGAACACATCGTTCGACGACTGTGAGGCGTTGACGTGGTCGTTGGGGTGAACCGGCTCGCCACGGCTGGACGTCGCGAGGGTGGCGAGGACCTCATTCATGTTCATGTTCGAAGACGTTCCCGAACCGGTCTGGTAGGTGTCGACGGGGAATTGGTCGTGGTGCTTGCCCCCGATGATGTCGTCAGCTGCGGTGACGATCGCGTCACGAATTTCTGCGGGGATAATCCCGAGGTTTTCGTTGACGATGGCGGCAGCGCGCTTGATGTGCGCCAGGGCGACAATCTGCGCCGCTTCTAAGCCGCTCCCGGAAATCGGGAAATTCTCGACCGCGCGTTGGGTCTGTGCGCTGTACAGCGCCTCCTTGGGCACGCGGACTTCACCCATGGTGTCGTGTTCTATGCGGTACTCACTCACAGGGTTCTCCTTCTGTTATTCGATGTCGCCGAGGACGACCGAGGGGATGACATGTCCCTCGCGCAGGTTGTAGGTAGCGCCGACGATGGCGAGGTCGCCGGTCGCGATCGCCTCCGCAATGAGTTCGCTCGTGCCGAGCAGTTCGGCGATGGTGTCGCGCAGGTGCTCTTCGCCAACGGCGTCGATGTTGATCTCGTCGACGTCTGTGGTCGCGTTATTGAGGAGGACGCGATCGATGGCCGGCTGAATCGTGTCCGTCAGTACCTTGATGTTGACGGGCAACATCACCGAATCGGGCCGACGGGAGTCGACCGCAGCTTGCACCGCACCGCAGTTGTCGTGCGCGAGGACAAGAATCAGATGTACTTTCAGTGCCGCAACCGCGTATTCGAGCGAACCCACGACGGATTGAGAAATTGTTTGTCCCGCATTGCGAACAACAAACAGCTCGCCGAGCCCGACATCGAAGATGATTTCTGCACCGAGCCGGGAATCCGAGCAACCGAACAGGGCCGCGTAAGGGGTTTGTCCATCGGCGACCGAATCGCGATGGTTCATGTCTTGGTTGGGGTGAGCGGGAGTTCCCTTGACAAATCGGTCGTTGCCGGCTCGCATGAACGCCCACGCGTCGCGAGGAGTGCGCGGTGACTCTGTCACGGTGTGCCTCCCAACGACTCGATTGCGCGGGTTGCGGCCAACTCGATTTCGGCGATTGTCGCACTGCCCGATACCATCAGGCTACCGTTTCCCGCCAGTCCCGTCAGCAGGTAGATGACCCCGCGGTTTCCCGGGTTTTCGACCCCGCTGCGGTCAAACACCGTCCACGAGACCCCGGCGACCGTCGATGTTGACGGTGTCACGTCATCCAGTTCCGCAGCGATTTCCGGTGACGGATCGCCCTCGAATTGTTCGATGACGACAAATCCGTTCGTCGGCGTGACGAGCCCGATGTACCACTCGGGGTAGTCGCCGCTCGTGAATTCCGCCCGGTTGCTCCACCAGTCGCCGTCCGCAGCGGTGAAGTCGGGGTCGACAAACTGAGCGGACGAGGGAATCCCCTCATGAACCGCGTGCCAATCGACGTCGGCACGGTCGGTATTCGCGGGACGGACGGTGATGAGAACGAGGACGAGCACGATGGCGAACGAGGCGCCGAGTGCACCGAGAAGAGTCAGTGTTGACTGGCGTGCTCGACCTTGTCGGGCGCTGCTCACTCCGCGGACTTTCGTGCGGCTTCTAGGCGCGCACGGGCTCCAACGAGCCATTCCTCACAACGGGCGGCCAGGGCTTCGCCGCGGTCCCACAGCGTCACCGATTCATCGAGTGACGCAGTTCCCTTTTCGAGCGACGCAACGATCTGAATCAGTTCGTCACGCGCCTGCTCGTAGCTGAGGGTGGAGACGTCGGGAAGTTTCTCGGCCATGGTTCAACGA
>CAJAKC010000010.1 GCA_903940225.1 uncultured Microbacteriaceae bacterium
CACCGTCGTCCTTGAGGCGATCAACAACGGACTCATCCAGGCGTCCGTCACCGACGCGGCGGCCGCAGCCGTCGACGGCACCGGCACCCTGACGCCGGAAGAACTCGCGGCTCTGTTCGACGCCAACCTGACTCAGCAACTCGGAGCCATTGAACAGCAGCTCATCGACCTCGGCGTTCTGCCCGACCCGAACGTGACGACCCCGCCGGTCGACCCAACGGTCGACCCTGGCTACGTTGACGATGACGCAGAGGATTCGGCAGATGGTTCGGTAGATGATTCCGCAGAGGACTCCTCGGACAGCGAACGAGAAGATACTGTCGACAGCTCCTCCGACGATTCGGACGCCGCGCTCGATGACGCAGACGACGACTCGTACGACGATTCGGACGATGACTCGGATGATGACTCGGACGAAGCCGATGACGATGACATCCCCGGTTCGACGGACAACCGCGGTGGTCGCGATTCGGACGACGACAACGACTAATTAGTCCGCTCAGGAGCGGGGACTCGGTGGGAACCCGGGTCCCCGTTTCTGTTGGATAGCCTTGACCCATGATCAGCAACACGAACGACCCCGCGGTGAAGGCCGTCAAACGGCTTGCCGAACGCTCGCGTCGTGATGATGCGGGCGTCTTTCTCGTGGAGGGGCCGCAGGCCGTGCGCGAACTGCTCGATCACAACCCGAATTCCGTCGTCGACGTGTTTTACACCGAGGCGTTCGCCGCAAAGTTCGGCGCGATTGTCGCGGCAGCGGAGGGGTCGCCCGCGACGGTCGACCTCGTGTCGGACAAGGTCCTCGAGGCGATGGCGGACACCGTCACGCCCCAGGGCGTTCTTGCCGTTGCTCAGTTGATTCAGAAGTCACTCACCGACATCGGTGACGCGAAACTCGTCGCCATCTGCCACGAGGTGCGCGACCCGGGAAACGCTGGCGCCATCATTCGCGCGGCCGATGCCGCGGGGGCCGACGCCGTCATCCTGACGGGTGCGTCGGTCGACCTGCACAACCCCAAGCTCGTACGCGCCAGCACGGGCTCGATTTTTCACCTCACCATCGTCGAACACGACGACCTCGCCGACGTCGTTGAATTCCTGACGGACCGGGGTGTCCAGATTTTTGCCGCATCGGCCGAGGGCACATCGATTCCGGAGATGCGAACGCAACTGGCAAAGCCCACCGCGTGGCTGTTCGGGAATGAAGCCCACGGTCTCGACGAGGATGCTCGTGCTTTCGCTGACGCGACCGTTTCGGTGCCGATTTTCGGCAAAGCGGAATCGCTCAACCTGGCGACGGCTGCCTCGGTGTGCCTCTACGCCTCGGCGTTCGAACAACGCGCCTGAACACCTGCCCTCGTCTAGGATTAGCGAGTGCCCAGCATCTCCCCGAAAGCAGTAGCCGACGCCGTTGCGCAGGCACTTTCCGCCATTTCCGGCGCGTCGACGGGCGATGACCTCAAGGCGGTTCGCAGCGCGTTTGTAGCGGATGCGTCACCGATCGCCGCACTCAACGCACAACTAAAGGACATTCCGGCCGACGAGAAGGCCGACGCGGGCAAGCTCGTTGGTTCGGCACGTGCCGAAATCAACCAGGCGTTTGCCGCCCGTGAGGCCGAAATACTTGCCGGTGAAGAACACGGACGACTCCTCGCCGAATCGGTGGATGTCACCGCAGTGGCGTCGCGCCGTGCTGTTGGCGCCCGTCACCCGCTCAACCTGCTGATGGAAGAGATGTCCAACATCTTTGTTGGCATGGGCTGGGAAGTCGCCGAGGGGCCCGAACTCGAAAACGAGTGGTTCAACTTCGACGCCCTCAACTTCGACGAAGACCACCCCGCCCGCGCGATGCAGGACACGTTCTTTGTCGAGCCCGCCGAACGCCACCTCGTCATGCGCACGCACACGTCACCGGTGCAGGTGCGGACGCTGCTGGGACGCGAACTGCCCGTCTACGTCGTCGCACCGGGTCGCGTGTACCGCACCGACGAACTCGACGCCACTCACACTCCCGTCTTTCACCAGATGGAGGGCATCGCCATCGACAAGGGACTGACGATGGCGCACCTCAAGGGAACTCTCGAACACCTCGCCCGCGCGATGTTCGGCCAGGGCGCCAAGATTCGATTGCGCCCCAACTATTTCCCGTTCACCGAACCCTCGGCCGAGCTCGACATCTGGCACCCCACCTTCCGCGGCGGTGCTCGATGGATTGAGTGGGGCGGCTGCGGCATGGTCAACCCGAACGTGTTGCGTGCCGCGGGCATCGACCCCGACGAATACCAGGGTTTCGCTTTCGGAATGGGAATCGAGCGCACGCTGATGTTCCGCAACGACGTTGCCGACATGCACGACATGGTCGAGGGCGACATTCGGTTCTCGCAGCAGTTCGGCATGGTGATCTAGGTGCGCATTCCGGCAAGTCAGTTGCGCGAGTGGGTCGACCTGCCCGCCGACGTCACCCCCGAACACCTGCACGATGCACTCGTCGCCGTCGGATTTGAAGAAGAGACCGTTCACGGCGGCGACCTGACCGGCCCGATTGTCGTCGGCGAGGTTCTCGAGTTCGCCCCGGAACCGCAGGCGAACGGCAAGACCATCAACTGGTGCCAGGTTCGTGTCGCGAAGGACGGCCCCGAGGCCGTTCGCGGAATCGTGTGTGGCGCACACAACTTCCAGGTCGGTGACAAGGTCGTCGTGTCCCTGCCCGGCTCGATACTGCCCGGACCGTTCCCCATCGCCGCGCGCACAACCTACGGTCACGTGTCCGACGGCATGATTGCCTCGGCCAAGGAACTCGGTCTCGGCGACGAGCACGCCGGCATCCTGCGTCTCGCTGAATTGGGTCTCGACCCCGAGGTCGGCACCGACGCCATCGCCCTTCTGGGTCTGGACGACTTCGCCGTCGAAATCAACGTCACGCCCGACCGCGGGTACGCGATGTCGATCCGCGGTGTCGCCCGCGAATACGCTCATTCGACTGGTGTCGCGTTTCGCGACCCCGCCGCCGCTGTGACCGTCGCCCCGGCGAAGGGATTTAAGGTCGCACTGAAGGACGACGCCCCGATTCGCGGAGCGCAGGGGTGTACCGGATTCGTGGCGCGCGTTGTTCGCGGTCTCGACCGCTCGGCGCAGTCGCCCGCGTGGATGGTCAAGCGCCTCGCGCTGATGGGCATCCGTTCGATTTCACTTCCGGTCGACGTGTCCAACTACGTGATGATGGAGCTCGGCCAGCCGACCCACACCTATGACCTCAATAAACTCAAGGGTGGCATCACGGTTCGCCGCGCGGCCAAGGGCGAAAAGCTGACCACCCTCGACGAGCAGGTGCGCCAACTGCACCCCGAAGACCTGCTGATTTGCGACGAATCCGGGCCGATCGGCCTGGCCGGTGTCATGGGTGGCGCTTCGACCGAAATCGACGACGCATCGACCGATGTGCTGATTGAGGCCGCAACGTTCGACCCCATCACCATCGCGCGCACGGCCCGCCGGCACAAGCTGCCGTCCGAGGCATCCAAGCGATTCGCGCGGGGAGTCGACCCGCTCGTTTCCGCCGCCGCTGCGCAGAGAGTCGTTGACCTGCTCGTCGAACTGGGGGGCGCAACCGTCGACCCGCTCGGCAACGACGAGGTCACCGTCACGACTCCCGCGGAAATCGACCTGCCCGCGAACTACATCGTGTCGCGCATCGGTGTCGATTACACGGCCACCGAAATCGAGACCGTACTGTCGGACATCGGTGCGACGGTAACAAACACGAAAGACGGATGGACGGTCGTTCCGCCGTCGTGGCGCCCCGACCTCATCGACGCACCCGGGCTTTCCGAAGAAGTTGCTCGAATCCACGGATACGACCGCATCCCCTCGGCAATTCCCGTCGCACCGCCCGGTCGCGGGTTGACACGTTCACAAACCGCCCGTCGCCGCGTCGCCCAGGTTCTCGCGGGTGCTGGCCTCACCGAAGTCCTGGCGTACCCCTTCGTCACCTCGGCCGACAACGCACTGTTCGGTTCGCCCGAAGGCACGTCCGTCCCCGAGATGACCCTCGCCAATGCGCTCGACCCGCTCGTGTCACAATTGCGCGTCGCCATCCTGCCCGGACTGCTCGACACCGCCAAGCGAAACGTAGGTCGCGGGCTCACCTCGTTGGCGCTCTTCGAAACGGGTGCGGTGTTTCGGCCCGCGGGCACGACGGGCAGCGATGCGATCCCCGTCGGCAATACGAAGCCCGACGCAAAAACTCTCGACGGCCTGTACGCGTCGGTTCCCGCACAGCCGTGGCACGTCGCCGCCTTGTTCGTCGGATCGGTGACGGCGAAGCAGCCCGGCCAAGCAGCCGTCGCTGCTGGGCTTGCGGATGCGCTGGACACCGTTCGTGCCATCGCCACCGCGGTCGGCGCGACCATCGACATTCGCCAGGGGCAGCACGGCGCATTCCACCCCGGTCGCACCGCCGAAATCATCGCGGGCGGCGCGGTCGTCGGATACGCGGGCGAAATCTTGCCGAGCGTCGCGCAGGCGCGAGACCTGCCGCGAGTGGTCGCCGCACTCGAGCTCGACATCAGCGCGCTGATTGACTCCGCCCCCGACCACGTCGAGGCCCAACCCGTTCTGGTGTTTCCTGCCGCGACTCAAGACCTGTCGCTCGTCGTCGACCTTTCGGTTGCCGCCGCGGACGTGCTCGCCGCTGTCATCGAGGGTGCCGGCGACCTGCTGGAATCCGCGACACTCGTCGACGACTATCGCGGCAAAGGATTGGCCGACACGGAAAAGTCGCTGACCTTCGCGCTGCGATTCCGCGCCGCCGACCGAACGCTCACCGCCAACGAAGCAAGTGAAGCAAAGCTTGCCGGTGTCGCCCGCGCCCAACAAATGTTCAACGCAACGATTCGGGAGTAGCCGTGACCAAGCGCGTTGCGGTCGCCGGGGCCAGCGGATACGCGGGTGGTGAACTCGTTCGCCTGTTGGCGGGCCATCCCCAATTCGAGGTCGTCACCGTCACCGCGAACGCGAACGCGGGGCAATCGCTGGCCGAGGCACACCCGCATCTCGCGAGCCTCAGCCTGACACTGCAGGAGACGACCGCTGAAACACTCAGCGGCCACGACGTCGTCTTTCTCGCTCTGCCACACGGCGCATCGGGTTCGTTGGGTGATGAAATCGACGCCGACTTCATCGTCGACTGTGGCGCTGACCGTCGCCTCGAAGACCCACAGGACTGGGCAGACTATTACGGTGGACCGTTCAACGAACCGTGGACGTATGGCATGCCCGAACTGGGTACACAGCGCGAGCGACTGCGCGACACCGACCGAATAGCCGTTCCCGGGTGCAACGCGACCGCCGTCACTCTTGGCTTAGCGCCACTCATTGAGGCGGGGTTGATCGAGTCGGAGGATCTCGTGTCCGTATTGGCCGTCGGTACATCCGGTGCGGGAAAATCCGTCGCCGTCGCTGGGCTTGCGACCGAAATGGACGGTTCCGCCCACGCCTATCAGGTTGGCGGCATTCACCGACACAACCCCGAGATTCGGCAAAACCTCGAACGGCTCGGGGGTCAGCCCGTTTCGCTCACTTTTGTTCCGGCACTCGTGCCAATGTTTCGGGGGATTCTCGCGACGAACACCGCTCGGCTGGTGCCGGGCGTCACCGCGGCAAAGATTCGGGTGATCCTGCAGGACAACTACATGGCGGAGAAGTTCGTTCACGTCCTCCCCTCTGGGGTACAGCCGCGCACTGGTGACACCGTCGGAACGAACGGTGTGCTGATTCAGGTCGACGTCGATGAACGAGCCGGCCGTGCTGTCGTCGTCGTCGCGCTTGACAATCTCGGTAAGGGAACCGCCGGAGCGGCGATTCAGTCCCTCAACATCTCGCTCGGCCTGCCCGAGGAACTCGGTCTCACAATGATCGGCGTTGCGCCGTGACCGTGACGCACCCGGCCGGGTTCGTCGCATCCGCCAAGGCGAGCGTTCTCATCGAGAGCCTGCCGTGGCTGAAATCGTTCGCGGGAAAAACCATCGTCATCAAACTGGGCGGCAACGCGATGGGGTCGGACGAACTGCAGGAACGATTCGCTGAAGACATGGTGTACCTGCGAACGGTGGGGGTGCGTCCCGTCATCGTGCACGGCGGCGGACCGCAAATCACCGCGATGCTCGACAAGCTGGGAATTTCATCCGAGTTTCGTGCCGGCTATCGGTACACCACCCCCGAGGCGATGGAGTTCGTCCGCGAGGTCCTCACCGATCACATCTCGGGCCAGATTGTCGCGCTCATCAACAAACACGGCGCGCTGGCGACCGGAATCGTCGGCGATCACGGGTTGTTCACGGGTCGTCGCTTGACGCGAGTCAACGGTGAAGACGTCGACCTGGGACTCGTCGGCGAAGTGGTGTCCGTCAACCCCGCACAGGTCATCGACGCGCTGGACAAGGGATTGATCCCGGTCATCTCGGCCATCGCCCCAGACGAAGCGGAACCTGCCCAGAGCCTCAACGTCAACGCTGATTCGGCGGCGTCCGCGCTGGCCATCGCCCTCGAGGCGGAAAAGCTCATGATTCTCACCGACGTTCCCGGACTGTACGCAAACTGGCCGGACACGTCGACACTCGTGTCGAGCATCACCGCGAGCGAATTGCGCGCGATGCTGCCGTCGCTCGAAAGCGGGATGATTCCCAAGGCCACTGCGTGCGTCGACGCCGTCGACGGGGGAGTACCGAAAGCGGCGATGATCGACGGCCGAGTGCCCCACGGAATTCTGCTGGAAATTTTCACCCCCGAGGGCGTCGGCACCGAAGTTGTCCCGGGCGAAGGAGAATAAATCATGGTCCGACACTTCTTGCGCGATGACGACATCACCCCGGCAGAACAGCGTCAGATTATTTCTCGTGCGATTGCCCTCAAAGCCGATCGGTTCGCGGCGCAACCCCTCGCGGGCCCGCAGACCGTCGCTCTGTTATTTGACAAGCCGTCAACCCGAACGCGCGTGTCCTTTTCGGTAGGCGTCACCGAACTGGGTGGTTCCCCGATGGTCATCCAGTCCGGTGAATCCCAGTTGGGCGCCAAGGAATCCATCGCCGATACCGCTCGCGTGCTCGAGCGCATGGTGTCCGCCATCGTCTGGCGGACCTTCGCCCAGTCCAACGTTGACGAAATGGCGGCCGGAACAACGGTTCCCGTCATCAACTCGTTGACGGACGAATTTCACCCCTGCCAGTTGCTCGCCGATCTGCAGACCATCACCGAACACAAGGGTGACCCGGCCGGACTGACCGTCACATTCGTCGGCGATGGCTCGTCCAACATGGCAAATTCCTACCTGATCGCCTGCGCAATGGCGGGGATGCATGTTCGCGTCGCAACCCCAGCAGACCACCAGCCTCTCGCGGACGCAGTGTCGTCGGCCCAGCGCATCGCGGGGGAGACGGGCGCAAGCGTGCTCGTCACCGACGATGTCGTCGCTGCGGTGACCGGCGCCGATGTCGTCGTCACCGACACGTGGGTGTCGATGGGACAAGAGGCCGACAAGGCCGCCCGCATCGCGACCTTCACCCCGTACCGCGTGACCCCCGAGTTGTTCGCCCTGGCGGACTCGGCCGCAATCTTTCTGCACTGCCTTCCCGCGTACCGCGAATACGAGGTCGATGCCGCGGTCATCGACGGCCCGCGCAGCGTGATTTGGGATGAAGCCGAGAACCGGCTGCACGCGCAAAAGGCGCTGCTCGAGTTCCTGCTCACCGCCTAGTCGCTCCCGAAACCGCCACACCCCCTCGCGTAGGATTGAGAAATGGTGACACACGACGGTGCCCTCTGGGGCGGACGCTTTTCCGGCGGTCCGTCACCCGAATTGGCGCGACTGTCTCGGTCGACACATTTCGATTGGCGACTGGCGTCCTACGACATCGCCGGATCGAAGGCGCACGCTCGGGCGTTGGGTTCGGCGGGCTATCTCTCCGACGCCGACCGTGACGCGATAATTGCGGGGTACGACCGACTTGTGGCCAAAATTTCCTCGGGCGAACTGGTCCCCGGTGACACCGACGAGGACGTTCACGGTGCACTCGAAAACGCCCTCATTGCCGAGGTCGGCGCTGATGTCGGCGGACGGATTCGTGCCGGTCGCAGTCGCAACGACCAGGTCGCCACCCTCACGCGCATGTACCTCAAGGACGCGGCGAAGGCCATCACCACCGAACTCACGCACCTCATCGGCGCGCTGGTTCAGCAGGCTGAAAAGCACTCGACGGTCATCATGCCGGGGCGCACACACCTGCAGCACGCTCAGCCCGTCCTGCTTGCGCACACGCTTCTTGCTCACGCATGGCCGCTCGTGCGCGACATCGATCGTTTCCGTGACTGGGTCGACCGCGCCAACGTTTCGCCTTACGGCGGGGGTGCTCTCGCCGGCAACACTCTTGGTCTCGACTCGCAGGCGATTGCGACGGAACTGGGCTTCGCCCACCCCGCAGACAATTCGATCGACGGAACCAGCGCCCGGGACGTTGTCGCCGAATTCGCCTACATCGGGGCCCAGATCGGTGTTGACCTGTCGCGCCTGTCGGAGGACCTCGTGTTGTGGGCGACCACCGAGTTCGGGTTCATCCGTTTGCACGACGCGTATTCGACGGGGTCGAGCATCATGCCCCAGAAGAAGAACCCCGACATTGCCGAACTCGCGCGCGGCAAGGCGGGTCGGCTCATCGGCAACCTCACCGGACTGCTCGCGACGATGAAGGGCCTCGCCCTCGCTTACAACCGCGACCTGCAGGAAGACAAGGAACCGGTGTTCGACACGATCGACACACTCGAACTCGTGTTGCCCGCGCTGACCGGGATGGTCGAGACGCTCGAATTCAATGTCGACCGACTCGAGGAACTTGCACCGCAGGGCTTCTCGCTGGCGACCGACGTCGCCGAATGGCTCGTCAAGCAGGGTGTCGCGTTCCGCGAAGCGCACGAGATTTCGGGCGCACTCGTTCAGTTCTGTGAGGCGAACGGCCTCGACCTGCACGAACCGAGCGACGAGCAGTACGCCGCGATTGATCCGCGACTGACGGGTGCGGTGCGCGAAGTCCTCACCGCCCAAGCCTCCGTCGCTGCTCGTGACGGGCGCGGGGGAACCGCCCCGGCTCGTGTTGCCGAACAGATCACCGAACTGACACGCTCCATCCACACAGCACGAGAAGGCTGGTAACCGATGTCCACCCCCGATGCACTCTCACGTCAGTCGAATGATTCGACGTTCCCGACGCTCTGGGACGAACTGCAGTGGCGCGGACTCGTTCACGTCTCGACGGACGCCGACGAACTAAAGACCCTCTTCGAGGGTGACCCCATCACGTACTACTGCGGATTCGACCCGACTGCGCCCAG
>CAJAKC010000011.1 GCA_903940225.1 uncultured Microbacteriaceae bacterium
CACCCCAGTCGCGCCTCGGCGCGCTGCTCCGGTGTCAGCGTTCGACCGGAGGCCTTCCCTCGCGAAAACACGCTCAAAAACCAGGAACGGATGATGTTGCCGATGTCACGCGCGAAGTACAAAATCACGGCCAGCTCCGTGCCGATCTGAGTGATGGCGGTGAAGGTTGCACCAGGGTCGGTTGCGCCCGGCAAAAACAAACCCGCGATACGCAAGTGTGCACTCGACGAAATGGGCAGAAACTCGGTCAAGCCCTGGATGAGCCCCAAAACCATTGCTTCAACGATGCGCGAATAGTCCATCCGATAATCCTCTAGTACGTGCGTAAGAAATCGGTCAGCACACGGTGACCGAAATCGAGGGCGTCGAGTGGGACGCGTTCGTCCACCCCGTGGAACATGCCGGGAAAATCCAAATCGGCCGGCAACCGCAGCGGCGCAAAGCCGTATCCGGTGATGCCAATCAACGAAAGGGCCTTGTTGTCGGTCCCGCCCGACAAGAGATACGGCAACATGACAGCGCCCGGATCCGCCGCCAACAGGGTGCGCTTCATCGCGTCAACAATCGGGGTGTCGAAATCGTTCTCCAACCCCACATCCCGCACCTGAATCGTGATCTCGATATCGGGACCGACGATGTCCCGGATTTCGGCAAGAACCGCGTCCTCCGCCCCCGGAAGTGGGCGAATGTCAATGACGGCGCTCGCGGAATCGGGAATCACGTTCTGCTTGTATCCCGCGTTCAGTTGTGTCGGGTTGCTCGTCGTCGACAGGGACGGAAGCAGGAACCCGGCCGCTACTCCCGAGGCGCGAACAATGTCGCGCGGGTCTGCGTCGCGATCGAAACCGAGAATGTCGGCCAGCTGTTCGACCAGTGCGGTCGTGGTACTGGTCAGAGTGACCGGCCATTCGGTGCGCCCGAGCTTCACCACGGCCTCGGCCAGTTTGGTGACGGCGTTGTTGGGGATTACGCGGGAGCCGTGCGCTGCCTCGCCGCGGGCGGTGAGGGTCGCCCAGATGAGCGCTTTTTCACCCGACTGAATCAGATACGCGCGCTGATCGCCGAGGGTGACGGAATATCCGCCAACCTCGCTGATTGCTTCGGTTGCTCCCTCGAAAACTTCGGGGTGTTGAGTGACGACGTAGTGTGACCCAAATTCTCCGCCGCTTTCTTCGTCCGAGAAAAACGCGACGACGAGGTCGCGGTTCGGCTTGTCCCCCGCACGCAAAATCTCTGCCAGCGACGTGAGAATCATCGCGTCCATGTCTTTCATGTCGACCGCACCGCGGCCCCACAGCATGCCGTCGCGAATCTCGCCCGCGAAAGGATCGACCGACCAGGCAGCGGGGTCAACGGGCACAACGTCGAGGTGCCCGTGAACGACGAGCGCGGGAAGGTCGGGGTTCGCGCCTGCCACGCGCGTGACGACCGATGTTCGACCGGGCCCCGCGTCGATGTACTGAACCGTGAGTCCGAGCGATTCGAGGAAATCGCCGACGTAGTGGGCGGCCTCTGTCTCGGAGTTTGCGACGCCGTTTCCCCAATTCGAGGTGTCGAAACGGATGAGATCCCGAGCGATTCGCGCGGTCTCCGAAAGCGACTCGTGGGTGTCTTTCACTCACCCACCGTACCGTTTTTGTGCTCTCTCAATTCCTGATAGTGTTGTCACTCGTTGCAGTGATGTGACTCGCGCGCGGGTGGCGGAATGGCAGACGCGCTAGCTTGAGGTGCTAGTGCCCTTAGGGGCGTGGGGGTTCAAGTCCCCCCTCGCGCACGCGATTGGCCCCCGGATCTTCGGATTCGGGGGCTTTCTTTGTCCGTGGTTGATTAATGTCCGCGGCACGGCGTACAGTCGAACATATGTTCGAACTGTCAGCACTTCGGGAACGCATCCGCGAGATGGAAGGTCCGCGGGTCGATCCGCGTTTGCCCGTTCACCCGGCGCTGTCGGGGCTCGTCGGTGGCGGTTTGGTTCCCGGTGGCGTGTATTCGCTCTCGCCCTCGCTGACGCTCGCGCTGGGGCTGGCAACCGAGGCGGTTGCCGAATCGGGCTGGTGCGCCGCGATTGGATTTCCCCATCTCGGAATCGAAGCGGTCGCCGAATGCGGAATCGCGCTCGACCGGTTCGTGTCGATTCCCACACCGAAAGAGCACTGGGCGACCGTGGTCGGTGCCGTGTGCGACGGATTCACCGTCGTCATCGCCCGCAGCCCTGCCTCGGTGCCCGCAACCACCGCATCACGAATCGCTGCCGTCGCTCGGCGCACCGGTGCCGTGCTCATCGTTCTGGGCGATTGGCCGGGGGCAACCGCTCGACTCGAAGTCGACGGGGTGCGCAATCTCGGCATCGGCGACGGTCACGGACTTTTGACCGGTAGAGACATCCGTGTGCGCGCGGTGACTCGCGGAATCACCACGACCGCCGTTTTGCCGTGGCCGTTTGACCGCGAACCCGAACCAGCGGTCGCCCCCGTCCGACATCTTCGGGCGGTCACATGACCCGCGTCATCGTCCTCGACATCCCCGGTTGGGCGGATCGGTTCGACACCGAAGCGGAATCGCACCGCCAATTCGATCCCGTCATTCGTGCCGTCGAAAACACGGTGCCGCTCGTGCGGGTTCTCGACGCGGGTCGAATCGCCATGGGCGCACGCGGTCCTGCGCGCTACTACCGCGACGAGGAGGGCGCTGCTGACGCGTTGCGGCGTATCGACCCGAATGCACGCATCGGCATCGCTGACGGGCTGTTTACGGCCGTTCTCGCCGCACGGGTCGCCAACCCCGTGTTTATCGTTCCCGCGGGGCAATCCCCCGCGTTTGTGGCGCCTCTCTCGGTTTCCCACCTCGGTGATCCCGACATCGCCGATCTGCTCCGGCGTTTGGGTGTTTCCACTCTCGGGGGGTTCGCCGAACTCGACGATGTCGCCGTGCGCGACCGGTTCGGGTTCCCCGGCGAACGCCTGCACCGATTCGCACGCGGGCTGGACGACTCCCCCATTGTTCCCCGCGATATCCCCGTCGACTACACGTGCGAATCGGTGTTCGAGCCCGCGATTGTTCGCGCTGATGAACTCGCATTTGCGACGCGCGCCACCGCCGATGACTTCATCGACCGCATCGCGCGCGACAGGCTCGCGTGCACCGCGCTGTGGGTCACCCTGACAACGGAACGCGGTGAACGATTCGAGCGGTGCTGGGCGCACCCGACGGTCTTCGGTGGCGCCGACGTCGTTGACCGCATCCGCTGGCAACTCGAATCCGTCGCGCGATTGACGACCGACACCAGCACCGAAGGATTCGCGGGTGACGGAATCGTCACGGTCCGGCTCGCCCCCGACCAGTTGGCCGCGCAAAGCCGATTCGAACGCGGAATGTGGGGCGCACCGTCCAGCGACCGCATCCACTCGGTGCTTTCCCGTGTGCAAAGCATCCTCGGCCACGAGGGCGTCCTCACCGCAACAATCGGTGGCGGGCGCACCCTGCTGGAACGCGAAATCTTCAGCCCGTGGGGTGACAAACCCGTCGTGACTCATGACGTTTCCAAGCCGTGGCCGGGGCGAATGCCCAATCGCGTCCCGACCACGGTGTACCGCGACGGAACCGTCATCACGGTCGGGGCCACTGCGACGATTGCGCCAGCCGACATTCTGACCGAACCGCCGTGCTGGCTTGAACTCGACGGCAGGCGTCGCGGTGTCGCCGCCTGGAGCGGTCCGTGGCCAATCCGTGAGCGCTGGTGGGACGGCGGTCAGATTCGGTACCGCCTGCAAGTCGTCGATACAACGGGCGCCGCGTGGGTGTTGTTGTCGACCGGGACCGAGTGGGCCCTCGAAGCACGATACGACTGATGACCGCCTACGCCGAACTGCACGTCCACAGCGCATTCAGCTTCCTCGACGGGGTCTCCCTGCCCGAAAGACTCGTCACCGAAGCCGTCCGTTTGGGTTTATCGGGGCTCGCCCTGACCGACCACGATGGGTTTCACGGAGCCGCCCGATTCGCGGAAGCCGCTGAAGGCACCGGAATGCCGACCATCTTCGGATCGGAACTGACCGTGCGCGGTGACACCGACGAGCACCTGCTCGTTCTCGCGCGCGGCCAATCGGGGTATCACCGATTGGCGGGGGCAATCACCGAAGCGCACCTTTCCGGCGGGGCAAAACACGAACCGCGCTACGACCTCGACGATCTGGCACAACGGGCAAACGGCGACTGGATCATCCTCACGGGGTGCCGCCGCGGATCGGTTCGGTCGAGACTGCCCGAGGGTCGCGTGCCCACCGACGACGACATCCGACTGGCGGGGTGGGCACTCGGTGAACTCGTCGACCGATTCGGGCACGACAACGTTGTCGTCGAGCTCACCCATCGTGGCCTGCCGCTGGACGACATCCACAACGATGTGCTCGCGACTCTTGCGCGTGACCGCGGGTTACCCATCGTCGCCACCGGGAACGTCCACTATGCGGGGGTTTCCGAATACCCACTCGCCACCGCTTTCGCGGCGCTGGGGTCACGGCGGTCGCTTGACGACGCCGACGGGTTCCTCTCCCCCGGTCCCGTTTCGCGATTGCGGTCCCCCGACGACATGGCACGACTGTTCGCCCGATACCCCGGAGCTGTCGAGACGACCGTCGACATCGCTCGCGACTGTGCGTTCGAACTGAAAAAGGCGACACCGCACCTGCCGTCGTTCAACCTACCGAACGGGCAAACCCCAATGGAACGGTTGCGGGAAATCGTGGCCGAGGCAACCCCGCGGAAATACCCCGCCGCACCGACAACAACGCACGAGCGCATCGCGCGCGAACTCGACGTCATCGAAGAACTCGATTTCGCCGGCTACTTCCTCATCGTTCACGACATCGTTCAGTTCGCGCGGTCCCGCGGGATCCTGTGTCAGGGCCGCGGCAGCGCAGCGAACTCGGCCATCTGTTACCTGCTCGACATCACCGCGGTTGATTCGATCTACTACGGGCTGCCGTTTGAACGATTCCTGTCGGCGATGCGCGACGAACCGCCCGACATTGACGTCGATTTCGACACCGATCGCCGCGAAGAGGTCATTCAGTATGTCTTTGAGAAGTACGGTCGTCGAAACGCCGCCCAGGTTGCCAACGTCATCACCTACCGACCGAAAAATGCTCTTCGCGACATTGCTCGCGCATTCGGCCACGGCGTCGATGACCAAAACGCATGGTCGCGAATGGTCGAACGGTGGAGTCGAATCGACCCCGCCGAACTGCCCGATGTTCCACGGCACATCAGCGAACTCGCTAATGAAGCCTTGACCCTGCCTCGACATCTAGGAATTCACTCGGGTGGCATGGTGCTCACGCGCGAACCCGTCGGTGAAGTTGTCCCCATCGAACACGCGCGAATGCCCGGACGAACTGTTTTGCAGTGGGACAAGGACGACTGCGCGTACATGGGGCTGGTCAAATTCGACCTGCTCGGGCTCGGCATGCTCGGCGCGATCAATCAGGTGTTTGTCGAGATAGAAAAGCGGTTCGGCGAAAAGTGGGAACTGGGCACAATCCCCCGCGAAGAACCCGCTGTGTACGACTCGATGTGTCGGGCCGACGTCATCGGGGTCTTTCAAATTGAATCGCGCGCCCAGATGGGGTTACTGCCCAGGCTCAAGCCTCGGTGTTTCTACGACATCGCTATCGAAATCGCAATGGTTCGCCCCGGCCCGATTCAAGGTGGCAGCGTTCACCCCTACATTCGGCGTCGAACCGGGGTCGAACCCGTCGTTTACGACCACCCCAAACTGGAACCGGTACTCGCTCGAACCCTCGGAATTCCGGTCTTTCAAGAACAACTCATGCAGATTGCGATGGCGGTCGGTGGGTGCACCGCGGCCGACGCCGACGTGATTCGCCGATCCATCGGTTCGAAACGCGGAGTCGAACGGCTCGCCACGATTCGCGACACGCTGTATCGCGGGATGGAATCGAACGGCATCACCGGTGCGACCGCCGACCGCATCTACGGAGCACTCGAGGCGTTCGCCAACTTCGGGTTCGCCGAATCGCACTCGCTTGCGTTCTCGCTGCTCGTCTACGTGTCCACCTGGCTCAAGGTCCACTACCCCGCCGCCTTCCTCGTCGGGCTCATGCGATCGCAGCCGATGGGGTTCTATTCGGCGTCGACGCTCGCCGCCGACGCCGAACGCCACGGTGTCGAGGTGCGGGTTCCGTGCATCGCGCGATCGGGTGTCGAGTCGGGGCTCGAAGAGATCCAACCCGGGTTTAGCGCTGTCACGGGAATGGATTCCTGTCTGCACCACCACGACGGGGTGGTGCCGCCGTTCGACCGCAGCGCACCCGACGACACCGCCGCACATCGCCGCGACGGTAACCTCGCGGTGCGGATGGGACTGTCGGATGTCCGCGGAATCGGTCGATCCCTCGCCGACCGCATCATCACCGAACGCGACACGTACGGACCGTTTCGCGACCTGCACGATCTCGTTCGCCGGACGGGGCTCGAGCGTACCCACCTCGAAAACCTTGCGACCGCGGGCGCATTCGATGCGTGGGGCCTGTCTCGACGCGATGCACTGTGGCGTGCGGGTCACGCCGCGCACAGCCGAGCCGAATACCTCGCGGGGCTCGAGATGACGATTTCCGTCCCGCTGTTCGACGAACTCACCGACTTTGACGCGATGGTGCAGGATCGCTGGTCAACGGGGGTCTCACCCAAGCAGCATCCGGTGCAGTTTCGCCGTGCCGCCCTTGACGAACGAGGTGTCGTGCCCGTGTCGGGCCTTGCAACAGCTGAGCCTGACCGCCGTCTCGAAGTTGCGGGGCTGGTCACTCACCGGCAACGCCCCGGCACGGCGAAGGGAATAACGTTTCTGAATCTCGAGGACGAAACCGGGGTGGTCAATATCCTCTGTTCGAAGGGGCTGTGGAAGGCCTATCGCACCGTGGCACGCGAAAGCCCGGCCTTGATTGTTCGCGGAATTCTGCAGCGATCCCCCGACGGCGTGATGACAATCGTTGCCGACCGGCTCGATTCCCTCGAATTCGCGGGTGAACACCGGTCGCGTGATTTTCGCTAATCGCGAGGCGCCCGCAGCAGTGACGCCGCTTGCACTGATCCCGAGCCAAACCGGTCCGACACGGCATCGACGACATCGTCAATCTCGTGGCCGTCGGTTTCGTCCTCCCACAAGAGCGCAATCTCACCCTCTCCCACGAGGTTTTCGAGCCGAACGCCCAAAAGGCGAACACCGCGCTCGAGTCCATCGACGGAGTCCAGTAGTGCGTGCGCCTCACTCACAATGAGCTTGGTTGCGTTGGTTGGATCGGTGAGGGTTCGCGACCGCGTCACGGTGGACCAATCGCCGTAGCGAACGGTTACCGTGACGGTGTGGGCGAGGAAATCGTGTTTGCGCGCTCGGGCAGCGACATCGGTGGCTTGGCGCAACACCTCTCGGCGCATGTCAGCGATGTCGACAAGGTCGTCACTGAACGTTTGCGATCGACCGATGGATTTCTCTGCGGTGTGCGTCGAAATCTCGCGCGGGTCGATTCCCATCGCGAGATTGTGAATGTGCTCGGCCTGCCGTTCCCCCAGCACTGACACCAGAATCTCTGCCGACGCGATTTGAATATCCCCAATCGTGGAATACCCAAAACTTCTCAGGCGTTTAGCCGTGACCGGCCCCACGCCCCACAGGGCCGTCACCGGCAAGGGCGCGAGAAACCCGACGGTCTCGTGTGCGGGGATAACCAGCAGGCCATCCGGTTTGGCGCGGGAACCCGCAACCTTCGCGACGAACATCGACGAGGCGACACCGATGGATGCGGCTAATCCCAGGTCGGTCCTGACCCGTTCACGAATATCCCGCGCAATGATGCGGGGTCGTCCGAGCAACGACAGCGCACCGGACACATCGAGAAACGCTTCGTCGATCGACAGTGGTTGCACCTTGGGTGTGAATTCTTCCAAGATGGTGAACACCTGCTGAGAAATCTCGGAGTACCGGTCGAACCGTGGGCGCCGAACTATAGCGTTGGGGCAGTTGCGCAAAGCCGTCGACATGGGCATCGCACTGTTTACGCCGTAGGTCCGAGCAACGTAATTCGCTGCACACACGACACCCCGCCCCCCGAGTCCGCCGACAATGACGGGCTTTCCGACAAGGTCTGGGTCATCGAGTTCTTCGACCGAAGCGAAGAAGGCGTCCATGTCGATGTGCAGGAAGGGCGTCTGAGAATCATCGACATCACCGTCGGTGACGGTCCGTTCGCTGCCATCCTGTTTGCCCATGTGTGTCTATTCTCGGGCGCACCGGCAGCGTTAGTCCGTATTGGTCAGTGCGTAGAGTGTCACGGCAGCACTCGCGGCGACGTTGAGCGAATCCACCCCGTGACTCATGGGAATTCGCACCACGCGATCACACAGCGCCAACGCGCGGCTCGACAGCCCGTATCCTTCGGACCCAAACACCACGGCCACTTTGTCATGGGATTCGGCGACAAATTCCGAGAGGGTCAACGCGTCGTCGGACAGCGCTAACGCAGCGACAGTGAATCCGAGTTCCTGGAGTTCGGCCATTCCCCGAGGCCAGGACTCGATGCGGGTCCACGGGACCTGAAGCACGGTCCCCATGGACACTCGCACACTGCGGCGATAGAAGGGATCGGCACAATCCGGCGTAACAAGGACCGCATCCGCGCCCAATCCTGCGACGCTGCGAAAGATTGCGCCAACGTTCGTGTGATCGACAATGTTTTCGAGAACGACGACGACTCGTGCATCCGTGACGATTTCGGCGACGGTCGGCAGGATCGGTCTTTCCATGCTCGCAATCGCACCCCGATGCAGGTGAAAGCCTGTCAACATTTCGAGAGTCGATTCGGCACCAACAAACACGTCAACATCGTGGCCGTCAAGAATCGGCTCAAGGTCGGGCAACCACTTGTCTGTTGCGAGAACGGACACCGGGCGATGTCCAGCGGCGAGGGAACGCTCGATGATCTTTGTCGACTCCGCGAGATAGAGGCCGGTTGCTGGTTCCAGCTTCCGTCGCAGCGCAACATCGGTGAGTTGCGTGAAAAACGACAGCCGGGGGTCGTCGACCGAATCGATGGCGATGACGCGCACGTCAGATTGCAGACGTGCGCTTTGTCGGTTGCGACGCGCCGATGACGATGATGATGACGCTGGCGAACTGCACCAGCACCGCAAAAACAAGGGCGAGGAAACCGCCGACAATTGTCGTTTCCTGACCAGTGACACCGCCCGCAATTGTCAGGATGGAGAGCATCGAAGACGCAATCACGAGAGATCCCGCAAGGCTGGCATAAATTCCGAGGTAACAGAGACCGGCAAGCCACGGCTTCCAACTCGCATCGCGGAAACGGCGCATGGTCAGGGAAATCGTGGGCACGAGAAGAATGATTTCGGCGGCGAACGTCACCGAGGCAAAAGAGTGTTGCACTGCGGTTGCGAGTTCGGACGCTATCGAGTCCAGATCAATCGTGTTGGGGTCAAGATTGATGTCCTCGGGATACACGAACGCGTCCGCGGTTGTCGTCACCAGCCGGATGAGAACCGAGAACAGAATCCAGTACCAAAACTCGGGGCGACTGGCAGTTCCGCCGAACGTCACAGCCTTTCGGAACCCCGCGACGACCGCATCGACAAAGGTCACTTTCGCTGCTGGGCTCACGGTCTCCATTATCGCGGAGCCAGCGCTCGTAGACTGACAGTGATGACAAACTTCTTCCTCGTCCGACACGGCGAAACCGACTGGAACCTTGCCGGCAAGATTCAGGGTGCGACAGATATCCCCCTCAACGAGACGGGTCGCGCTCAGGCTCATTCGACTGGTTCGAAAATGCAGGGCCGCACGTGGGATGTGATTGTGTCCAGCCCCCTCAGCCGCGCGGTCGAGACCGCTGAGATCATAGCTTCGTATCTCGCTCTCACAGAACCGCGACTCGTTCCCGGATTGGTCGAAAGAAACTACGGCGCGGCGGAGGGTCTGACCGGCCCGGAGGTCGAATCGTTCTATCCGAGTGACACACCCGTTCCTGGGCGGGAAACCCGCGGGGAGGTTCAGGACCGGGTGGTCGCGTCTCTGCACGAGCTCGCCGCCGAATTCACCGGTCGTAACATCATCGTCGTTTGTCACGGCGGGGTGATCCGGGCGATGCTGCACGAGACGATGGGAACTTCATTTTTCCACGAGCGGATTACCAACGGTTCGGTTCACTCGTTTCACCACGACGACGATGGCCTGACGTTGGTGCACTTCAATGACCCGCTCGACGCGCTCACGGAAGACCTGTCGCTGCCCGATTTCGAAGATCAACAACCGCTCGAAAGGCGCGACTGATGGCGTGGAAACCGATCGAATCCATGCACCCCAACGGTGTGAGAGTCCTGGATGCACTTCGGGCCGCCGGAGTGTCCGCCGACATTGTCGAAACTCTCGAAGGGTCCCCCACCGCGGCGACCGCTGCCGCCCAGCTCGACATTGAAGTCGGTCAGGTGTGTAACTCGCTGTTGTTCAATGCGGACGGTGGGCCACTCCTGATTCTCGCGTCCGGAGGGCACAAGGTCGATCTTGATCGTGTTGCGAAGGATGCGGGATTCGAGTCGATTCATCGTCCCGATGCGGATTTTGTCCGCGAACACACGGGCCAACCCATCGGCGGAGTCGCCCCTCTCGGCCACCCCGCTCGACTACGAACTATTGTCGACACGCACCTGTCGACCTGGGAGGTCGTTTGGGCGGCCGGTGGCCATCCACACTATGTTTTCCCGACATCGTTTGACGAGTTGCTTCGCATCACGGGCGGAGAACCCCTGGACGTCGGAGTTCGCTAGCTGAGGAACTGCCGAATCAGTGCAGCGGCTTCAATTGGTTTCTCGTAGTGCATGAGATGACCGACACCCTCGACAACCTGCAGCTTGGCGTTGGGGAAAAACAGTGCCTGTACCCGCTGCTGAGCGGACACCGGGGTGATGTCGTCCTCCGCTCCCGCGATGAGCAGAACCGGTGCCGTGACTGATCGGGCAAAGTCACTCACGTCGCTCGTCGTGCTCACGGTGAAACCGGCGATGAGGGAATCTCGATCGGAAAAGCGCGAAAAATACAGTCGATGTTGCTCGTGGATCCAGCGCCGCAGTTGTGGATCTGAGGTCTTTGCCAGCAGACCGCTCATGATTCGAACGATGACTCCCCACGAGAGAAATGCGCGACCGAACCGCTCGGGCAGTTTTCCGCCCAATTTGTACCACGCC
>CAJAKC010000012.1 GCA_903940225.1 uncultured Microbacteriaceae bacterium
CCGACGACTTCCCGCTGTACTTCTATCGCGAACCGAAGGCGCCCGACCTCGAAATCGCTTCGGACGAGCTCGACCTCGACGCGATCCGTGACGCCTCAATCTATTGGTCAACGGTGACCGGCCTCAGCCAGGAGCCGTCGCGGGGCGCGCACCACGCCGCGTGGGATGCCCGCGACCGCACACCGCTGACCATCCTTGACCTTGACTACCGTCCGATGTTCTGGGATTCGCCGGAACTCGCCACCCGCGAGATCGAGAAGGCCCTCGGGAAAGTCACCGTCGCCGTTGGAAACAAAGAAGAGTGCGAGGTCGCCGTTGGCGAAACCGACCCCCACCGAGCCGCCGATGCGCTGCTCGAACGCGGAATCGAACTCGCCATCGTCAAACAGGGCCCCAAGGGCGTGCTGGCCAAGACAAAGGACGAATCGATTGAGGTTCCCCCGTATTTCGTCGACGTCGTCAACGGCCTCGGAGCCGGCGACTCGTTCGGCGGCGCGCTCTGCTACGGACTGTCCCAGGGCTGGGAACTCGAACACATCCTTCGCTTTGCTAACGTTGCCGGTGCGATCGTCGCGTCGCGACTCGAGTGTTCAACGGCAATGCCGACCACGGCCGAGGTCAACGACATCCTGAAGGAGATCGCCTAATGGTCCAGCTGGACTTCGACGCGCTGCGCGAGACACGGGCGACAAACCCCGGTCGTCTCGCCGAGGTGTACAAAAAGCGCCAACACCGCGAACTGCTTGCGGGTGACGGCCGACTGATGATTGTCGCGGCGGACCACCCCGCCCGCGGGGCGCTCGCCGTCAACGGAAACGCCACGGCGATGGCCGACCGATACGAACTACTGACCAATCTCGCGATCGCTCTGTCGCGTCCCGGCGTTGACGGGGTTCTCGGAACCCCCGACGTCATCGACGACCTCGCCCTTCTCGGGCTTCTCGACAACAAAGTCGTCGTCGGCTCGATGAACCGCGGCGGATTGCGCGGGGCGTCCTTTGAGATGGACGACCGCTACACCGGTTACGACATGCCCGCCATCGAACGCGACGGGCTCGATTTTGCCAAGAACCTCATCCGCATCAACCTTGCCGACGCGGGAACGGCCGACACGCTGGAATCAACGGCCTTCGCGGTCAGTGAAGCGGCCGAGCTGGGAATCCCCATCATGCTCGAACCGTTCATGAGCGAATGGGTTGATGGGGAAATCAAGAACAACCTCACGACCGACCAGGTAATCCTGTCAATGGCGATCGCGGCTGGACTCGGCAACTCGAGCGCGTATTCGTGGCTCAAGATTCCCGTTGTCCCCGACATGGCGCGCGTCATGGCTTCGACAACCCTGCCGACCCTGCTTCTCGGGGGAGACCCCGGTGAAAAAGAAGACGAGCTCGTCGAGGAATGGGCAAACGCCCTGACCCTCCCCGGCGTCCGCGGACTCGTCGTTGGGCGCTCGCTGCTGTACCCACACCACGGCGATGTCGAAAAAGCTGTTGACACTGCTGCCACACTTGTTCACGGATAGTCACACACAAAGGAAAACCATGACAAAGAACACCGTTCCCCACTGGATCGATGGAAAGCGCGATCCCGGCACCTCCGACCGATCGGCACCCGTTTACGACCCGGCCCTCGGGAAGGAAACCAAGCGCGTTGTCCTCGCCAATCAGGCGGACATCGACAAGGCGATTTCCTCGGCGAACGCGGCGTTCCCCGAATGGCGTGACCTTTCGCTTGCGCGACGACAGTCCATCATTTTCAGTTTCCGTGAACTGCTCAACGCCAAAAAGGGCGAGCTGGCCGAAATCCTTACCTCGGAACACGGCAAGGTCCTCTCGGATGCCCTCGGGGAAATCTCGCGCGGCCAGGAGGTCGTCGAGTTCGCGTGTGGCATGACCCACCTGCTCAAGGGCTCGTTCAGCGAGAACGTCTCGACCGGTGTCGACGTGTACTCGACCCGTCAGCCGCTCGGTGTCGTCGGAATCATCTCGCCCTTCAACTTCCCCGCGATGGTCCCGATGTGGTTCTTCCCCATCGCCATTGCCGCCGGTAACACCGTCGTCCTCAAGCCCTCCGAAAAGGACCCGTCCGCCGCAATCTGGTTGGCGGAACTGTGGAAGGAAGCGGGACTTCCCGACGGAGTCTTCACCGTCCTCAACGGTGACAAGGAATCGGTCGACGGTCTTCTCACCGACCCTCGCGTGCACGCCATCTCGTTCGTCGGCTCAACGCCGATCGCACAGTACGTTTACGAGACGGGCGCCAAGCACGGCAAGCGTGTTCAAGCGCTCGGCGGAGCCAAGAACCACATGCTCGTTCTGCCCGACGCCGACCTCGACCTGGTTGCCGACTCGGCCATCAACGCCGGATTCGGTTCCGCCGGTGAGCGGTGTATGGCGATTTCCGTTGTCGTCGCGGTTGAGCCTGTCGCCGACGCGCTCATCGAGAAGATCGTTGAGCGCATGCGCGGACTGACGATTGGTGACGGTCGCCGCTCGTGCGACATGGGACCACTCGTCACCGAACAGCACCGTGACAAGGTTGCCTCGTACATCGATATCGCGAGTGCCGACGGTGCAAAGGTCGTCGTCGACGGCCGCGGCATCGAGGTTGACGGTGACCCGAACGGTTTCTGGCTTGGCCCGACCCTGATCGACCAGGTGCCGATCACATCGAAGGTCTACACCGAAGAAATCTTTGGACCGGTGTTGTCTATCGTTCGCGTCAAGACCTTCGACGAAGGCGTCGAGCTGATCAACAACGGCGCGTTCGGAAACGGAACCGCGATTTTCACGAACGACGGCGGAGCCGCTCGCCGATTCCAGAACGAGATTCAGGTCGGCATGATCGGCATCAATGTGCCGATTCCCGTGCCGGTCGCGTACTACTCGTTCGGCGGGTGGAAGGCGTCTCTCTTCGGTGACTCGAAGGCTCACGGCGTCTACGGCTTCAACTTCTTTACCCAAGAGAAGACGATGACGTCACGCTGGCTCGACCCGAGCCACGGTGGAATCAACCTCGGGTTCCCCCAAAACTAAGCGCGTTGCGCCGCGACCGCGATGGCGGTCAGAACGGTGATGTCCGACCGCACCCCGTCGAGGTTGGCGAGGACGGGAGTTCCGTTCTGCACGGAGTCAGCGAACGCAAGTAGCTGACGGAGGAAACCGGTCTCGTTGATTTCGGTGTACGTGGTGTCCTGGCGCTCTTGGCCGTCGTGGCGCTGAACAATCAAGCGGCTTCGCTCTTCGAGGACGTAGGGTTTTGCGAGGTGGTATTCGACCCGCCCGTTGGAACCCAGCACCTTGACCTCCTCGTCGTACTCGGGGTATTCGGGCAACCAGTTCCAACTGATGACAAATCGGGTGTCGTTTAGTGTGCCGACGGCAAGCAGGGACGACGGTTCGTTGCCGACGAGCTTCGGGAACACGTCTGCTGACCACGTGGTCGGCAACTCAAGTCCAAGCCCTCGCAGCAGGCTCGTTTCGTGAATGACGGAACCGTGGATGATGTTGCGAAAGTATGCGCCGAACTCGGGTGTCGCGTCCGGCAGCGCAAGTTTCGTTTGGTCAACTTCATACGCGTTCGCGCGCGCGATCTCGGCCTGGTTCGCATCGTTTGCGGGCGGCTTGAGCCGTAGGTGTTGAATCTGGGGAGCGTCGGCCGGATGGGAGACCGTCACCCGGACAAGTCGAATATCGGTCAGCTGGGCGATGGCGTCGGCTGCTCGTCGCGCGAGTGGGTCGTACATCTTCATGTAACCAACCTGAAGAACCGTGCCACTCGCGCGCTGAGCCGCGTCGATTCGGTCAACCTCATCGAGGTTGAGGGCGAGTGGCTTTTCGGCCAGGACGTGCTTCCCCGCATTGAGGGCCGCAATCGTCAATTCCGTGTGACTGCCCGGGGTGGCAATTAGCACCGCAGCAATCTCCGGATCGGCAAAAACGTCACTCGGGTCAGTCACCCCGCGCACCCCGTAACGAGCGGCGACCTCGTGTGCCCGCGAGGGGGAGAGGTCACACACTGCGACAAGCGTCATGCCTGCGCGCAGAATTGACGGAATGTGAATCGATTGCGCGATGATCCCGGCGCCCAGAATGGCGATTCGGATTGGTTGTGGAGCAGCCATCAGTGACTCGATTCTCTAGAAAGTGATACGACTCGAAGTGCCGACAGGGCATCATCGATCGTTGCGGCGTTGGCACTGTCCCCGCGCGCAAACGCTTCGGCTTGTTCGCGCAGCGCGTCCATTTGGACTTTTTCTCCGTCGGTTTCGGTGAGGACATCGACACGTGCGTGACCTTCCTCACCCATGACCTCAAACCCGACAACATCGGCGCGGGGATAAAAGCGACCGAGAGTCGCGATCCCAATTGCTCCCGTCGACAGAGCCATCGAATAGGTCGCGGCGTCTTCGTCGACGACTCCCTCGTCGTCACTCATCGTCGTGAGCCCTGTGAGCGACGTGACCGTTGCGCCCGTGAGCCATTGGATGACGTCAATTTCGTGGACACCCATATCCGTCAGGATTCCCCCTGAACTGTTGCGAAACTCTGCCGCGGGGGGACGGTGATCCCACTGGCTCGCGTGGACAAGAAGCAGGCGCCCCAAAACGCCGGCATCGATGTCCTTTTTCAGCGCGACAAGCTGTGGAACAAAACGTCGCCAATACCCGACCTGGAGGCGAACGCCCGCAGCGCTAACGATTTCCTTGACGGCAGAAGCGTCATCAACCGTCAGGCCACACGGTTTTTCGCACAGAATGGGGAGCCCCGCCGGAGCAAGCTGGCGGATCGCGTCGAGGTGAAAACCGCTCGGTGTCGCGATCAGGAAACCGTCGACCCCTCCCGCGTCAAGGAGGGCATCGATCGAATCAAACACGGTGTAGCCCTCTGCCCGCAGCGTCTCCGCAACGTTGTCTCGCGGTTCGACAATCGCCGTCACCTCGACGTTGGAGGACGCTTTCAGCGCGGCGAGGTGCGTTTGGCCCATTCGCCCCGCCCCGACAAGTCCAATTCGGAACATCGTATTACAGCCCTAAGGTCGCGAGAAAGGCGCGGTTGACGCGTTGGTCTTCGATTGCCTGCGCAAATCGTTCAGCCGTTTCGGGGAAGCTGTCTTGTTCCACCACCAACCAACCCTGGAAGCCACTCGCAATGAGAGCGTGAACAAACTCGGCAACAGCAAAGTCACCTTCGCCCAATCGAGGGAAAGCCTCACGCGCCCACACCGCCGAGGACGGTTCCCCCGCCTTAAATATGTCGTCGACGATGCCCATTGTCACGTCCTTGAGATGAACGTGGTTGACGCGATGACTCCATTTGTTGAGGAAAGCCAAGGGGTCGCCGCCACCGACCATTTGATGTCCGGTTTCGATGCACATTCCAATGTCGGTGAGTTCGAGCGCCCTTTCGAGTTCTGCTGACGATTCCAAGAACGAGCCGGTCTCGCAGTGAAGTGTTGCGTCGTAGCCGCGTTCGCGACAACGATCGAGCACACGGTTCATGCCGATTGCGAATTGGTCCCACTGAGCACCGGTCAATCCAGATTCGGGATTGCGTGATCCTGAACCGGGCGCGCCGTGCCGGGAGGCACTCCCCGCATCGGCGAGGGTGGGTCGGGGTGGGGGAGTGCTGGCAAAGGGTGCAACCGCATCAAATGTGTCGAGCATCGCGTCGAGTTCGGGCATCATCGAGGTCACGTTATCGGCATCGTGAAAAGTGAACTCCAAATATGCGCCGGACAATCCCAATCCGCGATCGGCGAGCCGCTGGCCGAGCTCGGTCCCTGTGCCGAGATAACCGACGGGACCAAGGTCAATCCCTTCGTAGCCGGCGGACGCAACGGCGTCGAGCAGTGCGGTGCCGTCGGGAACATTGGGGTCTTTGCCGATGGTCACTTCAAACGCCCCGTAGCTGACGGGGGCATTGGCGACGTAGATACCGTTTTCGTGTGACACGTGTTCTTCTAACTTTGTGGGGTGGTTCGTGGTGCTGGTTTGCGCTCGAGTTCGTGCGCAAGGCCTTTCATTTCATCGGCCCCTGCCATGAGCTTCGTCATCTTCTCGATTGTCAATTCCCGTTTCGAGAAATATCCAATGCTGGATCCCAGTTTGAGGAGCAGGAAGTTGTCACCGACCGGATACGCATGGTTGGGGTTGTGAGTAATGAAGACGACACCGAGGCCGCGGTCGCGCGCCTTGGCGATGTACTTGAGGACGACGCCAGCCTGCTTAACCCCAAGTGCTGACGTTGGTTCATCGAGGATGATGGCCTTTGCCCCGAAATAGACGGCGCGCGCGATGGCAACGGCCTGCCGCTCACCCCCCGACAGAGTGCCGATGGGTTGCTCGACGTCGCGAAGGGCGATGCCCATGTCGGCGAGTTGTTCCTTGGCGATGCGCCGCATCGCGACCGAGTCGAGTCGTTTGAAAATGCCCGACCCTTTGCGCAATTCTGAGCCGAGAAAGAAATTTCGCCAGACGGGCATCAGAGGCACGACCGCGAGGTCTTGGTACACGGTGGCTATTCCGGCATCGAGCGCGTCGCGCGGTGAGGAAAACATTCGTTCTTCGCCAAACACCGTCATCGTTCCTTCAGACGGTGCGTGGACCCCTGACAGAATTTTGATGAGTGTTGACTTCCCCGCGCCATTGTCACCGAGGATGCAGAGCACCTCACCGGCGACGATTGTGGCGGAGATCCCCGAAATCGCGTGAACCGTGCCATACGACTTGCCGACGTTGTGAACTTCGAGAATGGTGGTCATGAGCGATCACCCGCCCGGCGACGGACGTACAGGTTGACAAGAACTGCGAGAAGCAAGAGAACTCCGAGGAATAGCTTGAGCCAGTTGTTGTCCCATTCCGCGAAGACGATTCCCTGGAGGGTCATCCCGTAGATGAGGGCACCGACAGCGGCACCGATCGCCGAACCGTAGCCGCCTGTCAACAGGCAACCACCAACGACGGCGCAAATGACATAACTAAATTCTTGGCCGAGACCGGTCGTCGCCTGGACGGTGGAGACACCAAAGAGTTGCAGCATTCCGACGAGCCATCCGGCGCCTGCCGTCGTCATGAAGAGGCCCATTCGAACCTTCACAACGGGGATACCGACTTGCCGCGCACTGTTGATCGCGCCGCCCACTCCAAAAATCCAGTTCCCCGTTCGTGTGCGCAACAGCACCCAGGAGGCGATGGCCGTCACGCCTATCCACCAGACAATAGAAATCTTGATGTCCATGCCCCATAAGTCGAGGGTTGAACCGAAAAACAGTTTGACTGCTTCGTACCCATCGACCTCGGACATTCCTTGAATCGATACGGTGCCCGTCAGCAGTTTTGTGATGGCGAGGTTTGCGCCTTGCAGGATGAACAGGGCGGCCAGAGTCACGATAAAGGACGGAACGCCGGTCTTCATTGAGATGTAAGCGTTTGCGGCACCAACGGACAGGGCAAATACCAGGGCGAGGACGAGTGACAGCCAGATGTTTATTCCATACTGCGTAGTCATGATGCCGACGATGAGTCCGGTCGTACCCGTCATTGCTCCGACGGACAGATCGAACTCACCGCCGATCATCAAGAGAGCACCGGCGACCGCCAGCACGCCAAAGAGCGAGGCAGAATACAGCCAGGTAGAAACTCCAGCGGTGGACAGGAATGCCGTCGTCGTGCTGGAAAAGTAGCTGAATATCAGGAGCGCAGCAACGGCCGCGCCCACCTCGGGTCGTCGCAACATTCGTGCAACGCGCCCCGACAGAACCTGCCGGGTATCTCTTTGGGTACTGACGGTCGTCATGTGTTAGCGGGTTCCGTTCTTGGCGAACTCGGCGATCGAGGCGACGTTGTCCTTCGTGACGTACCCAGGGCCCGAGTAAACGGGCTCTCCGCCACCAACTTCGTTGCCGTTGATCTTGTGGAGGTACAGGAAGTTTACCGCGAGGTAACCCATGAGGTACGGCTGGGCGTCAACAGCGAAGAGAATCTTTCCCGACTCAATCAGCTTCGTAACGTCTTCCGACAGGTCGAACGTCGCGAGCATCGCAGCGCTTCCCGCTTCGTCCAGCGCAGCCGATGCCGAAACGGCCATCGGAGGCCCGAGGGTCACAACGCCATCGATCGACGGGTCAGCCAGCAACTTTGCCTTGACGGTGTTCTGTGCGTCAGCAAGGTTGTTGATGTCGACCTGAACGTTCTCGACCGATCCACCCAGTGTGTCGGTGATTCCGCGACAGCGGTCTTCCAGACCAACGTTTCCGGCTTCGTGAATCACGCAAATGACGTTCTTCGCGCCGGCAGCCTTGAGCTTTTCGCCCGCACCCTGGCCGGCGATGTACTCGCTTTGACCAATGTGGGTGAGCAGACCGAATTCCTTGAAGCGCTCGAGACCAGAGTCAATCGAAATGACGGGAATCCCCGCGGCGATTGCCGCTGCGATGGAATCCTTGAGTCCGTCCGGGTTCGCCATGGATACGACGATTCCGTCAACTCCCGACGCGACAGCGGAGTCGATGAGCAGGCTCTGCTTTACCGGGTCAGGGTCGGACTGGTAGGTGACGTCGATTCCGAGGTCCTCGGCAGCACGTACTTCACCGCTCTTGACTACGTCCCAGTAGGTGTCGCCCGGTGCGGCGTGTGTGATGAAGGCTAGCTTCACATCGGCAGAAGCGCCGTCGTCCGTCGGAGCCGCAGTCGGGCTGCAGCCACTGAGGATAAGAGGGATTGCCGCTATCGCGGCAACCCAGGCGAATCGTTTTTTCATCGTGAAATGCTCCTTTACATTTTGTGAATCAACGGTGTGCTTGCGCTACAGCCACTATTTGCGGGGCATTTCGCTTGGCGAACGGTGGCGTGTATGCACTTGTTGGCAATATACGCCTGAAACGTTTCATTTGACCCATTAACGTGATTTGTTTATCGAAGCGTTATAAACGGAAGTGGCGGGATGGCGGTCACCGCGAAGTTGATTCGCGGATCACCAGTGTCGGGTGGAAGACAAATTGCTGGGGTTGAGTCGTCGATTCACTCTGCGATTCTTCGACAAGGAGTTTCACAGCATGAGCCCCAATTTCGCTACTCGGCTGTCGGACCGAGCTGAGTGGGACGATCGCCGTTTGCGCGAACGAAATATCGTCGTAGCCGATCAGCGCGAGGTCTTCGGGGATTGAGATTTCCTTGGACAAGACCACGGCCTGCATGATGCCGAGCGCGAGCAAATCATTTGCCGCAAAGATGGCGTCCGGCCGATCCCTGGGGGACCGTGCGATTACTTCGCCACCGATGCGCCGCCCTTCCAACACGGTTTGCTCGACGGTTTCAAAAACCTCGAGTTGAGCGCCGGGGTGATTTGCCACCGCACCGCGAGCCCCGTCGAGTCGCTCGGACATTTCCAGTTCACTCAGTGGGCCACCCGCAAAGGCAATGCGCGACCTTCCCGAGCCGAGCAAATGCTCGACAGCCATGTTCCCGCCGGCGACGTCATCGACGGAAACCGAGCTAATAGTTGGGTCGGGCGATTTTCGGTCCACGATGACGACGGGTGTTCCTCGTCGCTTTATTCCTTGCAACGTCTCCAGGTTGTCCGCAATCAACGTTGCGAGAATTCCGAGCACTCGCTGTTCTTCGAACAAGCCAAGGATGAACCGTTGGCGCTCCGCGTCATCGGCAGAATCGGCGATGAGAATTCCCAGATCGAAATCGACGGCCTCATCCTCTGCGCCCCGGGTGAGTTCGGCATAGAAGGGGTTTCGAATGTCCTGAACGATGACGCCAATTCCGCGACTCCGGCCGGCCCGCAGTTGCCGAGCGGCGTCATTGCGCACGAAACTGAGCTTCTTAATCGCCGCCTGCACCTTTGCAACGTTCTCCGGCGCTACGTTTTGCGGATTGTTGAGAACGTTGGAAACTGTTCCGAGGGAAACCCCGGCTTCTCGCGCAACGTCGCGAACGCTCGCCGCCATCTGTTCCGCCCCTCGTAGTCCCTTGATTAGGCACTTTACCGTCGGCCGACGATGTTGTGGGGACGGCCGTGTGCGGTTTGCACCGCACAGCGCTCCCCAGAGTGGCGTTACATTAGTGATGCTAAGTCTTGTCAAACGAAAGGGCGGTCGTGAGCGACTTCAACATTGGACTCATCGGATCGGGCCGCATCGGCCAGGTTCACGCGGGAAGTATCGCGGACACGAAAGGCGCGAACCTCGCGTGGATTTGTGACCCGTTCATCGAGGGCGCAGAGAAACTTGCCGCCGAGTTTGGTGGCACAGTCACCATCGAACCGGAGGAAGTCTTCACCGCCGGAAACGTTGATGTCATCGTTGTCGCGTCGCCGACTCCGACCCATCTCGACATGATTGACCGAGCCATCGACGCCGGCATCCACGTGCTGTGTGAAAAGCCGATCGACCTCGACATTGCCAAGGTCGAGAAGCTGCGCGATAAGGCGAACGCGGCGAACGTACACATTGCGATTGGCTTCAACCGACGATTCGACCCTCAGTTCGAGTCCATCAAGGACCGGGTCACCGCGGGCGATGTCGGCAAGCTTGAACAGCTGGTCATCCTGTCGCGAGACCCAGGACCCGCACCCCGCGCGTACATCGCGGTCTCGGGAGGAATCTTCCGCGACATGACTATCCACGACTTCGATATGGCACGGAACTTTGTCCCCGACATCGTGGATGTCTTCGCCGGCGGTGCGAACGTTTTCAGCGATGACATCAAGGCCGAAAACGACTTTGACTCCGTCAACGTTGTGCTGCGTGGTCGTGGCGGCGAGCTGATTACCATCGTCAATTCGCGCCACTGTTCCTATGGCTATGACCAGCGACTCGAAGCATTCGGCGACAAGGGCTCGCTCTGGGCAGACAACGTCACCGCGACGACCGTGAAGCACTCTTCGGCGGCGCACACCGAGGCGGCCGAGCCCCTCATCGACAACTTCCTGGTCCGCTACGCCGTCTCGTACCGCCGTGAACTCGCGTTGTTCCTCGATGGAATCCGCGACGGGAAGAACTACAACCCGACCTTTGACGATGGGCGTGCGGCGCTCATTCTGGCCGACGCAGCGACGGAGTCTGCGCGGACGGGCAAAGTTGTGTCCGTCGACGGCACCCTCTAAAAACCGTTGTCACGACGAATGCCCCGAGGGAATCCCCGGGGCATTCGCTTGTGAAGAGCTATTCGCCGAGCAACGAGCGCAGATACGCCACGCTGGCCTTGGCGTCGGAGACAGGGCCGCTACCCTCAGCTGGCTCGTTGGCGACAACGTGGTCTTGTTCGAGCACGTACCAGCCCGCGAAGTGTGCTGATTGCAGCGCCGTGACAATCGCGGCAATGTCGACATCGCCCTGCCCGAGTGGAACGTACATTCCCTCGATGACGGCTTGGTAATAGGTCAGTTCGCCGGAGATGACTTTGTTGGCCAACTCGAACTTGACGTCTTTGGCGTGAACGTGTTTGATTCGATCGGCGTGTGAGCGGGCGAACGCGACGGGGTCCGCCCCGCCGATGAACATGTGTCCCGTGTCGAGGCAGAACCCGATGCCCGAGCCAGACAAAACTTTTTCGATGTCGTCGCTCGTTTCAACCATCGTCCCGACGTGCGGGTGGATAACCGCGAGGACACCGTATTCAGCCGCAATCGTCTCGAGTCGGTCGAGGTTGGCCAGCAGCGTCGCCCAACCCGTGGCGTCCAATTCGGGGCGCGAGTCGTAGCCGTCGACACCGGTGTTGGCTGCGAGCACGATCGTTGACGCACCGGCTGCCCGAAACACCTCCAGTTCCGCGCGAATTTCGGGTTCGGGGTCGTGATCGGGGTTGTGCAACACGGCGGGGACGAAACCGCCAACGGCGGCGAGTCCGCGCTCGGCCAGGAAGGAAACTCGAGCCGTTGCTTCGACGGGGAGGAAACCCAAAGGGCCGAATTCGGTCGCGGTGTAGCCGAGGGACACCATTTCGGCGAGCACCCGGTCGCGATCCATCTGGAATCCCCAACCGGGGACCTCACACACCCCCCAGGAAATGGGGGCGCCGGCGATTTTTACGGTCATAGTGGTGTGTCCCTTTCGCGTAGTCACGGCACCGGACAAAACGGCGTAAATCGCGGTTCGATTGTTTGTATCAGTTCGGTAACGGTGCCGAAAAACACTCTACAACGCGACTTTGACCTGACAATATAACTATTACGTCTTGCATCGCCCTAGATACGAGACTGCTTTAACCCAACAACAAAGGAGAGGCATTTATGTCTTGGAAGAAACTCTCTGTGATTGCGGCCGTTGCGTCGCTTTCACTGGCCGGTTGCGCTGCAACCAGCACTCCAGAAGCCGGTGGCAACGAAGACATCAAGGTTTGCGTCTACACCCACGGTGACGGCGGAACCTTCTGGTCGGTCGCACAGGCAGGTGCCGAAGCTGCAGCTGCAGACCTCGGTGTCACGCTTGACTACCAGGGCTCGACTAACGACTCGGCCAAGCAGGCCGCAACCATCCAGGCTGGTGTCGCTGGTGGATGTTCAGGTATCGCCGCTTCGGCTCCCGACGCTGGTGCTATCACGGACGCAATGCTCGCCGCCAAGGCTGCTGGCATCCCCACCGTCACCATGAACTCCGGATCGTCGGTCTTCAAGGACCTCGGCGCGTTCACGCACGTTGGACAGGACGAAATCGTTGCTGGTCGTGAAGCTGGTTACCGCTTCAACGAACTCGGTGCGACCAAGGTCCTCTGCCCCATCCAGGAAGCTGCAAACTCCGGTCTGACCGACCGTTGCAAGGGCCTCTCGGAGACCTTCGAGGGAGAGACCGTTGACTTCAACCTCGACGGTGGACTCGCTGACCTCGCTGGTTCGGCTGCCAAGCTCCAGGCTGCACTCGAGGCGGACCCCGCCATCGACGGCATCTTCGCACTCAACGCTGACATCGCAACTGGTGCAGCAATGGTTGCTTCGGAGAACACCGGACGCAACGCGATCATCGGAACGGTCGACATGTCGGCTGACGCTCTGACCGCTATCAAGGATGGAAAGATGGCATTCGCCGTTGACCAGCAGCAGTACGCACAGGGCTACATGTCCGTCGTGCTCCTGTTCTTGAACATCACCAACGCTCACGAGCTCGGTGGTGGACTCCCCATCTACACCGGTCCTGGATTCGTTACCAAGGACAACGTAGACAAGGTTATGGAACTCGTCGCTGCAGGTACGCGCTAGTTTCTAACAACGTTGGCGGCTGGTACATTTTTGATGTGCCAGCCGCCATCTCACACCCCCAACATTTTTCCCACTACCTAGAAAGGCGGTGAACCCATGACTACAGCTAAACCGGATGAACGCATACAAAAGGTGTCCCTAGTTACCAAGGCACTCCGACGCCCCGAATTCGGTGCCCTCCTCGGCGCACTGGTCATTTTCACCATGTTTACCGTTGCGGACACGACCGGGAACTTCGCGGGCCTTCAGGGCGCCGCCGGGTGGACCCACTTCGCAGCTCCCGTTGGAATCGTCGCCATTTTTGTTGCCCTCCTCATGATCTCCGGAGAGTTCGACCTCTCGTCGGGTGTCATGGTCGGTACCGCCGGCTTGATGGCGGGAAACCTCATCAGTGAATTGGGACTCGGCGTTTGGCCGTCCATGCTCATTACCATTACCTTTGCCGGACTCGTCGGTCTCGCAAACGGTCTCCTCGTCGTACGAACCGGGCTTCCGTCCTTCATCGTGACCCTGGCGACCTTCTTCGTCCTCAAGGGCGTCAACCTCGCCGTGACCAAAATGCTGACCGGCACGGTCCGTGTCGATGGAATTGATGTCGCCCCCGACTTTGAAGATGCGCGCTCATGGTTCGCGACGAAGATTGACATCGGCGGGTCCTCGTTCCAGATTTCCGTTCTCTGGTGGATCGGCTTCACGATTTTTGCAACCTGGCTGCTGACCCGCACAACTTTCGGAAACTGGATTTTCGCTTCCGGTGGTGACCCGAACGCTGCTCGTAACGCCGGTGTTCCCGTGGCGCGAACCAAGGTCACGCTGTTTGTCCTCACCTCGATGGCGGCGGCTCTCGTCGGAATCATGACTCTGCTGGAACTGCGCGGAATGCAGGCCGGCCAGGGCGTCGGTCAAGAGTTCTACTACATCATCGCCGCGGCGGTCGGTGGCACCCTCCTCACGGGTGGTGCTGGTTCGGCAATCGGTGCAACGATTGGAGCGGCCATCATGGGCTTTGCCGCAATCGGAATTCCTTACGCGCTGTGGGATCAAGACTGGGTGTCAACGTTCCTCGGCGTCATCCTGTTCCTCGCGGTGCTGGTCAACACCTGGCTGTCGAAGCGCGCGAAGGGAGCACGCAAATGAGTGCCAAGGCATCAACAAAGAACCTCACGCCGTCTCTCGAACTGAAGGATGTCGGAAAGTCCTTCGGCAGCGTCGTGGCTTTGCGCGAGGTCAGCCTCGCGGTTTATCCCGGCCAGGTCACCTGCGTTCTCGGTGACAACGGCGCCGGCAAGTCAACACTGATCAAGATTCTCTCGGGTGTGCACAAGCAGAGCGAGGGTGAGTTCACCGTCGCCGGTGTGGCCGCCGATTTCAATTCGCCGCGTGATGCGATGTCCAAGGGCATCGCCACCGTGTTCCAGGATTTGGCCACCGTGCCGCTCATGTCGGTGTGGCGCAACTTCTTCCTCGGCAACGAACCGAAGAAGTGGTGGAAGCCCCTCGGAATTCTCGACATCGCCAAGGCGAAGCGCGTTGCGAAAGAAGAGTTGCTCGCGATGGGAATCGATCTGCGCGACACGAACCAACCAATCGGCACACTCTCCGGTGGCGAGCGTCAGGCTGTTGCCATTGCGCGCGCCGTGTACTTTGGTGCGAACGTGCTCATCCTCGATGAGCCGACCTCCGCTCTCGGTGTTCGTCAATCGGGAATCGTGTTGAAGTACATCCTCGCTGCGCGGGATCGCGGGGTTGCAGTAATCTTCATCACCCACAACCCGCACCACGCAAACCTCGTGGGTGACCGCTTCATCCTGCTCAACCGTGGTCGCATGACGGCGTCGTTCGAGCGCGAGACGGTTGTCCTCGACGAACTCATCCAGGCGATGGCCGGTGGCTCTGAGCTCGACACGCTGACACACGAAATCAACGTCATCCGAAACGACTAAGTCGGTCGGAGGATGTGTGAAGCGGCGGGGGAAACCTCGCCGCTTTACTTTTCGACGAGGGTGACTTCGAACGAATAGAGGTCGGGCCTGTAGAAGTGGGAGCCGTATTCAACTCCGCGCCCGGAATTGTCGAACGCCGCCCGTTCCATGGTGAGGAGTGCCGAACCGCGATCGATGTCCAAAAGTTGTGCGTCAGCCGTCGAACAGGCCCTCGCACCAATTTTTTGCTTCGCCACTCGAATCGATACCCCCCGTGACCGGAGCAGGTCGTACAACCCCGTCGTTGAAAGGTCGGACTCGGTGATGTCCGTGAATGCTTCGGGAAGCCAGTTTTCGAGGACGGCAACGGGAACGCCGTCGGCGATGCGGAGCCGGCGAATGTGGAGTACGGGTGAGCCGGGAGAAACACCCAGTCGTTCAGCAACGACATCACTCGCGGTCTCAATCGCCCGCGAAAGCAGTTGCGTGCTGGGCTTTTGGCCGGTTGTGGAGAGATCATCGAACAGGGATGTCAGTTCCAGACCGCGCGTGACACGGCCATGCACGACCTGCGTGCCGATTCCGCGGCGGCGCACGAGCAAACCTTTGTCGACGAGGTCTTGAATTGCGCGGCGAATAGTGGGGCGAGAGAGATTCAGTCGTTGCCCGAGAGACACTTCATTTTCGAGCCGCGCACCAGCGGGGAGGCGACCGTCGAGAATCGCTTCTTCAATCCGCTGCTCAACTTGAAAATAGAGGGGGATGGGCCCGTTTCGGTCGAGGGACAAAAAGAGACCGGCCATGATGTCGGTTGCCACGAGCACCCCCTTTCACTTCGCGGTGGTTGTCATATTGTACTGACAATGTGACGAAGTGGCACTATGTAACTGGCTATGCTGGGACGGTGCCCGACCTGAAACTCGTCATCCCCGCAATTCTCGCGATGGCGATGTGGGCCACCAACTTCGCGTTCTCCCCGAGCGTGCTCGCCGACATCGGTGTTGTGCAACTTTCGGGCGCGCGCTGGTTGATCGCCCTGGTTGCGCTCATCCCACTCGCTCTGTGGCGCGAAAAAGCTGAGTGGTCGGTCATTCGTCGCGAAATCCCGTTGCACCTGGTCCAGTCCCTGCTCGGCTATGTGGGCTACACCCTTCTGGTTTATTCCGCACTGCAGTCAACGTCCCCCGTCACCGTTGCCGTTCTCGTCGCGTTGAACCCCGCGACAATCGCCATCGCCGCGCATTTTGTTCTCAAGGATCGCATCACCCGAGTTGCAATTGTCGGACTACTGGTTTCGTTTGTCGGTGCGCTTGTTGTCGTGTTATGTGGGCAAACGGTTGCGGAATTGCACGTGACGTCCGGCGATGTGCTCGTGCTACTTGCGACGCTGTTGTGGACCGTCTATTCACTGATTGCACCACGGGGTCAAACCCCGCCCATCACCGCGACCGCAGTTCAGGCAACGCTCGCCGCCCTCGTCATGATTCCGCTTATGCTCGTCGACGAAATCATCGTCAACCCTGGCTCGTGGACGGCCGTGGAGGGAACTGACTGGTGGGGAATTCTGTGGATCGGTCTGATCCCTTCGGCGGGCGCTTACTTCCTCTGGAACGTCTCGTCAGAATTGATTGGGCCGACGCGCACGGGCGCGTTCCTCAACCTCATCCCCGTCTTCACCGCTGTGTTGGTCGTCTTCCTGGGGGGGTCGGTAACCATCTGGCACCTCCTCGGGGGAGCGCTGGTGCTGATCGGGGTGGCCCTGACAGAACGCCGCACCGCGGTCGTCCCTCAGCGGCTCACCTAGACTTGACCAGTGGCACTCACTATCGGCATTGTCGGACTCCCTAACGTAGGCAAGTCGACCCTCTTCAACGCACTCACCAAAAACAACGTTCTTGCCGCGAACTACCCGTTCGCGACAATCGAGCCCAACATTGGTGTCGTTAATCTGCCGGATCCCCGGCTGCAGCAACTGGCGGATATTTTTGGCAGCGAACGGTTGTTGCCCGCGCCGGTCTCATTCGTCGACATTGCGGGAATCGTCAAGGGCGCATCCGAGGGCGAAGGTTTGGGAAACCAATTCCTCGCCACCATTCGCGAGGCTGACGCAATTGCCCAGGTCGTGCGCGGTTTTGTTGACGGAGATGTTGTTCACGTTGCCGGCAAAGTTGATCCCCAAGACGATCTCGAAACCATCAATACAGAACTCATCCTTGCCGACCTGCAAACCCTCGACAAAGCCATCCCGCGCTTCGAGAAAGAAGTCAAGGGCAAGAAGATGGAGCCCGAGGTTCTCGCTGCGGCGATTGAGGCGAGGGGAATTCTTGATGGCGGAACCCCGCTCTCGCTCGCGACGAAATTCGATTCCTCCCCCATCAAAGAGCTCGGGCTTCTCACGTCCAAGCCCGTCCTGTTCATCTTCAACGTCGACGAATCGATCCTGACTGACCCGGCGAAAAAGGCGGTCCTGGCGGCGCTCGTTGCCCCGGCGAAAGCCGTCTTCCTTGACGCAAAGGTCGAGAGCGAACTCATCGACCTTGACCCCGCCGATGCTCTCGAACTTCTCGAGTCGACCGGCCAAACCGAAAGCGGGCTCGACCAGCTCGCCCGCATCGGGTTCGACACGCTTGGACTTCAGACCTACCTGACCGCCGGCCCCAAAGAGGCGCGCGCGTGGACAATCGGCAAGGGTTGGAAAGCACCACAAGCCGCCGGTGTTATCCACACGGACTTTGAAAAAGGTTTCATCAAGGCCGAAATCGTCTCCTTTGCCGACCTCGTCGATTGCGGGTCAATAGCCGAAGCTCGTTCGAAGGGCAAAGCCCGCATCGAGGGCAAGGACTATGTCATGCAAGACGGCGACGTCGTCGAGTTCCGATTCAACGTTTAGAAAGGCATCATGTCGACGGCACTCATCACCGGGGCAAGCTCGGGAATCGGCAAGGACCTCGCGGTTGCGCTTGCCGCCAGGGGATACGAACTCATCCTGGTCGCGCGCCGCAAGGATAGGCTCGCTGATCTGGCGAAAGAATTGAAGTCAGCACACGGGGTCGGAGTGACCGTGTATGCGATGGACCTGGCGAAGCCCGGTGCGTCGGCACAGTTGGAGAAGCAAGTTCTTGCCGACGGCCATTCGGTCGATGTGCTGGTCAATAATGCAGGATTCGGCACAGGAACACGTGTTGTGAACGAAAATCGCGCGGCGGTCGCCGAAGAAATTCAGCTCAATGTCGGAACGCTCGTCGACCTGACCATCGCGTTCTTGCCCGGAATGGTCAAGCGCAAGTCGGGCGCAGTCGTGAACATTGCGAGCACCGCGTCGTACCAGCCCGTTCCCGGCATGGCGGTCTACGCGGCAACCAAGTCTTTTGTCCGATCGTTCACCGAAGCCCTCTGGGGTGAGGTACCCGCTGGCGTGAAGGTCTTCGCAGTGTCGCCCGGCGCCACCGCGACCGAATTTTTCGATGTCTCCGGAGTGCACAAGTTTGGAAGCCTGGCCTCCACGTCAGAAGTTACCGAGGTCATCCTCGCTGGACTTGACTCGGCGAAGCCGGCGCCCTCGGTCATTGTCGGTGCGCGTAACCGAATCATGGCGCGCATCTCGCGAATCGTGCCCCGCACGATGGCCATCAAGGTTGCCGGATCGATGTTCTTGCCCAAGAACTAGAATCGTCTGCATGGATGAGAAGGTTCAGGGCCCGAAGTCGTACTTCCCGTCGATTGAAAAGAAGTACGGCCAGCCAATCGAGCACTGGATAAATCTGCTTGACGCACACGCACTCGAATTGAAGCACATGGACCAGGTGAACTGGCTCAAAGAAATTCACGATTTTGGTCACGGACACGCCAACGCTCTCGTTGCCGTGTTTCGCCAGGAACGCGGCCTGTGACAACCCACACGGGATTGGCGGCCGTGATGCTTGCCGCCGGTCTTTTCCTCGCGGGGTGCTCGTCTGCGCCACCTCAGGTTGAGGTTTCCCCAATCGCCACCCCAGTGTCAACCGCAACCCCGGATGTTGACGTAGACCTCGATGCCGAGTTCCGGAAAATCGTCGATGCGAGTTGCGACAAGGCATACGCGGTAGGCGTCACCGAGGAAGTCGTCGAAACGGATTCTCGGCTGATTCTGGTGCCGTTAGCAAACGCCTACAAAGACTTCACCGCAGCTGTCGTCAGCAAAGACGGAGGGATCTCGCCGATTTGGTCCACCGAGGACTTCGCCGTGTGCATCGATTCCATCAATTTTTCGATGGCAGAAGACGGCGGCTCGACGCACGCGATTACCGTCGAGGGTGACCTTGATGGCGGGCGGTTGCAATCCACGTATTCGGTCGAGGACTACGGGGTGTTCGTGACGGACTACGTCATCAATGATGGGCTCATAGCCCGGGTGCTATCGACAACACCCGAATACACGTTGACGAAAGAAATTCGATATGGGATGCCATCTGACATCGATATTCTTCACTTCCACGAAGCGATAGACGACTTCCTCGCGGATCAGTGAGTGAATAAGAGTAAGGCCGACCACACGTTGCATGCGCGAGTGGGGTTGCAAGGCGGGCTTCTCATGGTAATATTTTCACAAATGTTGTTGAGGAAAATAAAGCTTAGGAGATTTCTATGTCCCGCGTGACTGTCCCTCTTGTTGGTGCGGTGGCGATAGCCGCGGCTCTCTTTGCCGGAACTTCTAGCCTTGCCGCTCAAGCAGTTGCCGACGATATTAACCTATTCGCTGCGCACGGTTCGATCAAGAATGATGACGGGTTAATTGGTCTCGTCGGGGAGCCCTTTGATGGGGGCGACTGGACATACAGCTCTGCCGAGGTCGGTGAAGTATGGTCCGCCGGTGCTGTTGATTGTGAAGACACCTGGAGTTCCTGGCAATTTTTGTGCGACCCCGCACCCACCACGAACACCAGGGGTGAATTGACCCAGAGTGGCATCAATCTCGGCTTTACGTCCTCGATGGATGATCAGAACAGTGTCGGGTTTGTGGTCATCGACCTCGGCGAGGTATCAACCTTCAACTCACTAGAGATTTATCAGATGGTTGACTCGGATGGCAATGTCACCGGGGTTTCGATGGAAGTCAGCTCAGCCACAGGAGACACGTGGCCAACCGAAGGTGACGATTCCTGGACGCAAGTTGTGCCAACGAGTGATGTCGTCGACGAGACTGACTTCTCTGGATCGGCTCCTTACACCAATACCGATGTGACAACGTTCGATTTCGAAGACACCACTGGCCGTTATGTCGTTCTGTATTTCCACAACGACGCATCGTACGACAACGATGAATACATTGAGGTAGGCGGGGCTAAGCTTTTCGGCCACCGATCATCGCCACTCGCGGAAACGCCACTCGCGGAAACCGGCGTTGACTCAAACGCGGTTGGATTTGCGGGAATCGCCGCCCTTGTTGCCGGTGCTGCGGGGTTTGCAATGCGTCGTCGGGCTCGCGCTTAAGCCACATCTCGCATATGCGCTTGTAGGCTGAGCGGATGCCCACCACGCTGAAGTCTTACGCCGGAACGACCTGGTTCATCACCGCATTCTCGATGTTTTTCGGGAGAGGATTCCTGTATTCCTCGTGGTCGAGTCGTGGACCGGAAGTGCAAGAGCGCCTGGGCGTCTCGATCACGGACATGGGGATTATTGCAACCCTGTTCGCTGCGGGTGCCATCATCGGGGTGCTGGGTTCGGGTCAGATCATTACGCGCCGCGGTTCGAGGTTTCTCGCGTTGATCACGTTCGTGGGCATGCCCACTGCGATGGCACTTGCCGTCATCGGTGTCGTCATCGGATCGTTCCCACTCGTGGCGACAGCACTCTTCATCTACGGGTTCCCATTCGGTGCCGCAGACTTTGTGTCCAATGTTGAAGCCGCTGACCTCGACCGCACCTCGAAAAAGAGCCGCCTGCCGATGCTGCACGGTGGGTACAGCATCGGAGTTCTCGTTGGCGCGAGCCTTACGAGCCTGCTGATCGTCGCCAACATCTCGCTCGAAGTTCAAGTTGGCGTCACCCTGTTGGCAATTGGTGTGTATACCGTTTACCGCGTCGCGGGGCTGCCCCTTCATCACGGCAAGCCGATGCACGATGCATCTGAGCACGCCGACGCACGACCCAAACTGACTCCCGCCGCCAAGAAGCGTGTCACGCTGATCTCGACTATCGCCTTTACGTTCGTGCTTGCAGAAGGTTCCGCTGCGATCTTCATCCCACTCGCACTCGTGACCGCTGGCCGCAGCCCAGCCGAGGCGGCCTTTGCCTACACACTGTTCTCACTGGGTATGGCCGTCGCCCGAGTCATCGGTGGTCGAATTGTTGACGCAATTGGCCGCGCTCGTGTGGTCTTCTGGTCGTCCGTCTTCGCGGCGGTTGGCGTCGCACTTTTCTCTCTGTCACAACTCGGTTCCTTCGAGTACGTTGGCGCACTGTTGTGGGGATTCGGAAATTCACTTCCCATCGCGATGACCGTGTCGGCGGTGACCGACAATCGCGCAACCGCGAATCGCTCGCAAAGCACGCTGTGGACGTGGGTCTATTTCGGGAATCTAGGTGTCGGGCCCATTCTGGGAGGCATCAGTGCCCTGACCGGTATTTTTGGTGCATTCTTGGTGCCCGTCGCACTCTTGACCGGCAGCGCCATCATCAGTCGCGTCACCAAACCTGATCCCGAGGTCATTCGGCAATGAGACCGGGGCTTCGGATTGTTCTGAGCATGCTGACGGCCGCACTTGTCGGCACGGTGATTCTGTTCTTGCCGATTTCCCACAGCGGCGCGGTCGAGATTTCCCCGCTAGACGCCGTCTTCACGTCAGTTTCTGCTCTGTGTGTCACCGGTCTGACCACAGTGGACACCGCGATCGCGTGGACACCGCTGGGGCACGTGACAATTCTTGCGCTGATTCAACTGGGCGGCTTGGGCATCATGTTTCTTGCGTCGGCGGTTGCCCTGGTTGTCGGTCGTCGATTGACACTGTCGACACGAATGGATGCTGGCCAAGAGAACAGTTCGCTCAGCTCGGCGGACATCGTTCGCACGATGAAGGGCATTGCAACGCTGACATTCACGATTGAGGCAATCCTCGCCGCAATTCTCACCGTTCGATTCAACGAAGCGTACGATCACGACTGGGGCAGCGCCCTGTGGCACGGGATCTTCCACTCAGTGTCAGCATTCAACAACGCCGGGTTTGCTTTGTACAGCGACAGCATGACGAGTTTTTCAACGGATCCGTGGATTACCGCGACACTATGTTTTGCCATCGTTCTTGGCAGTTTTGGCTACCCCGTTCTCGCGCAACTGCGCAAAGAGTTCCGCCACGTTCACCGTTGGAACATGAACACCAATATCGTCATCTTCATGTTCGTCGTGTTGTTTTTCCTCGGGGCGATCGCCATTGCGGCCTTTGAATGGGGAAACCCGAACACACTGGGACCCATGTCTGTCATCGACAAAGTCCAGGCCGCGTTTTTCCATTCAGTTCAAGCGCGCTCCTCGGGCTTCAACACCATCGATCTCGCGCAGGCGAATCCCGAGACACTCCTCGTGCTCGACATTCTGATGTTCATCGGGGCGGGTCCTGGTGGAACCGGCGGTGGGATTAAGGTGACCACCTTTGCGGTGTTGATGTTCATTGTGTTCGCCGAGTTGCGCGGGGACAGTGTGGTCAACATCTTTGGAAAACGCCTGTCACGGGCCGTTCACCGTGAAGCAATCACGATCGCACTGTTTGCGGTTGGTGTGGTGATGTCTGCGACAATCGCGATCGTTTACCTCTCGCGGGCGCCCCTCGACTTTGTTATGTTCGAGGTAATCTCGGCGTTCGCTACAGTGGGCTCGAGCACGGGACTGACGGCATCCCTTGATCCTGGTTCGCAGATTATTCTCGTGGTGTTGATGTTTGTCGGCCGCGTCGGGCCGCTCACCATCGGTGCATCGCTCGCATTGAAGCAACGCCCTCCTCTCTACCAATTCCCGAAAGAAAGGCCAGCAATTGGCTAAGAACAGCATTTTTACCGGCGTCAGCGGAAGCCGAATCGCGCAAGCAGACAGCGTCGCCGTCATCGGACTGGGTCGATTTGGGCAGGAACTCGCTCTCGAATTGATGAAGAACGGAACCGAGGTCCTCGGAATCGATGCGCGCGAAGAGGTTGTCCAACGACTCAACGGTCAGCTCACCCGGGTAGTCGTTGCCGATTCGACGCGCGAAGAGGTGTTGCGGGAGCTGTCCGTTGACCAGTTTGACCGTGTCGTTGTGTCGATCGGGTCAGACATTGAAGCAAGTATCCTTACCGCTTCGATGCTCGTCAGTCTCGGTGTTACGACGATCTGGGCCAAAGCTCTCAACGACGCTCACGGTCGAATCCTCAGTCAACTCGGGGTTCACCACGTTGTTTATCCGGAGAAGGAGATGGGTCGACGTGTCGCACACTTGGTCCGTGGGGCCGCGCTCGACTTCCTTGAAATCGACAACGATTATGTGATTGTCAAAATGTCGGCCAACAGCGAACTCATTGGGCGAACATTGGCAGAGTCGCGAGTGCGTGCACGGTTCAAGGTGACCGTCCTCGCGTTCAGACACAGCGACGCGGTGTGGCTTCCGGCGGAGGCAACTTCGGAATTCGCAGCGGGTGACGTAATCCTGATTGGCGGTTCCACTCGTGCCGCCGAGGAGTTCGCGCAAATTGTCTAGCGGAGTCGGCACGGGCACGGCCGAGGTCGATGCATACATCGCGGCGTTGCCCGAACCGAAACGAAGCACGCTGGACGAAGTCCGCCGCCGCATATTGGCTATTATTCCCGACTCTGAACAAAAGATTTCGTACGGAATGCCGGCATTTGCAATCGGTGGAAAAGTCATCGCTGGTATCGCGGCGTTCAAAAACCACCTCGCGTATCTGCCCCACAGTGGGCGAGTGTTCACAGGGCTCGAACGGGAACTCGAGGGCTTCGTTCGGACAATGAGTTCACTGCACTTCCCCGTCGATCAACCGCTTTCGCAGGAACTGATTGCCGCGCTGATTGACGAGAAATTTCAGGTCCTCGAGGTCGACGGCTGGGTTCGACCGTAAGTCGTCGCGTCGCCAACCACAGAGCGCAATCCGGCGTTATGCTGAGCACATAACTGAACACGACCGTTTACCTCTGCGGGAGAGACTGGGTAACCAGTCACCGAAGGAGCAAGCCTCCCCGCCAAACTCTCAGGTCCGCGTACCGCAGGGTCAGGTCACTCTGAAAAGCGAGGTTCAATCCTCCGCCGTAGGTGAAAGGGCTCACGCCCGAAACTCTCAGGTCCCGTTACAGAGGGGGAGTCCCGCAGCCGATATTCGGCGGCGCGTTGACGCCCGGAGGACTTGTGACACTGAAGCAATCACCACTCGACGCGATCCACCGCGAGCTCGGTGCATCGTTTACGGATTTCGCGGGCTGGGATATGCCCGTGCGGTACACCTCGGACCTAGCCGAACATCACGCGGTTCGCGACGCGGCCGGCCTCTTTGACCTTTCGCATATGGCCGAAATCTATCTGACCGGTCCGGGTGCTGGCGCTGCGTTGGATTATGCGCTGGCGGGCACCCTGTCGGAGATTCCGCTCGGTAGAGCCAAGTATTCGCTCATCTTGTCGGAGCAGGGAACCATCATCGACGATGTAATCGTCTACCGACTCGGAAACGACGAATTCCTTGTTGTCGCCAACGCGGGCAACCGATTCCCCGCCGCTGAGGCCATCCGCGAGCGTGCGGCCAACTTTGAGTGCGTCGTCGACGACCGCTCGGACTATGTTGCGCTCATCGCAGTTCAAGGACCGAAGGCGCTCGCAATTCTTGAGGCGACGGCGGGGTTTGCCACCGAAGGTCTTGCCGAACTTGGCTATTACCGCTGCCTTCCCCGAGAGTTCAACGGACAGGCGGTGCTTGTCGGGCGAACCGGGTACACGGGCGAGGACGGTTTTGAACTCTATGTCGACAACGCGGGCGCAGCAGAACTCTGGGCTGCGATCACCACAGCGGGCGAAGGCCACGACCTGCTCGCGTGCGGTCTCGCGTGCCGCGACACTCTTCGCCTCGAGGCCGGAATGCCCCTGTACGGTCACGAACTGTCGCTCGAGTTGAAACCCGTTCAGGTCGGACTCGAAAAAGTTGTTGATGTGAGCAAGGACAACTTTGTGGGGCGAGACGGCGTCATGGCGGGCGTTTCCGCAGGTGCTGTCCGCCTTGTCGGAATCCAAAGCGAAGGAAAGCGCGCCGGTCGCGCTGACTACTCGGTCCACTCGAACGGACGCACCGTTGGCGTCATCACGTCGGGCGCCCTGTCGCCCACGCTCGGATATCCCATCGCGTTCGCGTTGGTCGAGCCAGAATTTGCGGAACCCGGAACATCGATTGATGTTGATGTTCGGGGAACCGACGTCCCTGCTGTAGTTGTATCCATTCCCTTCTATTCCCGAAAGGCCCGCTCATGAACATTCCCAGTGACCTGAAATACACCTCCGAACACGAATGGGTTCGCATCGACGGCGACGTCGCCGTCGTCGGAATCACCCAATACGCCGCTGACGCCCTCGGTGACATCGTCTACGTTGACCTTCCCAAGGCCGGAACGACCATTGCGGCTGGTGCCATCGTCGGTGAAGCGGAGTCGACCAAGTCGGTCGGCGAACTGTTTGCACCCGTTTCGGGCGATGTTGTCGAAGCGAACCAGGCCGTCGTGAACTCGCCCGAACTCGTCAATTCCGACCCCTACGGAGCCGGTTGGCTCTTTTCTGTTACCGTCTCGGCTCTCGGCACACTCATTTCTGCCGACGAGTACGAAGACCTCATCACGGAGTAACTCATGATTCAATTTCGCTCACGACACATAGGCACGTCGGGTGCCTCCGAGGCAACGATGCTCGACCGGCTCGGATACGCGTCCCTCAACGCGCTCATGGATGCGGCTGTGCCCGGCGGAATCCGCCAGGCAGACTTCGCCTCCGTCATTCCCGCCGCCGCCAGCGAACGCGAAGCACTGGCGGAACTGCGGGCTCTGGCCGATGAAAATCGTGTCCACCGCAGCCTCATCGGCTTGGGGTACTACGACACCGTGATGCCCAGTGTCATCAAGCGAAACATTCTGGAAAATCCGTCGTGGTACACGGCGTACACTCCCTACCAGCCCGAGATTTCACAGGGTCGCCTCGAGGCACTCATTACGTTCCAAACGATGGTGTGTGACCTGACGGGCATGGGAACGGCAAACGCCGGTATGCTCGACGAGGCGTCGGCCGCGGCAGAAGCCATGTTGATGGCGCGCCGAGTTTCGGGACACGATTCAACGACGTTCCTGGTCGACACGGACATTTTTCCGCAGGTTCGCGCCGTCCTCGAAACGCGAGCTGAGCCAATCGGCGTGACTCTCCGATTCGTTGATTTCGCTGCTGGAGAGGGCGCCGCCGCGGTCGCGGAGGGCGCTTTTGGCGCTTATCTGCAATACCCCGGATCATCCGGGCGCATTCGCGATATCTCGGCCGACCTGTCCGCCCTCACGGCGGCCGGCGCGGTCTCGGTTGTCGCGAGCGACTTGCTGGCCCTGACTCTTTTGCGCTCGCCCGGTTCGCAGGGCGCCGACATCGTTGTCGGTTCTTCTCAGCGCTTCGGTGTCCCACTCGGTTTCGGAGGACCGCACTCGGCATTCTTCGCGGTCCGCGAAGGACTCGAACGACAGATGCCCGGCCGACTCATCGGAGTTTCGCGCGATGCCGACGGCAAGCCGGCATACCGATTGACGCTACAGGCGCGGGAACAGCACATTCGCCGTGAAAAGGCGACCTCCAACATCTGCACCGCCCAGGTTTTGCTCGCAGTTCTCGCGGGAATGTATGCGGTGTACCACGGGCCGGACGGATTGCGGGAAATCGCAAACGGCGTCGCCGATCGGGCGGCTCGCTTCGCTCGTCGTGCGGCGGCGGCGGGTCACACGGTCGTTCACTCTGACTTTTTCGACACGGTGCAAATCCACGCAGCGGGCAAAGCTGCGTCGATGGTCAAGGCCGCGTACACGGCCGGTGTGCTTTTGCACCAGGTCGATGCCGACACCGTGCAATTGTCGTTTGACGAATTGTCCATCGACAACGCGACGGGAATTCTTGCCGGCGGCGACGACAAACTCCTCGACGGCGTTTTCGGGCTCACACCGGAAAAGGCAACGCCCCCGCTGTCGGCAATCCCGACCAGCGCTCTCCGTCCGGACGAGATCCTGACACACGCCGTGTTCAACTCGTATCGCAGCGAGACCTCGATGATGCGATTCCTCAAGCGACTCGCTGACAAGGACTACGCACTCGACCGCGGGATGATTCCGCTCGGGTCGTGCACGATGAAGCTCAACTCGGCGACGGAAATGGAAGCCGTCACGTGGCGGGAGTTCGGCGGTATTCATCCGTACGCCCCGACCGCAGACGTTGGTGGCTACCTCCTGTTGATTTCGCAGCTCGAAGAATGGCTGGTTGAGCTGACGGGATACGACACCATCAGCCTGCAGCCCAACGCCGGATCACAGGGTGAGCTCGCCGGTTTGCTCGCCATCCGCGGTTACCACCTGTCGCGCGGAGACAGTCACCGGGTGACGTGCATCATCCCGTCCAGCGCGCATGGCACGAACGCGGCGTCGGCCGTCCTCGCGGGTATGAAGGTCGTCGTTGTTGCGTGCATGGAGAACGGGGACGTCGACATCGACGACCTCAACGCCAAGATTGCCGAAAACCGTGAGACTCTCGCCGCTTTGATGGTGACCTACCCGTCGACTCACGGAGTGTACGAGCACGGGATTCGCGCCATCACGGATGCCGTCCACGACGCCGGTGGCCAGGTTTATATCGACGGCGCAAACCTCAACGCACTGCTCGGGTTCGCTCGGTACGGTGACATCGGGGGAGACGTGTCACACCTCAACCTGCACAAGACGTTTGCCATCCCGCACGGTGGTGGTGGCCCCGGAGTTGGCCCCGTCGCGGCCAAGGCTCACCTTGCGCCGTTCCTGCCGGGTCACCCGATGGCACAGTCGGAGCACCACCCCGCGTTCGATTCGTCGACGGGCGGCAACGGACCGTTCGTGCACAAGGGTGGGCCGGTGGCTGCTGCGCCCTATGGCAGCCCAAGCATTCTGCCCATCTCGTGGGCGTACGTTCGCATGCTCGGGTCGGAAGGGCTTCGTGATGCGACCGCATCGGCGGTCCTCGCCGCCAATTATGTTGCCGCCCGCCTTCGGGAGCACTACCCCGTTCTGTATTCAGGGGAGAACGGTCTTGTCGCGCACGAGTGCATCCTCGACTTGCGTCCTCTCACCGCGGCAACCGGAGTCACGGTGGACGATGTCGCCAAGCGTCTCGTTGACTATGGATTCCACGCGCCGACGATGTCCTTCCCCGTTCCCGGAACCCTTATGGTCGAGCCGACCGAATCAGAAGACCTGTTCGAAATCGACCGGTTCATCGACGCGATGATCGGAATCAAACGCGAAGCCGACGCCGTGGGTCGTGGTGACTGGCCGGCGGACGACAACCCGCTCGTCAATGCGCCGCACACCGCGCAGTGCCTGCTCGTCGGCGAGTGGGATCACGCCTATTCCCGCGAGGTTGCCGCGTACCCGTGGCATTCGCTCGAATCAGGTGCAACTCGCGTTGATCACGGCAAGTATTGGCCGCCGGTTCGACGCGTCGATGGCGCGTACGGCGATCGCAACCTCGCCTGCGCGTGCCCGGACCCGTCAGCCTTCGCCGAATAGTGGTGGCGGGCGCTAGTAGTGGTGACGGGCACTAATGATGATGACAGTTGAGTCGGTCACCGAATAGACCAAGCGGTGCTCATGATTTATTCTGCGTGACCAATACCCGCTCAGATCATGGCGCAACGGTTCGGGTTTCCCGATACCGTCCGTCGCGTCGCCCCGGAGGCAATCCTCGATGAGAACGTTCACGCGCTTGAGCACAGCACGGTCGGTTTTTTGCCAAAAGAGATAGTCGGCCCAGCCGCTCGACGACCAGGACAGTTCTAACCGGGTCATTCAGCGATGAGTTCGTGCGCTTCGAGTTCGCCGCGCTTGACGGCCTCGATCGAATCGTAAAGGGTGCGCGCCATGGCGGGATTTCCCAGCAAATAGCAGGTCTCGACGAGGGAATCGTATTCCGACTTGGCGAGGATAACGGCGGAACCCCGCCGGGAGGTGATTTCAATGACGGTCATGTCTTGGTTGACTTTCTCGATGAGCCCGAACAGGTCCTTTCGAGCATCGCTGGCGGTTATGGACATCGCTTCTCCTCCCTTCACTTGTACAACAAATGGTACCACTTAGGGGGCAAATACTCCAGGGAACCACAACAGCGCGAGCGGATAACCGACGAACGCGACGGTGTCGATTATGACGTGGGCCACGATGAGCGGGAGCAGGCGCCCCTTCCACACATACAGCGCACCGAACACGAGTCCCATCGCGATGTTGCCAATGAACCCGCCGAAGCCCTGATACAAGTGATACGTACCGCGCAGCAGAGCGGCGCTCGCGATGATCACCCACGGTGACCACCCCAGTTGTTTGAATCGGTCGAATAGGTACCCGACGACGATGACCTCTTCGCCGATGCCGGCGCGCAGGGCCCAAAGGATCAACACCGGAACGGTCCACCAGTGGGTATCGAGGGCGGTCGGGACGACGGTGACGCCGAGATTGAGTGCACGGGCCGCCAGATAAACGCCAATCCCCGGTATGCCGATCGCCGCGGCGAACACGACTCCCATCGACAGCTCGTGACCGAGATTCCGTTTACCCTTTTGCCACCCAAGACCGATCGCCGCGAATCGAGGCGCACTGTTGCGCCAGACAAGCCACAAGACGAGCGCAACAGGCGCAAGTCCGGACACGACACCGAGCAGTTGGTAGAGCAAGTCAAAGAGTTCTTGCGTTGCGAGCGGTCGATTGAGTGTTGCCGTTTGTTGACTCAGTGGTTGGGTTCGTGTCAGGCGATCGGCGATTCCGACTAGTCCGTAGAGCGCAGACATCCCGTAGGACAACAGCAAAACGACAACGATTTCCCAACGTGTTCGCGTCATGGTGCGACTCCTATCGTCGAATTATGCCCCCAATACGCGTGTTTTCGTTACCGAACTGTGTCTATTGAGGTTTTCGATTCAACGATATCGGGAATAGTCTGGGTGTAACCATGGAATACGCTGAGTGTTCATCTATTCAGCAAGTATTCCCATGTACTAGGAGGTAACCAATGAAATTCACGCGAATTTTCGCAGCGGTTGCTGCAGTCGGAACCAGCGCACTCGTGCTGTCCGGTTGTGCGCTTCCGTACCAATCCCAAGTCATCAAGGACACATCCATCACGGTGGGGTGGAACGACATCGCTTCCGAGTTCAACTCGGGGTCTGCGTCGGGAAACAACGTCGCAAACTCGCTGGTGACGTACATCGCCAACAGCGGATGGCTCTACTATGACGAGGCCCCCGCTCTTCAGAAGTCAGAAGAGTTCGGAACCTACGAGAAGCTCAGCGATGCACCGTTGACCGTCACGTACACCGTCAATGACAACGTCAAGTGGTCAGACGGTGTGGATGTCGACAGCGCCGACCTGCTCCTCTCATGGGTGGTCGGTTTCGGCTACCTCAAGGCTGCAGACGATTCCTACATGTTCTTGTCTGCCGCCCCCCGCGATGACCTCGCGTCGAAGCTCCCCACCCTCAACGGTGGAACCATCGAGTTCGAATACGACAAAGCATTCGTCGACTGGGAGCTCAACTTTGGACTCGGAGTCTCGGCTCACGGAACGGTCATGATGGCCTACCCCGAAATCACCGACCCGGCCGAAGCGAAGAAGATGTTCGTTGAGGCCGTCACCGCTGGTGACACCGAATGGCTCCAGAAGGTCGCCGACGTCTGGAACACCGGATACCAGGTAACTGATGCAAACGCAGCGGACACCGACCCAGCGGCAGGTTCGAAGAAGTATGTCTTCCTCTCGAACGGTCCTTACCGAGTCGAAGAAGTTGTCGCGGATGACCATGTCACTCTCGTCGCGAACCCTCTGTACACATGGGGTCCGTCGCCGAAGTACGAGCGCATCACCATTCGTGAGATTCCTGACCCCACCGCAGCGGTTCAGGCCGTTGACAACGGTGACGTTCAGGCGGCATCGGGTCAGCCCACCGCCGACCTCCTGGCGCTCGTCAAGGGACTCAAGAACGGCACGTATGCGGGTGGTGACGAGGCTGCTTTCGAGCACGTTGACCTCACCTTCGACAACGGTGGCCCGTTCGACCCCGCCAGCTACGGTGGAGACGCGGCTAAGGCTCTCGCAGTTCGTCAGGCATTCCTGCTGACGATCCCGCGCGACCAGATCCTCGAAACCATCATCCAGCCACTCAACCCCGACGCAAAGGCCCGTAACGCTCTGACCGTGGTCCCCGGTTCGCCGAACTACGACATGATCACCGCGGGCAACGGTTCGGACTTCTACGGAGGAACCGACGCCGAGCGCGTGACCAAGGCGCAGGAACTCCTCGCCTCGGCTGGTGTCTCGACTCCGATCGACGTCAAGTTCTGGTACCCCGAGGGCAACGTCCGTCGCGGTCAGGAATTCGAGTTGATTCAGGCGAACGCCCTCCAGGTTGGCTTCAACGTGATTGACACGTCGGAACCTGAGTGGTTGTTCACTGACCCGTCCGTATTCCCGATCAACCCGCACGATGCCGTCATCTTCGCATGGAGCTCGACGAGCCTCGCAATCTCGGGTAATGACCAGCAGTATGGAATCGACATGCCGTCGAACTTCCAGGGTTATGCAAACCAGTCGGTCGATGACAACCTCGCTGCACTTGAGGTCGAAACCGACCCTGCTAAGCAGGCCGTACTGCAGGTTCAGGTCGAAAAGGCACTGTTCGATGACGCAGCGTCGCTGCCGATCTTCCAGTTCCCTGGTCTGACCTGGTGGGACAACGGAGTTAGCGGCATCACGCCAGCGCCGCTGAGCCCGAACTACTTCTGGAACTTCTGGGAGTGGGCCCCCGTCGCTGCTGCGCAGTAGACGGAACCGAAACAATGACGGAGGTCGGGCGAGAAATCGCCCGGCCTTCGCCGTTTTTGACAGAGTGGGTTCCACAAGGCGAGCCGGCTCGCTAGGATAGCAATGAATTACTTTCGCGTTCCAGAGTCGGAGCGCACGGCAGGACACCATGTTAAGTTTTATTTCCCGACGGCTTGCTGCGACGCTAGCGGTGTTACTTGTTGCGTCATTCTTCGTCTACATGCTGACGGCGTATTCGGGGGACCCACTGGCGGATCTTCGTCTCAACAGGGATCCGCAGTCCGTGGCGAAGATGGCCACCCTGACGGAGAAACTCGACCTCGACACCCCGCCGATTCTGCGCTACTTCAAATGGATCGGGGGAGCGGCCGGTTGTGTTATCGGGCAGTGCAACCTCGGCTTCTCGGTCACCCGCGGTGACGAACCTGTTGCTCACGCAATCGGCAACGCGATGGAATCGACCCTGTCGCTCGTCATCCTCGCGACCGTTCTTTCCATCCTGCTCGGCGTTGCCATCGGAATGACGACCGCACTGCGCCAGTACAGCGGCTATGACTACACCGTCACCTTCGCGGCCTTCATCTTTTATTCCCTCCCCATCTTTTGGGTAGCGGTTCTTCTCAAGGAATTTGGGGCGATCCGCTTTAATGAATTCCTCGGCAATCCGGTTATTCCGTGGTGGATAGCACTGGCTATCGGGATAGTGCTCGCGTTCATCGTTTCCGCGGTCGTCGGCGGCCGATTGGCTATTCGACTTCGGACAGCAGGAATCACCATCGGACTCGTGACCGCCGCGCTCGTGATTGCTGACCTGACGCAGTGGTTTGCCAAACCCTCGATCGGAATCGTCGGCATTGCGTTGCTGGTTGCCGGTATAGGTGCCCTGATGCTGTTCATCACGTCGAGCGTGAGACGCAGAAGCGTCGCACTGGCGGTCGCCGTGACTGTCGGTGTCGTCGTGGTAGCGTGGTTTCCCCTGCAGTTCCTCTGGTTCTACCTCAACTCGCCCATCACAATCCTGATCGTCGCCGTCCTACTCGGGTCGCTCGGGGCTCTCGCTGGGTTAGTTCTCGGCGGGGATGACCGACGTGACGCGATGCGAACCGCGGCAATCACCGGTGCGTTGGCCACCGTGCCGCTTGTCCTCGATCAAATGTTTATGCGCTGGGGTGATTACATTCAGCTCATCCCGCTGCGTTCCGGCGTGATTTCCACAATCGGGGCGAATACCCCAACGCTGTCGAATCACCCGGATACCTGGCTGCGCATGCTCGATTCATCGACGCACATCCTCTTGCCCACCGCGGCTCTGATGATTATTTCCATCGCTGGGTACACCCGATACACCAGGGCGAGTTTGCTCGAAGTGCTCAATCAGGATTACGTGCGAACCGCCCGGGCCAAGGGGCTTCCCGAAACGACCGTCATCATGCGGCACGCATTTCGAAATGCGCTCATCCCGATCGCCACGATCATCGCTTTTGACTTTGGTGGTGTCATCGGTGGCGCAATCATCACCGAGCGCGTTTTCGCCTGGCAGGGAATGGGCGCGCTGTTCAACCAAGGCTTGAGAGCAGTCGACCTTAACCTCGTCATGGGAGTCTTTCTCGTGACGGGGCTCGCAGCCGTATTTTTCAATATCCTCGCCGACCTTGCGTATTCGGCGCTGGACCCACGCATTCGAGTGACGGACTAGGGCGATGGCAAAGAAAAAGACTGACGCTCCCACTACCGAGCAACTCGCTCTGTCGGAGCTCACCATCGAACAGCGCCAAATTGAAGGACTCAGCCTCTCGACAATCGTGCGCCGCCGTTTCTTTCAACACCGTGCAGCGGTGACGTCGGTCGTCATTCTTGTCGCCATAATTTTGCTGGCCTTCTCATCGGTTGGAACCATCATCGGCGGTACGGGCAAGCTGGCGGCGGACTTCGAGACAAACAAAATTATCCTCGATGGTTGGCGGATATCGGGTTGGTGGCCTTTTAACTGGTACGAGAACTACCCGATCGTTGCGCCAGGAGGCGTCCCGACGTGGGAACACCCATTCGGGCAGGACACACTGGGCAAAGACATCTTCGCTCGTGTCATGCGTGGCATTCAACAGTCCCTCACCGTAGTGTTCCTCATCGGAACTCTGTCGACGGTTCTCGGTGGTGTCATTGGCGCCGTATCGGGGTACATCCGCGGGTGGCTGGACAACCTGCTCATGCGCTTGACGGACGTCATCATCATCGTCCCCGGTCTCATCCTCGGTGCTGTCCTTGGCCGCACCGTCGGCGGAAACGCTATCTCGCTCGGTGTGCTGCTCGGTTTCGTTTCGTGGGTTGGATTGGCTCGAATTGTTCGCGGAGAGTTCCTCTCGCTCCGTGAGCGCGAATTCGTTGACGCCGCGCGAGTCGCCGGTGCAACAAATTCCCGCATCATTTTCCGCCACATTTTGCCGAATTCGATTGGCGTCATCGTTGTCAACGCGACGCTCGTCATGGCGGGCGCGATCCTGACCGAAACCGCACTGTCGTTCCTCGGGTTTGGAATCACCGCTCCCGATATTTCGCTGGGTCAGATTATTTCCGAATACAACGAAGCGTTCAAGACCCGTCCGTGGCTGTTCTGGTGGCCGGGGCTCTTCATCGTCACGATCGCCCTTTGCATCAACTTCGTTGGCGACGGACTGCGCGACGCATTCGACCCGCGTCAGCGCAGAATGCCGAAGTCGTCGAGCTTGTGGACCGATGCGAAAAAGATGTTCGGCGGAAAGTCGACGGCGAAGCGATGACCCTAAACACTCAAACTGATCGCGGTTGCCAGAACGAGAACAGCGAACGCAGCGATGACCGGAAGGTTGACGCGTCGCGTAGCCACGCCGTCCTCGTCGCGGCGGGTTTCCCAGACGCGTCGGATGTGGGCTGCTGCGGCACCACTCTCGCTCGTGGACAGGTCTCCGGGGCGGATGGTTCCTACGAGGTAGGTGGATTCGGGCAAAAAGCGACCCTGATCCTTACTCGCCGTGAAAGCGGAGTGGCGACCGGGTGCGGGTGCGGCCCACGCGGTGATTTTTCCGATGGCCGTGAAAATGGTCAACCCCCACTTCGTGTCAACCTGTTGGACGGCGCCCCACTCAATGTCGTAGTCGGCGAGCACGTTGCGGATGCGAATTCCGCGGTCGTCCACGCTGAGAGCCGGACGCCAGAAAGCCGCCCACACGCTGAACCCGAGCAGTGCTGTCAGGGGAACGCTGTGAGCGATTCCGTTGATGTCGACGGGGAAGAGGACGGGTGCTTGTGCAACCGCGAGAACGACCCAGGTCGCCACGGTGAAGACTCGGCCAAATCGGGAGCGGAACACGGTCATGCTCTCCATCGTGCCACGGAGGTGACCCGATGAGTAAAACCCCTATCCTTACCGCTAACGGACTCGGCGTCGACTTCTGGGTTGACGGCGAGTGGGTAATGGCGGCCCACGACATTTCGTACGAGGTTCGCCCCGGTGAAGTTCTCGCCATCGTAGGCGAGTCTGGGTCGGGGAAGTCGCAATCGTCGATGGCCCTGCTGGGGCTTTTGCCGCCGAACGGTCGCGCCACGGGCAGCGTCACCCTTGCAGGCGAAGAAACAATCGGCGCAACTCCCGAGCGACTCCGACAGATTCGCGGAAAGGATATTGCCGTCATCTTCCAAGAGCCGATGACCGCGATGAACCCCGTCTACACAATCGGTTTCCAAATCACCGAAGCCCTCAAGGTGCACTATCCGTCGCTCACCCGAGCGAAGGCCAAGGCCCGCGCGCTCGAACTTCTGGGCCTGGTCGACCTTCCCGATCCCGCGAAAGCATTCGATTCCTACCCGCACCAACTGTCGGGTGGCCAGCGTCAGCGCGCGATGATCGCGCAGTCGATTTCCTGTGACCCGAAAGTCCTTATCGCGGACGAACCGACGACAGCGCTCGACGTTACCGTTCAGGCGGAAATTCTTGACCTGCTTCGGTCCCTCAACGACAAGCTCGGCACCGGGATCATCCTCATCACCCACGACATGGGTGTCGTTGCCGACATGGCCGACCACGTCATCGTGATGAAGAGCGGGCGCGTCGTCGAGACCGGCACCGCGGCGCAAATTTATCGCTCGCCGAAGGAGCCCTATACGCAGGAACTTCTTGCCGCCGTGCCACACCTTGGCACCGGTGCCGCAACGGGAAACATTGCAAATCCGCATACGGGGGAAACCCCTGTCTTGTCGATGCGCGGTGTCGACATTGTGTACCCCAAACAGGGCCGGGTCGCGGCGTTCCGTGCGGCGGAAGACATCGATCTCGAAATTTTCCCGGGTGAGGTTGTAGGACTCGTCGGAGAATCCGGTTCGGGAAAAACTACAATTGGTCGCGCCGTCGTTGGTTTACTCAAGGTGTCCAAGGGTGAGATAACGGTCGCCGGACAAAACATGGTCGGGGTAAGTCCGAAGGATCTTCAAGCAGTTCGCCGCAACATTGGCATCGTTTTCCAGGATCCGGGGTCATCGTTGAACCCGCGTTGGCCAATCGGCCAGTCCATCGCCGAGCCCCTCGTGCTCGCCGGGCAGTCTAAAGACGAAATTGAAGCGCGGATTATTTCGCTACTCGAATTGGTCGAACTTCCCCGCACCTACCGAAACCGCTACCCGCACGAGCTCTCCGGTGGCCAGCGTCAGCGTGTCGGAATCGCCCGTGCGCTCGCCCTCAGCCCCAAGATTCTCGTCGCCGACGAACCAACATCGGCTCTCGATGTGTCCGTACAGGCGCGTTTTCTCGCTCTTCTGACGGAAATTCAAAAGGAACAGCGGTTCGCCATTTTGTTCATCTCCCACGACCTTGCGGTCGTCGATTTGCTCAGTGACCGAATAGCGGTCATGAATCACGGTAAAATCGTGGAGCAGGGTTCGACAGATCAGATTCTGCGCAACCCGCAGCACCCGTATACGCAGAGACTCATCGCCGCTGTCCCTGTTCCCGATCCCGAGGAACAACGGAAGCGTCGACGCTCGCGCACGACCTAAGGATTCACGTATGGCTATCGCCACCCGCACCGATTTGCGAAACGTGGCGATTGTCGCTCACGTTGACCACGGCAAGACGACCCTCGTTGACGCCATGCTCCGTCAGACGAACTCTTTCGGCTCGCACGCGCACCTCGAGGACCGCATCATGGACTCGAACGACCTCGAGCGCGAAAAGGGCATCACAATCCTGGCGAAAAACACGGCCGTTTCCTATGACGGCAAGCACGCGAACGGTTCGCCGATCACGATCAACGTCATCGACACTCCCGGCCACGCCGACTTCGGTGGCGAGGTGGAGCGCGGGCTGTCGATGGTTGACGGCGTCGTCCTGCTCGTTGACGCGAGTGAGGGCCCACTGCCGCAGACGCGTTTCGTGCTGCGCAAGGCACTCGAGGCCAAGTTGCCCGTCATCCTGCTGGTGAACAAGACGGACCGACCCGACGCGCGCATCGACGCCGTGGTTCACGAGACACAGGACCTGCTCTTGGGCCTCGCGTCCGACCTGCACGACGACGTTCCCGACCTCGACCTCGATGGAATTCTTGACCTTCCCGTTGTTTACGCGTCGGGCCGAAACGGTGCTGCGTCCTGGAACCGACCGGGTGACGGCGAACTTCCCGATAACCCCGACCTCGAGCCGCTGTTCGAAGCGATCCTGAATCACATCCCCGCGCCCACCTACGACACGGACCTGCCGCTACAGGCACACGTGACGAACCTCGACGCGTCTCCGTTCCTCGGTCGCATCGCGTTGCTTCGAGTGTTCGAAGGGGAAATCAAAAAGGGCCAGACCGTTGCGTGGATGAAGCACGACGGCACCGTCGAAAACGTTCGCATCACCGAATTGCTCATTACGAAGGCGCTCGACCGAGTCCCAGCAGAATCCGCCAGGGCAGGCGATATCGTCGCTGTGGCCGGTATCGAGAACATCACCATCGGCGAAACGATTGCCGACATGAACGACCCGCGCGCTCTCCCCGTCATTACGGTGGACGACCCGGCCATTTCGATGACGGTCGGCACTAACACCTCACCGCTCGTCGGCAAGGTCAAGGGACACAAGTTGACCGGTCGTATGGTCAAGGACCGCCTCGACCGCGAACTGATTGGAAACGTGTCGGTCAAGTTGGTCGATATCGGCCGTCCCGACGCGTGGGAAATTCAAGGGCGTGGCGAATTGGCACTTGCCATCCTCGTCGAGAACATGCGCCGTGAAGGGTTCGAGCTGACCGTTGGAAAACCGCAGGTCGTCACGCGAAAGGTCGACGGCGCTACCCACGAACCGTTTGAACACCTCACCATCGACGCCCCCGAGGAATACCTCGGCGCGATCACACAACTCCTCGCTGCCCGCAAGGGACGCATGGACGGTATGACGAACCACGGAACGGGCTGGGTGCGCATGGAGTTCATCGTGCCGTCACGCGGTCTCATCGGATTCCGGACCGAGTTCCTGACAATCACACGGGGTACCGGAATCGCCAACGCGATTTCTCACGGCTACGCTCCGTGGGCCGGGCAGATCATCACACGGCAAAACGGCTCGATCGTCGCTGACCGCACCGGAGTTGCCACACCGTTCGCGATGATGGCTCTGCAGGAGCGCATGGCGTTCTTCGTGCAGCCGGGTGACGAGGTGTACGAGGGAATGGTCGTCGGGGAAAACTCGCGCGCCGATGACATGGACGTCAACGTCACGAAAGAGAAGCAACTCAACAACATTCGGTCGTCGACCTCCGAGGTTCTCGAAAGGATGACGCCGCCGCGTGAGCTGTCGCTCGAAGAGTGCTTGGAATTCGCGCGCGAGGACGAATGTGTCGAGGTGACTCCCGAGAAGGTGCGCATCCGAAAGGTTGAGCTGGAACAAAACCTTCGCGCCCGAGCCGCGTCACGCCTCAAGCGTCAAAACGAGTAAGCACAAAGTTAGGCCGACCGCGTGAAGATTGCACGTTTCCATTACGACCACGAAACTCACTTCGGGGTCGTTGATGGTGTCGCCGTTCGTGTTCTCGAGGGTGACCCGATGCGCGACGGAATCGTGGAAACAGGCGTCACGCTCGAGCTGTCCGACGTTGACCTCATTGCGCCGGTTGCGCCGTCCAAGGTGGTGTGTATTGGGATGAACTTCGCCGAGCATGCCGCCGAAATGCATCACGACGGCCCGGCCACCCCGCTCATCTTTCTGAAGCCACCGACGGCGGTCGTCGGCGACGGGGACACGATCGTTATCCCGCCGCTGCCCGGTCGAATCGTTCACGAAGGCGAACTCGCCGTGGTGATTGGTCGCCGAGCACACCGCGTCGCCGAAGCGGACTGGCGCGACGTTGTGTTCGGGTACACCATCGCGAACGATGTGTCGGCGCGCGATGTCATGTTTGCCGATGGACAGTGGGCGCGGGCAAAAGGGTACGACACGTTTTGCCCCATCGGGCCGTGGATCGAAACGGAGTTTGACCCGTTCGAGCGACACGAAATCACGACAACGGTCGACGGTGAAGTTCGCCGACGCGGCTTTACGTCAGACATGACCCATAAAGTTTCCGAGATCATTGCGTTTGTGTCCGATGCGTTCACGCTGTTCCCGGGCGACATCATTTGCACGGGAACTCCGGCCGGACTCGGTGGATTCACCGACGGACAGACGGTCTCCATCACCATCGATGGCATTGGGACACTCACGAATCCCGCGCGGAACCGCGACGACCGTGTCTGAATCCGTCGACGACCGCCGCATTCGACTTCACATTCGACGCACTCTCGTCATCGGGCAGATTCTTGCGGGGTTGGGCATCGGGGCGACGCTAACCGTCGGATCGCTGCTCGCGGAACACATCGCGGGGAGCGAATCGTATGCGGGTCTTGCCGCAACAATGTCAACGTTGGGCTCCGCGGTCGCAGCCGTCCCCTTAGCGACCATCGCAATTCGCCGCGGCCGCCGGATTGCGCTCTCGGTGGGCGCGTTCATCGCGATCGGTGGTTCGGCGCTCATCATGGCCGCGAGTGCCGTGATGTCACTACCGTTGCTTCTACTGGGGCTCATGGGGATCGGAGTCGGTGGCGCGGTCAATCTGCAGGCACGATTTGCCGCAACCGACCGCGCGACCGCGGCAACGCGGGGCAAGGATCTGTCCCTCGTCGTGTGGGCAACGACGATAGGTGCGGTGGTCGGCCCAAACCTCAACGGGATAGGCATCTCGGTTGGGGACTCCATCGGGCTCCCGCACATGACCGGACCCTTTTTGCTCACCGCGCTCGCACAACTTGCCGCAACGCTGGTCTACCTCGTGGGACTTCACCCCGAACCGTTGACAACGGTTGGTGCACCGACGGTTGCGCGGACACAACGACCTCGTGTCCAGATACCGCCGGTCACCGCGATGGGTATTGCCGTCATCGGTTTTGGTCATGCGACGATGGTCGCGGTAATGGCGATGACTCCCGTTCATCTCGTTCACCACGGTGCCACGGTTGCCGAAAGTAGTTTCGTCATCTCGTTGCATGTTGCGGGAATGTACGCGTTCAGCCCCGTTTTCGGATTTGCCTCCGACCGTTTCGGGCGCATTCCCGTCATGATCGCCGGCCAGGCCATTCTGTTCGCTTCGCTTATTCTCACCTCGGCGTTCAGCGAGAACGCGATGCTCGTCACGGTCGGGCTATTCCTGCTCGGGCTCGGGTGGAGCGCCAACACCGTTGCCGGCGCAACCTTTATCGCCGAAAGTGCACCGGCAGAGTTTCGCACCGCTATTCAGGGTCGCAGCGACATGATGATGAGTGCCTCGGGCGCATTTGCCGGGTTGCTGGCTGGTCCCGGACTTGCGCTCGTCGGTTATCCCGGGTTGTCCGTCGCTGCGATGTTCTTCGTCGGGGGAGCATTCGTCCTCGTCCAGCTCGTGCGTCACCGCCAACGTGCAATCGTGGGCTCGTAGAATTGACATGAAATGACTATTCCGTTCACGACCGCCACGGGCTCCGATACGCGCGTGCGGTTTTGCCCGTCGCCGACCGGCACACCTCACGTTGGGCTGATTCGCACCTGCCTGTTCAACTGGGCGTATGCACGGCACACCGGTGGAACCTTCATTTTTCGCATCGAGGACACCGACGCGGAACGGGATTCCGAGGAGTCGTACGAGCAACTGCTTGATGCGCTGACCTGGCTCGGGTTGGATTGGGACGAAGGCGTGGTCACCGGCGGGCCACACGAGCCTTACCGCCAGTCCCAGCGCACCGACATCTACCAGGCAATAATCGACCGTTTGCTCGTCGCGGGGCACCTCTACGAGTCCTTCGTGACTCCCGAAGAGATGGAAGCGCGCAACGTTGCCAACGGTCGCGACCCGAAACAGGGCTACGACAACTTCGAGCGCGACCTCAACACCGACCAACGAGCGGCTTTCCGAGCCGAGGGTCGTTCCCCGGCCCTGCGACTTCGGGTACCCGACATCGATCTGGGATTCGACGATCTCGTTCGCGGACCAATCGTTTTCCCTGCCGGGGCGACCACCGACTTTGTGCTCGTTCGCCCCAACGGTGCCCCCCTGTACACGTTCGTGAATCCCGTCGACGATGCCCTGATGGGCGTCACGCACGTGTTGCGCGGTGAAGACCTCCTGTCGTCGACCCCGCGCCAGATTGCGTTGTATCTGGCCCTCATCGACATTGGTGTCACCACCTTCGTTCCGCGATTCGGCCACTTGCCGTATGTGATGGGTGACGGCAACAAGAAACTTTCAAAGCGCGACCCCGAGTCGAACCTTTTTCACCACCGCGATCGGGGCTTCATTCGTGAGGGACTCCTCAATTACCTCTCGCTTCTCGGGTGGTCGATTGCCGCGGATCGCGACATTTTCACTCTCGAGGAAATGGCCGGTGCATTCGATGTCACCGACGTGAACCCCAACCCCGCCCGATTCGATCTGAAAAAAGCCGAATCGATCAACGGAGATCACATCCGACTCTTGTCGCACGATGTGTTCATCGAACGCACGCTGCCGCACCTCCAATCGGCGGGACTCGTGGGGGCCACTCCTTCGAGCCACGAGCGTGCCCGCTTGGCCGAGATCGCCCCGCACATTCAGGAGCGAACCCAGTTGTTGGGGGAGATCCCCGAAATGGTTGCGTTCCTGTTTACGGAGGACACCGCGCTCGTCGTGGCGGACGATGCCAGGGCTACTCTCGACGCGGATGCTGCACGGATCCTCGATACGGCGAGTGACGCGCTGACCGCGCTGGTCGACTGGTCGACGGCCACACTCGAGGAAACGCTTCGCACCGCGCTGATTGACGGCCTCGAACTCAAGCCTCGCAGCGCATTCGGAGCGGTGAGAACGGCGATTTCGGGCCGTCGCATTAGCCCACCGCTGTTCGAATCGATGGAAATCCTCGGGCGGGATTCCACGCTGTCCCGCCTCGCCGCACTTCGCGCTACGGTATGACCATGAGTGAAATCGAGGTCGTTGTCATCGGCGCCGGTCCCGCCGGCCTTGCCGTTGGTCTCAACCTGGTTCGCGCCCGACGCCGAGTCGTCATGATCGACTCAAACCGACCGCGCCATGCCGTCACACTGAAATCGCACGGATACGTTACGCAGGATGGAACACCACCGCTGGAGTTCCGTCGTATGGGCCGCGAAGAGTTCGAGGCTTACGACGAGGGAACGGTGTTGCAGGCGAGTGTCACCGACATTTCGCGCAAGGGAGACGGATTTGTTGTCACCGCCGCCGAGCGCGGAGGGGACACCCACTCACTCGAGGCGGCCAATGTTGTCCTCGCGACGGGATTGGTCGAATCATTCCCCGAAATCCCCAACCTTCGTCAGTTCTACGGGACATCAGCCCATTCGTGCATGGAGTGCGACGGTTACGAATACAAGGACAAGCGACTGGCGCTGATTGGCGAAACCGAAGACGTCGCCGAACGCGCCATCCTCCTCTCACAGTGGTCGAAAGATGTAGTCCTACTCACCAATGGTCACGATGTGGTGAGCGACTGGTGGAAAGACAAACTCGCCGAACGCAACATTGCCGTCGATCCTCGTGTCATCGACGACATCGAGGGTCAGCCCGGCGGGCTGCTCACGGGGATCCGATTCCGCGATGGTGACGTTCTCGCACGCGACGGCGTTTTCGTTCGACCGCACTGGACACCCAGCGTTGCCTTCCTCGATTCCCTGCACGTTGTGCGCGCGATGGACGGACTCATCACCGTCGACAACGAAGGACGCACGTCGGAACACGGGCTCTGGGCGATTGGCGACATCACCCCGCCCGGCCCCGAGCAGTTGCTCATCGCCGCGGGTGCCGGTCAACGATTGGCATCCGTCATCAATCGCACCCTGCTGGGACTCCAATAGCCTCAATTTCGCAGGCTCGTCGGGCTTTGGTAGGCTAGCCGACGGCGCGCAAGCGCCTTGTGGGGTGTGGTGTAATTGGCAACACGGAGGTTTCTGGTACCTTTGTTCTTGGTTCGAGTCCAGGCACCCCAGCAGTGAATTGCTCGCTCAAACCCTCTTTTCTCGCTACTCTGGCGGAATGACAAAGCTGTCCCGTCCCCATCTCGCGGTGGCCATTAACCCGTCCGCTTCGCAGGGCAAGGGTCGGCACATCGGTGCGCATCTCGTGGAAGCCCTTCGGGCGACGGGTCGCACAGTAGACGAATATCGGGCCGACGATTACGAACATCTCGAGGCCGAGGCACGAGCCGCCGTTGCGAACGGTGTGGATGCGCTCATTGTCGTGGGCGGTGACGGAACCGCACAGTTGGGCACAAACGTCTGTGCCGGCACGGAAACTCCGCTGGGAATCATGCCGAGCGGGACGGGAAACGACACCGCTCAGGGGATCCTCGGACTGCCGCTCGATGACATGGATGCCGCCATCGCCCGAATCATCGAGGCACTGGACAAACCCGCGTGGAAGATTGATGCCGGCATCATGCGCTGGAAAGGCGGGCAGCGCTGGTTCTGCTCCACGGTCTCGGCAGGATTCGACGCTCTCGTCAACGAGCGCGCCAATCGACTGGCATTCCCCAAGGGACCTTCTCGATACACCGTCGGCATGGTTCTCGAGCTGCTCGAACTGAAACCCATTCACTACACGCTCACGATTGACGGCGTGGAGACCCAGGAGCAGGCAATCCTCACCACCATTGCCAACAACAGTCAATACGGCGGTGGCATGTTGATTTGCCCCGAAGCGAAACCGGACGATGGCCTGCTCGACATCATGATGGTTCGTCCGCTTTCACGGTTGAACTTTCTCCGCATCTATCCGAAGGTGTTCAAGGGCACCCACGTGGAAGACCCTCGAGTCATCATTCGACAGGGTAAAAAGTTCCGACTCGATTCCCCAAACCTCGTTGGTTACTCCGACGGCGAGCGCATCGCGCCGCTGCCGATGGATGTCGAGGTCATGCCGCGGGCCTTGCCGGTGCTCGATACGCGTCTCTGACGCTGGTTTGCACCCGCCCTCGGCGCTGTGCGATACTGTCTAGGTTGCACTTGGCCCCATCGTATAGCGGCCTAGTACGCCGCCCTCTCACGGCGGTAACGCGGGTTCGAATCCCGCTGGGGTCACGAACGCCTCCGACGATTCATTGTCGGGGGCTTTTGTGTATTCTCAGGCTCCTCTTATGTTCACCCTGATACTCTGGAAAAATGATTGACCACACTCTTCCGGCATGGTTTGAAAACACTTCGATTGTCGTCATGCTGGCGATTCTCATCATCGATTTGCTTCTCGTCGTCCGGCGTCCGCACGTCCCGTCGACCAAGGAATCCGCGCTGTGGATCAGCTTTTACGTCGGCCTCGCGGTCATCTTCGGGTTGTTGGTTCTCTGGGTCGCGAACGACGCCGGACTGAACGGAACCGAACTGAGTTTGCAGTTCTATGCGGGGTGGCTGACGGAATACTCACTCTCGGCCGACAACGTCTTCGTATTCCTCATCATCATGAGCCAATTTGCCGTCCCGAAGAGAATGCAACAAGAACTCTTGATGCTGGGCATCGTGCTCGCACTCGTGTTCCGCGGTATTTTCATTCTGCTCGGCGCGCAGCTACTCGAAAGCTATTCGTGGCTGTTCTACATTTTCGGTGCGTACCTCGTATACGTCGCGATTCAACAACTGCGTGAAAAAGACGAACACGGCAGCGGCGAAGACAACGCCGTCATGGCGTGGCTGAAGAGGGTCTTGCGTGTGCACCCGGAATGGCGGGACACCGACCGTTGGCGCGTCATGGTTGACGGCAAGAAGCTCCTCACACCGGCGATTCTTGTCCTGGTTTCCCTGGGAACGATCGACCTCATCTTTGCGCTGGATTCGATTCCCGCCATCTTCGGAATCACGACCAGCCCGTTCCTTGTCCTTGCCACGAACGTTTTCGCGCTGATGGGTCTGCGCCAGTTGTACTTCCTGCTGGGTGACCTCATCGACCGACTCCACTTCCTCGGCCACGGAATTGCCTTCATCCTTGCGTTTATTGGGTTCAAGCTGGTCAATCACGCACTTCACCTCAACGAACTACCGTTCATCAACAACGGCGAACACGTCGAACTGGTTCCCGAAATTCCGACGTGGCTCTCCCTTGTGGTCATCGTCGTGACCCTTGCGATTGCGGTTCTCGCCAGTCTCGCCCGCTCAAAGCGCGAAGAGGCGAAGTCAGCGAAGCACTAGCGCCTGCGCTGGTAAACTCGGTGTGATGAACGCCGCCGCTTCGGGCACCAACCTGCCCCGCACCCTCGCGCAAAAGGTTTGGGATGCGCATCGCGTTGTCACGGGTGAAAACGGCGAGCCCGATCTAATCTACATCGACCTTCACCTGGTGCACGAAGTAACCAGCCCCCAGGCTTTTGATGGTTTGCGTGTGGCTGGTCGCCCAGTTCGTCGCCCCGATCTGACGATTGCGACGGAAGACCACAACACTCCGACGCTGAACATCACGGAAAAGATTGTGGATCCGACTTCGCGCATCCAGATCGAAACTCTTCGGTCGAATGCGAAAGAATTTGGAATCCGCCTGCACTCCCTCGGGGACGTCGAACAGGGGATCGTGCATGTTGTCGGTCCGCAGTTGGGGCTCACGATGCCCGGCATCACCGTCGTCTGTGGAGACAGTCATACGTCGACCCACGGCGCCTTTGGCGCGATGGCATTCGGCATCGGAACATCCGAGGTCGAGCACGTGCTCGCCACCCAAACGCTGCCGCTCAAACCGTTCAAAACAATGGCAATCACCGTCAACGGGCACTTGCGCGACGGTGTCAGCGCGAAAGACATCATCCTTGCCGTCATCGCCAAGATCAGCACGGGCGGTGGTCAGGGCTATGTGCTCGAGTACCGCGGAAGCGCCATTCGCGAGCTTTCGATGGAAGGCCGCATGACGATCTGCAACATGTCCATCGAGGCGGGAGCCCGCGCCGGAATGGTGGCCCCCGACGAGACGACGTTCGAGTACCTCAAGGGCCGTTCCCACGCGCCGCAGGGTGCGGATTGGGATGCGGCGGTCGAGTATTGGAAGACGCTACCAACCGATAAAGGCGCAGTTTTCGACGCCGAGGTCGTCATCGACGGGGACGCTCTCGAACCGTTCGTCACCTGGGGGACGAACCCCGGCCAGGGAGTTGCCCTCTCGGAATCGGTTCCCAACCCTGCCGACATTCCAGACCTCAACGACCGCGCGGCCGCCGAGCGCGCACTGGAATACATGGACCTCGCGCCCGGAACCCCGATGAAGTCAATCCCGGTCGACCAAGTGTTCATGGGCTCGTGCACGAATTCACGCATCGAAGACTTGCGCGCATTCGCCAGTGTCATCAAGGGCAAGAAACTCGCGAATGGCGTCAAGCTCATGGTGGTTCCCGGCTCGGCACGCGTTCGACTCGAGGCCGAGGCCGAGGGAATTGACAAGATCGTCGAGGACTTTGGCGGGGAATGGCGATTCGCCGGCTGCTCGATGTGCCTGGGAATGAATCCCGACCAATTGCAACCGGGTGAACGTTGTGCATCGACGTCGAACCGTAACTTCGAAGGACGACAGGGTGCCGGCGGACGCACGCACCTCGTTTCGCCGTTGGTCGCCGCGGCGACCGCGATCCGCGGAACGCTCTCCAGCCCGTGGGATGTGGAGTAAGTCATGGACACTGTTTCCGTCATCACCGGCATCGGCGTTCCGCTGAAGCGCAGCAACGTCGACACCGACCAAATCATCCCCGCCGAGTTCCTCAAGCGAGTGACCAAGACCGGTTTCGAGGATGCGCTCTTCTATCGCTGGCGTGAGGATCCCGAATTCGTGCTCAACGTCGAGCCGTTCACGCACGGAACAGTCCTCGTCGCTGGAATGGATTTCGGAACGGGCTCGTCGCGGGAGCACGCGGTGTGGGCGCTGCGTGACTTCGGTTTCAACGCCGTCATCGCGCCGCGATTCGCCGACATATTCCGCGGCAATTCGGGCAAGCAGGGGCTACTCACCGCGGTCGTCCCCGAGTCGATCGTCGAAGCAATCTGGGCCGAAATCGACGCCAACCCCGGGGTCTCGGTAACCGTCGATTTGGTCAACCGCTCGGTATCGTGTGGGGATGTGCACAGTCCGTTCGAAATCGATGATTACACGCGGTGGCGACTGATGGAGGGACTCGACGACATCGGGCTGACCCTTCGCCACGAAGCCGACATCGACGCGTTCGAGACCCATCGCGAATCGTGGCTCCCAAAGACGTTGCCGGCTCGATGAACTCGTTGAGCGATGACGCGAAGCGTCAGGGTGAACGCGTGGGCCTCAGCGTCGACGCCATCACCATTCACGGCGGCAAACCGCTGGTCGGTCGCGTTGATGTGCGCGGTGCAAAGAATCTTGTCACCAAGGCGATGGTCGCCGCACTACTCGGTGACGAGCCGTCGGTGCTTCGCGGAGTGCCGGCCATTTCGGACGTGGCAATCGTTCGTGGATTGCTCGAGGCCCACGGTGTTCGAGTAACAGACACCGGTGATGGCGAACTGACGCTGGATCCGACCAACGTCACGAGCGCACACTTCGCCGAGATTGATGCGCACGCTGGATCCAGCCGAATCCCCATTCTCTTTTGCGGTCCACTGCTGCACCAACTGGGCGAGGCTTTCATTCCCGACCTCGGGGGCTGCCGAATCGGCGACCGCCCGATCAACTTCCACCTCGACGCACTTCGCGCTTTCGGCGCGCACGTCACCAAGCTTCCGCAGGGGATTCACCTCACCGCACCCGAACGGCTTCGCGGTGCCGAAATCGAATTGCCGTTTCCGTCCGTTGGTGCGACAGAGCAGGTTTTGCTGTCGGCGGTCCGCGCCGAGGGCGTGACCGAACTCAAAAACGCGGCGATCGAGCCAGAGATCATGGACCTCATCTCCATCCTCCAAAAGATGGGCGCGATCATCTGGATCGAACCAAACCGCACCATCTTCATCGAGGGCGTCGAGCGGCTCGGCGGATATGTCCACCGTGCACTGTTTGATCGCAACGAAGCAGCGTCGTGGGCTGCGGCCGCTCTTGCGACAAAGGGCGACATCTTCGTCGCGGGCGCTCAACAACCAGAGCTCCTCACGTTCCTCAACGTGTACCGCAAGGTCGGCGGAGAGTTTGAGGTTCACGAAGACGGTATTCGATTCTGGCATCCCGGGGGAACCCTCAAACCGGTCGTCGTCGAAACGGATGTTCACCCCGGCTTCATGACCGACTGGCAACAGCCCCTTGTCGTTGCGATGACACAGGCCGAGGGAACGTCAATCGTGCACGAGACCGTCTATGAAAACCGCTTCGGGTTTACCGACTCGCTCAACGCAATGGGGGCGAACATCGTCGTCCACAACGACGGAATCGCGTCGATTACGCGTCGCGTTCCGCGCCGAGCACTCGAGCAAGCGGCGGTCATCACGGGACCAACCCCGCTTCACGGAGCCGACATTCGTGTTCCCGACCTCCGTGGCGGTTTCTCGCACCTCATTGCGGCTCTCGCCGCCGATGGAACGAGCACGATTTCGAACGTCGGAATCATTGCCCGCGGATACGAGCACTTCATTGACAAGCTGCGCGACCTCGGTGCTGAATTCGAACTCGCCGACTAGGCTAAGCGCCGTAGGAGGCGGGATATGACAACGACCGAACGTGGGCTGAGATGGCACGCCATCGCCGGTTTGGCGTTGCCATTGATGGGTCTCATCAGTTCGATTCGCGTTCGTGGCGAAGACAACGTTCCCGCCACCGGCCCGTTCATTGTCGCTCCCTGTCACTTCAGCGCGATTGATCCTGTCGTCATGGGCGTCGGGGTGTGGAAAGCGGGTCGTGTTCCGCGATTCATGGCAAAGGTGTCCCTGTTCAAGCTGCCTATTCTCGGGGCAATCCTTCGGTCGCTGGGACAGATTCCAGTAGAGCGAGAGGGGACCCAGCGCGCACTCGGGCCGATGAAGGCAGCGCGCACCCTCGCGAAGGAGGGCCACGGCGTCATCATTTACCCAGAGGGCACACTGACGCGCGACCCCGACCTGTGGCCGATGCGAGGCAAGACGGGGGCTGTGCGCATGGCACTGGAGACGGGCATCCCACTGATTCCCGCGGCCCACTGGGGCACGGCGGATCTGATGCCGCGTTACTCGGGAAAGCTCCGCTTGTTTCCGCGCACGCCGATCACCGTCCTTTTCGGCAAGCCGATTGATTTGTCCGGGTTTAAGGGAAAGCCGCTCGACCTCAAGATGCTCAGCCAAGCGACGCTCATTCTCATGAACGCCATAACCGATTTACAGGCGCAGTTGCGCGGAGAAAAGGCGCCGGAAAAGCGCTGGGATCCGGCCGAGCACAACCAAACAACTACGGGAAAGTTCTAATGGCCAACGTCGCAGTGCTCGGAGCCGGTGCGTGGGGAACCACGTTCGCCAAGGTTCTCGCCGACGCGGGAAACACGGTTCAGGTCTGGGCGCGTCGCGATCAGGTGGCAAACGAGATCAACGAGACGCACCGGAACACCAAGTACCTGCAGCGCGTCAACCTCCCGCTGAGTATCACCGCATCGACGTCGCTTCCGGTAACCCTGGCCGGCGTCGATGCTATCTTCCTATCCGTTCCGTCCCAATCGCTCCGCGGAGTGCTCGAAGATGTAGACGGGCTGCTGGGTGACCACGTGCCGGTCGTGTCCTTGATGAAGGGTGTCGAACGCTCGACGGGACTCCGCATGAGCGAGGTCATTGCTGAAGCCGGTCGGGTTTCCCTTGACCGCATCGCTGTTTTGTCCGGACCGAATCTTGCTTTGGAAATGGCGAATGCGGAACCGTCTGCGTCGGCCGTCGCATCCGCGAACCACGATGTTGCCGTTGCTGTTGCCGCGATGGCGACGAATCACTACTTCACAGCGTTGACAAACACCGACGTCATCGGCACGGAATTTGGCGGGGTTCTCAAGAACCTCATCGCCGTTGCCGTCGGTATTGCCGATGGCGTTGGCTACGGTGACAACACCAAGGCATCGATCATCACGCGCGGACTCACGGAACTGTCGGCGTTTGCGTCGGCTTACGGCGCTCGCCCCGAGACAATGTGGGGATTGGCCGGATTGGGCGACCTCATCGCTACGTGCGAATCACCCCTTTCACGAAACAACACGGCCGGCCGACTGTTGGGGCAGGGGTATTCGTTCGACATGGTCATCCGACAGATGGATCAGACCGCCGAAGGGCTGTCGTCCGTTGACCCGATTCTGACTCTTGCCGCCGCCAAGAAGGTGTCCATGCCGATCGTCAGCCAGGTTCAACAGGTTTTGCGCGGAACGCTTGACCCCCGCGAACTCGCACCCCACCTTGCCACCGACACGAGTGGGCCGGCGGAGGAGTAGTGGCGGTTCAAGCGCTCGCCGACGGCAGGGTGATCGCCGAACGAATCGGTGAGTTCCCCCCGCGCGTTGTCGCACTCCACGGTTGGGGTCGCACCGGCGCGGATTTTGTTCCCGTTCTGGCGGGACTCGATGCGGTATCGATTCACCTACCCGGTTTCGGGCCAACGACAGTTCCCGATTCGGTGTGGGGGACTTCGGAGTATGCGGAACTCGTTGCCGACGCCATCCGCCCGTTTGCCCCGGTCGTTGTCGTTGGACACAGCTTTGGCGGACGCGTCGCTGTTCGGCTCGCGGCGCGTCACCCTGAACTGATCTCTGGACTCGTTCTGACGGGCGCTCCGCTCGTTCGGCTAGCGCCGACGGGAAAACCGAAACTGTCCTATCGCCTTGCAAAGTGGGCGAACCGTGTGGGGATTCTGTCCGACACGGCGATGGAGTCCCGTCGACGCCAGGCGGGAAGCGCCGACTACAACGCCGCCCAGGGAATCATGCGCGACATCATGGTCAAGACCGTGAACGAGAGTTACGTCGACGACCTCGCGCGCATCGCCACCCCGACCTGGATGGTGTGGGGCGAGAACGACACGGCCGCCCCGACGGCGGCGGGCAAGGTCGCGTCCGAGCGTATCTGCGGCGCCCACTGGACCGTCGTGCCGGGAGAGGCACACCTCTTGACCCCCGGCCTTGGTGCCGCTGTTCGCGCGGCAGTGGGAGAGGCCATCTGATGGGGGATTTGGGATTGGAGAAGGTCATCATCCTTGGCACGTACCTCGTGTTCACGGCCTTCGTCGGGGTGAAGTGGATTCGCGTCGCTCAGCGCGAACACTACGTGTTTGGATGGACCGAGCGCATCGCGGCTGGGTGGGGAAAGTCTCGTCCCGCATCGCTCGCGCCCTTGTTGGTCAGCGTGCTCATCGGTTCAGCGCTTCTCGTGCTTGGCGCATATGAACTCGTGTTCGAACCGGTGTCGGCACTCTTGGCTGCGCTGGCGGTCGGATTCGCCGCACTGTGGCCGTGGGGACTTGGTTTCCGCGGGACAACGTCGAAACTTCAGTGGACCGCTCGTGCCAAGCGACTGGCGGCAATCTGGTTTGTCGTGTGGGTTCTGTCAAGCATTGCTGGGATTGCACTATTTGCTGCGACACTCTCGGCCACAGTTTTTGGAGTGCCGCTCGGCGGTCCCGGGGCAGCCCCCGTCACCGCTTGGCTAGCTGGTGCATTCTTCGTCATCGCACTTGTTGCCCCGGCTCGATTCGCCCCCATCTCAATGGACATTGCCTTGGCCATTGCAAACCCGATCGAGAAGGCTCTGTCGAAGAAGTGGCTCGTCGCCGCGCAGAAAAAGCTTCGCCAGGTCAACCCCACGGTTGTTGCCGTCACCGGCTCATACGGCAAGACGTCGACGAAGGGGTACATCGCGCACCTCGTCGGCACCAAGTATTCGGTCGTTCCCAGCCCGGCCTCGTTCAACAACCTGATGGGCTTGGCGCGTGCGGTTAACGACAAACTGACGCCCGGTACCGAGGTGTTTGTTGCCGAGATGGGGATCTTTGGCGAGGGCGAGATTCGCCGACTCTGTGAATCATTCCCACCGGATATTGCCGCGATTACGGTCATCGGCGAAGCACACCTTGAACGGATGAAGACGCGGGAAACAATTCTGCGGGCCAAGAGCGAGATCGTTGACAAGGCGAAGACCGTTGTTCTGCCCATCGATGATCCCGACCTCGCTCGCCTTGCCGACCGCTGCGAATCCGAGGGCAAGCGCGTCATGCGCGTATCTGCCACAGGAGCAACCGCTGACGTTTCCGTCAACCCTTCTGCCTCGACGGCAACCATCGGGGGTGAATCGGTTCCCGTGACCATTTCTGGAGTGGGTCACGCGGTCAACGTTGCCGTGGCACTCGGCATCGCCCACGCGCTCGACGTTCCGCTGTCCACGATGGCACCGCGCCTCTCTTCCTTGCCGACCGCGGCACACCGCGCCGAACCACAGCAGGCACCGAGCGGCGCCATCATCATCGACGATTCGTACAACGCCAATCCGTCCGGCGCGGCTCGTGCGGTAGAGGGCGGCTCGGCCATGGCAAAGGAACGCGGCGGTGCGTTCATCGTCGTGACGCCGGGCATGATCGAACTCGGCCCGGTGCAGGCCGAGCGGAACCGCGCCTTCGCGGAACAGATAGCGAACGTCGGCGGGGAATTGTTCGTTGTGGGCCACACCAACCGCAAAGCGCTTGTGTCGGGACACCCGTCGGCGAAGGTTTTTGCGAAACGCACCGACGCGATGAGTGACGCCCTCCAGCGTGCGGGAGCCAAGGGCGTTATTCTCGTAGAAAACGACCTGCCCGATCATTACGCGTAATTGACAGCTCCTGGGTGGGGGAGCGAGACGGGACCCCGATGAGCAACGCACCGTGGGCCGTGGTGTTCGGTGGGCCAAGCCCCGAACATGAAATTTCGATTCTGACGGGTCTCCAAGCCGAACGTGTCCTCACCGATGCCGGTGATTCCGTACACCCGATTTACTGGGCACCGTCGGGGGAATGGTTCCTCGTTCCCAACGGCACCGAAGCCGCCGACTATTTGGAGGGCGCACCGAAGGGCGCGAAGCCTCTCGAGGTGCGGTTGTCGCCCGACCCCGGGTTCGCGTCGAAGAAGTCTTTTGGCTCCGGTGTCCTTGACATCGAGTCCGCTCTGCTGTGTTTCCACGGTGGCGCGGGCGAGGGCGGTGGCGCCGCGGCACTGTTCGACGCGATGGGTATACCGGCGACCGGATCGACACTGTTCGCTGGGGCCGTCGGGATGGACAAGTTGGCGTTCGGCGGGATGATGGAGTCCGCGGGAATCCCGACACTGCAACGCCGTGCGGTTTCCGACACGACTGAACCCGGATTCGCTGGGCCGTACATCGTCAAACCGCGATTCGGGGGTTCGTCGATCGGCATCGAAATCGCCGACGACCTTGCAACCGCGAGAGCCCTGGCGAAGAGCTCCCCGCACCTCAAGAACGGTGCGGTGCTCGAGCCTTACCGCCCCAACCTCGTTGACCTCAACATTGGTTTCCGCACATTCCCAACGCTCGAGGTCACCGACCTCGAAAAACCGCTGCGCGGGGGTGGTGATTCTGGGTTGTATACCTACGCCGAAAAATATCTCGCCGGTGGATCCGGTTCCGAGGCGGGGCTGACCAGTGCACCGCGCGAATTCCCGGTGTCGTATCCCGCGCCGATTCACGACAAGGCCGCGGAACTTGCTCGCACTGTCGCCGAGATTACGCGACTCACCGGCATCGTGCGCGTCGACCTGTTACTCGATGAAAAATCGGGCGACCTGTTTGTCAACGAAGTGAACTCCATCCCGGGTGCGCTTTCGCTGTATCTCTGGGCACCGAAGCATCCGGCACTGACCGTCCTTCGCGATGCCCTCACCGAAGCGCGCGATCGCCGCGTCATTTTTCCGCAGGCCGGACACGGCAGCGGAGTCGCTCTCCGCGCAGCTGGCGGAATCTCAGCCAAACTGCTCGGGCTTTAGTCGCCGAAGACGTCTTCGGACGACAGGCACTTCGATGTCGCGGAAACTGCACCGACGGCCGTCCCGACGGCGGTGACGCTATCGATTCCGCTCGCGCTATCGGAATCGACAACCAGCTCGGTTGCCGGAGTGCGACCAAACGTGATGAACGTGTAGATCGGTGCCTGGGAATCGTCGCGCAACCAATCGATGCCGTTCACGCTGAAGCAGGGCAGTTCTGACGGACCCGTTTCCGGAAGTCCACACCGCAGGATGACGGCCGCGGGGTCTCCCCATGCGGCAGTCGACTGGGCATTCGTCGAGCGCCGTGCAAGACCGCTGACCGCGTCGGGAAGCCGAACCATCACCTCGGCACAAGCGGGGTCGTTTGCACCGTCAGCGGGTTGCAGGGGCACGGCACTCGTGCAGCCGGCCAACGAGAGGACGAGCGCGAGGCTGGGGATAGTGACACGTGCAAACATCGCTTTCAGGCTACCGTTGTTCCATGAGCGGTTCCGCGGAAACAATCGGCGACCTGGGCGAAGGCGCAACGCTGGCGCGCATCTTTCCGCTTCTTCCTGAATCGTCGCGAACGATTCTGGGGCCGGGTGACGATTGCGCGATTGTTGACGTTCCCGGCGGTCGTGTGCCGCTGACAACCGACCTCATGATCGAAGGGCCCGACTTCATCATCGGGTTGTCCACGGGCTACGACATCGGTTGGAAGGCTTGTGCCACCAACCTCGCGGACATCGCGGCGATGGGGGCCACGCCCACCGCACTCGTCGTGGGGCTCGCGGCGCCATCGACCACTGCGGTGACGTTCGTTGAGAACATCGCACGCGGTTTTCACGACGCGGCAAAGCTCCTGGCGCCGGGCTGCGGTGTCGTCGGTGGTGACCTGTCGCGCGGTCCGGTCGTAATGCTCGCGGTAACTGCCACGGGCGATTTTGACGGGGTAACTCCTGTCACGCGCGCTGGAGCGCAAATTGGTCACCTCGTGGCCGTCGCCGGTCAACTCGGCGGTGCGAAGCGTGGGCTCGACCTTTTGCTCGAGCATGCTCTCGTGGATGGCCAGCCGAATCCGGCCGCAGTAGACGAACTATGGGCGGCACACCCCGCCGATATCGGTGCGCAACTCAGGCCGGAACCGCCCATTGCCGCGGGCCGCGCCGCTGCTCTTGCCGGAGCCAGCGCGATGATGGACGTATCCGACGGTCTCGTGCTCGATGCTCGACGAATCGCCACCGCCAGCGGTGTTGCCATCGACCTCGATCTCGCTGCCATTGGTTCCCTCGAGGCGTTGACCGGCGGAGAAGATCACGCGATGCTCGCTTGCTTCCCACCGCTCGCGACAATTCCGCCGGGGTTCCGCGTCATTGGCCGCGTTGCTTCGGGCGAGGGAGTCGTGGTCGACGGTGCACCGTTCGACGCCCGCGGTGGCTGGGATCCGTTCGCCGACTAAGCGACCGACAACCAGTACACGGTTGTTTCACCATACGACTTCGGGGTGAGCACGTCGTATCCCGTCGGCCAGGAAGGCTCCGCGTCGCGCGTTGCACGCTCAACCGCAATCAGCGCGTCGGAGGACAATCGGGGCAGCAACAGTTCGAGCGTCCGCTCGAGCAGGGAATTTGGGTCGTCGTAGGGCGGATCGATGAAGGCGATGTCCCACTCGGCAGTCGCAGATTCGAGGTACGCGGCCACGGACACCCGGTGCGCCCGCATCTCGCAGGCCGGGATGGTCGGGCGCAGTGTCGTGATGTTGGCGGTCATCGCGGCGACCGCCTTGTCAGAGTTGTCGACCAGGTCGACACGCGTCGCGCCGCGCGAAGCGGCCTCCAGTCCGAGCGCTCCGCTGCCGGCGAACAAATCAAGAACTCGGGAACCCGTGAGGTCCGCCCACGACTCGACTCGCGAGAAAATCGCCTCGCGAACGCGGTCACTGGTCGGTCGAGTGCCGGACGACGGCACGGCGATGGTTCGCCCTCCGGCCAATCCCGCGATGATTCTCGTCACGCGTCAAGGCTATCGGCGCCGCCGTCAATCGTCGGATTAGTGGGGGCTCGACGGTAGCGTGAGCGTGTGCCCGAACCCGCTGATTTCCGCGATCTGCCGTTGGCGCAACTCCTCGGAGAGAAAACGGCGAAAGCGTTGACGCGCGCCTTTGGCTTTGATACCGCGGGCGGACTGCTCGGTCACTACCCCAGGCGATATGCCGAACGCGGTGAGCTCAGTGCACTGGATGCGCTCCCGCTCGACGAGTCGGTGACGATTGTTGCGGAAGTTGTTCGCGTCAATAACCGGCCGATGAACGGTCGCAAGGGGTCTCTGTTGGAGGTCATCCTCACCGATGGCACGGGCCGATTGTCGCTCACGTTCTTCAATCAAGCGTGGCGGTCGCGCGACCTGAGACCCGGTGCGCGAGGAATCTTTGCGGGAAAAGTGACCGAATTCCGGGGTACACGCCAGTTGACCCACCCCGATTACGAATTGTTTGACGAGGAAGCCGAGGTCAGTGACGAACTCGCGGCGAAGTGGGCCTCGACCCCGATTCCCATCTATCCGGCGACGAGCACGGTCGCGTCGTGGCAGATTGCGCGATCGATCGGTGTTCTGCTCGATGTCCTCCCCCCTCTGGCGGACCCCGTTCCTGACTCCGTTCGGGCAGACCAGCGGCTGCTCACTCTCCGCGAGGCACTCCTGGGAGTCCACCGCCCCGAGGTCCACGACGAATGGCGTGCCGCCCGCGAGACCCTCCGGTTTCACGAAGCCTTTCTGGTGCAAACGGCACTGTTGCGCGATCGTGCACGGGCCAAATCGGCTGCGTCGGTGCCGCGGACACCCGCCGCGCTGCGGAGCGCGTTTGACGCGGCACTGCCGTATTCACTGACCCCCGACCAAACGTTGGTTGGCGCGGAAATCGATCACGACATGGCGCAAGCCCACCCGATGAATCGGCTCGTGCAAGGAGAAGTCGGTTCGGGCAAGACGCTGGTGGCCGTTCGGGCGATGCTCACCGCAATCGAGGACGGGGGACAAGCAGCGCTCATCGCGCCGACCGAAGTTCTCGCGAGCCAACACCTGCGATCGATTGCCGCGACTCTGGGCCCTCTTGCCGAGGGACTCAACCTCACACTGCTCGTCGGCAGTCTTCCCGCGGCGGAAAAGAAGCGCGCGAATCTGGCGATAGCCAGCGGAACGGCTCGATTCGTCATTGGCACTCACGCTCTGCTTTCCCAGTCGGTTCAGTTCAACGACCTCGCGCTGGTCGTCATCGATGAACAGCATCGGTTCGGCGTTGAGCAACGGGACACCCTGCGCCAGAAGGGCGCCTCTCCGCACACTCTCGTCCTGACGGCGACTCCCATCCCGCGCACCGTCGCGATGACCGTGTTCGGCGACCTCGATATCTCGACCATCCGCACGATGCCCGTTGGCCGCGCCCCGATCGAATCGCACGTTGTACCGTTAGCGGACAAGCCGGGGTGGTGGCCGCGCGTGTGGAGTCGACTGGGCGAAGAGCTCGCCCAGGGTCGGCAGGGCTTCGTCGTGTGCTCCGCCATCGACGCGACGACGGACGACTCCGAAGCGGAACTCCTCGATGACGATTCGGTGACGGCTCCGCGCCACTCCGTGACCGAAACCCTCCCGATAGCGCGCGCGGAACTGACCGGCCGTCGCGTCGAGCCGCTCCACGGCCGCATGTCGGGTGACGAGAAGGACGCGACGATGCGGGCCTTCGCGGCGGGCGAAATCGATGTCCTCGTCGCAACCACCGTGATCGAGGTCGGTGTCGACGTCCCCAACGCCTCGACAATGGTGGTTCTCGACGCCGATCGATTCGGTGTCAGCCAGTTGCACCAGTTGCGCGGTCGCGTCGGCCGCGGCGGAACGCCGGGGCTCGCACTCTTTGTCACCACAGCCGTCGAGGGCACGTTGGCGCGCGAACGTGTGGAGGCGGTTGCGTCGACACTCGACGGATTCGAACTCGCGCAGAAAGACCTCGAGCTGCGACGCGAGGGCGATGTGTTGGGTGAACGCCAGTCGGGTGGGCGTAGCGGTCTCGTGTTGCTTCGCGTCGCCACCGACGGGCCGACCATTGAGGCCGCTCGAGCAGCGGCGGAACCGATCGTCACCGACGACCCGAGCCTGTCCACTCACCCCGCCCTGCGCGAGGCGGTGGACCGTCGACTGTCCCAACGCGAACGGGAGTTCCTCGGCAAAGCGTGACACGCGCGGGGTCGCCCCGATACGCTGGGGGCATGACCACGCTCGCCGTTGTGCCCGGTTCGTTCGACCCGGTTACTCTCGGCCATCTCGACGTCATCGAACGTGCGCGCAACATTTTTGACGAGGTTCACGTCGTCGTCGTGCACAACCCCAGCAAGACCGCGATGCTTCCCGTTGCTCGCCGTGTCGAGCTGATCGAAGAGGCTTTGCGCGAGGCAGGGTTGTCCGACGGAGTCACGGTGACGAACTGGAGTGTCGGACTCCTCGTCGACTATTGCCAGGAAGTCGGCGCAAAGGTTTTGATCAAGGGAATTCGCTCCGAGGTGGACGTCACCTACGAAACGCCGATGGCAATCGTCAACCGTGACCTTGCCGGCATCGAAACCGTTTTCCTTCTGCCCGACCCCGCTCACAGCCACGTGTCGTCGTCACTCGTGCGGCAGGTCGCGGCTCTTGGAGGCGATGTCTCGCCGTACGTGCCGGGCGCCGTCTCGCGGTTCATGGCTTCGGGCGACTTCGCCTAAATCGCGGGTAACCTAAAAGGGTGAAAAACCACCCAACCGCGCCGTTTACCGTCAGCGTTTTTGATGTCTCTCACCGCATCGGTGAAGAGCGGTCGGTGCGACTCGACGAGACCCTCCCCGAACGCTGGGGAGAGGGTGTTGCCTACGTTGATGCTGGTCAAACGGTATCGGTCGACCTGAGCCTCGAAGGTCTACACGATGGGATTTTGGTGTCCGCGGAGATCGACGCTACAGCGGTAGCCGAGTGTGTTCGCTGTCTCGAGCCCGTCGACATTCCCGTTCAAGTGGAATTTCAGGAACTTTTCGCGTATTCTCCTACGGAGGAACTCGAATTTTCTGTTCAGGATAATCACGTGAATTGTGAACAGCTTGTTCGGGATGCGGTTGTGTTGTCACTTCCGTTCCAACCACTCTGTGACGAGGACTGTCTTGGTCTTGACCCAGCAACGGGCGAGAAGTTGACGGAACCACGCGCGCAGGACGGCTCCACCATCGATCCCCGATGGGCAGCCCTGGAGGCCTTAGCTTCCACGGATACGACCACGGCCAGCAAACCGGCCGCCAAGAAGAGGACAAAATAATGGCAGTTCCCAAGCGCAAGCAGTCGCGTTCGAACACTCGTTCGCGCCGTTCGCAGTGGAAGGCGGAAGCCCCGACGCTCGTCAAGACCGTCGAAAACGGACGCACCGTCTACAGCCTCCCGCACCGCGCGAAGATGGTCACCGACTCGGTCGGTACCGAACTCTTCCTTGAATACAAGGGCCGCAAGGTCGCCGACGCCTAAATCAGGACGTTGACAGCGCGCCGGGGTTTTGTCCTGCGGCGCGCTGTTTCATTTCTATGACAACAACTCCCGCATTCCGCAACCCCGCCGAACTGGCCGGGGTGATCGGTGTTGAAATCCCGTCGGAACTTCTCGAACAGGCGTTGACGCACCGTTCGTTCGCGTACGAACACGGGAGTGGGCACTACGAACGGCTCGAATTCCTGGGCGATGCCGTTTTGCAACAGGTCGTGACCATCGAGTTGTTCGAGCGCTTCACCGACCTACCGGAGGGCGATCTCGCGAAACGTCGTGCGGCCTTGGTCTCCACGGTTGCGCTGGCCGAAATCGCTCGACGAATCGAGTTGGGACCGTTCATCCGCCTCGGCAACGGGGAAATTTCCACGGGTGGAGCGGAAAAGTCTTCTCTGCTCGCTGACGTTATCGAGGCGCTGATCGGTGCAACGTATGTGACTCTGGGGCAGGTCGCGGCAACGGAACTCGTCCTTCGACTCGTCGCGCCGTTGTTGGACGACGTCGACCGGTTCGGCGCATCGATGGAACCGAAAACGGAACTCCAAGAACTGTGTGACCGCCGGGGGATGGGCAAGCCCGTGTACTCGATTGTGTCGGAGGGACCCGATCACGCCCGCCGATTCGTCGCCACCGTCACGATTGACGGCGTGGCACACGGCAACGGTGAGGGAACGAGCAAAAAGGCGGCGGAGGGCGTTGCCGCGCTTGCCGCGTGGACCGTCCTGACGGCGGACTAGCAGTGCCCGAACTTCCCGAGGTCGAGGTTGTTCGCCGCGGTCTGGATCGCCACCTCGTCGGGGCTCGAATCGAGTCCGTGGAGGTTTTCGATCCGCGCGCGCTCAAACGGCACCCCGCCAGCGCCGACGACTTCGCGGTCCGACTTGCCGGCGCTACTGTCCTCGCTGCTGTTCGTCGGGGAAAGTTCATGTGGTGTCCGCTCGATTCGGGCGAGACGCTCGTCGTGCACCTGGGCATGAGTGGCCAGATTCGGGTGCTGGGGGCAGACTCGCCCAAGCACGAGCGGGTGCGCCTCGTCCTCGCGGGCCGACCGCCGGTGTCGTTCCACGATCAACGGCTTTTCGGTTCGCTTGCTCTCGACGTCACCGCGCCGACCGTCGACGGCCTGCCGGCAGGCTTTGGCTCCGACTCGATCGATCTGCCGAGCCAGGTCGCTCACATTGCGCGCGACATACTCGACCCAGCCCTCGACGACGAAGGACTCATTCGCCGCCTGAGGAAAAGGACCGTCGCCGTCAAGAACGCCCTACTCAATCAGGAACTCGTGTCGGGAATCGGCAACATCTACGCCGACGAAGCCCTGTGGGCCGCGCGACTTCACTATGCGACCCCCGCCGACCGAATCTCAGTTCGTGCCTATCGTGAGCTTCTCGCCGCGGTGCGGGCCGTTATGCGCGGCGCTCTCGACGTTGGAGGCACCTCGTTCGATTCCCTCTACGTCAACGTCAACGGGGAATCGGGATACTTCGATGTCTCCCTCAATACCTACGGCCAGACGGGCAAACCCTGCCCGCGTTGTGGCACGGCAATTGCGCGGCAACCGTGGCAGAACCGTTCGTCACACTTTTGCCCGACGTGCCAGCGCCGCAGACGTTAGTTGCGGCGGATGGTTTTCACCGTCGACCACGGCCCATACCCAAGCGCCGTGAGAGCTCGGACGCGGAACGAGGCGGTTGTTCGACGGGCGTGGGAAAAGGTGATGGTCCGGGCGGTCCTCGTGTAATACTTCCAAACACCGCCCCGCTTGATTCCCACTTGGTAGGCGGTGATTGTGTATCCCTTGGAGTCCGGGGCTCTCCACGTCCCAATCGATTTTGATCCGCTTCGGCGCAGCGTTGCAACCGTTTGCCCCACGGTGTTGCTGGCAATCCACACGCCGACGCTGTTTTTACGCTCCGTAATCCAGTCTCGAGTTTGCGTAATTCCCCAGGACCCGACAATTCCACCGACGTCGGTTGCCATTTGGTCCATTCGAAGCGAGTTGGCAAGGTTCTTGACTTTGACGACGTTCGCGGCGAAGAGGTCCCTGCAGGCTTGGACCCCCATGCATCGGCCGTACATAACTCCCTGAGGGTTATTGATGTAGTCGTCCCACCACGGTCCGTCAAACGTTTGGTCTGCACCCCAGGGCAACATGGTGAATTTGCCGTCCAGCGTTGAGTGCAGGTAATAGTTGTTCCGGGTGATGTATCCGTCCCAGTGGCGAAGGTAATACTCGGTGGCCCATTCCGCGGTCATCTTGTTCATGTCGGCAACGCGTTGGATCGCCGTCCACCACGCGGACCCGGTCAGATCGTTGGCGCTTGCGAGTGCGGTGAGGTCGGCAATATTGTCGGTCGCACCCTCATCAATTTCGAAGTAGCTCTCCCAGCCACTAACGGCGTCCTGGCCGTAGGCGCCCTCGTAGAGATGAAGCGTATTGTCCGCGCCGTACCAGCGGCGGAGGGACACGGAGTCGAGAGTTTCGATGTTTGCATACGTGCCGTACTCGCGACCGTTCATCGAGACGGAGGCATAACCGATTCGCGAGGAGGGGACGCCCATCGCACGGAAAAGACGGTAGGCCATCGCTTCGTGAATTTGAGTGCCGTCCTGAACCATGTTGTTCAGCGTCAGTCTCTTCAGCCCAAGAATGTTCTGGCCGCTCACCTTGTTGATTTTGATCTTCCAACCGGGTTTGTCGTCGAGTTGCCGGAAGGAACCGTAACAGCCCTTGAGGCGGACGCCGACTTCCATCGGTCCGTACGTGGTCGTAGTTGTCGTGAGTGTCAGGGTTGCGTCCTGATACGGAATGGTTCCACACATCTCTTGTGTCCGAATGACCTCCAGCGACGATTCCGGAATCGTGAGGTCGATGTCGACGATTTTCATGGGGTTGAAAAGGCTCGCGGCCGCGTCGGTTCCTTCGACATACGAGGTAACGGCGCTCGCCGGAACCGCGGTCATCGCAGCGACCGAAAGAGCGAGCGTGGCTGCCAGTGTGAGTGACATCGAACGCGAAATAGTGCGCAACGGTGGCTGGCCTTTCGGAGATGGTGTGAGCTACATTCTGACACTGTTCAGCAGGTAAGAGGCACTCAGGGATAATAGAACCCATGCACCTGAAGTCCCTGACTCTCAAGGGCTTCAAGTCGTTCGCGCAGCCGACAACGTTCGACTTTGAGCCCGGCGTGACCGCTGTGGTCGGTCCGAACGGTTCAGGCAAATCAAACGTCGTTGACGCCCTCGCCTGGGTGATGGGCGAGCAGGGCGCGAAAACCCTGCGCGGCGGGAAGATGGAAGACGTCATTTTCGCCGGAACGGCCACGCGCGGACCGCTCGGTCGTGCCGAGGTGATTCTGACAATCGATAACTCCGACGGGGCACTGCCGATTGATTACACCGAGGTCACCATCTCGCGCACCCTGTTTCGCAGCGGTCAGAGCGACTATGCGATCAACAACGAGTCCTGCCGGCTGCTCGACGTTCAGGAACTTCTGTCCGACTCGGGCCTTGGCCGTGAGATGCACGTCATTGTTGGCCAGGGGCGCCTCGACACCGTGCTGCAAGCTACCCCGGAGGATCGCCGCGGGTTCATCGAAGAGGCTGCGGGAATCCTCAAACATCGTCGCCGCAAAGAAAAGACGTTACGCAAGCTCGATGCGATGCAGGCGAACCTGACGCGATTGACGGACCTGGCTGGCGAGATTCGCCGTCAACTGAAGCCTCTCGGCAAACAGGCCGAGGTTGCGCGCGAAGCACAGAACATTGCAGCCGTTGTGCGCGATGCTCGTGCTCGAATTCTCGCGGACGACGTCGTTTCGCTTCGACGAGACATCGACAACTACCAGAGCACCGAGTCGGAGCGTCAGACGGAACGCATTGTGGTTTCCGAACAACTCGAACAGGTCACGCTGCGGTTGCGCATGCTTGAGCAGGACCTAACGTCCGATTCGCTCGACGGGGTACGTCGTGTCGCCTTCGACCTCGAGGCGGTTCGCGAACGATTCCGAACGCTCAACCAGATCATCCGCGATCGCGTGACGCTTCTGTCGCAAGACATCGCCGAGGCGACACCACTACTCGCAATCTCAGACGAGATGGTCGACGCCGCCCGCGCGGAGGTTGCGTCGCTCGAAACGCAATTGACTGACATCGAATCCCGCCTCGGGGTAGCCGCTGCGGCTACTGCGACCGCTGCCGCCACGCTCGATGCCGTCGACGCGGACATCGCGCAACAGGGTCAGTCGATCACGCAACACGACATCGAGCGTGCGAATCGCGAAGGCCAAATCGATCTCGCACGGTCGCGCGTTGCGGGCGCGGAAGGCGAACTGTTGCGCATCGAGAACTCGCGCGACGCGGCGCGCACTCGCCTGACCGAGGCGGAATCGGCGCTTGCGGAGATTGATGCACCCGAGGGCGGAACGAACAAAGACCTCGAAGAGGGTGTGACCACCGCCGACGCAAAGGTCCTCACCCTTCAGTCGCAGTTCGATGCGTCCCGCGATGAACTACACACCCAGGAACGCGAGCGCGACGCGCTGGCCGCCCGCGTGTCGGCGCTGTCGCAAGCGCTCGAGTCGCGGGACGGGCGGCATTCGGTAACGGGTCGCCGCGGAATTCGCGGTCTGGTCGCCGACAACATCACCGTGACGGCTGGCTACGAAGCCGCCATTGCGGCGGCGCTCGGAGGTTTAGCCGACGCGATCCTCGCCGACTCGCGCGATTCCGCTCTCGACGCCCTCGCACACGCGACGGAGACGAACGCTGGTCGCGTCGAGGTTGTCCTTGCCGACACCGACGGCACCGCGCCATCCATTCGGGATATCGCGGGACTTGAATCAGC
>CAJAKC010000013.1 GCA_903940225.1 uncultured Microbacteriaceae bacterium
CGCCCTCGCACGCGCGATTGCCGCCGCACCCGCGGTGTTGGTCCTCGACGACCCGCTATCCGCCCTCGATGTCGAAACGGAAGCTCGGGTCGAAGCCGCTCTGCGAAAGGTCCTCGCGACGACGACGGCGCTGGTGGTCGCCCACCGACCGTCGACCGTCATGCTCGCCGATCGGGTTGCCCTCTTGGACAACGGGCGCATCGCTGCTGTCGGAACCCACAGCGAACTCTTGGCGACATCAGCGAAGTATCGCCACCTCATTTCCTCGCTGTCGGACGAACCCATCGACGTCGACGACGAGGGGGGTGCATCGTGAGCACGACCGGCGTTTCGGGCGAAGACCGCCAAGATTTCACCAACCGCGAGAACAAGGCGATTCGCGCCCGATCGATTGCTCTCTTGCGTGTGCTGGTGCGCCCGTATCGTGCGCGATTCGGGTGGACCGCCATCATGGTCGTTGCCAGCACAGCCGCCCAGGTCGCAGGACCTCTGTTGATTGCGTGGGGAATCGACATCGGATTGCCCGCCGCGGTGGACGACGGTAACTTCGTGCCGATCCTGACCATCGTTGTCGCTTTTCTCGCGACCGGAATCAGTGCAGCGGGATTCCTTGCGGCCTATACCCGCTGGTCGATTGCGATCAGTCAGGACATTCTCGGCGAATTGCGCCGACGAATCTTTGCCCACACCCAAAGGCTCAGCCTCGAATTCCACGAGAGGTACACCTCGGGCCGAATCATCGCCCGGCAGACGAGTGACATCGACACTCTCGGCGAACTCCTCAGCGGTGGACTGAGTAACCTCGTGGCGGGACTGCTGTTCCTTGCGTTCACCGCGTTCGCTCTGGTCTCCATCGACCCACCCAGCGGGGTTGCGCTTGCCGTTGCGTTGATTCCCATCGTCGGCGTCACCTGGTGGTTTTCGAATGCGTCCCGCCGCGAATTCCGAGCGTCGCGCATATATTCCACGCGGCTCATCATTCAGTTTGTCGAGAGCATGACGGGAATTCGCGCCGTCAAGTCGTTCCGCCGGGAACCCGTCGACCGCGCAGCATATGCCGCCAAAGTTGAGGACTATCGCGAGGCAACCCGCCGCACGATTCACGTGTTCGGAATTTACGACCCGGCACTCAAAGTCATCGGGACGCTCACGGTCGCCGCGGTGCTGTTGTTCGGGTCCTTCCGGGTGATCGACGGATCGCTCGAGGTCGGGGCTCTTCTTGCGGTCGTTTTGTACACTCGTCGATTTTTTGGCCCCATCGAAGACCTCGCCATGTTTTACAACTCGTTCCAATCGGCGTCTTCCGCGTTGGAAAAGATCTCGGGTTTTCTGGAAGAACAACCCTCGGTGGTCGAACCCGTCAACCCCGAGTCATTCGAAGCCAGCCGCGGGGACATCGTGGCGACCGACGTGTCCTTCGCCTATTCCGCCGGAAATCCGATCTTGCCGCAGTTCTCGTTGGCGATTCCCGGGGGTCAAACGGTCGCGCTGGTTGGAGCGACGGGTGCGGGGAAATCGACACTTGCCAAGCTCATCGCTCGTTTTTACGACCCGAGCGACGGAGTCATCACGCTCGACGGACGCGACCTGAAAACCATCGGCGATGTGGATTTCCGACGAGCCGTCACCCTCGTTACCCAAGAGGCTTACCTGTTCTCGGGCAGCATCGCCGACAACATTCGGCTCGGCAAGAACGACGCGACCGACGACGAGGTGATGGCGGCGGCCCGGGTCGTTGGTGCGCACGACTTCATCACGGCACTGCCCGACGGTTATGACACGGACGTAAACAAACGCGGCAGTCGAATCTCGGCCGGTCAGCGACAGTTGGTGTCTTTCTGCCGGGCATTCATCGCCAATCCTCGGGTGCTCATCCTCGACGAGGCTACCGCGTCCCTCGACATCCCTAGCGAGCGACTGATTCAGAGCGCACTGCAGAAACTCTTGAAGGACCGAACGGCAATCATCATCGCCCACAGACTGTCAACCGTCGAAATCGCGGACAGAGTGTTGGTAGTTGACGGCGGCCGGATAGTCGAGGACGGGCCGACGGCGGAGCGCCTCAAAGGCTCCGGTCGATTCGCCACTCTTCACCGCGCGTGGCGGGACTCTCTCGCGTGAGTGCTC
>CAJAKC010000014.1 GCA_903940225.1 uncultured Microbacteriaceae bacterium
CAGCGCGTAGGGGTGGTTCTGGACTCCGCCGAGAAGACCCCACAGGAAGATCGCCGAAATGATGACGACCAGCAGGTAACCGGGCGCCTCGACATCGATGGGGGCTGACGCGAGTCCGATACTCAGCCAGACGGCAACCGCCAGCAGTGTCGCGGTGATGGCCGCGCCGAATCGCGGACCACGAGGGTCGATTCCGGATGTGGTGCTCATATGCTGATCTCCTCTGATTTCGTGACGGTCTTTCCGTCGATGGCGTTGATGAAAACTTCGGCGGCGGCGACACCGTTGATGCGGGCGCGAATGTGTCCGTCCGGGTCGACGATGAACGTAGTCGGAGTGGACCGCACCGACAGACTGTTTGCCAAGTCAAGGTGCTCGACGGCGTCGACAACCACGTGCGCGACGTCACTGCGAAACAGCGCAATCTTTTCGAGTCGTGGTTTCAGCTGGGCACACGGCGCGCACATTTCGGTCGTGAACTGTAACAGCGTCGTCTTTCCGGCGGCGCGATAGTTCAGCGAAATCGTTTGACCAGAGACGCCGACAACGCGGCCTTGACCGCGTTTCCACACCAGTCCAAAAATCGTCGCGACCGCGACGAGGCCAGCAAGAACAGCGAACTCCATGTTTCCACGGTAGGTGTCGCCGTCGCCGGGCGCACATTTCGTTTCGCTGTGTTACAGCCCGTGCGCCCCTGCGAAGGAGAGGGGGTGAATCGGTAGGCTGGTGCACATGACCGAAGTTGAGTTCCGCAGCGATGTGACCGTCGAACTGGTTCGGTCGTCTGCCCATGACAGCGACGTTCTGTTTGCCGCCCGCGTGTCGACGCAGGGCGAGCAGTCACTCGCCGGTGCCGAAGCGGAAGCCGGCGAGCGCGACAGAGGGCTCATCAACTACCTCATGCGCGACCGCCACGGCTCGCCGTTCGAACACAACTCGATGACGTTCTATGTGCAGGCACCGATCTTCGTATTCCGCGAGTTCATGCGCCACCGCATGGCGTCCTACAACGAAGAGTCGGGCCGCTATCGGGAATTGCGTCCCGTGTTTTATGTGCCCAACACCGACCGCAACCTTGTGCAAATCGGAAAGACCGGACACTACGAGTTCATCCCCGGCTCACCGGAACAATATGAACTGGTCGATCGCGAAGTCCGCCAGTCGTGCGAAAACGCCTACGAGTCTTACCAACGCATGCTCGAGGCCGGAATCGCCCGCGAGGTCGCGCGCGTTGTTCTGCCCGTCACCATCTATTCCTCGATGTACGTCACGATGAACGCCCGCGCACTGATGAACTTCTTGTCGCTGCGGACCATGCGCGAAGGAACACACTTTCCGTCGTTCCCGCAGCGCGAAATCGAAATGGTCGCCGAAAAGATGGAAAAGTTCTGGGAAGAACTCATGCCGATGACGGCCGAGACGTTCAACGCCAACGGTCGCGTAGCCCCCTAGCCAGAAGGAGGCGCCATGCCTCGATTCATCAGTGAACCTCGCCCGCTCGAATCGGGCTCACTGCGTATCATCCCGCTCGGCGGACTCGGCGAGATCGGTCGCAACATGACCGTGTTCGAGTTCGACGGTCGGCTCCTCATCGTCGACTGTGGCGTGCTGTTCCCCGAAGAAACACAGCCCGGCGTCGACCTCATCCTCCCCGACTTCACTCCGATCAAGGACCGACTCGATGACATCGTCGGTATCGTCCTGACCCACGGCCACGAAGACCACATCGGTGCGGTGCCGTACCTTTTGCGTCTGCGCAGCGACATCACGCTGTACGGCTCACGCCTGACTCTCGCCCTGATCGAGGCGAAATTGGCTGAGCACAAGATTCGCCCCGACCTCAAACACGTCGAGGGCGGTCAGCGACTGAACGTCGGCCCGTTTGATCTCGAATTCATCGCCGTCAACCACTCCATCCCGGATGCGCTGGCCGTCGCGATTCGCACCCCGGCCGGGCTTGTCATCGGAACCGGTGACTTCAAGATGGACCAGTTGCCCATGGATGGCCGCCTGACCGACCTCCGCGCTTTTGCACGCCTCGGCGAAGAGGGTGTCGACGTCTTCATGACCGACTCGACCAATGCCGACGTCCCCGGCTTCACACCGCTGGAAAAAGACATCGGTCCCGTCATCGAACAGGTCATGCACCGCACCAAGGGCAAGGTCGTTGTCGCGTCCTTCGCCAGTCACGTTCACCGGGTGCAACAGGTCATCGATGCGGCGGTCGCCAACGGCCGTCACGTCGTGTTCGTCGGGCGTTCGATGGTGCGCAACATGGGCATCGCGAAAGAGCTCGGATACCTGACCATCCCCGACGGCGCGATCGTCGACCTCAAACAAGCACTCGAAATGCCCGACGACCGCGTTGTGTACATGTCGACCGGTTCACAGGGCGAGCCGATGGCCGTGCTTTCCCGAATCGCCAACAAGGAACACCAGATCGAAATCGGCGAGAGCGACACCGTCATCCTCGCGTCGTCGCTGATTCCCGGGAACGAGAACGCGGTGTACCGCGTGATCAACGGACTCATCGCCATCGGTGCGCACGTCGTCCACAAGGGCAACGCCAAGGTGCACGTCTCCGGTCACGCCGCAGCGGGGGAGTTGCTGTACTGCTACAACATCGTCAAACCGCGCAACGTCTTCCCGATTCACGGAGAAACCCGCCACCTTTACGCAAACGCCGAACTGGCGATGCAGACCGGGGTTCCCCGACAGAACACGATCATCGCTGAAAACGGAACGGTGGTCGACCTTGCGGGCGGAGTGATGACGGTCGCCGGTCAACTCGACCTGGGATTCGTTTACGTTGACGGGTCCAGTGTTGGCGAAATCACCGAGGCCGACCTCAAAGACCGGCTCATCCTCGCCGAAGAAGGATTCATCTCCATCTTTCTCGCGGTCGACAAGAACACGGGGGCCGTTGTGGTCGGCCCCGAAGTTCACGCCCGCGGATTCGCCGAAGACGATTCGGTGTTCGATGACGTCAAACCGCAGATCGTGCAGGCTCTCGCCGAGGCGGCCGCCAGCGGAGTGCGGGACACCCACGAGTACCAGCAAGCGGTTCGCCGAGTCGTCGGGCGCTGGGTCAACACGCAACACCGTCGACGCCCCATGATCGTGCCGGTCGTCATCGAAGCGTAGGTTCGCCCGCCCCAAAGAGGCGTAACACCTGTGTCGCGCCGTATTGGCGGGGTAGTTCGCGGGTAATCTCGGGGCATGGCTCGTCCAACGCGCCCCAAGGCGGGTAATTCGAGAGGCTCTGGCGGAACACGCCCGATGCCTCGCGTTTCGGCGAACCCGAAGCCCCGCGGACCGAGCATTCTTTCGCGCATGTGGATGGGCCTGGCCCACGGAGCGGGCGCAACTTTCCGAATTTTCATGACCAACACGGTTGCCCCCGACGAGCGACGCGACGGGCTGCCGTTCGCACTCATTGTGTTCGCCATCGTCGGTGCCCTGACCGAATGGTTTATGCCCGCCGTCGAATGGCTGCAGACGGTCGAGAACTACACCATCGGCGGATTCCTCGGTCGAATCGCGTTCGGCATGCCCATCCTGCTCGTGCTGTTGGCCGCGCGGTTGTTCCGCCACCCGGTCGAGGAAGTCGACAATCGGCGGATCGCGCTGGGCCTCAGCGTCTTCGTGTTGTCGGCGTCAGCGCTGGCACACATTGCCGGCTCCACGCCTCAACCGTCTGACGGAGCGAAGGCGCTCGCCGGAGCGGGAGGTCTGCTCGGCTGGGTTGCCGCCGATTGGGTTACGAACGCGGCCACCTCGTGGACAAGCGTCCCGCTGTTTGTGCTGCTCATCGGTTTGGCCGCCCTGATTGTGACCAAGACTCCGCCGTCGCGCATTGTCGACCGCATCCGCGAATTGTGGGCGCACCTGTTCCCACACCAACCGCGTCCAGAACCCGCAACCGCATCGACGAGCGATCTGTCGGGAATGTCGAGCCACAGCGATTTGGGTGACGCCAAGCCGTGGTGGACGATTCGCAAGAACAAGGACAAGCCTTTTGATTCTGCGGTCGAGGACGAAAAGTCGGACAAATCGGCGACGGGAATCATCGCGGACATGTTCCGCGCCGAAGAGGCCGCCCGCCAGTTCAACGGAACCGGCGATGTGCCCGACGACGAAGCGCCGACCGAGGTCATCGCGCCGGCCGCGACGGAACCCGGCAACGATGTTGCCACCGGCACGCGCGTCACCCCGATCCGCACCGGTCGCCCTTACGCGCTTCCCAAAGATTCGATTCTTGGCAAGGGCGCACCGCCCAAAGCGTCCTCGCCCGTCAACGACACGGTCATCGCCGCCATCACCGAAGTCCTCAAACAGTTCGAGGTCAACGCGGCCGTGACCGGTTTCACGCGCGGTCCGTCGGTCACGCGTTACGAGGTAGAACTCGCCCCCGGCGTCAAGGTTGAACGCGTCACGGCGTTGACCCGAAACATCGAGTACGCGGTCGCGTCGAACGAGGTCACGTTCCTGACCCCCATCCCGGGCAAGTCGGCCATCGGAATTGAAATCCCCAACATCGACCGCGACATCGTCACGCTCGGTGACGTTCTGCGGTCGCCCGCCGCCATCGCGGCAACCCACCCGATGTCGATCGGCGTCGGTAAAGATGTTGAGGGTCAGTTCGTTGTCGCCAACCTTGCCAAGATGCCCCACCTGTTGGTCGCGGGTGCGACGGGCGCGGGAAAGTCGTCGTTCGTCAACTCGATGATCACGTCCATCCTCATGCGGTCGACCCCCGCCGAGGTGCGCCTGATCCTCGTCGACCCCAAGCGCGTCGAGCTCTCGGCGTATCAGGGTGTCCCGCACCTCATCACGCCGATCATCACGAACGCCAAGAAGGCCGCCGAAGCGTTGCAGTGGGTCGTCAAAGAGATGGACATGCGGTACGACGACCTGCACTCGTTCGGGTTCAAGCACGTCGACGACTTCAACAAGGGCGTTGTCGACGGAACCCTCAAGCCGCTTCCCGGCTCCGAGCGCGTTCTTCGCGCCTACCCCTACCTCCTCGTCGTCGTTGACGAGCTCGCCGACCTCATGATGGTCGCGCCGCGTGACGTCGAAGAATCCGTTGTCCGCATCACACAGCTCGCCCGCGCGGCCGGTATCCACCTGGTGCTCGCTACGCAGCGCCCCTCCGTCGATGTCGTCACTGGGCTGATCAAGGCGAACGTGCCATCACGGCTCGCGTTCGCGGTGTCGTCGATGACCGACTCGCGCGTCATCCTCGATACGCAAGGCGCCGAGAAGCTCATCGGTCAGGGTGACGGACTGTTCCTGCCGATGGGTGCGGCAAAGCCGATTCGCGTCCAGGGCGCGTGGGTTTCGGAAGCCGAGATTCGTACCGTTGTCGAACACGTCAAGAAGCAAGCCGACCCCGACTATCGCGACGACGTGCAGGCCACTGTCGCCAAGCGTGAGGTGGACGCCGACATCGGTGACGACCTCGACATCCTGTTGCAGGCCGTCGAGTTGGTCGTCGGCAGCCAGTTCGGTTCGACTTCGATGCTGCAGCGCAAACTGCGTGTCGGCTTTGCGAAGGCCGGGCGCTTGATGGACCTCATGGAATCCCGGGACATCGTTGGCCCGTCCGAAGGGTCGAAGGCGCGCGAGGTGCTCGTCTCGGCCGATCAGTTGGCGACCGTCCTTGGTTCGCTCCGCGGCGATGTCGTGGCGGCCCCACCCACCCCCGAACCTGCGGTCCGATTCGAGGAACCGGAAGACAACCAGCCAAAGGTTTCGTTTGGCGACGAGGACGACCTTCCCGCTCCGAAGCGCGCAAACGAAAACGCCAATTACGATCACGACTTCACCATCCACGTTGATGACACACCGACAAAGCGGACGAAGCGAACCAGCAAGAAGGTCGACGACCCCATCGAGTCTCAAACGGATGGGTATCCTGAGGTTGAAGGCGAATCCGACGAGGACGCCTGGAACCTGACCGACCGGGAGTAAACCGTGACCGAATCGCGCCGAGTGGCTCGCCCCGGCGATTCGCTCGTTTCGCCCTGGAACATCGCGAATCTCATCACGATTGGTCGAATCCTGTTCGCGCCGATTTTCGTGTGGTTGATTGTGATGGACCCGAGCGGGCCGTGGCGTTGGCTGGCGCTCATCCTGTTCATCGCGGCGACCGCGCTCGACGGACTCGACGGGTATCTCGCACGGTCCCGAAATCTCGGCACGCCACTCGGTGTCTTGCTGGACCCCATCGCCGACAAGCTGCTCATCGGTTCCGGACTCGTCGTTCTTTCCGTCATCGGTGAATTGCCGTGGTGGGTCACCGTCGTCATCCTCGTTCGGGAATTCGGCATCACGGTGTATCGAATGGTGATCGTGCGCCGCGAGGTTCTCGGGGCTTCGTGGCTGGGCAAGACGAAGACATTCGTGCAATCGTTCGCCGTTGCGTTTGCCATGGCGCCGTTCGCACCGCTCGTCGGCGACTGGATCAACTGGGTCAACATCACCCTCATGGCGAGTGCGTTTGTGCTGACGGTGTGGAGCGGAATCGAGTACGTCTGGAAAGCGATTCGGTCGTGACCGAGTCGACCGGCCTCTCTGCGGAGGCAGTCGCCGATTTGCTCGATCGGCTCGCGGCCGAGGGCGAGACGGTCGCCGTTGCCGAATCGTTGACCGGTGGGTTGGTGTGCTCGACGCTCATCACGCCACCCGGGGCGTCTCGTGTCATCGTCGGCGGAATCGTCGCCTATCAAACCGACGTCAAGGCAACCGTTCTCGGGGTATCCGAATCGCTGTTGGCCGAGCGCGGCGCCGTCGACTCCGACGTGGCTGTCGCGATGGCCCGTCAGGTGCGCGCGAAATTCGGCGCGACCATCGGATTGGCCACCACCGGGGTCGCCGGCCCCGATCAGCAGGACGGCGTTTCGGTCGGCACGGTCTTTGTCGCCCTGGTCAGCGACCGCGACGACGTGGTGCAGAAGTTCGAGTTCGACGGCACACGCGACGAGATTCGACAGCGCACGGTGGCCGCCGCACTGAGACTTCTTGAGAATTCCATGTGAAAGGAATAAAACCAGTGTTGCGCGAGTTAGGACAGTTGTACACTAAACATCCAAGAGGAAAGGAGTCCCACTTATGTTGATTCGTGAACAGCTTGGCGGAGTCCTTCGTGATATCCGCACCAGCCTCGGCATGACCCTCGGCGACGTCCGTGATGGCGCCCGAGTTTCCCCGGCACACCTCTCCGAACTCGAACGCGGAAAGACCGAGCCGTCGAGCGAAATCATTCGCACGCTCGCCAACTTCTATCAGATCTCGCAGGCGGCTCTCTTCGCCGAAGTGGGAACCCGCATGGCCGCCAGTGATTCGGTTCACGGCATCAAGTCCAAGCGCGATCTCGAAACGGTCCTCTTTGGTGACGACTACGTCATCGCTGGTGCGGCTGGCTCTATGTCGGACCAGATGCCCGATATTCGCCACGTCATGCCCGTCGTGCCCGACCACGTGCCAGACGACATTTTCGAAAACCGTTCCGTCGACGCCGATCACAACGCTCAGTAACGCGGCGTCTTCTCGGGCGTTACGCTCGACGGTATGAAGCACTCCGAGTTCGCGCGCGCGATTGAGGGCGAATTCGGTCAGGCGATGGGCCAAGCCCTCGTCCGCGATCTCGTGCTCGACGTTTTCGATCTGACGGCCGCCGACGCGCTGAAGTCGGGTGTGCGCCCGCGCGAAGTGTGGGTCGCCCTGTGCCAGGCGATGGACGTTCCCGAGTCGCGCATTCACGGCGCGGGCCTTCGCGACCCTAAAGAATAGCCCGACACGCCGTGCGACCCGCTATCGAACAAACGTTCGAACAGCGGTAGAGTCTCCCCATAAGAACTGAAAAGAGCGTTATCCACGGTCGGGGCGAACCTCGGCAATCATGTCGCAGCTCACACCTACCGTGGAAAGCAATCACAGTTCAGCCTTGTCGAGAGGCTGCGGGCCCAGCATCACCGGCTCACAGCGGATCGACAGTCGATAGGCAGCAACCCACCTAGAAAAGGAGACATCGTGGCCAGTACAGCTGATCGCGAAAAAGCGCTGGAAACAGCGCTCGCACAAATCGACCGTCAATTCGGTAAAGGTGCAATCATGCGCCTCGGATCGGAAGAACGCGCCAAAGTGGCCGTCATTCCGACCGGTTCCATCGCCCTCGATGTCGCCCTTGGCGTCGGTGGGCTGCCCCGAGGTCGCATCATCGAAATCTATGGCCCGGAATCATCGGGTAAGACGACCCTCACACTTCACGCCATCGCCAATGTTCAGTCGGCCGGCGGAACCGCCGCGTTTATCGACGCGGAACACGCTCTCGACCCCGAATATGCCGCAAAGCTCGGTGTCGACATCGACCAGCTCCTCGTCTCGCAGCCCGACACGGGTGAACAGGCCCTCGAAATCGCCGACATGCTCGTGCGGTCCGGTTCGATCGACCTCATCGTCATCGACTCGGTTGCCGCGCTGGTGCCTCGCGCCGAAATCGAAGGCGAGATGGGTGACGCCCACGTCGGACTCCAGGCCAGGCTCATGTCACAGGCACTTCGCAAGCTGACCGGTGGGTTGAACCAGACCGGAACAACTATGATCTTCATCAACCAGTTGCGCGAAAAGATCGGTGTCTTCTTCGGAAGCCCCGAAACCACCTCCGGTGGAAAGGCGCTCAAGTTCTACGCGTCGGTTCGCCTCGACATCCGTCGCATCGAGACCCTCAAAGAGGGGTCCGACGCCGTCGGAAACCGAACCCGCGTCAAGGTCGTCAAGAACAAGATGGCGCCACCCTTCAAGCAGGCGGAATTCGACATCCTGTTCGGAACCGGCATCTCGCGCGAGGGCAGCCTGCTCGACTTCGGTGTCGAACACAACATCGTTCGCAAATCCGGCGCCTGGTACACCTACGAGGGTGACCAGCTGGGTCAGGGCAAGGAAAACTCGCGCAAGTACCTGATTGAACACGCGCACCTCGCCGACGAAATCGAACAGCGAATCCTCGTTGCGCTCAAGATCGTCGACGGCGTCGAAGAGGTTGTGGCCGCGACCGGAACCGACGGTGCACCCGTCGACTCCATCGAGCCAAAGCTCGCGGCACGCAAGGCAGAAGCCGAAGCCCCCACAACCACGAACGCCGAATAACACATGTCACTCGAACGCTCGGGGGAGTGGCTGGCTCCGGTCACGCCACTCCACCGAGGGTCCGTCGAATCGGCCGACGACTCTGACGATGTCGGGTTCGACTCCGACGACAGTAACGACGTCGACGTCCAGACCATCGCCGTCCGAGCTCTCGCCCGCAAGGGCATGTCGGTGCGCGAGATGGAAAAGCTGTTGCGCGAGCGCGATGCCAATCCCGACGACATCGCCACCGAGGTTGCACGACTCGAATCGGTCGGTCTTCTCAACGACGACGAACTCGCAATCGATCTCGCCGAGCGCCTCCAGCGCCGCAAGGGCATGGGGGCCAACGCCATCAAGTCGGAACTAGGCAAGCGGCTCATTCGCCCCAGCGCGATCGAACAGGCAATCGAAACCCTTCCCGGGGAACAAGAGGACCTGTGCATGGAACAGGCCCGTCAGCGACTCGAACGCCTCCGCGGGCTCGATCGTGAGGTTCAATACCGACGTCTGCAGTCGTACCTCGCCCGACGTGGATTTCGCGGTTCCGACATCACGGCAGCGCTGCGCGAAGTCCTCGGAAATTCACGCGGCGGCAGTGCCCCAACGGCCGACAATGTCATCACCGTCTCCTTTCGCGACGCCGACTGACTTTCCGCGGTAAAATCGAACGCTATGAGCGTTGTGAACGATATCCCGCGCACCTACGAGGTGCGCACCTTGGGGTGTCAGATGAACGTTCACGATTCCGAGCGCCTCTCGGGCAGTCTCGAAGCCGCGGGTTACGTGCCGTTCGAGGCCGGGACCGATGCCGACGTGGTCGTCATCAACACCTGTGCCGTTCGTGAAAACGCGGGTAACCGCCTCTATGGCACGCTCGGCCACCTCGCTTCTATCAAGCGCGAACGCGACGGAATGCAGATTGCCGTCGGCGGATGTCTCGCCCAGAAAGACAAGGGCGTCATCATCGAGAAAGCGCCATGGGTCGACGTCGTTTTCGGCACGCACAACATGGGGTCCCTGCCTGCGCTGCTAGAACGCGCGCGTCACAACGGTCACGCCGAAATGGAAATCCTCGAATCACTCGAAGTCTTCCCCTCGACACTTCCCACCAAGCGCGAGTCAACCTATTCGGGTTGGGTCTCCATCTCCGTCGGCTGCAACAACACCTGCACGTTCTGTATCGTCCCCAGCCTGCGCGGCAAAGAAAAAGACCGCCGTCCCGGCGAGGTCCTCGGCGAAATCGAAGCACTCGTCGCCGACGGCGCCATCGAGGTCACCCTGCTGGGGCAAAACGTCAACACCTACGGGGTCGAGTTTGGTGACAAGCTCGCGTTCGGCAAACTGCTGCGCGCCGCGGGTCAGATCGAGGGACTTGAGCGCATTCGCTTCACCAGCCCGCACCCCGCCGCCTTCACCGACGACGTCATCGACGCGATGGCCGAGACTCCTGCGGTGATGCCCAGCCTGCACATGCCCCTGCAGTCGGGCTCTAACACAATTCTCAAGGCGATGCGCAGGTCGTATCGCAGCGACAAGTACCTGGGAATCCTTGACCGGGTCCGCGAAAAGATGCCGACGGCCGCAATCACGACCGACATCATCGTCGGATTCCCCGGCGAGACCGAAGAAGACTTCCAGGAAACGCTCCGCGTAGTCGAGGCCGCGCGTTTCGGCACCGCGTTCACCTTCCAGTACTCGATTCGACCCGGAACGCCCGCCGCCGATATGCCGAACCAGGTCCCCAAGGACGTTGTTCAGGAACGATACGTGCGCTTGACCGAATTACAGAACCGAATCTCGCTGGAAGAGAACCAGAGGCAGATTGGCCGTGAGGTGAACGTGCTCGTGTCTGTCGGTGAAGGCCGGAAGAACGAGGCCACCCAGCGCTTGTCGGGTCGCGCCGAAGACAACCGACTCGTCCACTTCGACGTGCCTGCCGGTTCGGCCGTGCCGCGACCCGGTGACGTCGTGACCGTGACGGTCACCGCGGCAGCTCCGTTCCACCTCATCGCCGATTCACTCGATGCAGCCCCGTTGCAGATTCGTCGCACCCGCGCGGGGGATGCCTGGGACCGCGCCGAAGAGGAATCCTGTGCGGCACCCGGTGCCGAGGGCCACGTCGGCGACGGCACCGTTCTTCTCGGGCTCCCGGGAATCCGCACGAGTCTGCTGAGCTAGTCGTGATCGCGGCCATCGTCGGCGCGACGGGCACCGGCAAGTCCGATCTAGCACTCGACCTCGCCGAACTTCTCATCGCGCAGGGCCAGCCCGCCGAAATTGTCAACGCCGACGCGAGCCAGCTGTATCGGGGGATGGACATCGGCACGGCGAAGGTTCCGCTGGCGGATCGCCGCGGAATCCCGCATCACCTGTTCGATGTGCTCGATGTGACCGAGGACGCCTCCGTTGCGCGCTACCAGACCGAGGCCCGCGCCGTCATCGACGACATCGAATCCCGTGGAGCAACGGCCCTCCTGGTCGGTGGCTCGGGGCTGTATGTGTGGTCGGTTCTGTTCGATTTCGAGTTCCCCGGCACCGATCCCGCGATTCGGGAACGACTTGAACAACGGCTCGAGACCGAGGGCACCGGTGCTCTCGCGGCCGAGTTGCGCGAGAAAGACCCCGAGGCGTTTGAGGGCATCGACGTGCGCAACGGTCGCCGGCTCATCCGCGCGCTAGAGGTCATCGAGATGACGGGCAAGCCGTTCGGTGCGGGGCTCGGTGCCGAGGACCGTCCGTGGCGCGAACACGTCATGATTGGGCTGCAGGTTCCCCGCGACGAGCTGACGGAACGACTGGATGCTCGCGCCCGCGCGATGTTCGACAACGGGCTCGTCGACGAGGTTCGTGGGCTGATCCCGCTGGGAATTGAGCAGGGCACAACCGCTGCCCGTTCCATCGGCTATTCCCAAGCACTCGACGTCATCAACGGAACGGCCACCGTCGACGAGGCCATCGACGAGACCGCCGCTCTCACCCGTCGGTTCGCCCGGCGACAGGTGTCGTGGTTCACCCGCAACCCAACTATCCACTGGTTTGACGCGCCAGCAGACCCCGCCGTCGTCCTAGCAAGGTTGACAGAGCGGATTCATCGAGTTTGACTAATTAGAAACAAATGTATGTACACAATTTGTGTAATTGCAATTTGTGTGGTAAAATGTTCACATGGAAACATTCACAGCAACTCCCAGTCGCTTTACTATCACCCGCACTCTGCACTGCATCGACGCAGAGAACCTCTCTGGAGCATCCTTTGTTTCGGCTCAGCGCCTCGCTGCTATGTATGTCAGCTATCGAGAGCACGTAAATGTCGGACCGATGGACCAGACGATCGTCTCAACCAGCCACTTCAACGCGCTAACGGTAGGGATGGCCTGGCCCGAAGGTCGTTATCGTTGGCGTTCGGGTGAGAACGGTGCAGACCTAGAACTGATTGCGGCTGTGAAGGATCAGGTCCGGCAATCAAAGTTTGATCATGTAGTGATCGCGTCAGGAGATGGGATCTTCGACGAGCTCCTGATTTGGTTGAAGGTTCGGGGCATTCGCGTGACTGTAGTCGGAATCGCGAATTCGATTTCCCATAAGCTGAGGTTTTTGGCTGACAATGTGGTTGTCTTGGACGGTACCACGACGCGCACCTTTGGAATGGGGGCCTAGCAATGAGCGACTTTGAGCCAGAAGACCTCATCAGTTCCGCTGATATCTCGAGACTTACCCGAGCCACTCCACAGGCAATCAGCAACTGGCGGGCTCGAAGCACTGATTTTCCAACTGCGGTTGCGGGCACAGAGAAGCGCCCTCTTTTCATCTACGGTCAGGTGTTGGAGTGGTTACAGCAAAACGGAAAACTGGAGAACGTAGAATCTCCTGAGCAAAATCAAATGGAGCGCTTGATTCGTGCAATTGTTTCGAAGTCGACGCCTATCGAGATGTTTGCTGCCGGAGCATTTTCGCTCGCAATACTAAAGATTTGCAAGCAAATCGAGTTGGAAAATTTTGACGCAATTGACGGACTCTCCGGAAACAAGTCAGTGTTGCAGAGTGCGGCACGCGATGGAATATCGGAAATAGTCAAGGGGTCAGACTCTCTGACAGTGTTTGAGGAGATCCTGATGAATACCGAGGGACAATTCGGTCAACACTTCAGGAATTTTGCGTCGACTAAAGCTTGGCGTTCAACGCGAACGGACTTTGTCCGGTACTTCTCAACTGCGAAAGATTTTCAGGAGTCGTATTCGCAGTTCGCTGTTGCATTTGATTCCCGTTTTCCACGAGATAGTTTTTCCACTTCGACACCTGTCGAGCTCGCGGAGGAACTGGCGCTTCAAATTGGCAAGGCGGAAGTACCAGCTGAAAGCGTTATCGACGTTTGTGCCGGAGTTGGTAATGCGTTGTTTGCGTTTGCCAAAATGCTTCCTTCTAGCCCCCGGGTGGTGGCTATAGAAATTGATTCATTGCTTTGTGGTGTGCTCGCGGCGAGATCTGTTATTGAAGATATCCGCCTGGAAATACACGTTGGAGACGTGGCTGAGATTCTGAGCAACAACGTTAAGGTCTCCTCGCAATTTGATGTCGTACTGTGCGATCCTCCAGCAGCGGGACCTTTTTCTAAATCGCAAATTGATCGACTTGGACTGTCTGGCGCGCGCGTATTCGGCGGAGAGGCATCTGAGTTGATATGGACGGAGATTGCACGTGCGTTGACGAGTCCGGCCGGCAGGGCTTTCGTTCTGTTGAGCGAGAGTTCACTCGGAAGTCAGGCGAGTGCAGATGTGAATGCCAGAGTCCATCTTCTGCAAACGCAACAGGTCCTGAGCCTATTGGAATTGCCTTCTGGGATCTTTAGCGGAGTTTCATCGAGCAGATCGTGGTCCCTGCTCGTACTAGTTGGTGTCCTAATCCCCACGGACGATACAGTGTGGTTTGTGAGTCACGACGAGGGGCTTACTGGCGCACCTGTAACCCTCCGGGAATCACTTTCGTCCGGACTTGAGAGTGTTCTGGAACCGGGGTTGCGTGATCAGCACGTCAACAAAGTACATATTTCAGAGATCATTACCGAACGAGGACAACTGATTCACCGATTCTTCGGATCCGGTGATGTCGAAGAGGAATTAGCGGATGACATCCGACCTGCCGACGCTTGGTCAGGGTTGTTGGAACTGCTTCGCAAAAAGACAGATTTAGCAAATCTGGTGCTAACTTTTGACGACCAGCCGGGCTCTGTTCGCGTTGATGAGGCGGTCAAAAACAAAATGCTTAAGGTTTTCTCGGGGCGTTCGCTGGCGGCAAAAAACGGAGAACCGAACTCTGGAGTCCTTCACATCGGAAGGTCGACACTGACGCCTGGAGGTCGGCGAAGAGTGCCTGAGTATTCGGCAGTGTCAAACTCTAAATTCCTCCTTCAACCCGGAGACGTATTGCTTTTCACCTCCGAGAAAAGAATTGAAACCACCGTGTGGACTGGAACTGCCAAGGCTGCCCCGGGCGTGGGAATTTCGGTCCTTCGAATCGTCTCACCTTCGATCAATCCAACGCACTTGGCGTGGGCTCTCCGGGGAAGAGGGAATGTGGCCCTCCTAAGCGACGATGGTCGGATGCGTTTCGGGGTCATGGATCGGTTCGAGTTTTCAATCCCACCGATTGGGCAGCAAACACTGTTTGCCGAGAAACTCAATGAGATAGAGGAAGTCGAGTCTGCTTTGTACAACGCCATTTCTGAGCTGGATGAAATACGCCAAAGGATCTCTACAAATCTAGCAATCTGTGGGATGACGTTTGCCGAGGCGCCCGAGGAAGAAATTTCGTTGGAAATACTCGGATTTGACCCGAGGGAATAATGTCGGTGCGTGCGCACATGATGAAATCGAGATGACAGACAGAACAACCCTTCCCGCGTTTTTCACCAAATATCACCGCCGAAACATTCATATGGTTTACGAATGGGTTCCGGGCAGATCTGGCAATGCGGCAATCTGTGTTTGTGGCGCTGTCGGTCGGTCGGGTGAGTCCGAAAAAGAATTTCTCGAATCGGACGTCCACCACGATGTCGGTCTCGGCGGTACTTCTCGCGCGTACGTGATTCAATTTCGCGGCGACAAGACCCAACGAAAGCTCCGGATTCGGTGCCAGGCGTGCAAAGAGACGCTCGATTTTGGCGGTTGGAGCGGCACTGCGCGGTACAACCCCCAATTTGACCGTGCTCGAGTCTCCCAGCACCTTGCGAAATGTCAGGCGGAATCGGACGCCGAATAGTCTTGATGCATGACGCAGGCACTGAAGTTCACCAAGGGTCACGGGACGGGCAACGACTTCGTTCTCATCAGTGACCACGACGGTGAACTCGACTTGTCGCCGAACGACTACGCATTTCTCGCGGATCGCCACGTCGGCGTCGGTGGTGACGGCGTGATTCGGGCGGTCAAGACCGTGCACGTTCCCGAATGGTCGCACCTCCTGGATGCCGACCCCGACGCCGAATGGTTCCTGGACAATCGCAACGCCGACGGGTCGGACGGCGGATTGTGTGGAAACGGCATTCGCGTCTACCTTGCATTCCTGCTCGCCGAAGGTCTGGTGTCGCTGAAACAGGGCGACCGGATCGCCATCGGAACACGGGCGGGAGTCAAGGACGTGCAGCTCGGAGCGAATGGAATGTTCCGAGTCGACCTCGGGCGCTGGTCGATGGGCGACGGAACGGCGGCGCCAGCAGAAGCCGACGTCAGCGCACGTGGGCTAGACGTCTCGCGCCCTTCTCTCGGCATCTCGGTTGGTACCCCGCACGCGGTTGTCGCTCTCGCGAACACCGACGAACTCGCGGCGCTGGACCTGTCGGCCGCCCCCGTGCTCGACCCGCCCTTAGCGCCGGGTGCGAACGTCGAATTCGTCGTGCCGGCCGACCCGCTCGTCGACGACGGTATCGGTCGCATCTCAGTGCGGGTTCATGAGCGCGGACTCGGCGAAACATTGTCGAGCGGAACGGGTGCCGCCGCGGCGGCTCTCGCCACTCGCCACTGGGCCGGTCCGACCGCGCCACACAACTGGCGGGTCGAGATGCCCGGCGGATCGCTGGGTGTTCAGATGTTTCCGACGGAAGAGGGCGAGCACGTTTCGCTCAGTGGTCCCGCCGAACTCGTATACAGCGGAATCATCGCGGTCTGATCACGCCGCGACGAGCTCGACAACCCAGAAACCTTTGGAAGTCTCTGCCTTTGAGACAGTCGCCGCCGGCCAGGTTTCGCGCAACCACTTCATCAGAGAATCCGCCCCGAGGTGTTTGGCAACAACGAGCCACGCCGATCCGCCCGATCTCAGGCGCGGAATCCAGGCCTCGAGAATCGCGTGAAGTTCGGCCTTGCCGACGCGAATCGGCGGGTTCGACCAAATCGCGTCGAATTCGACGCCGGCGGGAACCGCATCGGGCGTCGCAACGTGCACGTTACTTAAACCGTGACGCTCGGCGTTACGCCGGGTCAACTCACGCGCACGAGCATTCACATCAATCGCCCACACCTCGGCTTCGGGGTTCTGCATCGCCGCCTCCAGCGCAATCGGTCCCCACCCGCAGCCGACATCCAGAATCCTGCCCGCGGCCGGTTCGACGGTGTCCAACAGGACTCGTGTGCCCAGGTCTACGTGCTCGGGGCTAAACGTTCCGCCGGCGGTTTCGACGATGACATCTCGCCCAGCCAACCGAACCGTGATTTCGCGCGAAGCCCACTCGCCGTCACCGGGGTCGAAGTAGTGGTTCATCTACTTGGTGCCGAGAACACCGGAGACGTCGACACCGATCGTCGTGCACGTGGCGACGAGTGTGCTGACGGCGGCCAACGACTCTTGGATGCGCTCATTGGTGGCACCGGCGAGGTCGTAGTACACGGCTGAATCGTTTGAGATTCCGGTTTCGAGTGCCGCCTTGAGGTCTTTGCTCGTCGCGACCTTTTTCGCTTGGTCGTACGCGGCGAGCAGTTCGTTGCGTTTGGTGTTGAACTCTGCGACGACGTCATTGGTCATCGCTGCGGGGTCCTTGGCAAGCTCGACGATGATGGCAACCGTCTGAACCATGGCCTGTTCCGCCTTCGACCACATTTCACAGGCTTTTTGGTCGCCGGGGTCGGCCGCTGTGACTCCGGCGCACCCCGCAAGTGCAACAACGGAGGCGAGGGAAAGGGTCGTGAGGATCGAACGCATATCACTAGATTATTGCCGAATTGTGATCGGCGACACCGCCCGCTCTCGGCTATACTGAATTCAGTTCAATCGGGGGAAAGATGGTTCGATCGCGCACAACGGCCGGCAGAAGACCGCCCGTTAAGCCGTCGCACGCGAAAAACCGTCGCTCCGGTTCCCGAACGGCAATCGCTAGCGCTCTTGCAATCTCGGCCGCCGCTTTTGGTCTGGGATTAACCGCAATCGCGACGCAAACGACGATCGTCGTAGACCTTCCGACCGTCACGTCCATCACGGGCTCATCTCGAGACATGGACTTCTCGGATCGCGTTTCGCTACCGACCGCCTGGGCAACTTCCCAGTGGATCGTCGCCGAGATCGCGGTCACGCTCCAAGACTCCGACAGCGCCGATGTTTATCGTGGTCCTGACAACTGCATCGTCGACCTCAAGGACAATGTCACGTCCTCGACGGTTCTCGCTTACGGTGACACCGCGCCGAACGCGTTACGCGCGCTTCCGGGGCTGGCCAGCGACATCTTCATCATGAACGACCGCTCGCCGCAAATGTCACTGTCGGGGCCGGCCAATGCCGTCAAACAGGCGCTTGCCAACGTGCGCGTGAGTTGCGCGACGGCCGCGGGGCTGGCCGGAAAGTATGTTCGGGTCGGCGCGGTGCCAACGGAATCTCCCGCGACAATTGACGGTTCCACTGCGAACGGCGCTTTGTTTTACGTGTTCTCAACCAACCACTACTACCGATACTGGAAGGACACCACGACGACAATCGCGTCAAACTACACGCGTATCGGCGAAATGATCGACTATGCGGCGACCCAAACGATTACCGTCAACGGGAGCGATGTCAACGTTTCCGGTGCGGCCAGGCCAGCAGGATGGGTGGCGACGCTGGAGGAACGAGACGAAATCCTGCTGACGAACGCGGTTGGAGTTGCCGCCAACGGCCCGATGATTGGCCTGACCGATGTCGGTACCGATTCCGCAAACCAGGGCGCTTATCTGTCGGGTGGAACATATCGCGTGCAGACGAACGGCAAGAGTTGGGCGTGGAACGCCGCCTGGGGAACAGCGCCAACCGGTACGTCTAACTGCACGACGCTCGAGGGCAACTACCGCTGGATTGGACCAGACGCCTGGTGCAAGCGTGTGCCGACGCTGAACACGTTTGACGCGACGACAAAGTCGAACACGAGATTTTGGGGCTACAACACCGGCACCGCGCAGTGGGAACCGTGGGTGGACGTGCCCGAGTACACGGTCGCCTCGGCCGCGATTTCGTCGAATGTCGTCACCGTGACGACGACAGCTGCTCACGGATACGCAGCGAATGATCAGGTGCGCGTTTCGGGGGTCGCCGATTCGGTGAATGGCTGGCGTACGGTGCTCGCCACTCCGTCCTCGACAACCTTCACGTTCGCTGCCACAGCCGCCGATGCATCCGTCACTCCGTCTGCTGGTCAGGTCACAAAGCAGATTACGAACGCCTCCGAGCTGGACATGACGTCCAACAACGTCACCCAAGGGGCGAGCGATTTCAATGGCAGCGCAGTGTGGCATTCGTGGCACATTGCCAGCAACTACATCGATGAACCCAACGTGTCCGGCGACTTCGTTTATATGGGGTACGGCGGGGCGTATTGGGATGATGCCCTCCCCGCTGACGGCGTCGAGCGTGACGGCCAGCGCCTGGGGAACCAGACGCGTCGGTACATGTTCATTGAATTTTGTTCGGGCCGATCAACCGAATTCACCTGTGCACCGCCGGATTCGGCTGTTGCATCAACTCTGTTGGCATACGGGCAGACCATTACCTTCGCCAATCCCGGGAACCACACGGCATCGTTCACGATTTCACCAGCACCCTCGACGACGTCGGGACTGCCGGTCACCCTCACGTCAACGACTCCCTCGGTCTGCATGCTTTCAGGACTGACGGTGACCAAGGTCACGAACGGAAAATGCACACTGGTGGCAACACAGGCGGGGAACGGCACATACCTGGCTGCCCCGCCTGTGACGCGAAGTATCGCGTTCACCAACAACTTCACCCTCAACGTGACCAACGGGCTTGTCCAGAACTACACCAGTTCGTTGGCTAGTTTCAACGTGGGCCCGGTGACTTTCGTGAATCCGCCCGTCAACGTAACCGTCGATGTGACTCTGACGGACACGGCGGATGTCGCTGTCGCCGCCTCGGACGCCTTCCGTCTCGATGTTGGCACGTGGGACACCGCGAATTCGGTTGTCAACGCAGGCACGGCAACCGAGGTCCAGATAACCGGCGACAGGTCAACCCAGGTTTCCCTCACCGGCCCTCAGGCGGCGGTGCAGGCAGTTTTGGAGTCGGTACGCATCTATCGCAACGGACAATCGACACTCGGGGTCAACGGAGTAACCCGACAAATCAAGGTCACGGGCACGGAGGGTGTTCCGGGTGTCGTGTGGTCCGCCGAACTTAAGCACTATTACCGACTAGCGACTCGAACGACCAGCGACGGGCTGGGCAGCGTCAACGATTGTTCGTCGTCACCGTGCCAAACGCGGCACTTCGTGAGATGGTCAACTGCCCGCATCGATGCAGCTTCAGCCTCGAACAACATCACCGTCAACGGTGCAACCTACAAGGGGTATCTAGCCGCAATCACGACGAAGGCGGAATTTGATTTCATCCGAACAAAGGTCGCTCAAATTGGTGGCGTCTTGCGACCGGCGTGGGTTGGCGGGTCTGACTTCGAGACGGAGGGCATCTGGAAGTGGGTGGCGGGGCCCGAGGCGTTAGCGCAAGGTGGCGACCAAGCCTTCACCACGAACGATCGGCTCGACGTCACGAAGTACGACGGCGCGCAATTCTTTGGACCGGTCTTTGACGGTCCGTCGGTGAACTCGGGTTCAGTTTCGCTGGGGGATACCTCGGCAAGTTTGCGCCGAGACGTGTGTCGCGACCGGGGCGCTCGTGGCACCTGCGACACATCGACTACATACGTCCGTTGGTCTCCCGGTAACGCGAGTTATCGCTATGACTGGGACGGTTCGGGTACGGAGATCAGCGGAGCACAGGGTGGCGACGGTGCCTATGCACCTCAACCCGACAACTGGGGTGCCTCGAACGATGAAACCGACGGATCCATTGGTGAAGACGGACTGATTATGAACTGGTGTGCCAGCAGTTCGTCCAGCCTGAATGCCGCCATTACCCCCGTTGATCTCTACGGGACTGGCTCCGCGAATCATTACTGCACGCCAGGCTGGAATGACCTCGCCCACAACAACGTCGACACCTCGACGGACATGTCGGATTGGGCGCTGACCCAGGGAACCACTCAGTATTTGATTGAGTACTGCGGGTACGACGACGATGTGCCGTGTGATGCGCCATCGAACGCGGTCGCGACCGTCTCGTTCCAAGTTCAAGACGATTCGACGCAATTGCAGTGGACAATCGCTGGACGCCAGTCGGCGGTGCCGACGGCCGGTGGAGTCGCCGACGCATCATGCACCACCGGTACCGCAGCAGTCCGCGAAGATTCCCGATACCGAATTCTTACCCTGACGGCACCGGCGAGCGGTAACGGTTCGTGCACGTGGACCGCCCCCTCGGGTGTCACACAGGTCGAGGTTCTCGCCGTCGGTGGTGGTGGTGGCGGCGGCTACGACGCGGGCGGTGGTGGTGGTGGCGGGGCAACCGCGTACCACTCGAGCCTCACCGAGTCCTCCCTGTCGATTACGGTCGGTGGTGGCGGTGGTGTCAGTTCCTCCGGAGCGACGTGGGCCGCGAAGCGCGGCACGGCCGGCACGACAACCACCGTGGCTTCCGGTTCCGTGACGATGTCCGCCGGTGGTGGCGCTGGCGGCAACGGTTGCTCGTGGTCGGGTAACCCCGCGCAGTTCTGCGGATCCGGTGGCAATTCGAACACCGGTGGTGCCGGTGGTACGGCAACAGGCGGGACAAGGAACGGTTCGGGCGGAACGGGCGGAAATGGCGTCTGGACGAGCGGATCGGTAGCGTCCAACAACCGTACACTGCCGACAAACGGCGCAGATGGTCGTCAAAATCAAATCATCTACGCACTCAATTCCTATGGCGGTGGCGGTGGCGGTTCGGGGGCCAGCCTCACGCCCGGCAGTGGTGGCGCGGGCGGCGGTGCCGCGGGAACGACATCTAACGGAGCTCCGGCCGCTGCAACGGCATCCACCGGTGGCGGTGGCGGTGGCGGAAACGGCCCTGGCTCGAGTGGTGGTTCTGGCGTCGTCATCCTGCGCTATTCGACGGACCTCATCGCGCAAGCGGGAGCAACAACGGTCAACGTCTCGTTCACCGGAGCAAACTCAGTCAATAACGTCGGCACCCTCAAGCGTCAATGGGCAAGTTTGACCGACTCCACCTGCGGAACAACGTGGACCACCGAAGCCGCGAACATCAACTCACTGCCCGATAACTCCAGCCTGACCGGCGGGCGCTGTTACCGCTGGACGTATGATTCCGGACTTGCAACAGGCGCGATCGCCCCGACAGATACGGCAAGCTTCTCACCGACGGCGAACCTTACGTCGCCCGTCCTGAAAGTCCCGTTGCAACCGTCGCTGATTGCACCCGACACGATTTTGGTCGACCCCCGCACGTCAGCTGTTCCGTTATCAGGGATCACGGTTTCCGGACCGGAACGCGTGCGATTCTGTGTCTATGAATCGAGCGAATCGACGTTGTCGGGAATCGGTACACCAGCATCAAACACCCGAGTGACCTTTGACGCCGGAACGGTCGGATCGGCAGATTCCACCTTCACGCTCACGGGTTCCAGCGCTGATGTGACGGGTGATTTATCGGACGTCATCACGATTCAGGGTTCGCGCGCCATTGCACAAAGCGCACTGAACTCGATAATCGTGCACCGCACCGTTGGACGCTTTGGAACATCCTCCTACCTGCTGATTCGCGCAATTCCGGTGATAGACGGAGCCAGCTCGATGTGCACGGCAAACCCCAACGGTCTCGCGCCCGCGGCCTCCAGCACGGTCATGGTGAGGGTCAAACCCGTTGGAATTGAGTTGCGCGAAACGCTGACCATCACACTGGTCGCGGGTAGACTTTGACTGTGCCACATCGGAATCCACCCTCGATTACGGATGATCTCGCTGATGAGATGTCGCGTTATGACAAGATCATCGAATTAACGATTCAGAAAGTCGCGTCGCTGGGTGTGGCCAGTTTTAGCGTCAAAGACGTCTGCGACGAGTTGGGCGTATCGCACAGCCTCATCAACCACCATTACGGTGGAAAGCACGGGCTGGTCGCAGCCGCTTTGCCGATCGTGTACGCCCGCCATGTCGCCGGCTCGTGGCGTTTGGTCGATGAGTCGAAACGGTCACCCGAAGAAGCCATTGAAACGTGGATTCGCGTTACCACCCAGTGGAATGTTGCGAACCCCGGTTGGGCCGTCATGCTCAATTACCCGACGGCGTCTCTGGAAACGACGAACGCGAGTACACCGGAACAGGCCGACATCCTTTCGCGATGGGGCCAGTACAACCTCGTACGTCTGTTGGGCCTCGTCGTTGACCTGCGTCACAATCGCGCGACCGTGACTCCGTATGACAAGGACCGTGGCACGATTGACGACATTGGCGCAACCCAGGTGGAAATTGACGTCGCTGCGACAATCGCGTTCTCGGCCCTGGGCGTTTACGTCTGGTCAGTCGGCCGACACTTACCCTCGAAAGACCTCCCTCAGGTGCACGAATTGGGCAAGCATGCCGTCGATTTTCACATCAAATACATCATTCGCCATGCAAAGAACTTTGACGGGACGCTTTAGTACGCCATTTCAATAATGATCTGGTTGAGGTCACGTGATGCGATGGTGTGCAGTACCGGGTATTGCTCTGCCAACAGAGTCAGCGAGTTATCGGAGACAGTGACGGGGCCTGTCTCTAGGACGGTCAGCACCGAGTCGTCATTGTCAATCAGGTAAAGAGCAAGCGACTGTCCGTTGCAGGCATCACTCAAGTCGTCGATGATGATTCGTCCCAGGATGAGTTCGCCGCCGATGTAGTCGGACCGCAACCGGATGGTGATGTCCGAATCGCAGGCCTCGACGGTGCCCGCGCCGTTGCCGATGGAGATTGGAGTGCTGTCACCCTGAGGGCCCTGCGGCCCGGTTTGGCCGGCCGGACCTTGCGCACCAGTCATGCCGTCTCGTCCTGGGGCGCCGTCGGAACCTTCAGATCCGGGGAGTCCATTGGCACCCTCCGAACCGGGCAACCCCCGTGTTCCGGGATTCCCGTCTAACCCGTTCGATCCGTTTGTTCCGTTCGCCCCAGCGGGGTAACCGCCCATGTCGGTTATCGCCCACTTCACCGCGTACTTGACCGCAAAGGGTGTGGTTATCGCAAACAGCAAAATGGCGATGATTATCGCGATGGCACGGAGAGTCCGGCGATGGTCACGCCTACGAATCGCGGCTGCCGCGGTGGCGGCGAACTCGCCAGCCCGAAAGGCGCCCGAAGGGGGATCGGCGACTGTCATCGCGAACGACGCTGGGGCCAGAACCACCAGACGAGGAAGACGACTAGTCCGGCACCCAGGCCGTAGAGGCCGAGGCTCCAGTCGAGTGAGTTGATGCCGGGAATTCGGAACACAGCAACGCCCAACACGTCTTCGGCGGTGGGGTGCTGGACATCGGCAATTGGGTTTGCATCACCTTTTACGACCCAGCCGTCCGCGGCAGTGTCGACGATTCGGTGAGTGAAGTTGGCGATCGGTTCGCCGTCGAAACTCGTGCCCTGGTAAATGACGACATCACCAACGACGGGGGAGCGGTACTCGTCGTTGATCGTTACCACGAGGTCACCCGCGTTGATGGCCGGTTCCATCGAACCCGTCATGACATAGCTGACGCGAGCGACATCGAAAGCGGCAAGACTAGCGAAACCAGCGACAATAAGCCCCAGGAAGACGAGCCAGATCGTATTTTTCATTGCGTTCCTCTATGTGAACGAATCCCGAGAATGGTCGCCATCCTCGGGATTCGTGTCGCAGGGGTGGTTATCGAACTTCGAGAGCGAAGCCTGCAACCTCGGAAGCGAGCACCGTGCCTTCGACCTCGACCACGACGTCGTCGGCGCCAGCGACCGCATTGTCGGAGTCTGTGATCGTGACGGCAGTCGTGGTGATGTCGTTCTCAGATCCTGTGAGCTTGATGACGAGCTGAACCGATTCACCCGCACAGGCTTCGTCGATCGACGAGAGGGTCACCGTGTTCAACAGGAACGTCCCGGACGATTCGCTGTAGTTCGATGCGGGGGTGATGTCGATTGTTGCGTCGCAGGTAGCAGTTCCCTGGCTACCCTGTGCAAACTGGATGTCGGTGTCACTGTTGAGTGAGATGTTTGCAGCGTAGGTCGAACCGATGATCGGTACGAGTGCGGCGACAGCGATACCGGCAATGATGGGCGCAACTCCGCGCTTGCGGCGCGACTCTGCTGCTCGCTTGTCCTTGCGGGACTGGAGTTCGTTTTCCATGGTGTTTATCCTTTTGTAGAAGTGAACTGAATTCGATTCAGCAGTAAAAAACTAGCACAAAATTGTCCTAAATGGAATTCAGTTCAGTAATATTTTCTGGTCGGCGTGTCGGGGCTTGAAGGCCACTCTTGACTGACGGGTAATCTGGGAATATGTCTGCCGCCACAACACACTCCACCGCACGCCGTGTACTCGTCACCGGTGCATCCAGTGGAATCGGTGCGGCGACCGCGCGACTGCTCGCACAGCGCGGGTTCGAGGTCGTCGCCGTTGCTCGCCGACTTGACCGTTTGCAAGCACTCGCGAAGGAAACCGGGATCACCGTCCGCCAGCTCGACGTCACGGACCACGAGGCGATTCGCGCCCTCGCCGACGAACTTAAGGCCGACGGAATTGACGCGATTCTCAACATTGCAGGAGGCGCCACCGACGCATCGCCCGTCGAAAGCGCTGACCCCGATTCATGGCGGCGCATGTTCGAGGTCAACGTCCTCGGCGTTCAGCAAATGATTGCCCACTTCATCCCGTTACTGCGGGATGCCGCCCGCGCGCACGGTTCGGCCGACATTCTCACGGTCACCTCGACGGCAGGATCGGTCGCGTACGAAACGGGTGGTGGCTACAACGTTGCCAAGTTCGGTGCACAGGCACTGATGGATGTTCTGCGCCTGGAACTTTCCGGTGAACCGATTCGTGTTATCGATATCGCACCCGGGCAGGTCAAAACCGAAGAGTTCGCGCTTGGTCGATTCGGTGGAGACCAGTCACGGGTCGACGCGCTCTATAAAGATGTGCAAAATCCGCTCAGCGCCGAGGACGTTGCCGAGGTGATCGTGCACGCACTTGAAGTGCCGTCGCACGTCAACTTTGATCGAATCGTCGTGCGACCCGTTGCCCAGGCCGCCCAGCACAAGTTGCACCGCGGGAAACTCGAAGTTCGCTAGGCTCGACACCGTGGCGGACACTATCGACGAGTATGCGGGCGAGCACGGTCTCCGCCGTATCGGCACTCGACCGCGGCTCGGGAACTACATCGCCGAAGCGTGGCGCAGACGCGAATTCTCCTGGACAATGGCGTTACTCTCCCGCCGGTCCAGGCACGCGCGAACTCGGCTCGGTGTGTGGTGGTCGGTGCTTCTTCCACTTCTGCAGTCCATGGTTTACGGTCTTATCTTCGGTGTTTTGCTCGGATCACACCGCTCTCCCGACTTCATCCCCTTCCTCGTCACGGGCGTGTTCCTCTTCACTTTTGTTTCCGGCTCCTTTTCTGCGGGCGCTTTGTCAATTTCGGCCAATGCTGGTCTTTTAAGGTCCATCAACTTCCCGCGCATCGTGTTGCCCGTTTCTGCGGTGGTCGAGCAACTCTTGAATCTGTTGGGAACTCTGCCTATTTTGTTCGTCGTCGCTTTGGCTTTCGACCTTTCGGTCAAGGTCGAGTTCTTGTTGTTCCCTCTCGTCATCGCGCTACTTGCCCTATTCGGTCTGGGCGTCGCGCTTATCGCATCACGCTTGACGGTCGACGTCCGCGACTTGTCAAAACTAATCCCGTTCGTGACACGAATCCTGTTCTATGTTTCAGGGGTGTTTTACAACCCTGAAAGATTGGGTATCGACAATCCGATTATTGTTGGCGCAATGGAACTCAACCCCGTCTACGCGTTCCTCTCTCTCGCACGCGGAACGTTGATTGCCGGCTCCGAGGTCACCATATTCCATTGGATTGTTGCGGGCAGCTGGACGCTCGTGCTTCTCGTTCTCGGGACTGTCTATTTCTGGCGCGCCGAGGAGCGTTATGGCAATGACTAAGCGGGACATGCGGAAGCCAGTCGTCATTGTCGACGACGTCAGTGTGACTTATACCGTCTACGCGACGGGCAAGCGTGCCCGCGGGCGCTTAGGTAAAGACGGCCTGGTAGCCAAAAAGTCGAGTCTTCGCAAAATTCGGGCCGTTGAAAACGTTTCGTTCACGGTGTACGAAGGTGAAACGATTGGCGTTATCGGTTCTAACGGTTCGGGCAAGTCGACGCTGATGCGTTCAATCGCCGGGCTGCTGGAAGTGGAGTCGGGGCGTGTTTTTGCCTCGTCGCGACCAACACTGCTCGCAGTGGGTGCCGCCTTGATGCCGAACCTGTCGGGCGAGCAAAACATTATGTTGGGTGGGATGGCCCTCGGCTACACGCGTGCCAGCATGACGAACTCAGTCGATACCATTGCACAGTTTGCTGGCCTCGAAGAGTTCATCGATCTCCCGATGAGAACATACTCATCGGGAATGGCTGCTCGCCTTCGATTCGCGATCGCGCAGCACAAGGACCATGACATTCTCATCATCGACGAAGCTCTTGCCGTCGGCGACAAGCAGTTCCGGAATCGGTCCGAAGCGCGCCTGCGCGAAATGCGAGCACAAGCGGGAACGGTATTCCTTGTCAGCCACTCGATCGCCTCAATCCGAGAAACGTGCAACCGAGTGATTTGGCTTGATAAGGGAAAGATTCGCATGGACGGTGACCCGATCAAGGTCACTCAGGCATACAAAGAATACATGGACTCTATTTCCACTAGTCCGGAACACTAGATGCGCACGAAGGTGGACTCCCACCTGTTTGCTCTTGGCACGTTAACTGCAGTTAACGTGACCGAGTGAGAAGAGACATTCAGTTTCTGCGGGCTGTCCCTTGATGACGTACGTCCTGCCAGGGGCTGGCCAGAAGACACAGAATTGCAACAACTGGAACCAAGATTTGATTCGAGAACTCGACTCGATCGCCCCATTCGACATTGTTGTCGTGACGGCAAACCACTCCAACGAGCGTTGGGCAGGGGTAAGCGATCCTGAAAGATACTTCGTTGACGCGTGGCTTCCGTTGGTCGAGAACGGGGCCCGTCTCGTTGTTATCCGGGACGTTCCAGGGCACATGGACGGTGCACTCGAATGCGTTACGAAGTTTCCCGACGATCCCGACCGGTGCTCCACCGAGCGTGAATCGTCTTTAGGTTACGACCCGCTTGTTCGCGCAGCTGAACAGATTCCCAACAGCGTTCTTGTGGACCTGACCGATTACATCTGTGATTCGTCTCGTTGCTTAATCGCAATAGGCGGGGTCGTGACATACCGTGACTCGCACCACCTCACCGCAACGTTTGCGCATACGCTTATGACGCCAATCGAATACCAATTAGAGCGGGTTGGACTGATACCTTTCGTCACGCGATAGGCGCACGATTCGAGGAGCGCGGTTCGGTGTATCACGCCGTCGCGACAGCAGATGAGATAGAATCGAACAATGATGTATTACAACGTCACCGACCTTAAAGACCTGGCAACTGATGAGCAACACAAGGCGCTGTTGCTCGAAATGCTCATCGAGTTTGATAAGTTCTGTGTTGAAAACGGGTTGACGTACTACCTTTCCGGAGGGACACTTCTCGGGGCAATCAGGCACAAAGGTTTTATCCCGTGGGATGACGACATCGACATCAACATGCCCCGCCCCGATTGCGAAAAGTTGATGGAGCTGTCGGGCGGAGTAATTGGCCGTTTTCAATTGGTGCCGCCGAATCCGTCACGGAACTTTTATGCATATCACTGGAAACTTTTCGGCGATGATATCCTCGTCGCGAAGCGACTACCGGGGGCAATCGGAACTAAAATTTATCCCGTTTTCATGGACATTTTCCCCATTGACGGATTGCCTGACACGGAATACCGCAATGATGACCACTATCGCGAGATCATCAAAAGAAAAGAGTTAGCCAACCGCGTTCGTCGATTGCGAATCTATCGCGGGCGAAACCCGCTATACGTTGCCTACAGAACGATTAGACGCAATAACAAGCGTGCCCTCGTTGAAAGGGCCGAGTCGAACGACAATTCGATTAGCGGAATCTATGAAAATGTCTTGGACGCTCTGTTCTCCAGGTTCGGCACCAAGAGGTTTTTCGATCGAGTGATCGATTGGGCCACGTCGATACGCTATGAAGATTCGGAATTCGTTGGAGTCATGATGACGAACGTGCACACGACGGAAGAGCGCGTGCGCAAATCTGAGTACAGCCCGGTGATTCGAGTGGAATTCGAGGGGCACAAGTTCTCTGCGCCGGAAGGCTACGACACCTATCTGCGACAACTTTATGGCGAAAATTACATGGAGTGGCTCCCCGTCCACCAGCGCATACCGCGTCATAACCTTCAACCATTTGTGCGCTTCCCCGACCTCGAGAGGGCTCTCACCAGCGAAGACATTGTGGCTCTCACCGAAGATGATGAGTGGGATACCGACGAGATGGAAAATGGTCTTGATCAATTGCGCCCCTCGGGCTCGACGGGAAAAACCGGCACGATGAAAATTGCAATGTGCGGGCTGGTCAAAAGTGAAAACCTCGGCGAAATGTTTATTGCCCGAAGCCTCGAATACTTGATTGAAAAGGAACTTCGCGCGGCCGATCCGTCAATTGTCGTCGACTATGTCGAGGTAGACCTGCTCGGTCGAAACGACCAGATTTTTGAAATCCCGGATGCTCGTGAACGCCGTTTGAGGAATTACTACGGTTACAGCAAGCGAGGCCGACTGCTCGAGAAGTTATTCCTTCAACTTCAAGGCATGGGGAGGCGATCCCAGAACAAAACGGTTCAAAACCTCATCAGCAGGGTTCGTCACGTCATCTGGACATACGGCCGAAACTATCGACGCAGACTGTGGAACTACTTTGAAATGAAGTTTGATGGCGTCGACTACATCGTGATCGATGGCGCCGGCCTCCTCGAATACAGCTACAACGAATATCACTGGTCGTTGCTGCTTGTTAGCGAATACGCGGAAAAACACGGCAAAGAGGTCGTGTATAACGCCATAGGCCGCGCAGGAGCGTTCGACGAGCGTGATTTCGGCAGCACAATCCTTAAACGCGCGCTTCAATCACCTGCCGTGACGTATGTGTCGGCCCGCGACAATCTCGACGCGGTTCAAGCCTGCGCCGGAGCAGAGCATTCTGTGAAATTACTGGCCGACTCTGCGTTTTGGATGCGCGAAGCGTATCGAGCCAAGGTCAAATCTGGCAAGCAGAAGATCGGTATCGGTCTCATTCGCGGTAGCTCACTGACCGGCTACGGCAGCGATTTTCGTGGAAAAGACTGGATTGCGCTTTTTGCCGCAATCGCTACAGAGCTACACAATCGCGGATATCAATTCGAATTCTTCACCAACGGGTTACCGGGTGACACGAGAGTTGGCAAGCAGGTCCTCAAGCGCCTCCGACTGGATGATTCATATCTTGTGGAACGGCCCGTGGATGACCGTGTGCTCGTCTCGACGATCAATTCCTATCGTGCAATCGTCACCTGCCGCATGCATTCCTCCATTGCGGCGTTCACGCTTGGGGTTCCTTCTGTGATTCTCTCGTGGAACGACAAGGTCGAAAAGTTGATGGAGATTATCGGATACCCCGAGCGCGCGATTCGCCGAGAAAACTTTTCGGCACAGTTCATCGTTGACGCAATGGAACGAGCGCTCGACGAGGGTATCGACCGTCGCAAGCTTGATTCGATGAAGGCCAAGGCGCTCGAGAGCGTCACCGACTACGTTCCACGTATTCTCAACGTACAAACCACATCCTGAGGAGCCACACATGGTGACAGCGCTTTTGACCGCAGCTGGAGTCGGTTCCAGGATGAACCTTGACATCCCCAAGCAGTTCATCGACGTCAAAGACAAGCCGCTCATTGTCTACACTCTCGAGGCTTTTCAGAATCACCCCGCCATCGATTCGATCGTTCTCGTGACACTTGAGTCGTGGATAGAAATTGCGGAGTCATACGCGAAACAGTTCAACATCACGAAGCTCAAAGCGATAGTCCCCGGTGGAGAAACAGGTCAGGACTCCATTCACAATGGTCTCGTCGCCATTTCGGACATGGACTTCGGACCAGAGCACATCGTGATGATTCACGACGGAAACCGTTGCTTGGTGTCTGCGGAAATCATTTCGGACAGTATTGCGGGTTTCCATGCGAACGGCAGCGCCGTCGCCGCAATTCCATGTGTTGAAGCCGTATTCAGGAGTCAAAACAGCGGTGTTTCGTCGAACGAGTCGATTCCGCGCGAACAGTTGTTCCGAACCCAAACCCCTCACACTTATTCGCTCGCAAAGCTTTTGTGGGCGCACGAACAGGCGTCAGACAAGGGACTTTCGAACACGGCGGCGTCGTGTGTGCTCATGCACGAGCTCGGTGAGCAGGTCTACTTCTCGGCGGGGTCCGAACAAAACCTCAAAATCACGACGATGGACGACCTCTACATCTTTGAAGCTATTCTTGATGCCCGAAAATCGTCGCGATAGCACGATGCTGAACAATTCGCTCTACCTCGAGGACCTTCGGGAAGCGGTCACAAGTATCCCCGACGTGACGCGGCTGTTCGGAAAGCGCATCGTGGTCACGGGAGCGACGGGTATGTTGTGTTCGCCGGTGGTTGATTTGCTTTTGCTGATGAACCGTGAGATGGCCGCACAAATCACGATCGTCGTCGCGGGTCGAAGTAAAGTCGGTGCCGAGGCACGATTTGGCGAATTTACACCTGACGGCGGGCTGCAGTACGTCGAATACGATGCGACGTCGACAGCCGCAATCGCCGTGGACGGCCCTATTGACTACATAATCCACGGTGCGAGCAACGCAAACCCCTCTCTGTATGCAGAGCAACCTGTGGATACCATGTTGGCAAATATCCTTGGACTCACGCAGATGCTCGAGTTAGCCAAAGTTTCCAAAGCGGAACGTCTTCTTTATGTCTCGTCCAGCGAAATCTACGGGCGAAACGACTCCACTGAACCGTTTTCTGAGGGTGACTACGGTTACCTCGACATCCTCGATCGACGAGCCGGGTACCCATCGTCAAAACGTGCGGGGGAGTCCCTCTGCGTCGCCTACGGGATTGAACACGGAGTCGACTCGGTGATTGTCCGACCAGGACACATTTACGGACCAACAACCAAGGAAAGTGACAATCGGGCATCGGCACAGTTCACTCGAACGGCACTGGCCGGCAACGACGTCGTACTTCGCAGCACCGGAGCGCAAATGCGGTCGTATTGTTACGTCCTTGATTGTGCGTCGGCAATACTCGCGGTCCTCGTGCATGGCGCCCCGTCCAACTCGTACAACATTTCAAACCCCAACTCAATATGTTCGATTAGCGACATAGCGAACCAGATTGCGCAAGCGGCCGGGGTTGCGGTTAGGTTCGATCTAGAGCCCGGGGACGCGCCGGTTCAGCACAACCTGATGGACAACTCTTCGCTCAACTCGGGGAAGTTGGAATCGCTGGGGTGGAAGCCCAAGTTTGACCTCGGCAAAGGCGTTTCGCGAATGGTCGAGATTCTGCGTACCGAGGGCTGAAGGGCGCACCGGCAGGCGCGATAGGTTGGTGTCGTGCGCACTCTTGGTCCGGCAACCCTCATCTTCGACGGGGATTGCGGTTTCTGCACGTCGGCGGCGAATTTCGTTGTGCGGCGATCTGCGGTACCGGTCGTCGCTCACGCCTGGCAGTTGACCGATGTTTCGCGGTTTGGGTTGACCGAGGCGCAAACGGCCGAGCGTGTCTACTTCGTCCTCGGCGGCGAAACCTTCGGCGGGCACCTCGCCTTCGCCTACCTGCTCTTCATCCAACGCAATTGGGCGCTCAAAGCTCTCGGTTGGTTGATGACGGTTCCGCCACTCTGCTGGCTCGCGTCAATTGGCTATGCGCTCGTCGCGCGCTTTCGCCACCGTTTGCCCGGTGGCACGCCCGCCTGCAAACTTCCACCCGCTGGGTAGGGTTTAACCGTGAGCGAGTTCTTTCCCGTCGTCGAGAAGACCATCGCTCAATTGCGGGCGGCGCTGGAATCGGGGGAGACGACCTCGGTCGACCTGGTGCGGTCGTATCTGCACCGAATCGATGTTTACGACCGTGGGGGAATCCGGCTGAATTCGGTCATCGAACTGAACCCGAACGCGCTGGCCGAGGCGGAGGCGTCGGATCGGCGCCGCGCGGCGGGCAAAGCGCTCGGCCCGCTCGACGGCATCCCCTACACCGCCAAGGATTCCTACATGGTCGAGGGCATGACGGTCGCCGCTGGTTCGCCCGCGTTTAAGGACCTCGTCGCCACCCGCGACGCCTTTTCGATTCACGCGCTGCGCGAGGCGGGGTGCGTATTCATCGGACTGACCAACATGCCGCCCATGGCGAACGGCGGAATGCAGCGCGGGTTGTATGGCCGCGCCGAATCACCGTATAACGCCGATTTTCTGACCTCGGCGTGGGGTTCGGGTTCGTCGAACGGTTCGGGCACCGCGACCGCCGCCAGTTTCGCCGCGTTCGGGCTGGGCGAGGAAACGTGGTCCAGCGGCCGCGCCCCGGCTTCGTGTAACGCCCTGTGCGCGTACACGCCGTCGCGCGGGCTGATCTCGATTCGCGGCAATTGGCCGCTCGTGCCGACGATGGACGTCGTTGTTCCCCACACCCGCTCCATGGCGGACATGTGCGACGTGCTCGATGTGCTCGTCGCCGCCGATGCTGACCCGTCCGGAGATTTCTGGCGACTGCAGCCGTGGATCGACCTGCCCGCCCCGGCGGACGTTCGCCCCGAATCGTTCGCCGCCCTGTATTCCGACGTGCGCGCGGCCGACAATCCTCTCGCCGGCAAACGATTCGCCGCGCCCCGCATGTTTATCGATAAAGACCCCGACCAGGGAACGGGCGAGGGGATGGGCGCGTCGACGGGCAAGCGCATCGACGCCCGCCCGTCGATGATCGCGCTGTGGGAATCGGCCCGTGCCGACCTCGAGGCCGCCGGTGCCGAGGTCATCGAGACCGATTTCCCCGTCGTTACGAATTACGAGGCCGACCGGGCTGGTGCACCGAGTGTGCTGACCCGTGGAATCGTTCCGAACGAATTCATCAACGTCGAGGAATGGGAACTGTCGATGTGGGGGTGGGATACGTTCTTGGCGCTCAACGGTCAAGCGGGTCTCGATCGGCTTGCGCAGGTTGACGGCCCGAACATTTTCCCCCGCCACCCCGACGACACCCTTGACCAATTGACGACGGAAATCGACGTCGACATTGCCGAGTACGTCACCCGCGCCCAGACCGACGGTGTACCTGACCCGTTCACGAGTGAAATCGCGCCCGTGGTTCGTGCGGGGCTCGAGGGGCTCGAAGAAACGCGGCGCATCGACATGGACGACTGGTTGCGCGACAACAACTTTGACGCCGCCATTTTCCCGACGCTGTCCGACATCGCGCCCTCCGACGCCGACGGGAATCCGGCGTCCTCCCAGATTGCCTGGCGCAACGGTGTGTGGGTCGCGACCGGTAACCTCGCGATTCGTCACCTGGGAATCCCGACCGTCACCGTGCCGATGGGCACCGCCGCCGATATTCACATGCCGTTCGGCCTGACCTTCGCGGGCGCTGCCTATTCCGACAGCACCCTCATTCGCCTGGCCACCGCGTTCGAAGCGCTTCGTCCCCGTCGCACGGTTCCGCCCCGCACGCCCGAGCTTTAGCCCAGACGAGCCAGCAGGCGCTTGGTCGAACTGAGCGCCCCGCCGAGAACCGCGGGGATTCCGCCGCCGGGGTGAACCGACGCGCCGACGCGCCACAGCCACGGCCGCAAAGGGTTGTTGTACGCGGGGGAGTGGAACGGGCCGGAACGCCAGGCGGGGTGGGTGGCGCCGTACAGCGCACCGCCCAGGCCGCCCCACGAACCAAAATATTCTGGGTCCAGCACGATGTGGTCGGTGAACAACTCGTCGATGGGCCGGTCGAGCCCGATGGCGGCGGAGACCCGATCGAGTTCGCCGCGCACCCACGGTGAATCGATGTCGTACCGTTTGCCGTCGGCGGGGGCGGTCAACAGCACCGCAACCGTCGCCTTGGTGTTCGGGTAGATATGCCCGGCCGGGTAATAGTTGACGAACGCCATCGTCTGTTTCGGGATTCGCCCCGCGCCGATCGCCGCGTACAGGTCGTCGACGTCGTCGGGCATGACGACCGAGTGGGTGACGACACGGTCGGGTAACGGCTGGCGCAGCACGCCGTAGATGGCAACGCCCGAGCACGACCGTTTGGTCCAGCGCGCGGGCTTGCCCGTCATCAACTGGCGCAGCACCCCGGGGTCGAGGCTGCTGACAATGTAATCGGCGGCGTATTCACCCGACTCGGTCGTGACGCGACGAGCCGACACTTTGGTTACGCGCTCATTCAGGCGAATCTCCGCCCCCGCCCGCGTCGCCAGCCGCGCGAGTGTCTGGGGAATCTCGTTGACCCCGCCCTCGGGCACGCGAATGCCGTCGACCGCCATCACCGCGGTCATCGCGGCGAACAGCGCCAGGGTGTCTTTCGGGGAAACCCCCGCGTTCAGCGTGTGAATCGCGATGACGTCGCGCAACTCTTTCGGCATCCACGTCATCGCCTCGACATAGGAATGGGTGGTGATGTGACGGCCGAACCGCGAGAGGATTCGCTGAACCGCGGGCAGGGTTTCGGGCGATGCCGGGTCCATCGTCAGCAGGTCGGTAATCGGCGCGGCCAGGTCGGCATTGCGGTCGGCGAACCGAGTCCACGGCTCGAACCATTCGTGGCCGGAGGCGACGGGCAACATCGTGCGGGTGTCGCGATAGAAATACTCGCCCAGTTCGGGCAGACGCTGCAGGTGCAGGTCGGTTTCGGCGGCCGTCGCCGGCGCACCGAGGCGGTTGTATTCCCGCACGAACGCCTCCCACACTCCCGGGAATGTCACCAGGGCTGGGCCGGTGTCCATCCGTTGCCCGTCGACGACGACCCGGCGACTCTTTCCGCCCACCCAATCGTGGCGTTCCAGAACGGTGACGTCGTGCCCGGCTTGAGCCAGCAGCGCCGCCGACGCCAACCCGCTGATTCCCGCACCGAGAACGACGACGCGGGCCACGTTAGTTCCAGAAACCGAAGGTCAGCCCAACAACCAGCTGAACACCGGCGACCGCCCCGGCCACATACGGGAACGCGATCGAATACTTGTACATCGCGTGGGCGCCGGCCGGTGTTGGGTTCTTGAAGACTCCCGCCACCAAGATTCCCGCGATGATCGCGTTGGCAATGGCGACGGGGATGTTGACCAGCGCGAAGCACGCCGTCGACACCGCCCACCAGAACGTCGACCACCACGCGGTGCCCTTGGCGCCCAGGTGCACGGCGGTCGTGATGATGCCCGTGTCGGAATCCTGCGGAATGTCTTGAATCGCATCATACGCGTGCTTGGCGATCGACCATGCCATGAGTCCGATGACGGCAAGCCAAACGGGCTCGGCACCCAGCGCCAACGGCACGAACGCCAGCGGGAAGGCGTAGTCGGTGTTCGAGAACGCGTCGAGGTATTTGCGTGCTTTGAACCGCAGCGGCGGCATCGAATAGAACCAGAAGAACGCGGAGTACGCCACCATCCACCAGAAGGCGGCCGGCGGCACGGTGAACCAGAAATAGACGAGGAACGGCAGGTTCGTGGCGACGACCGCGACCCAGATGGGCACGACCTCGTTGGGGAAAATCTTCGCGCCCTCATACCCGCCCTTGCGCGCGTTGATGTTGTCGGTTTCCTGATCGAAGATGTCGTTGATGCCGTAAATCAGGATGTTGAACGGGAACGTTACCCAGATGAGGATCGGCAGAATCTCCCACGTCCACAAGTGCCCCGCCAGCCACATCCCGACGACGGTGGTTCCGATGGTGTTCACCCACAGGACCGGCCGCGAGATGATGAGCAGGCGTTTCAGCACGTCTTCAGACTATCGGCGGTTCGGGCAGCCCCGTGAGCCCGGGCGCCCTGCGCCGTGGGAACTTGTCAACAGATTTCGGAATTCTCTCCGTTCTGAACATGTTCTGAAGTACACTAGGATTATGAGCCGAACCCTTAAACACTTCCAATCCTCCGAACTCAGCCGAAACTCCCTCAAGGTCTTCTCGGCGGCCGAGATCTCTCCTGTGCTCGTCACCCGCCGCGACGGTGAATCACTCATCCTCATGAGCGAAAAAGAGGCCGACGCCCAGAGCGAACTGTTCGAGTTTGCCGCTCAATTGATTGCCGTCACGACTGATGACGATGGTTCTTTGGAGGAACGGATGGCGAACCGCTTTCCGTGGATGCTCGCGCTCAAGAAGGAAAGCAGGAAGCAGTGCGCGGATGACCTCGTCACCGCGGCGCGTGCGGCACTATCTACAGGCCAAGCGCACCTTGCAATCGCCGAACTGACATCGTGGCGTGAAACTGCAATCGCTTTGGCCGCTGGGTGGAACACCATCGAGCCCGAATGGCTGGATGAACCAATTCGTGTTGAGCGCCCAGTCGCCTAGATGGTTTCGCAAGAACCCGTTCCCCGCCCGGCCAGGAAAACCGATTTCACAATTGTCTTTGATTCTCGTGATGCCGAAGTCGGTTGGCGCGATCTGCTCGCCGTCCGGCGAAACGCGCTGGCCGATGCGTGGGACTTTCTGACGGCAACGCCACTACTCAGTACGCCGCTGAATTACCGTTTACGCGATGACCTTGCGTTTGTGGTCCGTGCCGGCGAGCGCTTCGAGAGGTGGCAATTGAAACTCAACCACCGAGACGGCGCACGCATCTGGTTCTACGTGGTTGGGAACGAGGTGCGGCTGGAGCTCATCTTCACTGGCCACCCGAATGAAACGAAATAGCTACTCTCTGCTTTTGGTTACGGGCGGGCACTGACAGGAAATGGCTCGTTGATTCGAGTCCGAAGGGCGTATCGTGAAGCCATGGAATCCCTCGCGCTGGTCGTTTCGCTCATGTTGTTGGCCGAACTGGTTTTCGGGCTCGCCACCATCACCTTCGCCGCTCTGGCACGGTTCCGCGGCCGTTTCCGTCGCACCGCGATCGTTCTCTTGGTTCTGCTGGCGGTCGAGACCGTGTGGGCGCTGACGATTCTGCCCGCGTTCGGTTTCCCCCCGCTGATCGCCCTCGGCATTGCGGCGGTGCTGTTCTGGTGGCCGCGCCGGCGAACGTCGTCGTGACCGCACCACCCGACGCCGAATGGGTCAAGATCGGCCTGGGCGGTGCCGCCCGCCGAGCCCTCGTCGGCGCAAAACTCTATCGGGTCTCCGACCTGCGCCACGTCTCGCAGGCTGAGCTTGCCGCCATACCCGGGATGGGCAAGTCAACCATCGCGCGCCTGAGGCAGATTATGGACGCCAAGAAGATGCAGTTCCGCGGTTAGCGACCGCGCTCATGCTGTTGTGGGCCAACCGTCTGATCCGTAGTTAGACGGTTGACGTTCGCGGTCACCGAAACCCCACCGTCGTTGCCGCCCACAGCGCTAACCTTGAAACACATGACGAATGAATATGACGAGTTCGACGGCCCCACCGTCGGCCAGATGGACCTTGAGGACCGGACGACCCTCAAGCGCGTAGACGGGTTGCGAACCGAACTCGAGGACATCACCGAAGTCGAGTATCGCCAGGTGCGTCTTGAGAAAGTCGTCATCATCGGGGTTTATCCGCGAGGGCAAGAGAAGGATGCCGAGAATTCGCTGAAAGAACTCGCCGCGCTGTGTGAGACTGCGGGCGCACAGGTCCTCGAAGGACTTCTGCAACGTAAACCACACCCCGACCCTGCAACGTATTTGGGGCGTGGAAAGGTTGAAGAGCTGGCTGCCATCGTTCGCGCCGAAGGCGCGGACACGGTCGTGGCCGATACAGAACTTGCCCCCAGCCAACGACGTGCCCTGGAAGACGCCATCAAGGTAAAGGTCATCGACCGCACCGCCGTGATCCTCGATATCTTTGCCCAGCACGCGAAGTCGCGCGAGGGTAAAGCTCAGGTAGAACTGGCCCAACTGCAATACCTGCTGCCACGACTTCGCGGTTGGGGTGACTCGATGTCCCGCCAGGCCGGTGGCCAGGTCGGTGGACAGGGTGCCGGCATGGGTTCGCGTGGCCCAGGTGAAACGAAGATCGAGATCGACCGTCGCCGCATCCGCACCCAGATGTCGAAACTTCGCACGCAGATTAAAGGTTTCGAGCCCGCCCGCGAGGCCAAGCGCGCGAACCGTATCCGTAGCGCTATTCCGTCGGTTGCCATCATGGGCTACACCAACGCGGGCAAATCCTCACTGTTGAACCGAATCACCAAGGCCGGCGTGCTGGTCGAGAATGCGCTCTTCGCCACGCTTGACCCGACCGTCCGTAAGACGTCAACGCCGGATGGCCGCCCCTACACGCTCGCTGACACTGTCGGTTTTGTTCGCCAGCTGCCGCACCAATTGGTCGAGGCGTTCCGTTCGACATTCGAAGAAGTCACCATGAGCGACGTCATCGTTCACGTTGTCGATGCGGCCCACGAAGACCCTGCGCAGCAGATAAAGACTGTTCGCGAAGTGGTCGAAGAGGTCGATGCCCGCGGTATTCCGGAAATCGTCGTCTTCAATAAGGCTGACCTGATCGACAAAGACCGGCGAATGGTGCTGCGAATCATGGAGCCGGACGGCGTGTTTGTATCGGCCAAGACGGGGGAGGGGATCGACGAACTTCAGCAGCTCATCGCCGACACAATCCCGGAGCCCGACGTTGAAGTCACCGCGGTCATTCCCTACGAACACGGAGAACTAATCAGCATGATTCACAAGTCCGGCCATGTGCTGGACACTGACTACGTGGAGTCAGGAACCCGCATTCACGCCCGTGTGTCAGTCGAGATGGCCGCCCGAATCGGACAGTTCATCGAGCACTAGCTAAAGAATCGTTTCATGTAGTCGCGTAAGTCCCTGTCGCAGATGTAGACGTAGGTCCCCTTGATCCCTCTGGTCAGCAGGACACGGTAAATGTTCTTGACGAACTCCATGATTTCGGCGTCGGAATAGGAAATCCCAAGTCTCGGATTGTTCTCGACTCCCTTTTTGTCAAAATAGTTCGCTCGCGAGAACTTGATTTTTTGCGCGCTCGCGTCGAACTGCAAATCCAATCCGATGATGACACCTGCATAGTTCAAGTCGTAGCCCTGGACGGTGTGAATCGACCCGACTTCTTCTAGAGCGGTTGGTGAACTGACCCAGTCGACCAGTTTCCTGTTCCACGGCATCGCAAAGTCGCCGATCACGATATCGGGGATATGTTCAAACCCTTTTTTACGACTAGTCCAGTCCCACGCGTAACCCGCCACCATTCGGGCTAGACCGGCCTCCTCGTCTCGCTTGATGATTTCAGCCCGCATCTCATCAGGATTATCGAAAATCCGGAAGTCATAGTTGCCGAACGATTTTGGTTGCGTGGCAACTCCACCGAGCACCGCGCCAATGTGCTCAATGTAATCATTTCCGCCCTCGACTCGCATCTGTGAGGACAATCGGAAAAGTACTTCGTTGCGATCGGCCTTATCGACCAGTTCACCGGTGACCGCTTTGGGCAAATCACCTGGCTTCACCGACTGTGCGATATCAATGAGGAGCAATTGGTGCTTGCTTTTTGCCTGAATCCAGTCCAACTGGGTGAAGGAGTCATCGTCGCGGCCGAATAGCCGCTCATTTATATCCCCGAATTTGATGTTGAGACTTGCCGATGATTGGTTTGCGCGCTGACCAAGACGGTGCGCTTCGTCAACAATCAAGAGGTCAAAGGTGCCCTCGCTGAGCCCGACATCAAATTGACTCATGACCATCGCCTTATCAAGCCCCGGTGTCTTTGAGAAGACTTTTCTAATACTTTCGCGCAAGGCGCCCTGGGGAATTACAATGCCGAGTTTGAGATCCGCAAAAAGTGCCTGATATTCGGGTTGGAAAAAGTCGGAGAAAATCGAATCTCGATCCAGTTCATCATCCAAATTCGCGTGTCCGATGTCGCTGAGTAGCTTCATTAGGTAGACGGCGACAATTGTCTTGCCAGTGCCCGGGTCACCTTGAACGACCATTGGTACATCGGACGTTCTCGCAAACTTTTCAAAAAGCGTTTCCACGATTCCTTCGACAGCTATCGCTTGTTCAGGGTTGATTGCTTTGAAGGGCGAGTATTTGAAAAGGTCACTATTGACGATGTCGGGAATCGAACGGGTAAGTAATCCGGTTGCGGTGAGTTCACGAAACACTTCGTCGAAGCGCTTGCGGTATTTCTCGCGATCAAAATAGTCCGCATCCGTAATGCCGTGGTTTCCATTCGTCACACGGAACTGGCCATCTGCTGCGAAGTAGCGAATTAAATGTGATTCCAGGTCCAAACAAACGGACTTGTTGTATGAATCGTCAATGATGACTTTGACATGCGTGAGTTCGCGTTTTCGGGGGTCCTCAAGATGCTGGCGAATTCTCTTGAGTGCACTGGTGGTCTCACCCACATAAATCTCACGGTCATTGTTTATTGTGTACACAATCGGCCAGTTTTGATGTTTTTCATCGGCGGTTGCCCACACGGTGATAGCTCCGCCGTCGAAAGGGATTGGCAGAATCCTAGAGGTCGGTGTACTTCGTGCTTCGTCCACGTGACTTCCCCACCGGGTATTTGGCCTTCGTCTTTTCGAGTTTCTCGAGGATGAGACTTTCGGGCGAGGCGCCGACCCTATCGGCTAGTAAGAAGCAATAGGTCAGCACATCGCCCAGTTCGTCACGGACTCGTTCATCGTTTGTGTTTGCATCCCATTGGAAGCACTCAAGCAGCTCTGCCGATTCAATTGAGATGCTCTTCGCCAAGTTCTCCGGCGTATGGAACTGTTCCCATTCGCGTTCAGCGACGAACTCGCGCAACTGTTCGATTATCGAGGGATTGTTCATGGTGCAACGATACCGTTGCGCACCCCAAGGAACGCGGGCTACGCGACGGAACGAATCACCGCAACAACCTTGCCCATGACCTCGGCGAACGCGCCGTCGATGGGTTCATAGGCCGAGTTGCGAGGAAGCAGCCAGGTATTGCCGTCGCGCTGCTTGAAGACCTTGACGGTCGCTTCGTGGTCGAGCATGGCGGCGACGATGTCACCGTTCTCGGCGGTCTTTTGTTCGCGCACGACGACATAGTCTCCGTCGCAAATGGCGGCGTCGATCATCGAATCGCCCTGTACCTTCAACATGAACACGTTGCCTTGGCCCACCATCTGGCGGGGGAGGGCGAACATGTCGTCGACGTTCTGTTCGGCGGTGATGGGAACACCGGCAGCAATGCGCCCGACCAGCGGCACATACACAATGTCGTCCTCGCGCACGCGCACCGCGTCGGGGCTGGCGTCACCGAGCTCGACCAAAATTTCGATGGCCCGGTTGAGGTTGGGGTCACGGCGAATGAATCCGCGCAATTCCAGCTGGGTCAGCTGGTGGCTGACGGAGGAGATGGACGAGAGCCCGACCAGGTCACCGATCTCGCGCAGGCTAGGCGGATAGCCCGTGCGGGTGATCGCCTCGTTGATGCACGCCAGAATCTGACGTTGCTTGTCACTGAGTGAATCGAGGTTGCTCATCGCGCCTCCCGGGTTTCGTGTCCGACCTGTGCCGTAGACATTTCGTATGGATGTTCGAAAGGTTACCAGCCAAAACGGCGTTCATCAAACATTTGTTCGAATCGTGTCGCGAAAACTGGCCGGAATTCGTGTCGTGAAGAACTTGACAGAAAGGTAAATCGAATGTATGTTCGAAACAAAGATGCGAGCCCGGCCCTCCCGGCCGAGGGTCGGACTCCCATCCCACACACCGAAGGAGACACCATGAGCACCATCGCAATCCACCCCACCGTGGCTTTCTCGCGTAATGCTGCGGCAACCCGCCCCGCCCCGATGCGTTTGACGCGTCGCGGTCGCATCCTCGTCGGAACACTTGTCGCGCTGCCGATCATCGTCGGGGCGTACTTCATCGGACTGGGCTCGTCGTCCGCCGGTGCCGATTCGGTTCAGTCGACCGTCTCGTTCGAAACCGTCACGGTCATGCCCGGCGACACGCTGTGGTCGATCGCTCAGAGCGTCGCCCCCAACGCCGACGCCCAGGCCGTCATCGCGGCAATCGAAGAACTGAACCAGCTCGAGACGCTCACGGTGCAGCCGGGGCAGAAGCTGGCTATTCCTGCCGACTTCTCGAACTAGGTTCGCCTCGAACTCCTGTGGTGCGGCCTAATCGAGGGTTAGCAAGAGCACTCGCCTAAACTCGACACATGCCGACCACCTCGCCAGTAATCGCAATCCTTGACCTTGGGTCGGATGACAGTGCGGCACTGACGACGGCGCTAGAGACCGCGGGCGCAACCGTTTCGCAGGGCGTGGACCGCGACAGCGTCATGAACGCCGATGGGTTGATTGTGGTTGGCGAGGGCAGCGTGTCGGCATCGATGGCACGCCTGCGCGAGTTGCGCGGCGACGAACTCATCGAACGCCGATTGTCGGGCGGGCGACCCGTCTGGGGCGTTGGCAACGGCATGCACATCCTGTTCGACGCGATTGAGCAAGACGGTGTCCCTACCGAAGGGCTGGGCCAGTGGCCGGGTGTCGTGCGTGACGGGTTGCTTTCCGAGACACCCGACTGGGTGGCCGTTGACACCGCAGCCTATTCGGTGCTCTTCGCCGGGGTTGAGGGTGAGCAATTCCACGTTGACAGCGCGATGGCCGCAACGGAGTGGACACTCGAGGTTTATGGCGCATTCCAACCACCGGTGGTCACGTGGGCGACCCACGGCCGGCGATTCGCTGCCGCGGTCGAGAACGGCCCGCTGTGGGCGACACAGTTTCACCCGGAACGTTCGGGCGAAGCTGGCGCGCGATTACTGCGAAACTGGTTGGGCACCCTCTAGCCCCCGAAAGCGTGATGAGCACTCTGATCCTGTTGCCTGCCGTCGATGTTGCCGACGGTCAGGCCGTTCGCCTGTCACAGGGCGATGCGAGCAGCCAGACGTCGTTCGGCGACCCACTGGAGGCGGCTCACTCATTCGTGGAACAGGGAGCCGACTGGTTGCACCTCGTGGACCTGGATGCGGCGTTTGGCCGTGGTGAGAACACTGCTGTCCTGCGCCGAGTCGTCGATGCGCTGGCCGGGCGAATCAACATTGAACTGTCGGGTGGTATCCGTGACGAGGAAAGCCTGAATCGTGCGCTCGATACGGGTGCCCACCGAGTGAACCTGGGAACCGCTGCTCTCGCCGACATGGACTGGGTGACACGGGCGATCAGGCAACACGGCGACAAGGTTGTCGTTGGGTTAGATGTGAGGGGGACGACACTCACGGCCCGCGGTGGCGCGGGAACCTTCGGTGAACTGTTCGAGTTACTGCCACAACTCGGCGCGGCTGCCCGGTTCATCGTCACCGACGTCGACACCGACGGCATGATGACCGGTCCCAACCTGCAGCTCCTCAGAGACGTGTGTGCCCGCACGGACACTCCCGTGATCGCATCCGGCGGAATCTCGACCCTCGACGACATCGCGGCCATTCGCGAGCTCGTCCCGCTTGGCGTCGAAGGCGCCATCCTGGGTAAGGCGCTGTATGAGGGCGCCTTCACCCTGCGCGAGGCGCTCGCGGTCGCGAACGGGCAGTAATGGCGCACGACCACAGCGCCGATTCATCCGGCATCCCCTGGGAGGGCCGCGAATTTCAGCCCAACGCCCACGCGGGGGATGACGGAACAACGCCCGAGACCGTTGCGGCGGCAATCGTCGCGTTCCGCGACGGATCGGCGACACTGACCAAACTGGCGGCGGCGCTCGCCGACTCGCGCGCACTCATCCCACTGATCACCCGAGCGGGAGACGACTTTGACGCTGACAACCCCGTGATGGAAGACAAAGTCCAGGAACTGGCGGTGGTCACGGTGGCGGGGCCGAACGGCACGACCGCGTATCCCGCTTTCACGTCGGTCGACGCCATGCGCGCGTGGAACTCCGACGCCCGCCCGATCCCCATCGAACTGCGGCGAGTCTGCCTCGCCGCCGCAGGGGAGGGCGCCGACCGTGTCGTCATCAACCCCGGCACCGACCAGATTGTGTTGCGCAGGCCCGCTGTGTGGGCGATTGCGCAGGGACACCCAGTTGTCGGTGCGTGGGAATCGGCGGACCTGCTCACCGAACTAACCACGGCGCTCGCCGACACCGACACCGTTCTGGGTCTGGCGCTCGCCGCGGGAGACCCGACCGCAACCGGCGACGGCCCCGATCTGCGAATCGTCATCACTCTGCCCGCCGGGCTCGACGAAAACGAACTCACTGCAGCACTAGCAAAGGTTCAGCACCACGTCGCCGCGAGCGAAACGCTGAATGCCGCGACCGACTCGGTCGAAATCCAACTGCGACCTAGCTGACGGGACCGGTCCACTTTTCGCCGGGACCAGCGCCGTGCTCGTCGGGAATCATCGATGCTTCACGGAACGCCAACTGCAGCGACCGCAACCCGTCACGCAACGGGCGGGCGTGGTGGTCGCCCAGTTCCGGGGCGGCGGCCGTCATGAAACCGGCCAGCGCGTTAATCAGCATTCGTGCCTCGGCGAGGTCGGGTTCGACGTCCTCGGCCAAGCCCACCTTGACGGCGGCGGCGGACATCAGGTGCACGGCGACGCCCTGCAACACCTCAACCGCGGGCACATCGGCGATATCCATCGCGGCGTCGTGAGAGTCGTTCATACACAGTCCTTCGGGCTCGGGTCGCGCGACCGCGCGTTCCCTGCTATTCTGATGGAGGTTTCGAGGTAACTCGAACAAGGAAGTGGAGAAATCCCACCTGTCAATCGTAAGAGGGTTGTCGGGTCGTTGTACTCCACCGGGAAACCGGTAGCGAAAGGGTGCGTCCCCGTCAGGGGTTTGGTTTCTGTGTTTCCTTGGGGCGATGCTCGCCGCGACCGGTCCGCCGGGCGCTAGCAGAACACAAGGAGATCAACATCACAGAACCGCGAATTAATGAGCGCATCCGCGTTCCCGAGGTCCGACTCATTGGGCCGGTAGGAGAACAGGTTGGCGTCGTCACGCTCGAGGTGGCACAGCGTCTTGCACGCGAAGCAGACCTTGATCTTGTCGAAGTAGCTCCGGAGGCGAAGCCTCCTGTGGTCAAGATTATGGACTACGGGAAATTCAAATACGAAGCCGCTCAGAAAGCGAAGGAAGCGCGCCGCAACCAGGTGCAGACGGTCCTCAAAGAGGTCCGCTTCCGTTTGAAGATTGACGTCCACGATTACGAAACGAAGCTCAAGCACGCGATCACGTTCCTCAAGGGGGGCGACAAGGTCAAGGCCATGATTCAGTTCCGAGGTCGTGAACAGTCTCGTCCCGAGGCCGGCGTCCGTCTCTTGCAGAAATTCGCGGAGGCAGTTGCCGAATACGGAAGTGTCGAACACTCACCGACCGTCGACGGCCGAAATATGACGATGGTCATCGCCCCTATGAAAAACAAGTCAGAGGCAAAAGCGGAAGCCGCAACGGCCACAACCGCCCCAGCCGAATCAGAGAAGGAATAACCATGCCGAAGCAAAAGACCCACTCGGGTGCGAAAAAGCGCTTCAAGATCACCGGTAGCGGAAAGATCAAGAAGCAGGGTGCTGGAATGCGCCACAACCTCGAAGTCAAGAGCAGCGGCGTCAAGCGCAGCATGAACAAGGACCGCGTTCTTGCTCCCGCAGACGCCAAGGTCATCAAGAAGCTTCTCGGTAAGTAACCCGAGCTCGAATTAAGGAACTGAAATGGCACGTGTAAAGAACGCAGTCAACGCGGCGAAGAAGCGCCGCACCACACTCGAGCGCGCTGAGGGTTACCGCGGCCAGCGCTCGCGTCTGTACCGGAAGGCGAAAGAGCAGGTCGTACACTCGCTCAACTACGCCTACCGCGACCGTCGCGCAAAGAAGGGTGAATTCCGCCGCCTGTGGATCCAGCGCATCAACGCCGCTGCACGCCTCAACGGCATCACCTACAACCGTCTCATCCAGGGCCTTGCTCTGGCGGGGATTGAGGTTGACCGTCGCATGCTCGCTGACCTCGCGGTCAACGACGCCGCCACCTTCGCGACCATTGCGAAGGCCGCCAAGGCCGCCCTGCCGAAAGACACCTCGGCGCCCAAGGCGTAATCACGCTTTCACCAGAGAGGCCCTCGCTGACGCGGGGGCTTTTCTGTTTTAGGCGTGGGACAATCGAGTCATGACCGAACAACAGAAATACGACGTCGTCGAACGGATTGGCCGAGTCGAGATTCGTCGATACCACCCGTGCGTGATGGCGGATGTCGACGTCAATGCCGACTATTCCACGGCCGGCAGCATCGGGTTCGGGCCGTTGGTGCGCTACATCTCGCAAAACAACATTGCGATGACGGCACCGGTTGTGCAGGAACCGAGCGCTCGTGGTTCGTGGATGGTGTCGTTCGTCATGCCCGACGGCATGTCACTCGAATCGATGCCGCGACCGGCCGGTTCCAGTGTCTCGCTGCGTGAATCGCCCGAATTCATGGCGGCTGCCCTGCGATTCTCGGGGACCACCTCGACCTCAAACGTCACCGACAAGGAAAAGGAATTGCGTGCTGTCCTTGCCGAAAAGGGCATCGCCGTCACCGGCACGATGCGCATCGCGCGATTCGATCCGCCCTGGAAACCGGGCTTCCTGCGGCACAACGAAGTCGTTTTACCCATCGCTCGGTAAAGATTCGTCCAAGTCCCGTACAAGGGACGTCAAAGTCGCTGGAAACCGCTGTTTATCCGTCCTAATTTCGGAATGAGCCCAACACGGGGCTTCACCGAAAGGACAGGAAACATGAACAGAGTCCAGAAAGCCCTTGCGATCGTCGCAGCGGCCAGCGTTATCGGGTTCGGAGGTTTCGTCTCGACGTCAGCGAATGCGGCGACGACCGACGAGATCACGAACTACCTCACATCCGCCGTTGCAACCCAACTGGGATTGGCGGATTCGACAACTCTTCACACCGTCGTCCTTGAGGCGATCAACAACGGACTCATCCAAGCGTCCGTCACCGACGCGGCGGCCGCAGCCGTCGATGGCACCGGCACCCTGACGCCGGAAGAACTCGCGGCGCTGTTCGACGCCAACCTGACCCAGCAACTCGGAGCAATCGAACAGCAGCTCATCGACCTCGGCGTTCTGCCCGACCCGAACGTGACGACCCCGCCGGTCGACCC
>CAJAKC010000015.1 GCA_903940225.1 uncultured Microbacteriaceae bacterium
AGGCACACTCTTTCCCTACACGAGCTCTTCCGATCTCGAAATCGTCGGCGGTGAGCTTATTCGCGCGTGCACGGGCGACCACGTCCTCGTAGGCGTCGAGGAAATCCGCAAACGACATCTGCTCGGCTTTTTTGATACCGGGGACAAGGAGTGCGCGGGTTCCGTCCGCTTTCGGAACGTCAATCGCAAGCCCAAGGTTTATGTGCGCGGGGACGACCAGCGAAGGGGTTCCCTCGGGCTCGTCGTACGAAACGTTTTGCGACGGGAACGCCTTTATGGCGCGAATCATCGCCCACCCGATGATGTGGGTGAACGAGACCTTCCCGCCGCGCGTGCGTCGGAGGTGGTTATTGATGACAATCCGATTGTCGATCATGAGCTTCGCGGGGATCGACCGAACGCTCGTCGCGGTGGGGACCGACAGCGACGTGTCCATATTCGACGCCAACGACTTGGCCATCCCCTTGAGCGGGGTGACTAAGGATTCATCCGTCTGCTCGGACGGGCGCGAAGTGACCGGCGCTTGAGCGGGGATCGGGGTCGCGATCGGTCCGACGGACGTGGTGCGAGAAGTTGGTTGGCTCGTGGAAATCGGACCGGTCGGGTTTTCACCGACATGCGATGCGAACTTCTGCAGTGTGGGAATCCAGGACGGATCAACCGAGGCGGGGTCTTTCACCCACGATGCATACATCTCTTCGACGAGCCAGCCGTTGGCCCCGAAATCGTCGGATGCGGGAGTGTCAGTCGAACCGTCGTTGGACACTGCTTCTTGTCACCTCGTATGTGAGATTGTGGACGGCGGAGTGCTACCACCGTCATTTAGCCTACCGACTGACGGGTGGGTGCAATGCCATCCCGCGGGGCGTTGCGCAAGTTATGCTGAACTCGTGGACGGCAGTCATAGTTGCGGGTCACGCGACCGCACCGAATCGGGCGGTGTCGCGTGACGGAGTGGTTGTTTGTCCTACTGGGCGTTGCGCTCACAATCGGTACCGGTTTCTTTGTTGCGTCTGAATTTGCGCTGGTCACACTTGACCGAAGTGACCTCGAGGCACGTCGCGATGCGGGCGAGCACGGGTTCTCCGCCGGAATTACGGCCCTAAAGCGAACCTCGACGCACTTATCATCGGCGCAGCTGGGCATCACGCTGACGACGTTGCTCACGGGATGGACGATGGAGCCCGCAATCACGACGATGGTGGAGCCCGTTTTCCGCTCGTGGGGAATCCCGTCCGGGGTTGCCCCCGTCGTGAGCGTCATCACATCGGTCACCCTGGCGACGGTCCTTTCGATGATCATCGGTGAGTTGTATCCCAAGAACCTCGCACTGTCCGCTCCGCGGAGGGTCATCAAGGTTGTCGCACCGTTCCAATTGGCGTTCACGTGGGTGTTCAGCCCCTTCATCTGGTTGTTGGTGAAGTCGGCAAATGCGATTGTTCGAGTCTTCGGAATTGAGCCCAAAGAGGAACTTTCCTCGGCCCGCACGGCCGAAGAGCTCGCATCTGCCGTGCGGCACTCGTCCATTCACGGAGGTCTCGAAGAGGACACGGCGACTCTCCTCGGTAAGGCGTTGTCGTTCGCCCAGCACCAAGCGCAAGACATTATGACCCCGCGAACCCGTGTTGCGATGATCAAGGTCGGCGAATCGGCTGACGACATCATTGCGCTGGCTCGAAAGACGGGCTTCTCGAGGTTCCCGGTCATCGACGAGGATGCGGACGACGTCGTCGGCGTTGTTCACGTCAAACAGGCCGTTGCCGTTCCCCGCGAACGTCGCGCCGAGGTTCCCGCCGGCGCGCTTCTGACCGAAGCACTCCGCGTTCCCGAAACAATGCAGCTCGACGTCCTCCTTGGGGAATTGCGAACTCGCGGTTACCAAATGTCTCTCGTTGTCGACGAATACGGCGGAACCGCGGGAATCGCGACGCTGGAAGACCTCATCGAAGAACTAATCGGTGAAGTGAGTGACGAGCACGACCGCGCGAAGGCCGACGTCGTCAAGGGTAAGGATTCCTTGACCTTCCCCGCGTCGCTGCGACCCGATGAGCTGCGAGAGCGCGCCGGAATCGATGTTCCCGACGACGGCCCGTGGGAAACCGTCGGTGGCTGGCTCCTTTCGGAGTGGGGACACATTCCGGAAGCCGGGCAGTCGCACGAAGCGTTGGGTGGCATATTTGTTGTTGAGCGCATGGACGGCCGCCGCATCGATCGCGTGCGATTCACCCTGAGCGAGGTGGACGATGACTGATTATTCGGGAATCGGTTGGCTCGCTGTGCTGCTGCTCATCAACGCATTCTTTGTGGGTGCGGAATTCGCCGTTGTTGCGGCGAGACGCAGCCAAATTGAACCGCGCGTCGAGTCGGGGTCGTGGGCGGCGAAGGTTGCACTCGGAGCGATGGAGAGAGCGTCGCTCATGCTGGCGACCTCACAGCTGGGAATCACCATCTGTTCGCTCCTTATTTTGGGAGTGTCCGAACCCGCTCTGCACCACCTTTTCGACGACGTCCTGCACGGCCTTCCGCTATCGGCTGAGTCGATTTCGATAATCGCGCTCGTGTTGACAATCCTTGTCGTCACTGTCTTGCACGTCGTCGTCGGTGAAATGGTCCCCAAAAACCTCGCGTTTTCGATTCCCGATCGCGCGGTGCTCCTTCTGGCTCCGCCGCTGGCCGGAATCGCGTTCATCTTCAAGCCATTCATCTGGCTTCTCAACGCGATGGCCAACGGGTTGGTGAGACTTAGCGGTTTTGAGCCCAAGGACGAAGCGCAGTCGGTCTTCACGCTGGACGAGATGGCGACCATCGTCGAACAGTCGCAAAAGGAAGGAATCTTTGACGATCGTTCGGGCGCTGTTTCGGCGACGATCGAGTTCACGTCGAAAAAAGTTTCCGACATCACCGTCCCCATCGCCGACATTGTGGCGTTGCGCGAAGGGGCGACCCCGACCGATGTGGAACGCGAAGTTGCCCAGCGCGGATTCAGCCGCTACGTGTTGCTGGACGAGGCTGGTGAACCAACCGGGTACATCCACCTTAAGGACGTCATCGGTCGTGACAACGACGACCCGATTCCGGCTAAACGCATCCGTCAGTTGACGTCTCTGTATCGCGGTCTCGACCTCGAGGACGCGCTCGCGCAACTTCGTCGTACCGGAGCGCACATCGCGCGCGTGTTCGACGCGGACGGTGACACCGTCGGGGTCCTCTTCCTCGAAGACATCATCGAAGAGCTCATTGGCGAAGTCCAAGACGCGACGCGCCGCCACTAACCTCGACGTCCTCGGACGTTAGGGCTGGGCGCGCTCGTACTGCTCGGGCCAATAGGGAAGCTTGTAGCCCAGCGCTGTTGACGCGCGGAAGGCGAAGTGCGGGTCGCGCATGAGCTCGCGACCGAGCATGACGGCATCCGCCTGACCCGATTCGACGATGTCGTTGGCCTGATGTGGATCGGTGATCAGTCCGACCGCGTTGACGGGAACCTCGGCGGTGTGCCGGATGCCCGAGGCGAGTGCAACCTGGTATCCGGGACCAGTCGAGATGGGAATTCCCGATTGAATTCCACCGCTCGAGGTGTCGATGAGGTCGGCCCCCGCGTCGTGCGCCCACGCCGCTACTTGCTCAATGTCGGCTGATTGAAGCCCCTCCGGAGTCCAGTCCGTCGCGCTGACGCGCACAAAAATGGGGACGTCGTCGCCGGCGACCTCGCGCACGGCACGAACAATCTGCAACAGCAGGCGCGCTCTGTTCTCGAGGGAGCCGCCGTATTCGTCTGTGCGGTCATTGGCAATCGGCGACAGGAACTGGTGCACGAGGTAACCGTGGGCGGCGTGAATCTCGAGCACGTCAAATCCTGCGCGCAGCGCGCGCTTCGCTGCGTCGACCCAGTCCGCGATTGTTTCGTCAATGCCCGCGCGGTCGAGAGCAACCGGAGCGGCGTAATCACCGAAGGCGAGCGTTGACGGACCGACGGTTGTCCATCCTCCCTTTTCGGGAGGTGTGGTGTCGTCGTAGTCGGCGCCCCACCCTGGAGCAGTTGAGCCCTTACGGCCGGCGTGCGCAAGTTGGATCCCCGCTGCGACTCCCTGGGAATGGATGAAGTCGACGATTCGCTTCCACGTGGCCTCTTGGGCATCCGTCCAGATGCCGACGTCGTGAGGGGAAATGCGTCCCACTGCGTTGACGGCCGTCGCTTCGGTCATGACGAGTCCCGCGCGACCGATCGCGACGGACCCGAGGTGCGCGAGATGCCAGTCGGTTGGAACACCGTCCTGTTCCGCCGAGTATTCACAGAGCGGCGAGAGCCAGATGCGGTTACGGAATGTCACCGAACGGATGGTGAGGGGCTGGAAAAGTGCGGGAACAGTCATGCCACAAGTTTACGAGCGGACGGGTGGTTAGGCTGGCGACGTGCTCATCGATCGGTCGCTCTCGTGATGCGCGCCGTGCGTGATTGGGGAATTTTCGCGGCGGTCCACCTCGTGCTCATCGCCGAAAACCTCCTCGCCCCCAACGGTCCACTCGGGGATGTCCTGTTCACGTATCCACAGTGGATCGGTCAGGGGATTTCCGGCGGGGGATGGCAGGGGCTCACCGCCGAGGGCGTGTATCCGTTCGGAGCGCTGATTCCGATGTATTTCGGTGCTCTCGGGGTGCTCGGCTGGTTTGGTTTCGTCGTCGTGGTCAACGCGGTTGCGTTTTCATTCGTTCGAGAACACTCGTCGCGCGCAGCGCTCGCGTGGGTCGGGTTCCTTGCCCTGCTTGGTCCGATCTCGATTGGCCGGATTGATGTGCTCACCGTTGCTCTCGGGGTGGTCGTGATTGCACTCGCTGATTCGAACCCGCGCGTTGCGGGTGCGCTAATCGCGGTTGCAACGTGGGTCAAAGTGTGGCCCATCATTCTCGGGCTCTCGTCGCTGCTCACGACCCGCGCGCGCACCATCGCCCTGTGGGCGGTCGGTACCGCTGTTGCCCTGGGCGCAATCGGGATTACCGTCGGCGGCTTCGCCAACGTCTTCAGTTTCTTGGGCGACCAGCAGGGTCGCGGTATTCAGGTCGAAGCGGTTGCGGCAACCCCGTGGTTGTGGGAGGCGTTTGGGGGTGGCTTCGCGGCAATCGTCTATTCGAGCGAACTTCTCACATTTGAAATCAGTGGGGATTCGACCGCCGCCGTCGCTTCCGCCCTGACCCTCATCGAGATCCTTGCGCTCGGGGCGTTGGCGGCGCGGATCGTCCTGCACCGGATACGAATGGTCGGCGAAATCACGACGCATATCCTTGGTCTGGCTCTGACCACACTGATTTCACTGCTCATCGTATTCAACAAGGTCGGATCACCGCAGTTCGTTTCGTGGCTGGGCGTTGCCATCATTGCGTTGGTGCTCTACTGGCATCCGCGGTGGTCGCCGATTCTGATCGGGCTCATTGGCGCGATCGCATTTCTGACCCACGTGCTCTACCCCTACGCGTACTTCGATTTTCTGTCGCTGGACCCGGCGCCGCTCGCCCTCCTCACAGCTCGAAACATCTGCGAGGTCGCACTGTTTGCGACGGCGGCGATTGCTCTGCTGGTCGAGTTACGCGTCGAGGAGCTGGCGAATGAGGGCCGAAACCGACGTGTCGTCGATGAGGAAGGCGTCGTGCCCAAACGGGGATGACAGCAGGTGAGCGTTGCTTCCCCCGAGATGATTCGGCAGGTGCGCGGCGAGGGTGACCTGCTGTTCGAGCGGGAAACAGCGGTCTGAGTCGATGCCGAGAACCAGCGCGGTGGCCGACACGGCACCGAGCACCTCAGTGAGCGATCCGCGCCCGCGGGTCACATCGTGCGAATTCATCGCCTCGACCAGTGAGATGTACGAATTCGCGTCAAAGCGTCTCGTGAACTTGTTTCCGTGGAAGTCGAGGTAGGACTCGACGGCGAATCGGCCACCGGAACCCAGAGGAGAGATTTCACTCTGCCACGCGCGGTCGAATCGTTCGTTGAATTCCGCGGGGGCGCGGTACGACAGCATCGCGATTCGGCGAGCTAGGGCAAGTCCGCGAAATGGACCTTGCTCTTCGTCGTAGTAGTCGCCGGAATTAAAGTTCGGATCCATCTGGATCACTTCGATTTGAATGGTGTTGAGCGAAATCTGGTCGGCACTGGTCACCGCGCTGGTCGCCAGCAACCCAACGCGCTCGACTTCAGCGGGGTAGGTGACGGCGTATTCGAGCGCCGACATTCCCGCGGCGCTCCCACCGATGACGGCGGCCCACCTCCTCACTCCGAGCTGGTCAGCAAGCGCTTTAAGGGCCGCGGTTTGGTCGCGAACCGTCAGATAGGGGAAGCGTGAACCCCACTCGCGGCCGTCAGCGGTGACGGTCGACGGGCCGGTCGAGCCCTGGCAACCGCCGAGGGTGTTCGGGCACACGACAAACCACTTGTCCGTGTCGATGCCGAGCCCGGGACCCACGACCCCACCCCACCAACCATCGATGGCATGGCCGGGACCGGCTGGTCCCGCGAGATGCGAATCCGCGGTGAGCGAGTGGATGACCATGACGGCGTTCGACATGTCGGCGTTGGGCGTACCCCACGTTTCAAAGGCGATTCGTGCGCGCGGCAATGTTCTGCCGCTCTCGAGAGGAAGGTCACCGAGTTGGGCAAACTTCCGTTTCCCCGGGTGATCGCCGTCGCGCCACGCACCGGTAACGGGCGGGGCGCCGAGAACACGCATCGACCCTTCGGTCACGAAGGCCGAAGGGACGGTCTCTTCCGAGGTCTGCCAATCCATGGTTCGTCAATCCTCTCACGGGAAACAACGGCGGGGCTGAGTCCGAAGACTCAACCCCGTCGCGGATTGCGTTACTTGGCTTTGCGTGCTGCAGCGAAACCGTGCTCGAGGTCGGCGATGATGTCGTCGATGTGCTCGAGGCCGACCGACAGGCGAACCAGTCCGGGGGTAACGCCCGAGGACAACTGCTCTTCCGGGCTGAGTTGCGAGTGCGTCGTCGATGCGGGGTGGATGATCAGCGAGCGGACATCACCGATGTTGGCAACGTGACTGAACAGTTCCATGTTCTCGACCAGAGCCCGACCGGCCTTGACACCACCCTTGAGTTCGAAGGACAGAATCGCCCCGGCTCCCTTGGGTGCATACTTCTTCGCCGCGGCGTAGTTCGAATTTGATTCGAGTCCGGCGTAAAAGACGGTCGCGACATCGGCGTGCGCCTCCAGCCACTTCGCGACGGCAAGCGCGTTCTCCACGTGACGCTCGATGCGCAGCGAGAGGGTTTCGATTCCCTGGATCACTGCCCACGCGTTGTCGGGCGCGACGGCCGCACCGATGTCGCGCAGCAACTGAACTCGTGCCTTGATGATGTGGGCGATTCCGTCACCGAGAACTGTGGTGAACGACGCTCCGTGGTACGACGGGTCTGGCTCCGTGAGGCCGGGGAACTTCTCGACGTTCTTGGACCACGCGAACTTTCCGCCGTCGACAATCGCGCCCGCGACGACGGTTCCGTGACCGCCGAGGAACTTGGTTGCCGAGTGAATGACGATGTCGGCGCCGTGCTCGAACGGGCGGATGAGGTACGGGGTTGCGATGGTGTTGTCAACGAGAAGCGGGATACCCGCGTCGTGTGCAACGCCGGCAACGCCCTCAATGTCGAGGATGTTGATCCGAGGGTTGGCGATCGTCTCACCAAAGAACGCCTTCGTGTTGGGGCGAACGGCACGCTTCCACTCGTCGAGGTCGTCCTGGTCGTTGACGAACGTGACCTCGATGCCGAGCTTGGCGAACGTGTAATGGAACAGGTTGTACGTGCCGCCGTAGATGCTCGATGACGACACAATGTGGTCACCGGCACCCGCGATGTTGAGAATCGCAAACGTGGTGGCGGCCTGCCCCGAGGAAAGCATGAGAGCCGCGGTTCCGCCCTCCAGCGCGGCGATACGCTTTTCTGCGACGTCTTGCGTCGGGTTCATGATTCGGGTGTAAATGTTTCCAAACTCCGCCAGAGCGAAGAGGTTCTTCGCATGTTCGGCGCTGTTGAACGTATACGCGGTGGTGCGGTAGACCGGCACGGCACGCGCATTCGTCGTGGGGTCGGCGACAGCTCCTGCGTGAATCTGCTGTGTTTCAAATTTCCATGACATGGTGTCACTCCTGTTCGGTTCGGATACTTCACATTAGGAACCGACGGCACCCTGCGCCACTCTCGCCGAAACAGTGCGTAACGAAGCGACGAATTGTTACGCGAGTGACTTTTGCAGCATGACAACGCCCAGCCATTCATCAAACTTGCGGCCGACGTTGGGCATCTCGCCCACGCGGGCGAACCCTGCCTTCTCGTGCAGGCGAATCGACGGGACGGCGTCGGCGCTGGCCGAGATGACGGCAATGATTTCGCGCACGCCCGCCACGGCACCGAGTCGCACAAGTTCATCAAGGAGTGGCCCGCCGATTCCCCGCCCGCGGGAATCGGCGCGCAAATACAGGGTGTTCTCCATCGTCGTCTCGTAGGCGCACTTGTCTCGCCATGTCGACAGGTAGCCATATCCGACGACGTCATCGTCGAGTTCTGCGACGATGAACGGCATCTCGAGTTTTGCGACCGTTTCCATCTTGTGTTCCATGTCCGCGGCCGTCCATCTGTCCAGGTCGAAGGTGACCGTCGACGTCGAGACGTAAAAGTTGTAGATGTCGACGAGCACGGGTGCATCGGCAGTGGTCGCGGGGCGGAAGGTGAGTCCAGTCACGTCAACAACTCTAAACGCGCCAGTCGATCGGTTGCCCACCCTGTTGGACAAGTAAATCGTTCGCGCGCGAGAACGGCCGCGAGCCGAAGAACCCCTTTCGAGCGGATAACGGGGACGGATGAGCCGAGGCGATGATCGGAACGTGTCCCAACAACGCGGACGCCGTCTGTGCGTCGTTGCCCCACAAAATCGCCACCAGCGGGCCACCGCGACGGGCGAGAGCCTCAAGGGCACTCGCGGTCAGTGCTTCCCACCCGATTCCGCGATCGGAGCCAGCCCTGCCCGATTGCACGGTCAAGACGCGGTTGAGCAGCAGCACCCCGGATTCAGCCCAGCGAGTCAGATCACCGTGCGCCGCGGGTTCGATATTCAGGTCATCGTTCAATTCGCGATAGATGTTCGTCAGGCTTCGGGGGAGAGGGCGTACGTCACGGTCAACCGAAAAGGACAGCCCGACCGCGTGTCCCGGAGTCGGGTAAGGGTCCTGGCCGACGATAACGACTCGCACTGAATCGAGGGGCTGTGCGAACGCCCGCAGGATCGACGCGCTGTCGGGCAAATGGTGGATACCCGCTGTCCTATCACGGTCGAGACGCTCGCCAATTATGGCGATTGCGTCGGCGTGGGACTCGAAAACCTCGCACCACGACGGATGAACGCGATCCGTTCGGATCGGCATCGTGGCTAGTTGTAAACCTGGTCGTGCACCATTCCGGCGATGGCCACGTTCTCTTCAAAGAAGGTTTCGCCACCGAACACGGAGATGACCGAAATCCACGAGTAGTCGTCGACCACGTTGTACATCGCGGGAACGTTGGCGGCGGTGTCGCCGATAATCGCGTAGGTCGCCGCACCCGTTGCGTCGGTTCCCTCATTCAGCCCCTGTTCGCTTAATTCCGTCATGATGCTGTCGCGGTTGCCCGCGGTGACCTCTGCGACGGATACGACGGAATAGATCTGTATCTGGTTGGGATCTTCGTTGTCATAACCGAAATAACAGGAGATACCGCCGGCGATCGTTTCAGGGGTCGGGTCGGGGATGAGCTCATCGCCATAAATGCCACCCGGGCCCGCGAGAAGCACGATGTTCTCTGCTGAGTAAGAGTCGACCTGGTCTTGGGGCAAAATTGCGGTGCAATCGGCGGGAGCGCCGAAGGTACCGTCGCCCTCAGGCGTCGTCTCCGTTGCGGACGGTGACGGGGCTGCCGAGGTTGCGGTTGGTTCTGGGCTGACGCCGCCTGAACACCCGCTGAGCAAGAACACCCCCGTCACTGCTGCACCAATAAGTGGGCGAACGACCTGCATGGGGGCCTCCTTTGACTCGACCTTATCGGCCCTGGGCGGTGGGAAAGGTCAGGGACACGTTACGGTTTGGTTACGACAATCTCGTCGCGCACAGCCGCAGAGTCTCGGCATTTTCATCCCACAACGCTCGCGGGGCGCGTTTGCCCGCAACCTCGAGCACCGATTGGGCCGAAAGTGCATCACCCGAGATCACGGCGGGGTCAACGGTGAGCAGTTCGGTGAGATCGTCTCCATGAAAACTGAGGCCATCAACGTTCAGGTCGTCGCGCAGCGGCAGATTGCCAATGGGGGACGGGTTCGCGCCAACCTCTCCGCCCAGTCGCTTGACAATCCAGTCAACGACACGAATGTTGTCGCCGAATCCGGGCCACAGGAACCGGCCATCGTCGCCGCGTCGGAACCAATTCACGTGGAAGATGTGAGGCGCGTGACCACCGGCCGCGAGGCGCTCGCCGATCGACAGCCAGTGCGCCCAGTGGTCGCCCACGTGGTATCCGGTGAAGGGTGCCATTGCGAACGGGTCGCGGGTCAGTTCACCCACCGTGCCTTCGCCGGCAGCGGTGCGCTCAGAGGCCATCGTCGCGCCAAGATACACACCGTGCTGCCAGTTCCGTGATTCGACAACGAGCGGCATGGTTGTGCGCCGCCGGCCACCGAAGATGATCGCGTCGATAGTCACACCGTCGGGGTTGTTCCAATCGGGCGAAGCCGTGGGGCATTGCGCGATGGACACCGTGAAGCGTGAGTTCGGGTGCGCAGCGGGGTTTTCGGATTCCGGGGTCCAGTCTTTACCGTGCCAATCAATGAGGTGCGCTGGCTTCTCTTTCGTCATCCCCTCCCACCACACGTCGTTGTCGTCGGTGACGGCAACGTTGGTGAACACGGTATTCCCGACCATCGTTTGCATTGCGACGGGGTTCGACTGGTCGCTCGTTCCCGGTGCGACACCAAAGAATCCGGTTTCCGGGTTGATCCCGCGCAGGCGGCCGTCGTCATCGACCCACATCCATACGATGTCGTCGCCGATGGTTTCCACCGTCCAGCCCGGAATCGTCGGCTGCAGCATGGCAAAGTTCGTTTTGCCACACGCGCTGGGAAATGCGGCGGCGATGTGCTTGACGTGCCCCTCGGGCGACGTGACCTTGATGAGCATCATGTGCTCGGCCAGCCAGCCTTCGTCACGCGCCATGACCGACGCGATGCGCAAGGCGAACGCCTTTTTGCCCAGCAGAGCGTTTCCGCCATAGGCCGAGCCAAACGACCAGATCTCGCGAGTCTCGGGGAAGTGGGTGATGTATTTGACCGAATTGCACGGCCACGCCACATCTTTCGCTCCCTCGGCGAGAGGGGCACCCACCGAGTGGACTGCTTTCACCCAATCCGCGCCCGACTCGATAACGTCCAACGCGTGTCGACCCATGCGGGTCATCGTTCCCATTGACATCACGACGTAGGGGGAATCCGTGATTTCGACTCCCGCGCGAGTGACGGGCGAGCCCGCCGGTCCCATGAGGAAAGGGATGACATACATCGTGCGGCCGCGCATCGATTCCGTGAACAGACCGCGCAACGTCGAGCGCATCTCGTTCGGGTCCGCCCAGTTGTTGGTGGGTCCGGCGTCACGTTCATTCTCCGAACAGATGAAGGTGCGGGATTCGACGCGCGCCACATCACTTTCGTTACTGCGGGCGACATAGGAGTCCGGGCGCAGTTCGGGGTTCAACTGTTCAATCGTCCCAGCCTCAAGCATCACGTCGATCAGCATCTGACGTTCCTCGGCCGAGCCGGTAACCCAGTGGATCGTGTCGGGGCGCGCGAGCGCCGCAATCTGCGCGACCCATTCGACGAGGTCTGTGCGCGTGGTCGGAATGGTTGCTCCGTCGCTATTCGTCATAGTTCTACTATGGCGCAAAACCTTCACGGGGAACCTGTACCCCCTACAGGATTCGAACCTGCGACCTTCTACGCCGGAGGTAGACGCTCTATCCACTGAGCTAAAGGGGCTTGACCGCCAGCCTACCAATTGGGGCAATCATGGGTGCGACTACGATTGAGGGGTGAACCCCGAATCGCTCAGCCGCGCAATAGCCGACGTCGTCCGTCGGTTGGTTGCCACACGTGATGAGTCGGTGGCATCGGAAATCGACGACTCGATCGTCGCGCTCGAACGGCCCAAAAATCGCGACCACGGCGATTGGGCGACATCGATTGCTCTCAAACTATCCAAGCGAATCGGCCTGAACCCTCGCGAATTCGCCGAGGAATTGACGGCGGCGCTCGCCGAAATTGACGGCATCACGTCGATCGACATCGCGGGACCGGGATTCCTCAACATCACCCTCGATGCGGCGGCCGCCGGCGAAATCGCCCGCACGATCCTGACCGCCGGTGACGAATACGGTCACAACGATTCGCTCGCTGGTCAGAACATCAACCTCGAGTTCGTCTCGGCGAACCCCACCGGCCCGCTACACATCGGGCACACCCGCTGGGCGGCACTGGGCGATTCAATCGGCCGGGTCCTTCGCGCATCCGGCGCACATGTCGCCAACGAGTTTTACGTCAACGATGCCGGTGCCCAGATGGACGTCTTTGGCGAATCGGTCTTGGCCGCTGCGCTCGGCGAAGCGACTCCCGAAAACGGTTACCCGGGTGAATACGTCCAGGAACTGGGGCGTGTAGCACTGGAACGCCGACCCGACCTGGCAACGCTTCCCCGCGAGGAGGCCATCATCGTCGCTCGTGACATCGGGTACGACATTCAACTGCAGGAAATCAAAGATTCGCTGAAGCGCTTTAACGTTGAATTCGATGTGTGGTTCAGCGAGCGCACCCTGCACGCGGGTGGCGACGAGTCGCTCATCGAGAAGTCCATTGAGCGCCTTCGCGCGCAGGGACACGTGTTCGACGAGGATGACGCCGTCTGGGTTCGAACCACTGACTTCGGGGACGATAAGGACCGGGTTATCCGCCGAGGAAACGGCATCTTTACCTACTTCGCCGCGGACGCAGCGTATTACCTGTCCAAGGGCGACCGAGGATTCCAGCACAAGATCTATCTGTTGGGTGCCGACCACCACGGGTATGTGCACCGACTCAAAGCGCTGGCCGGCTCGGCGGGGGATGACCCCGAAAAGGACATCGAGGTTCTTATCGGGCAACTCGTGTCCATCAACGGGGCAAAGCTGTCCAAGCGCGCCGGGAACATCATCGAGCTCAACGACCTGCGTGAATGGCTCGGAACGGATGCCCTCCGCTATTCCCTCGCGCGCTACCCGGCCGATTCGCCGCTGACCCTCGAACCCGACCTGTTGCAAAAGCACTCCAATGACAACCCGGTGTTCTACGTTCAATACGCGCACGCTCGCACCAACGCGGTGGCAAAAAACGCCGCCACCGCCGGAGTGGACCGCACGGTGTTCGACGCGTCCCTGCTGACACACCAGACCGAGGCCGACTTGGGGACGGCGCTCGCCGACTTCCCGCGCATCGTCACGCAGTCCGCCCAATTGCGCGAACCGCACCGCGTCGCTCGGTACCTCGAGGAACTCGCGGCGTTCTATCACCGCTGGTACGACAACTGTCGCGTCACCCCGCAGGGCGACGAGGACGTCACCGACGTGCACCGCACACGCCTGTGGCTGAACGACGCGACCGGACAGGTTTTGCGCAACGGACTATTCCTGCTCGGAGTCTCGGCCCCGGAGAGGATGTAGCGGTGTTCTCGCTCGACGAATCCGAACGCATTCGAGGGGCTTTCCCCGAACTGCGCGAGCTCGTGAACGGCGTTCCGCTCGTCTACCTCGACACCGCGGCGACAGCACTTCGCCCCACTGGACCGGTCGAACGCGAATCGACTTTCGCCCTGACGCGAACTGCGGCCGTCAACCGTGGCGCCCACACCCTCGCCGCGGAGGCGACCGAGGCGTACGACGACGCCCGCGCGACCATCGCGACGTTCATCGGCGCACGGCCCAACGACCTGGTCTTCACGTCGAGCGCGACGGAAGCAATCAACCTCATTGCGCTGGCATGTCGACTGGCCAGTGCCGTTGGCGGACCCGCGCGATTCGCGTTGAGCGCGGGCGACGAGATCGTCCACACCGAGAGCGAGCACCACGCAAACCTGATTCCGTGGCAAGAGGTCGCGAAGGCGACGGGTGCCACCCTACGCATCGCGCCGGTCACCGACGGTGGCGTGCTCACCGTTGCGGCCGTCGAATCGGTGCTCACCGACCGCACCAGGGTCGTCGCATTTCCCTCGGTGTCCAACGTGCTCGGGATCATCAATCCGGTCCGCGCGATTTCCGACGCAGCTCATCGCGTCGGTGCTCTGGTTGTTCTCGATGCCTGCCAATCCGCGTCGCACACGACCCTCGCCGTCACCGAGTCCGGTGCCGATTTCATCGCGTTCTCGGCTCACAAGATGTATGGCCCGACCGGAATCGGCGGGCTGTGGGGGACAGCTGCTTCGCTCGCTGAGATGCCGACGGTCCTGACCGGCGGATCGATGATCACACGGGTCGACTTCGATTCGGCCGACTACCTGCCCGCGCCGGCCAAGTTTGAACCGGGCACCCCCCGACTGACGCAAGCGATCGGCTGGGCGGAATCGATTCGATTCCTCGACGACATCGGCATGGACCGCGTCGCCGACCACGAATCATCGCTCGGTGCCGAGCTGTATCGACTGCTGAGCGCGGTCGACGGGGTGCGCATCCTCGGGACCGACGAGGGCGTCGACCGTGTCGGGCTCGTCTCGTTCGCGGTCGACGGGGTCCACCCGCACGATGCCGGTCAGTTCCTCGATTCGAAGGGCATCGCTGTTCGCGTTGGACACCACTGCGCTCAGCCGTTGCACAAGCGACTCGGGGTTGATTCGTCGACCCGCATCTCGTTGGGTGTGCACTCGACTCTCGCCGAAGTGGAGTTCGCCGTTGACGCACTCGCACAGGTTCGCGCATTCTTCGGGGTGGCGTGATGGAACTCGAAAGCCTCTACCAACAGATTATCCTCGATCACTACAAGCGGAAGGTCGGTTACGGAATCGATCACGGTGGCTACCCGTCACACCAGTACAACCCGACCTGTGGTGATGAGATCAACCTGCAGGTGTTGCTGTCCGCCGACGGCAACACGATCGAGTCCATCGAGTGGGAGGGCACGGGCTGTTCCATCTCGCAAGCGTCGGCGTCGATGCTCGCCGCCGAATCCAAAGGAATGACGCTCGCCGAGTTCGAGACTTTCGCGGGCGGGTTCCGCGAGGCCATGCGGTCACGCGGTGAAATCGTTCTCGACGAAGAGGAATACGGTGACTTGGCGTCACTGTCGGGGGTTTCAAAATTCGTTGCTCGCGTCAAGTGCGCCATGCTCGCGTGGGTCGCGGCCGAAGACAGTGTCACTCTGACGCGCGGTTCGCTAAACTAAATAACGGCTTCAGGGGTCAATCCGGATTCGCTCGCCTCACCTTGTGTAACGACTCTTGTGAGGTTTGACGTGAACAACCCCCTCGCCCCTCGGTGGCTGACTCCGTCACGCCGTCATTCCCCGTTTGAAAGTGGTGCCCGATGATTGAATATCGCAACCTTCGAATTGCCCTCCTCGGCGCCGGCAGTGTCGGCTCACAGGTCGCCGACCAGATTCTGCAACACGGCGATGAGCTCGCCGCTCGCGTTGGTGCCGGGTTGGAATTGATCGGTGTTGCCGTGCGCAACCCGAAGTCCGCTCGCGAGACGTCGATTCCCGCTCACCTCATCACGACCGACGCCGAGACGCTTGTGCGGAACGCCGACATCGTCATCGAGGTAATGGGCGGTATCGAACCGGCCCGCACGCTGATTCTGTCGGCCATCAACGCAGGCGCCGACGTCATTACCGCGAACAAGGCACTGCTCGCGCATCACGGCCCCGAAATCTTTGACGCGGCAGCTCAGGTCGGCGCGCAGGTCTTTTACGAAGCCGCCGTCGCTGGAGCCATTCCGATTATTCGCCCGCTGCGCGAGTCGCTGGCCGGTGACCGTGTCAACCGCATTCTCGGAATCGTCAACGGTACGACGAACTTCATTCTCGACCGCATCGACACCTACGGTGAATCGATGGAGTCCGCCCTCGCGATGGCGACCGAACTGGGATACGCCGAAGCCGACCCGACCGCTGACATCGAGGGATTCGATGCCGCCCAGAAGGCATCCATCCTCGCCTCGCTCGCGTTCCACACGCACGTGCCGGTCGAATCGGTGTATCGCGAGGGAATTACCGGGGTCACCCTGGAACAGGTTCAGGAAGCGCGCAAGTCGGGATATGTCGTCAAGTTGCTGGCCATCGCCGAGCGCATCGTCGGCCCGGACGGCACCGAGGGAGTCAGCGCGCGCGTGTACCCCGCGATGGTTCCGCTCAGTCACCCGCTCGCCGCGGTTCACGGCGCCTACAACGCGGTCTTTGTTCAAGCCGAAGCGGCCGGCTCACTGATGTTTTACGGCGCGGGCGCCGGTGGAATCCAGACCGCCTCGGCCGTCCTTGGTGACCTCGTCACCGCAGCACGCCGTCACGTCATCGGCGGTCCCGGAGTCGCCGAGTCCACTCACGCAACGTTCCCCATCCTGCCCATCGGTGCGATTCACACGCGGTACCACGTGTCGCTCGACATCAAGGATGCGCCCGGTGCCCTCGCCGAGATTGCGTCGATCTTTGCGAAGCAAGGCGTATCGGTCGAATCGGTCGAACAGAAGACCGCGACCGACGGCTCGCTCACCGCTACGCTGGTTATCGGTACCCACGAGGCGATCGAGGCCGATCTCGCCGCGACAGTCGAGGCGCTTGCCGCTTCGCCCGTCGTGGAACACGTGTCGGGTGTGCTCCGAGTGGAAGGTCTGTAATGGCGAAGCGCTGGCGAAACCCCTTTGGTGCGAAACGACCCGCGTCGCATCAGTGGCGCGGTGTGCTGAACGAGTACGCCGACCGCCTCGACGTCACGTCGAAGACACCCATCATTTCGCTGGGCGAGGGCGGAACCCCGCTCATCTATTCACCGTCGCTGTCGGCTCGAACCGGCGCCAAGGTCTATGTCAAATTCGAGGGAATGAACCCGACCGGGTCGTTCAAGGACCGCGGAATGACGATGGCGATTTCCAAGGCCGTCGAGCACGGTGCGAAGGCCGTTATCTGTGCGTCGACCGGAAACACGTCGGCGTCCGCAGCGGCCTACGCTGCGTATGCGGGAATCACCGCAGCCGTCCTCGTTCCCGAGGGCAAGATTTCCATGGGAAAGCTCAGCCAGGCGGTTGCGCACGATGCCCAGATTCTGCAGTTGCAGGGAAACTTCGACGACTGTCTCGACATCGCCCGTGAACTCGCCGACAACTACCCGATTCACCTCGTCAACTCGGTCAACAACGACCGCATCGAGGGGCAAAAGACGGCCGCGTTCGAGATCGTCGACGTTCTCGGTCGCGCCCCCGACTTCCACTTCATCCCCGTCGGCAACGCCGGCAACTACACGGCGTACCACCGCGGTTACCGCGAAGAAATAGCCCGTGGCGTGACCAGCGTTTTGCCACGCATGTTCGGCTTCCAGGCAGAGGGATCAGCGCCGCTCGTGAATGGTGCGCCCATCAACAATCCCGAAACCATCGCCACCGCAATCCGCATCGGCAAGCCAGCGTCGTGGGATCTTGCGATTGCCGCCCACGCGGATTCGAACGGATATTTCGGCGCAATTTCCGACGCCGACATCCTCGCCGCCCAGAAGGTTCTGGCCGCTGAGGTTGGCGTCTTCGCCGAGCCGGCGTCGGCAATCTCGGTGGCCGGACTTCTCGAGCGTGCCGAGGCCGGGGTAATCCCGAAAGACGCGCTCTGCGTTCTGACCGTCACGGGCCACGGACTCAAAGACCCGCAGTGGGGGCTCAAGCGCGCCGACGGCTCCGAAGTGTCACCGCTCGTTGTGCCCGTCAACGCCGACGAGATCGCTTCTGTCCTCGGAATGTCGAAGGGTCACTAGATGGCCGCCGATGTTCCGATGGGCCGAAAGGTTCACGTCAAGGTTCCCGCCACGACCGCCAACCTTGGTCCCGGTTTCGACACGCTTGGAATGGCGCTGGCGCTTTACGACGAGTTGACGGCGACCGTCTCAAAGACCACGGGTGTTCGCGTCACGATTCGCGGAATTGGCGAGGGCGAAGTCCCGACCGACGAAACCAACCTCGTCGCGCACTCGCTCATCAAGACGTTCGAGCATTTCGGTATTCCGGTTCCCGGCATCGACCTGGTCTGCGAAAACCACATCCAGCACGCGCGCGGGATGGGGTCGTCGTCTGCAGCGATTGTCGGTGGAATCATGTTGGCCAAGGGGTTGCTCGACGGAATCGTTGACATTGACGCGCAGGGCCTGCTCAACATCGCAACGGAACTCGAGGGTCACCCCGACAACGTCGCCCCCGCGCTGTTCGGTGGTCTGTCCATTGCGTGGACAACACCCACTGGCCCCAAGCACAAAAAGCTCATCGTGCACCGTGGCGTCTCGCTGCTCGTTGCTGTTCCTCGAACCGCGACGATGAGCACCAAGATTGCGCGCGCCCTTCAGCCCGAGCAGGTTCCACACGAAGACGCCATTTTCAACGTGTCGCGCTCGGCACTGCTCATCGCCGCGCTTCTTCAAAGCCCGGAGCTCTTACACGAAGCGACCGAAGACAAGCTGCACCAGGAATATCGCGCCGAGGCGATGCCCGCCACGAACGCACTCGTGCACTCGCTGCGCGACGCCGGTTTTGCCGCGGTTGTGTCGGGTGCAGGCCCCTCGGTGCTCGTGTTGACCGATGACCCGGTCGAACGCAAACGCGCGGCCGATCTCATCGACGCGACCGGTGGCGACGAGTGGGAGTGCCTCATGCTCGCGGTCGATTTCAAGGGTGCTACTGTTGTAGTACTGCCCGATGGCTCCGAAAACTAATTCGGCGTCCGAGCAGGTTTAGCATCACTCCATCGAATGTCACTTCTTGTGTCTGCCCACGATGGCGTGACAACAATGAAGGAGTAACACCATGGAAAACGAAAACAACGATGTTGTAATCGACAACGCCGGTTCGACCGAATCGGCTCCCCGCACGCGCGCCCCGCGCCGTGCAGTCAAGAAGTCGCCCGACGCACCCATCGAGGTGACCGAAGGCGCACCGGCGGAAAAGGCTCCGCGTGCCACCAAGGCCGCCGCCAATACGGCGACCGAAGCACCCGCCGAAGGCGACGCTCCTGCCGAAGGAACCCGCGGCCGTGGCCGCGGTCGTGGTCGCGGTCGTGGAACCGCAACCGCCGCACAGACTGACGGCGACGCAGCCGACAACAACTCCGCTGACGGACCCGACGGGGACGACAGCGGAACCGATAGTTCACGCGGTCGCCAGCGCAGCCGCAAGCGCGGGCGCGGACGCGAAGACGACTTCGACACCATCAGCGACGACGACGTTCTCATTCCCGTAGCGGGAATCCTCGACATACTCGACAACTATGCGTTCGTTCGCACCGCCGGTTATCTCGCCAGCCCCGCCGACATTTATGTCGCGCTGGGTCAGGTGAAGAAGTACAACCTGCGCCGCGGAGACGCGGTCGTCGGTGCGATTCGCCAGCCGCGCGACAACGATTTCCAGAACCGTCAGAAGTACAACGCTCTTGCGACGATCGATTTCGTCAACGGGGCTGCGCCGGAAGAGGCCGTCGTCCGCGATGACTTCGCCGACCTGACTCCCATCCACGCCACGGAAGCCCTTGGTTTGCGCGGCCGCTTCGACGGCGTCAAGAAGGGCGATCGCGTTCTCGTTGACGCCCCGGCCGGCGCCACGCGCACCACGGTCATTCGTGACCTCGCCGCCGAGATTTCCTCCAGCTCGAGCGACGCACACCTCATGGTGGTTGTGTCAGACGGACTGCCCGAGGACGTCACCGCGCTGACCCGTGGAGTCCGCGGCGAAGTCGCAGCATCGTCGTACGACCGCCACGCCGACGAGCACGTCACCGTCGCCGAACTGGCCATCGCCCGCGCAAAGCGACTCGTTGAGAAGGGCCACCACGTGGTTGTCCTCATCGACTCGTTGACGCGCATCGCCAAGAGCCAGCTCGCTGTCATCCAGGGTTCACGCCCGATTGGTGACGGACCGGTTGACTCGGCCGTCTTCGCCGCTACCAAGCGCCTCTTCGGTGCCGGCCGCGCGCTCGAGGCCGGTGGGTCACTCACCGTTGTTGCGACAATCGACAACTCGACCGACGGGTTCCCCGGGGCTATTCGCGAGGAACTGCTCGACATCGCCACCAGCGTCGTCGCACTCTAAGGACCTCATGTTTGAGTCGATCGAGGGTCTCCTCGCGGAACACGCCCAGCTGGAACTGGACTTGGCGGATCCCTCCGTGCACGCGGACGCCGGTCGAGCAAAGAAACTTCACCGTCGCTACGCCGAACTCAACGCGATCGTGGGAACCCACGAACTCTTAGTGGCGGCGCGCGACGATCTTGCCGCGGCAAAGGAACTCGCTAAGGATGATCCCGCGTTCGCCGAGGAAGTGCCGGCGCTCGAGGCGTCGATTCCCGAACTGGAAGAGAAGCTTCGCCGTTTGCTCATCCCGCGCGACCCCGACGACGGCCGTGACGTCATCATGGAAATCAAGGGCGGCGAGGGCGGCGCCGAAAGCGCTCTCTTCGCGGCCGACCTGCTGCGCATGTACACCCAGTACGCGGACAGTCGCGGGTGGCGTGTTGAGATTCTCGACAAGACAGATAGCGACCTCGGTGGCCTCAAGGATGTTCAGGTCGCCATCAAGGGCAAGTCAACGGATCCCGCCCAGGGCGCCTGGGCGAGCCTCAAGTACGAGGGTGGGGTGCACCGCGTCCAGCGTGTGCCCGTGACCGAAACTCAAGGTCGCATCCACACCTCGACGACCGGCGTTCTCGTGTTCCCCGAAGTCGACGAGCCCGAAGAGGTCGAGATCAGCCCCAACGATCTGCGCATCGACGTGTTTCGCTCCGGTGGTCCGGGCGGCCAGTCCGTCAACACGACCGACTCCGCTGTTCGAATCACGCACGTTCCCACGGGAATCGTCGTGTCGTGCCAGAACGAGAAGAGCCAGATTCAGAACAAGGAATCGGCGATGCGTGTTCTGCGTGCCCGCCTGCTCGCGCGTCAGCAGGAAGAGCGCGACGCCGTCGACAGCGCGGCCCGCAAGAGCCAGATTCGCGGAATGGACCGCTCCGAGCGCATCCGCACCTATAACTTCCCCGAAAACCGCATCGCGGATCACCGCACCGGCTACAAGGCGTACAACCTCGACCAGGTGATGAACGGCGCACTCGACCCCATCATCGAATCGTGCATTCAGGTCGACGAGGAAGCCCAGCTCAAGGCGCTGTCGGAGTAACCGTGGCGACCGTCGGCGAGGTCGTCTCCGAACTGGCTGAACGATTCAGCCGGGCCGGGATCGCCTCCGCTCTCGCGGATGCGGAATTGCTCGTCGGGTTCGTGACGGGCTGGACCCGCGGGGAAGTCGCCACCAAAGCGTTCATGGGAACCGAGCTGGCCACGGACGACATTGCGCGAATTGCTGAATTGGGCAATCGCCGTGAAGCGCGCGAACCGTTGCAACACATCACGGGACAGTCACCGTTTCGCCATCTCGTGCTCGACGTTGGCCCCGGGGTTCTCGTTCCGCGCCCCGAGACCGAACTTGTCGCCGAGTGGGCGATCGACGCGCTGTCGCAGGTTCCGAACCCATCCCCACTGGCGGTAGATCTGGGAACGGGTACCGGCGCGCTGGCACTGGCGCTTGCCACCGAGGTGCCCAACGCACTCGTCTTTGCGGTCGAACGATTCGACGACGCTTACAAGTGGGCAACAAAGAACATCGAGCGCCTCGGTGACGGTCGCGTCACGCTGGTCCAGGCCGATGCCGCCACTGCCCTCACCGAACTCGACGGAACCGTTGACGTCGTCGTGACGAATCCGCCGTACATTCCCGACGCCGAGAAACCTGCCGACAGGGAGGTTCTGGGGTACGACCCGGAAACGGCACTGTTTGGTGGCGACGACGGGTTGCGCGACATTCGAACATTCATCGCCACCGCAGCGCGACTGCTGCGACCGGGTGGAGTTCTCATTTTGGAGCACGGCGACACCCAGGGAGCCGCCGTCCGCGCCATCGCAACAGACGCGGGATTCCGCGGCACGACAACTCACACGGACCTCCTTCACCGCGAACGAGCACTCACCGCGGTGCGCTAATCGCTCATGGATAAACTGACAACGATGAGCACGACATATTCCTGCGCCGACACCGCCGAAGCGCTGACGGGACTTCGCATGGCGCGCGGTGCGATCGGCCGCGGCCGACTCGTGGTTATCCCGACGGACACGGTCTACGGAGTCGCCGTGGATGCGTTCAACGCCAACGCCGTGCGCGCTTTGCTGGCCGCGAAGGGTCGCGGACGACAGTCGCCACCGCCCGTCCTCATCGGTGGGATTGACACGTTGACCGCGCTGGCCGAAACCGTGACCCCCGAAATGACGAAGCTTGCCGGCGAATTTTGGCCGGGCGGATTGACGATTGTGGTTCCGGCCAGGACGACACTGGCCTGGGACCTGGGCGACACCAACGGAACGGTCGCCGTTCGCATTCCCGACAACGCCATCGCCCGCGAACTGCTCAGCGAAACCGGACCGCTCGCGGTGTCCAGCGCAAACCGAACGGGCGAACCGGCAGCGCTGACCGCTGCCGAAGCACGCGAACAGCTGGGCGATAGCGTCGATGTCTACCTCGATGCAGGTGCGGCTTCGACAAATCGATCGGGCTCAACGATTGTGGATTGCACGCCGACCCTGACGGGCAAGCCCGTCAGAATCCTGCGCGACGGAGTCATCTCGCGCGATGCGATTCGCGACCTTCTCGGAACAATCGAGGGGGACGAGTCGTGAACTACATTTACGTCGGCCTCATCTCGGCCATTGTCAGCTTTGCGGCTTCTCAACTGATGTTGCGCTTGAGTCACAAGTACAAGATCTATCCCGGAATTCGCGAGCGGGACGTTCACACCACCCCGACCCCTCGGCTCGGCGGTATCGCAATCGTTCTCGGCGTCGGGGCCGCTTTTGCTTTAGCGACCGTTCTTCCCGCATTCGACCGCGTCTTCTTCGACCCACTCCCCGTCATCGGAATGTCCATCGCAATCGCCCTGATGGCAATCGTCGGGATTCTCGACGACCTGTTCGATATCGACTGGCTCACGAAACTCGGCGCTCAGCTCATCGCGGCCGGCGTCATGGCCTGGTCGGGAATACAGATCGTCAGCCTGCCGTTCGGCGGGATCATTTTGCTGTCTCCGACCATGTCCCTCATCCTCACCGTTTTTGCTGTGGTGTTGGTCATGAACGCCATCAATTTCATCGACGGACTCGATGGACTGGTCGCCGGCGTTTCGCTCATCGCGGGGACCGTCTTTTTCATCTATTCGTACATCCTCGCCATCGGTCCGGGGCACCAAAACTATTTCAATCTTGCGACGCTACTGACCGCGTCCCTCTGCGGTGCGCTCATCGGATTCTTACCCGTCAACGCGTACCCAGCGAAAATGTTCATGGGCGATTCGGGCGCCCTCGTCATCGGACTCATCATGGCGGGTTCGACCATCTCGGTTACGGGTCAGGTTGACCCGGGCACGGTTGACCCCAAACAGTTCATTCCCGCCTTCATCCCGCTCCTCATTCCGTTCGCGGTCCTCCTCATTCCGCTGCTCGACTTCGTCATGGCCGTCACACGTCGGTTGATCAACGGCAAGTCGCCGTTCGAAGCGGACCGCAAACACTTGCACCACCGTTTGCTCGACATGGGGCACTCGCACCTGCGCGCGGTGCTCATCCTTTACGCCTGGACGACGGTCGCCTCGGTCGGCGCTCTGCTGTTCATGTTTGTGCGATCGAGTGTCGCCGCCGGAATCGTGTTGGCCGGTTTCATCGTGACCACATTTCTGACCCTCGCACCACTCGCGCGCAAGAGAAAGACCGACCCAGCAGTCACCCCAAAGGAGACCACCCCGTGACCACCGCCGTTCAGCTCGCGAACCGCGCGCTTCGCTCATCGCTCGTGCTCGGAGCCATCATCACCGCGGCAATCGCCGGTGTTGGCGGCGCAATCGGCTATGCGGTTGAGGGGTGGACGGGAGTCGTCAGCGCACTGGTCGGAGCACTGATCGCGTTCGTGTTCATGGGCGTCACCGCCGCGTCAATCCTGCTGGGGCAGAAACTCTCGGGTGGGTCGATCGCCTCCGGCGCATTTTTCGCGACGGTTCTCGGCGCCTGGCTACTCAAATTCGTGCTGTTCCTCGGCGCAATGACCGTGATTAGGAGCATCACGGAGCTCAATTCCGTCGTCGCACTCGGCAGTGTCATCGCGGCCGTTATCGGGGCACTCGTGAGCGACGTGATTGCCGTTTCGAGGGCTCGTGTCCCTGTGGTCGACATGATAGGCTCATAGGAATGTCGCCCTGCGCGGTGTACCCGCGCTCGAGCCAAGGAGAAAGTTGTGTTGAACGGACTGTCAAGCCTCGTTCTCACAGCAGGCGTTGAGTTTCACGCCCCCTCCATCTCCGAATTCTTCCCCGACATTGTTCTCTTCGAGGGAACGCCGTTCGCGATGAACCGCATCATGATCATTCGCATGATCATGGTCATCGCCCTCGTGCTCATCTTCTGGCTGGGAACTCGCAAGATGTCCGTCGTTCCCGGCCGATTCCAGTCGCTAATCGAGATGGGACTCGACCTCGTTCGCGTGAACATCGCCGAGGATTTGCTGGGCAAAAAGGACGGTCGTCGATTCCTGCCGATCCTCACCACCATCTTCTTCCTCGTCCTGTTTCTCAACATCACGGGAATCGTCCCCGGATTCAACATCGCCGGGTCGTCGGTCATCGGAATCCCGCTCGTTCTCGCCGTCGTGTCGTACCTCACCTTCATTTACGCCGGGCTCAAGAAGCACCCCGGTGCATTCCTGCGGAACGCGCTCTTCCCGCCCGGAGTCCCCAAGGCGTTCTACATCGTCGTCACCCCGATCGAACTTCTGTCGACCTTCGTGTTGCGTCCCGTCACGCTCACGCTTCGACTGCTCATGAACATGATCGTCGGCCACCTCCTGCTCGTGCTGCTCTTCTCGGCGACCCACTTCTTCTTCCTCGGCTTCGGGCAATGGTTCGGCTACGTGTTTGGAGCCGGAACGCTCGCCTTCGGCGTCGCCTTCTCACTCTTTGAAATCCTGGTCGCTGTGCTTCAGGCCTACGTTTTCACCCTCTTGACCGCCGTCTACCTCCAGCTCGCGCTGGCGGAAGAACACTAACCAACACCTGACCCACCCGGGTCAACAACGGAAGGAAACACCATGGTTCTCGCAGAGATCACGGGAAACATCGCCACCGTCGGATACGGTCTCGCCGCCATCGGACCCGCCATTGGCGTGGGTATCGTCGTCGGCAAGACGATCGAGTCGGTTGCGCGTCAGCCCGAACTTCAGGGACGACTCACCGTCCTCATGTACATCGGTATCGCGTTCACCGAAGCACTCGCCTTCGTTGGTATCGCGACCGGCTTCATCTTCGTCTAACGCTTCCCAAAGGACTCGCTATGCAGCACGCACTCCTGCGGGTATTGGCCGCGACGGAAACCGAACCGGTCAAGAATCCGCTCATCCCAGAGATCTACGACATCGTCTGGTCGATCGTCCCGTTCGCAATCGTTCTCTTTTTCTTCTGGAGGGTCATCCTCCCCAGAATGCAGGAGACGCTCGACGCACGCGCCGAGAAGATCGAGGGCGGCATCGCTCAGGCCGAGTCGGCACAAAAGGAAGCTGCGGAAGCTCTCGAGAAGTACAACGTGCTTCTCGCCGAGGCACGCACCGAAGCGTCAGAGATCAAGGACAAGGCTCGAGGCGAGGGCGCGATTATCCTCGCGGAACTCAAGGACCAGGCATCTGCTGACGCCGCGGCCATCGTGGCCAAAGCTCATCAGCAGATCGAGGCCGAGCGCCTCGCTGCGATTCAGTCGCTGCGGTCCGAGGTTGGGCAGTTGGCTCTCGACCTCGCGGGTCGCGTCATCGGTGACCAGGTGAAGGACTCAAAGGCGTCATCGGCGATTGTCGATCGATTCCTGGCGGACATCGAAAAGAACGAGAAGAGCAAGTAGATGGGAAGTGCATCACGCGTTGCGCTGACGGCGGCTAAGGCTGCTGTCACGAAGGCGAGCGGATTGAGCGTTGCGACCGGTGTCGCCGTGCTCGACGCTGGTCGCGCAATCGGCAATACGCCGGCACTGCGTGGTGCCCTCTCGAACCGTGTCGCCGAGGCATCCGCAAAGGGTGCTCTCGTCATCGGAGTGCTGGGCAAGCTCGATTCGTCGGCACAGGCTTTGCTGAAAGTGATCGTTGGTGAGACATGGTCGTCCGCCACCGAACTTCTTGACGGCATCGAAGAAATCGGTATCCGCGTTGTCGCCCAATCATCGAAAGATGACATCGAGGCGGAACTGTTTGCCGTTGGCCGTGCCGTTGCGGCGAACAACGAACTGGAACTGTCTCTCAACTCGAAACGCGGTTCGGCCGAGGCCAAAACGAAACTCGCCGCCAGTGTCCTCAAGGGCATGAGCGATTCGACGGCTGCGATTGTTGGCCATCTGGTCAGCGCCCCGCGAGGGCGCCGCATCCGCACGCTGTTGTCACACGCGGAGACGCTTGTCGCCGACCAGCGCGGTCGCGGCGTGGCGGTCGTCACCGTCGCACAGGCGTTTGATTCCGCTCAGCGTGACCGCGTCCTCGGAATCCTCTCGAAGCGTTACAACCGTGAACACCACATCGATGAAATTGTCGATGCGGATATTCTCGGCGGATTCACCATCCAGGTCGGGAACGACACCATTGACGCGAGCATCCGCTCGCGGCTCACAGAACTCTCCTCGAAACTCGCGGGCTAGCCCGCCACACAAAGGGAAAAACCATGGCTGAACTCACTATCAACCCGGACGACATCCGCAAGGCGCTTGGCGACTTTGCGAAATCGTACGAGCCGTCAAAGTCGAGCGCAAAGGAAGTCGGTCACGTCATTGACGCCGGTGACGGCATCGCGCACGTCGACGGCCTTCCCGGCGTTATGGCGAACGAACTCATCAAGTTCGAAGACGGAACGCTCGGACTCGCTCTGAACCTCGATGAGGACCAGATCGGTACCGTTATCCTCGGCGAATTCACCGGCGTGCAAGCGGGCCAGGAAGTCTCCCGTACGGGCGAGGTCCTTTCGGTCCCCGTCGGCGAGGGATACCTCGGTCGTGTCGTTGACCCGCTCGGAAATCCCATCGACGGACTCGGAACCATCAAGTCGGAGGGCCGCCGCGCCCTCGAGTTGCAGGCTCCCGGCGTTATGGCGCGTAAGTCGGTTCACGAACCGCTGCAGACCGGCATCAAGGCGATCGACGCCATGATCCCCGTCGGCCGCGGACAGCGTCAGCTGATCATCGGTGACCGCCAGACGGGTAAGACCGCTATTGCCGTTGACACGATCATCAACCAGAAGGCGAACTGGGAGTCGGGAGACACCAACAAGCAGGTTCGCTGCATCTACGTTGCCATCGGTCAAAAGGGCTCGACCATCGCCGCAGTCAAGGGCGCTTTGGAAGAGGCCGGAGCGATGGAGTACACGACGATCGTCGCCGCTCCCGCCTCCGACCCCGCCGGATTCAAGTACCTCGCTCCGTACACCGGCTCGGCCATCGGCCAGCACTGGATGTACGCCGGCAAGCACGTCCTCATCATCTTTGATGACCTGTCCAAGCAAGCCGAGGCCTACCGCGCCGTTTCGCTGCTGCTCCGTCGTCCGCCAGGCCGCGAGGCATACCCCGGTGACGTGTTCTACCTACACTCGCGACTGCTCGAACGTTGTGCGAAGTTGTCCGATGAACTCGGTGCCGGTTCGATGACGGGACTGCCCATCATCGAAACCAAAGCGAACGACGTCTCGGCGTACATTCCCACCAACGTGATCTCGATCACCGACGGACAGATCTTCCTGCAGTCCGACCTGTTCAACGCCAACCAGCGCCCCGCCGTCGACGTCGGAATCTCGGTGTCGCGAGTCGGTGGAGACGCTCAGGTCAAGTCGATCAAGAAGGTCTCGGGAACGTTGAAGCTCGAACTGGCGCAGTACCGTTCGCTCGAAGCGTTCGCGATGTTCGCCTCCGACCTCGACGCCGCTAGCCGTCGTCAGCTCGCACGCGGTGCGCGCCTGACCGAGTTGCTGCGCCAGCCGCAGTACTCGCCGTACCCCGTCGAGGAGCAGGTCGTCTCGATCTGGGCCGGAACCAAGGGCAAGCTCGACACCCTCGAGGTCACCGACGTGCTGCGTTTCGAGAAGGAGTTGCTCGAGCACCTTCGACGCAACACAAAAATCCTCGACACCCTGCGTGAGACGAACGTGCTCGACGACAAAACCGAAGCTGAGCTCGAATCGGCCGTCGATAAGTTCATCACCGCGTTTCAGGGTGGAAAGAGCGGCGGTGTGAAGGCCGGCAAGGAAGAGTTTGACGCTATGGCCGACGCCGACGTCGAACAAGCCAAAATCGTCAAGCCACGCAAACGTTCGTAATTCAGCGATAGACCGAGAGGAGGGGAACCATGGGAGCGCAACTTCGCATCTACCGACAAAAGATTAAGTCGGCACAGACCACGAAGAAGATCACGCGTGCGATGGAACTCATCTCGGCGTCTCGAATTCAGAAAGCGCAGACGCGCATGAACGCGGCCGCGCCGTACACGAAGGCGTTGACGCGTGCCGTCACCGCCGTTGCTGTTGGCTCGAACGTCGATCACCCGCTGACGACCCAGACCGACAAACCACGCCGCGCGGCGGTCGTCGTGTTCACCTCGGATCGCGGATTGGCCGGGGCGTTCTCGTCGCAGGTTTTGCGCGAAACGGGCGAACTTGCGGAAAAGCTCAAGGACGAAGGCAAAGAGGTTGTTTATTACCTCGTCGGTCGCAAATCCCTCAGCTATTTCTCGTTCCGCCAGCGCAAATGGGAACGCGATTGGATCGGCGGGACAGACCGACCCGAGGTCGAAACCGCCCGCGAGATTTCCGATGCTGTTATCGCGCACTTCCTGAAGGCGTATGACGAGGGCGGAGTGGACGAGATTCACCTCGTCTACAACCGTTTCGTCAACCTCGTCTCACAGGTCCCGTCGGTGCTCCGGCTGTTGCCCCTCGAGGTCGTCGAAGCTGACGATGATGCGCCGATTCCAACCGGTGTTGAAATCCTGCCACTCTACGAATTCGAACCGGACGGTTTTGAGGTCCTCGACTCACTTCTTCCGGTGTACATCGAGAACCGAATCTTCGCCGCAATGCTGTCGTCGGCTGCTGCAGAGCACGCCGCGCGCCAGAAGGCAATGAAGAGCGCGACGGACAACGCCGACAAGCTCATCGAGAACTACACCCGACTCGCCAACAACGCGCGTCAATCCGAAATCACCCAACAAATTTCCGAGATCGTCGGCGGCGCCGACGCCCTGGTCTCGGCAAAGTAACAACCGAAAAGAAGGACGATCATGGCCACGAAGACAACGACAGCGATTGGACGAATCGCACGTGTCACCGGACCCGTTGTTGACATCGAGTTTCCGCACGACGCGATTCCCGACATCTACAACGCACTGAAGACCACCTACACGCTGGACGGTGTCGAGATTGTGTTGACCCTCGAGGTCGCACAACACCTCGGTGACGATCTGGTCCGTGCGATCGCGCTGAAGCCGACCGACGGACTCGTCCGTGGTCAAGAGGTTTCCGACACGGGTGCGCCCATCTCGGTGCCCGTCGGCGACGTGACTAAGGGCAAGGTGTTCAACGTGCTCGGCGAGATCCTCAACGGCGACCCCAAGCAGAAGGTCGAAATCAAGGAGCGCTGGCCGATTCACCGCAAGCCCCCGGCGTTCGACCAGCTCGAGTCCAAGACTCAGCTCTTTGAAACCGGAATCAAGGTCATCGACCTTCTGACCCCCTACGTCCAGGGTGGAAAGATCGGTCTGTTCGGTGGTGCCGGTGTCGGTAAGACCGTCCTCATTCAGGAAATGATCCAGCGCGTCGCACAGGACCACGGTGGTGTGTCGGTGTTCGCCGGTGTCGGTGAGCGTACCCGTGAAGGAAACGACCTCATCCACGAGATGGAAGAAGCGGGCGTCTTCGACAAGACCGCGCTTGTCTTCGGCCAGATGGACGAGCCGCCGGGAACGCGTCTGCGCGTTGCCCTGTCGGCCCTGACGATGGCGGAGTACTTCCGTGACGTGCAGAAGCAAGACGTTCTGCTCTTCATCGACAACATCTTCCGATTCACTCAGGCCGGTTCCGAGGTGTCGACGCTTCTCGGTCGTATGCCCTCGGCCGTTGGTTACCAGCCGAACCTCGCCGACGAGATGGGAATCCTCCAGGAGCGCATCACGTCGACCCGCGGACACTCGATCACCTCGCTGCAGGCGATCTATGTTCCCGCCGACGACTACACCGACCCGGCTCCGGCAACAACGTTCGCCCACCTCGACGCAACCACGGAACTTTCCCGTGAAATCGCCTCGAAGGGGCTCTACCCCGCTGTTGACCCGCTGACATCGACGAGTCGTATTCTCGACCCGCGCTTTATCGGTGCCGACCACTACCGTGTTGCCACGACGGTCAAGCAGATCCTCCAGAAGAACAAGGAACTCCAGGAGATCATCGCGATCCTCGGTGTTGACGAACTTTCGGAAGA
>CAJAKC010000016.1 GCA_903940225.1 uncultured Microbacteriaceae bacterium
ATCGAGGAGTCACTGTCCGGCGCCCCCGACCACGACGGTTCGCGGTTTCGCGTCACCGCGATCTTGGGGGAGGAACAGTGAGCGATCTGATTCGCCTCACGGCCGTTGAGCAGGCAGGTTTGCTCGCAACGCGAGAGATTTCGAGTGTCGAACTGACGAAAGCGCACCTTGACCGCATCGCCGAAATCGACGGCGATCTGGGTGCGTTCCTTCACGTTTCCGCGAACGCGCTGACCGTCGCGGACGAAGTCGATGCGGCCCGTGCGAACGGCGTCGAACTTCACCCACTCGCGGGCGTCCCGATTGCCGTTAAGGATGTCCTCGCGACGACGGACATGCCCGCCACCGCTGGGTCCAAGATTCTCGAAGGCTGGATTTCACCCTACGACGCCACGCCCGTCGCCCGCCTGCGCGCGGCCCGGATGGTTCTGCTGGGAAAGACCAACATGGACGAGTTTGCGATGGGGTCATCGACAGAGCACTCGGCTTTTGGCATCACTCGCAACTCCTGGGATCGAACGCGCATCCCTGGCGGGTCGGGTGGAGGCTCCGCTGCAGCCGTTGGCGCTTTTGAGGCACCCGTCGCTCTCGGTTCTGACACGGGCGGGTCGATTCGTCAACCCGCTGCTCTGACCGGAACGGTCGGGATGAAGCCGACCTATGGCGGAGTCAGCCGTTACGGCGCAATCGCCCTCGCATCATCGCTCGATCAGGTCGGCCCTGTGTCTCGTACCGTTCTCGACTCGGCACTCGTGCACGACATCATCGGGGGGCACGACCACCACGACTCCACCTCGATCCCGGAGGCGTGGCCGTCGTTCGCCGACGCGGCTCGGCGCGGCGCGCGGGGCGAGTCACTCAAGGGGCTGCGCGTCGGCGTCATCAAAGAACTCGATACGGACGGAATTCAGGCTGGCGTCCTCGCACGATTCCACGAGACGATACGGGTACTCGCCGACGAGGGAGCAGAGATCGTCGAGGTCAGTACCCCAAACTTCGAATACGCGGTTGCCGCGTACTACCTGATTCTCACCGCGGAAGCGTCGAGCAACCTGGCAAAGTTCGACTCGGTGCGCTTTGGGCTGCGCGTCACCCCCAGCGGCAGTCCGACCGTCGAAGACGTCATGTCCGCCACCCGCGAAGCGGGCTTTGGCGACGAAGCGAAGCGGCGAATCATTCTGGGTACCTACGCACTCTCGGCCGGCTATTACGACGCGTATTACGGTTCCGCTCAAAAGGTACGCACGCACATCCAGCGCGACTTCGCGGCGGCTTTCGCGAACGCTGACGTTCTCGTCTCGCCCACCGCGCCGACGACGGCCTGGGAACTCGGCGCGACGCTTGCCGACCCGCTCGCGATGTGGTTGTCGGACATCACGACGATTCCCGTCAATATGGCGGGCATCCCCGGTATGTCGATTCCGATTGGTTTAGCGGACGAGGACAACTTGCCGGTTGGACTGCAAATCATGGCACCCGCCCGCGAAGACGCGCGCCTGTACGAAGTTGGCGCCGCAATCGAAGCACTGCTCGACGCGAAACGGGGAGCACCGTTCTCGACGCTGAC
>CAJAKC010000017.1 GCA_903940225.1 uncultured Microbacteriaceae bacterium
AGGTCCTGATCAGCAAAAGAAGGCGGGGATCCTCTCGGGCGGAGAGCGCAATCGTCTCAATCTTGCGTTGACTCTGAAGCAGGGCGGAAACTTGCTACTACTCGACGAACCAACCAACGATCTTGACGTCGAGACACTGTCTTCGCTGGAAAACGCTCTTCTCGAGTTCCCCGGCTGCGCGGTTGTCATCACCCACGACCGGTGGTTCCTTGACCGCATCGCAACGCACATCCTGTCCTACGAGGGAACGGCCGAAGACCCCGCGAACTGGTACTGGTTTGAGGGAAACTTCGAGTCGTATGAGGAAAACAAAATTGAGCGCCTCGGTCCGGACGCAGCGAAACCACATCGTTCGACGTATCGCAAGCTGACGCGCGACTAGAGGGCGCAATGACGGAACGCCTGACGCTTACCCTCCCCGATTCTGAATCCGTTCGCGATCTCGACACGTTTATCGACCGCGCCGGTGTGATTGAAAATGAGTCGGTTCGATTGATTGCCGACGGGGACGTGCTGACCGCGTGGGTGCAAGTGCTCAGTCCGCGCGGGCTCAGTGATACCACACCGACCGTTCTGGGCATGCGCGGATTTGCACTGTCAACTTCGGCACATTTTGATATCGTCGTGCCGATTGAGTCGTTGCGCGCCCGCCTCGCGTCACCCGAGGCGACGGGCGAAGCTCACACCGTGACCATGCCCGCCACTGTGCCGTCGATTCGGTGGACGGTCACGCTGCCTCCGCGCGACGGGTGGCAAACAACGGGAACGGTGAATGCCTCGGATTTGAAAAAGGTCGCACGGGACGGCATCGCCGAAGTGCGAAAGGGAATCCCGACGGAAGCAGAAGAACGAGTCGTCCGCTCTGTTCGCTCCCAGGTGTGGGGGTCGAACATCGCACAATCAATCGGGCTCCCCGCGGGTGTCGCGTTCGCCGCAGTCACTCTGGGTTTTCTTTCGGGTAGGTCGCTGCCGGTATCAATTCGCGATCCGTGGATTCGTGTTTCGAGCGCCGGGGGCGACGTCATTGCCAAACGCACCGAGGTCGTGTTGGACGACGATCCTTTACAAAAGTGATTCGCGTCTGTTGGGCGGATTGTCAAAAGCGTTGACCATCGCGTGCGCGGCACGATCCAGATAGTCCATGAGCTCCTCGCGGTCCATCGGGGCGAGGGCAAGCGAATCAATCGCTGCGGTCATGTGCAGCAACCAGTGGTCCCGCGCGTCTGGAGTTATCACGAACGCGTTGTGCCGCATTCGCAACCGGGGGTGACCACGCGTCTCGGAATATGTTCCCGGGCCTCCCCAATACTGTTCGAGGAACGCGGTGAGGCGCCAAATTGCTCCTTCGAGGTCGTCGTCGGGGTACATCGGCCGAAGAACCGGGTCAACCGCGACGCCGTCGTAAAACCTGCGAACGAGTGAATCGAAAGTGGCGTGCCCACCGATCCTCTCGAAAAGGGTCGTCATTTCTTGGGTTGTGACTTTGAGGCAACACGTTGGATTTGGCCATTGCGCACAAACCACAACGTTCCCTTCGCGTCACGAATTTTGGTCACACGAATTGTGACCTCCTCGACCGTGCCGACGGCCTCGCCAAGGTCGACCTTGTCGCCGACGCCGATCTGGTCTTCGAACACCATGAACACACCGTTGAGGATGTCGCGGACGATGTCCTGTGCCCCGAGTGCGAGTCCAGCGCCGATGATTCCCGCGCTGGCGATGATGGCGGTGACCTCAAAACCCAGTTCACCCATAATCATGATGGTGGCGACTATTCCGAGCACCCAGTTCGTGAGAGAGCCGAGCACGGCACCCAGAGTGCGGGTGCGTTGAACGATTCGCGCTTGGGCGTGAACGGTATTTCGAATCTGACGAGCCTCGGTGACGTCCGCCGCGCGCTTCACGCCGCTGACAACCTGACCAATGATTCGCGAACCCGCCACCCTGAGAACGAATCGTGCGATTACCGTTGCCACCAGGATGAGTGTGATTCGAATGAGAGTCTGGTTATCCGTTACCCACGCATTCCAGGCACTGAAATCGTTGGTCATCGAGACTCCTGTGCGTCACGGTCCTGCGCGATTAGCGCACGCTCGACGGTTGCGAGTCCCTCCGAAATCAGACGGCGAAGTGCCGTTGGGGCTTCCGGGTGTGTGACCAACCATTGTCGAGTAGTCTCCGCGAGGGATTCGCTCGCGATGATGGCGGGGTAGAAACCCTCGACGAAGTACTCCGCAATCTTGTACGTTCGATCCGCCCACATCTTTTCGATTGATTCGAAATAGGGCGCAATGAGAGGTTCGAGCACCGACGGGTTGTTGAGATGTTGATACCCGCGAGTTGTGTGGTCAACGATTGAATTCGGCAGCGAATCATCGTCGCGCGTGATTTCGAACACAGCGCGTTTAGCTTCCGTCGTCGGGATTGTTGCGCGCAACCGTGCTGCTGCCTGAGCGCCGTTTGACGTGTTGTCGGCCGCGAGAGCTACGGCGATGTCTGTCTCGTCGGCTACGCCCGCGAGCACCATTCCTTCGAGCAAATCCCAGTCGAGGTCAGTGTCGACACCCACTCCGGGAATTACGGTCTCGCCGGAGCGAATTCGTCGCAGCGCTTCACCGTGTTCGGCGGTTGACGCGGTCGTCGCGAAGGTGCGAAGAAACTGGAATTGCGCGTCCGAGCCGGGCGTTGCGTTCTGCGCCAGGACCAACATGGTGTCGGCGATGCGGCACAGCGTTTCGCTACGACGAGACGGTGTGACGTACATGCGGGCGACCGTTGCGAGTTGCGCAAGAATTGCCCGAATGGTGGTCGATTCGGTCTCGGTCGCAATGTTCCCGAGAGCGAGGTCGACGTAGGAACTGCCCGCGACTTCCGAGTCACGGGTCGCATCCCAGGCGCTGCCCCACACGAGCGCGCGCGCAAGTGGATCGGCAATCAGGGCGAGGTTGTCAATCGAGGTTTCGAGCGATTCCTCGTCGAGTCGAATCTTCGCGTACGCCAAGTCATCGTCGTTGACGAGGACCAGCGGAGTTCTGGCGAGGCCGATAGCTTCGGTCACCACGGTGGTTTCGCCGTCAACATCGAGTTCGATTCGGTGGGTGCGAACCAGGGCGCCGTTGTCGAAGTCGTAGAACCCGACGGCCAGGCGGTGCGGTCGGATCGTGGGATAGTCGGGATGAGCTGACTGGGCAATCTCGAATCGCGTAATGATTCCGTTGGGGTCGGTTTCGATGACGGGCTTGAGCGTGTTCACGCCAGCGGTTTCCAGCCACTTCGCACTCCACGACGAAAGTTCGCGACCACTCGTTTTCTCCAACTCGCGCAACAGGTCAGCGAGCTCGGCGTTTTTCCAGGCATTCGCTCGGAAGTAGTTGGAGACCCCCGAGAAGAACGCCTCGCGGCCGACGTAGGCGACGAGTTGTTTGAGCACCGAACCGCCCTTGGCGTAGGTGATTCCGTCGAAGTTCACCTGGACGTCCTCGAGGTCGTTGATGGTGGCAACGATCGGGTGCGTCGACGGCAGCTGGTCTTGCCGATACGCCCACGACTTTTCCATCGCTTGGAACGTGGCCCAGGCGTGCACCCACTCGGTGGCTTCCGCGGTCGCAATCGTCGACGCCCATTCGGCGAACGATTCGTTGAGCCAGAGGTCGTTCCACCACTTCATCGTGACCAGGTCGCCAAACCACATGTGGGCGAGTTCGTGGAGGATGGTGACAACTCGACGTTCGCGAACGGCGTCGGTGACCTTCGACCGGAACACGTACACCTCGGTAAAGGTGACGCAGCCGGCGTTCTCCATCGCCCCCGCATTGAATTCGGGCACGAACAACTGGTCGTACTTGGCGAAAGGATAGGGAACGCCAAATTCTCGCTCGAAATACTCAAAACCCTTTTTGGTGATGTCAAAGATGTAGTCGTTGTCGAGGAACTCCGCGAGTGACTGGCGAACATAGATTCCCAGCGGGATCGTGCGACCATCGCTCGATGTCAAGGCATCGTGTGTTGACACGTACGGGCCCGCAACGATTGCGGTGATGTAGGACGAGATGCGCGGAGTTTGCGGGAACACCCAGGTCTTGTGCGCACCGTTGTCTATGGGCTGGGGAGTGGGGGAGTTCGAGACCACGACCCAATCCGACGGCGCCTCCACGGTGAAGTCGAAGGTTGCTTTGAGGTCGGGCTGTTCGAAAACCGGGTACACGCGGCGCGAATCCGGGACCTCAAATTGCGAATACAGGTATGCCTTGCCATCGACGGGGTCGACGAACCGGTGCAGCCCTTCCCCCGTGTTTGTGAAAAACATGTCGGCGACGATCTCGACCACGTTGTGTTCGGCAAGTCCGTCAAGGTGAATGCGGATGCCGTCCGAGACCGATGATGGGTCGAGGCTTACCCCGTTGAGAGCGACGGAGTGAACGGTGTCGGTGATGGCGTCCAGGAACGTCGATGCACCCGCTGTGGCACCGAATTCGATAGTTGTCGTTGATCGAAACGTTGTGTCCGACGCCGTGAGGTCAAGGTGTACGACATATGACTCGCTCGAAACAACCGCTGCGCGCTCCTGCGCTTCTCGTCGGGTGAGGTTTTCTCCGGGCACAATAGGACCTTTCGCTCATGCTTCACTGAGTCTATTCCAGCGCATCTCATGCGAATGCCCGCCGGAGCGGGCATTCATCGGGTATTGCGGCGACCGTCAGTCTTCGACAATTTCCGCGGTGACAACTTCGCCATATTTCGACGTCTTCGTCGAGGACGAGATTTCGCCGAGATCGAAACCGTTCACGATGGACTTGAGGTTTTGGGCGAGGACACCCATGTCGTCCATCTGTTCGCGGGCCAGCTTGATTCGACTTTCGATCGTCGCAACGAAGTCAGCAACGTAGGCTGCGGATTCGCTAGAGATGTTACCCGCGAGAAGTTCCGCCTCCTCGCGAATTTCAGCGGCCTTCAGTTCCGCCTCTTCCAACAATTCGGCGGCGCGGTTGTGGGTGCTTTCGACGTATTCGTCGGCCTCGCGCGAAATCACCGTTGCCGACTCGATGGCCGATTCGGTGTGGACGTCCGCTTCGGCATAGACCCTCTTGGAGTACGACTCCGCCTCCGAGGTGAGTTGTTGAATCTGGTTTTGCGCGTCCTCTTCATGCTGGCGCAGTTCAAATTCGGTATCGGTGCGGAACTCTTTAGCCCTGCGCGCCGTGTCGATGGATTCGCGCTTGAGTTTTTCTACCTCACGAATCGCCTCCGCAGAGTTTTGTTGAGTCTTGCGTTCGGAATCCGAGATCAGCTGTGCCGCCTCGCGCTCCGCCTTGGACCGGCTGAGGGCGAGTTGGGCGTTCATGTCGGAGATTTCGGCGCCCGCCTTAGCGACTTCCTGTTCGGACAGCAACGTGATTCGTTGTGCTTCAGTGGTGGCGGCGTTGATGAGGGAGTCGCGCTTTACTTCCGCCGCATCGGTCAGTTTGCTGGCGTTACCTTTTGCATCCGAAATGATCTTCGTCGCCTCTGTTAGCGCGTCACTGACGAGCTTTGCGGACTGGTCCTCCGCCATGTGTAGCGCGTCTTCGAACGCACCGCCGAGCTCGCTGAACGACGGGCGTTCGCGGTTCGCGGCGTCCCGGCGCGCTGAAAAACGACGCAAATCTTCGCGAACTTCCTGCAGTTCCGAAGCCTTTTCCTCAATCTCACGTTCAATGCGCCCCAGGAAGATGTTGACCTCGGACTGGTCGTACCCACCCATCACCTTGCGCATGGTCGTGGTGGTGGGTTGATCTGCCGATTCGGTCATCAGTCGTCACCTTCCGTTGTGGTGGGCTTATCATTTTGTGTCGAGTCCGCAGCGGAGACGGAGCGGTTTCGCTTGGCGCCGAGTGTGTTCGTGATGAGACGTTGCCGGTGAGTGAAATCAGCCAGCTCGGTCTTCGCACGTCGCGCATCATTGATTCGCCCTTCTGCGTCGAGGGCGAACGAATTGAGGAGCGCCTCGGTCTCGGACGAGATTTCGCTCGCACGGGACACGGCCTCGCTCATGAGCCGATCAGCGTAGGTTTTTGCGCCGTCGAGAATTTCCGTTACGCGATCCCTCGCGGACTGGAGGTGCTGGTCGGCAGCTCGCGCAGATTCTGCCGCCCGCTCAATCGCCGTCTGAACGTAGAGGTCTGCCTGCTGGTGGGCTTGGTCGGCATATCGCGTGGCGTCATCATGAACCGCCGTCGCGCTATTTTGGGCTTCACTCAGCTCATCTTGAATCCGATTCATGACGTCGCTGCGCAATTCGCCAACGGCGCGAATGATTTCGTTCGCCTCGTCAATCAGTTCTTGCGATGACCGTTGCGCGTCGCTGCGGAGTTGGGCAATCTGACGCTCAGACTCGCCCAGCATCGCCGAAACGGCACGTTCCGCGCGGGCCGAGACGGATTCAATCTTCACCCGCTCATCCGCGGCTCGTTGACGCTCTAGGGCAACTTCGCGATCGGTTTTGATTTTGGCCTCTTCGACAAGCGATTCGGCCGCTGATCGAATCTGGGCCGCCTCGCGCTCGGACGATTCTTCGAGGTCACGAACGCGCAGTCGTGCTTGGCTGAAGATGATGTCTGCCTCGTTCCGGGCATCCTGAACCATCTTTTCCGCCTGAGTTTCTGCGAGTCGCAGAGTTTCCTCGAAGGCCGAACCAAGTTCACCAAAAGACGGTTTGTTTCGCTTGATATCGGACAGTTCGCGGGACACCCGTTGGACTTCGCGCGCGAGCTCACCGATTTCGAGGGAGAGTTCGTCGCGTCGTGAGAGAAGATCCGTCACGAGCGCGTCCGTTTCCGAACTGTCGTAGCCGCGAATAGCACGTTTGAAGGTGGGCGTGGTCATGGTTCTCCAAAAAATCGGGTCTCAATGATGGTGATAACTTGAGTATAGTTCGTTGGTTAGTGATTATTACCCAATGATTTTTCCTGGCTCATATAATAGTACCGTGCGATTACATTTGGCAACCGACCATGCTGGTCTTGAATTGAGCGTAGAAATATCGGAACATTTACGCAATCGGGCTTTCGAGGTGGTCGATCACGGCCCGGAAACTTTTGATCCAGTAGACGACTACCCGGGCTTCTGCATCAACGCAGCGAGGGCAGTGCGCCGCGACGAACTCGACGGCGTTCCGGCACTGGGAATCGTTTTGGGCGGAAGCGGAAACGGTGAACAAATTGCTGCAAACAAGGTCGAAGGAATTCGAGCCGCTTTGGTGTGGTCCGAAGCGACCGCCGTTCTCGCTCGTGAACACAACAACGCAAACGTCTGCGCAATCGGTGCCCGACAGCACGAAACCGCAGAGGTTTTGCGGTTGATTGACCTTTTCGTTGACACCGATTTTCCTGGAGAAGAACGTCATGCACGGCGAATCAACCAGTTGTTCGAATACGAAACAACGGGTGGCATTGCCGGATTCGACATCGTCTAGGCATGCCCGAGGGACATTCCGTACACAGAATTGCGGCGCAGTTTCGCCGTCATTACCTCGGCAAACGAGTCGCGGTCTCCAGCCCGCAGGGCAGATTTGGTGATTGCGTATTGCTGGACGGACACGCCGTCACCGATGCGTACGCCGTTGGCAAGCACCTGTTTGTGACCTTCGATAGCGGTGATGTACTGCACGTCCACCTGGGGATATATGGAGCGTGGGATTTTGCCGGCGCTGTGGAATTGGACGACACGGCCTCTAGCGCGGGCGGGCGGATGGGACAAACCAACGGGCACGGAACGGTTGTCGGCGCGCACGAGGACTCTCTCGCCTCTATCGGCGCCCCGCGCCGGACGCGACTGAGAATGGGGGAAAGCGAGCAGGCTGGTGTGAGCCCGGTCGTCTTCCCACCTGCACCCATCGGGCAAGTGCGCGTGCGAATCCTTGCCGATGACGTCGTCGCGGACCTGCGTGGACCCACCGTGTGCGAGGTGCTGGCCCCCAGCGGCGTGGCACGGGTTCGCGGAGTTCTCGGACCCGACCCACTCGTGGACAAAAAGGGGGAAGACCGATTCGTCGAACGCTGCCGCGCAACAGCAACACCCATCGGCCGCGCACTGATGAACCAAAGGATTGTCGCGGGTATTGGCAACGTGTATCGCGCGGAAATGTTGTTTCGCGCCGCGTTGAGCCCGTTCGCCGCGACCAAGACTCTCCCCGAGGAAACACTGCGCGAGCTGTGGCGTGACTGGGTGAAACTCCTCGCAATTGGGGTGAAAACGGGCCAAATGATGACCATGGACGGACTCACCGCCGGTCAGAAACGCGCGGCACTGGCGAACCGCGACGATCGACACTGGGTTTACCGTCGCGCCGGCGAACCGTGTCGCGTCTGCGCAACGCCGATTGTGATGGAGATGATGGAGGCGCGGAAGCTCTATTTCTGTCCGCAGTGCCAGGGGGTTTCCGGATGATTCGCAATGCTCTCGTTGACGGTTCCCTCGTCGATATTGATACCGCGGGTGGGCTGATCGTCGCGATTGTCCCCGCGTCGGGCGGATTCCATGCTGGCGACATCGACGCCTACGGAAAACGTGTGACGGCAGGACTGTGGGATGAACACGTGCACATTCGTTCATGGGCGCAGATGCTGGACCGCGCCGACCTTCTTCCAGCGGATGGCCCCGACGCCGTTGTCGAGATTCTGCGTAAGCACCCGACCCGCGGCGCCGAGCCAATCATCGGCCACGGGCTGCGCTACGCCCTGTGGACCGAAGCACCCCGAATAGCCGACCTTGACGCCGTCAGTCGAGACGTTCCCGTGCTGGCATTCTCAATGGACGTTCATTCCGTGTGGATCAACACCGCGGCTGCCGAGAAATACGGGGTTGCGCACCTCACGGGGAATTCGGGGATTGTGCGCGAACATGACGCGTTCCGATTACTGACACTGATGTCGGATATTCCCGACGCCGAGATGGACGCGCTGATTGAGCGCGCGGCGCGTGATGCCCGTGCCAATGGAATCGTCGGAATTGCGAGTTTCGAGATGGAATCCCTGACGGACTGGGATCGCAGAGTCGCAAACGGTTTCGACATCATTCGAGTGGACGCCAGCCTGTATCCCGATCGCATATTTGAGGCTTACGAACGCGAACTCCACGCCGGCGACGTTGTCGCCGGGCCCGTGTCGATGGGGTATCTGAAAATCATCACGGATGGTTCCATCAACACCAAGACCGCCTACATGCACGAGCCGTTTTGCGGAACAGACATCGTCGGCGGCCTCAACACCGACGAAACGGAACTCGAGCGACTCGTGCGCGATGCCAGGGCACACGGGATTACCCCGGCACTGCATGCCATTGGCGACCGTGCCAACACCGTCGTCATTGACGCATTCGAAAAGGTCGGTGTGACTGGGCGGATCGAACACGCGCAAATGGTCCGACCCGACGACGTCGCCCGCATGGCTCGCCTTGGACTCACGGCCAGTATCCAGCCTGCCCACGCTGTCGACGACCGGGATGTCGCCGATGTGCTGTGGTGTGAGCGCACGGACTACGCCTATCCCATGCGATCTTTCCTGGATGCGGGCGTTCCGGTCATCTTTGGATCGGATGCACCGGTTGCGCCGCTTGATCCGTGGCACACGATTCGCATGGCAACGAACCGGACCGCCGACAACCGTCCGGCGTGGCACCCGGAAGAGGCGTTGACATTCGAAGAGGCACTGCGGTGCTCGCAGCGCTCGACCGTCGCCGTTGGTCAGCCGGCGGAACTCATCTCTCTGACGGCCGACGGCGAACTCGCCGCCGTTCTCTAGCGTCCCAGAACCAGACTCAGTGTGACCGTGTCGCCGGTGCAGATGTGTTCGGGTTTGCGCAGCGCGTCCTTGAGCGGCACAAGGTAGCCACCGTCCTTGGGAAACAGTGACGTCGTCACGGTGGTGTTGCCGATGGTGACCGCGGAGGGGATGACACCCCACCCGTAGGTGAGTGTTGGAGCGGCGAGTTTGATTTCGGCAGCAATTTCGTCGGGAACTTTCGCAAAGTGGAATGGCGAGGGTCCGTGCCACTCGATGACGACACTCTCGAAGGTGTACTCCACGGCCCTAGACCAGCAGTGCGGGAATCATCGAGGCGACGAGGAGGATTGCCGACACCCAGTTGAAGATTGTTCGGCGGCGGGTGTTATTGAGCAGGACCGCAAGCGACTGACCGATCGACGCCCAAATGAAGGCACCCGGCCACGTGGTGACGAGAAAGATTGCAATGGCAATCACCGTGGGAGTCCAGCCCCCACCAACGGGGATCAGCGTCGACGTGAGAGTTGCACCGACAATCCACGCTTTCGGGTTCACAAACTGCAGCGCAATTGCCCGTCCAAACCCGACATAAGAGGCGTCTTTCGCATCGACTGATTTGCTTGACCGCACAATCTTGAACGCCAAGAACACAATGTACGAGAAGCCCACCACCTTGAGTGCGAAGTACACCTGCGGGAAAGCCGCCAGAACCGCGCCGAACCCGAGGCTGAGGGCAGTGAGCGTGATTGTGAGTCCCACCAAGATTCCATTGATATACGGCAGGCACCGACGCGCACCGAAGTTCGCCCCGAGCGATAACAGCATGGTGTTGTTGGGGCCGGGAGTCACCGACGTGACAAACCCGAAAATGCCAATAGCGAGAGCGATGTTCCAGGTCACGAAATCACAGCCTGGATTCCGAGGGTGAGCAGTGGCGCGACGATGAGCGCAGGCAACAGGTCGGCGACGGCAATCTGGCGGATATCAAGAATTCGCAGACCAATTCCCAGCATCAGAATTCCACCCGTCGCGGTGACCGCGGCGATTGCCTCCGGTGGAATGCCAGCACTGAACACCGCGGCACAGACAGTGACTAGCCCCTGCCACAAACCGACCGAGATGGCGCTCGCGGCAACACCGATTCCCATGGTGGCCCCGAATGCGATGGACCCGATGAAGTCGAGGAGGGACTTGAGAAACAGTGTGTCGGCACCAGTGCCCATTCCGTCGCTCACGGACCCCAGAATTCCCATGGGTCCGACGGCAAAGATGAGTGACGACGACACGAACCCGTTGATGAACCTCACGCGCTTCGCGTTGTCGTTCGAACCGCGCGCGAATCGGTCGTGCAGAAACGATCCGAAACCGGCGATGCGGTCCTCGATGCGCAATAGCGAACCCGTTGCACCACCAATGACAACGGACACCACCACGACGAGGAAGGTGCCAGCCCCGGTGACGGCGGCGACATACGAGCTGTCAAACAGCGACATCATGTTTATCCCGCCGAGGACGAGAACGGCGATTCCGGCCCCGTCGATGACCACGCGATTGGTGCGCTCGGGAAACCGACTTCCCAGTGCGACACCGATGACGGCACCGATCACAATCGCCAGAACGTTCGTCAGTGTGCCAATGCCAATCATTCCGACAGTCTAGGGTTGTCGGTGATTCCCCTCTCTTCCAATACTGTTTTTGCCAATTCGTGCAAGTGACCCCGACATGACGCCAGGAACATGCTTTCGCGTTGGTTAAACAATTCGGGTTATCAGGGTTGCGGTGTCCTCGAATCTAGATTTCCGGGCGCGAATCGACGTCAAATATTGTATACATTGCCGCGACCTCTTGGGCCTTCGCGGAAATGCCAATAAAAAAAGTATGACGCTACGCGTATTACGAGCTAGAGTAATGCTCAATAGATTGGGGTCGGATGAGTTTTTCCAAAAAGGTTAAATCAATCGCAATTGCAATTTCGATGATGTTGTTGATTACAGTTCCGCAGTCGGCAAACGCTGTGGCGCGAGGTTACGAATCCAAATGGGGAAACTTCACCACGAAGGTTTACTCTGGAAGCGGAGACGACTTCGTAGACCTTCCTAAAGCGCGTCGGTATGGAATCATTCAAGTGTCTCACGACGGTGACAGTAACTTTATCGTTCACTCCCTTGACGCTGGCGGAGACGTGATCGATTACCTCGTCAACGAGATCGGCAGCGTTGAGGCCACTGTCACCTTTGGATTCGGTTATTTCGACCCGAAGACTAAGTCTTTTGAAATTCAGGCGGATGGTGATTGGGAAATCAGAGTTCGTGAGGTGAACAAAGCACCCGCGTATCACAGGACTGGCTCAGGAACAACGGTGATGAAGTACTCAGCAGGGCAAAAGCGATTCCGTATTCGCCACAGCGGCGAAAGTAATTTCATTATTTGGCAACATTGCACCAATGGAAAGAGCGACCTGATTGTCAATGTGATCGGAAGTTACAACGGGCGAAAGTACCTTCGCTCGGGGAAGTGTGTACTCGAGATAAAGGCCGAAGGCCCGTGGTCTTTCACCCGGTAAGTTACACAGGCTCCGCTTCTGAATGATTTCGGGCAATTTTTGCCCCGTCGGTGACCACGCCTCGGCGCTGCTTAGACAAGTCTGGCATTCAGGGTTACGGCCCACCTTGATTAGTCAACACCTGCGGATGTCAAGTGGGGATGTCGCGCGCGAGGCTATCTATTTGTAACGCGAAACTCACCGATTTGCACTTGTCGCCGGTTCTCTGCCAAGTCGCCTAATTCTGCATTAATCGTCCAAGTGCCGGTTTGGGAATACCGAGGCAACGTGAGAAGCATTCTATAACGGCCGGAAGTGGCGTCACCACTAATGCGCGTTGCACTTCCA
>CAJAKC010000018.1 GCA_903940225.1 uncultured Microbacteriaceae bacterium
AAGGACGCAACCGATGCCGAACTGCGCGACCTGATCGGTGCACGCATGGCCGAGATGCGTTCGCAAGGAACGACGACAGTCGAAATCAAGACGGGTTACGGGCTCACCGTCGACCACGAGGTCCGCCTCGCTCGAATTGCCCGTGAATTCACCGACCACGTCACCTTCCTTGGCGCACACGTCGTCCCGACGGAATACCTCGGTCGTTCCGACGACTACGTCGATTTGGTGTGCGGAGAGATGCTCGATGCAGTTGAGCCCTTCGTCACCGCACTTGATGTCTTTTGCGAAGAGGGCGCGTTCACGGTCGAACAATCCCGTCGAATCCTCGAGGCCGGTGACGAGCGGGGGTTGCGGACACACATCCACGCAGCTCAACTTGGACCGTCCGAATCGGTAAAAATGGCTATCGAGATTGGCGTCGCCAGTGTGGACCACGGAACGTTCATCACCAACGCTGATGTGGTCGCTCTGGCCGAGACAGGTGCCGTCCTGACCTTGCTGCCCGGCTCCGACTTCTCAACACGTCAGCCCTACCCGGATGCTCGTCGGTTCATTGACGCGGGAGTCACCGTCGCTCTCGCCAGCAACTGCAACCCCGGCTCGTCTTACACAACATCGATGGCATTCTGCATCGCCATCGCCGTGCGCGAGATGAGGATGACCCCGAGCGAAGCACTGTGGTCGGCGACCGCTGGCGGTGCTCAATCACTGGGACTATCCACCGTCGGCAACCTGTCGGTTGGTTCACGCGCACACATCGTTGAACTGAACGCACCGAACCACATCCACCTCGCGTATCGGCCCGGGGTTAACTTCGTCCGACGGGTCTGGAGCTAGCGCTCGACGACTCCCGCAAGGGCTTCGAGAACACACAGGGCGGTCAGTCGAACGGTTCTGCCGTCCGCGCTGTCTTGCGCCACGTCCACTTCGGCAAGGTCGATCGACCGAACGGCGTCCGAACGGGCAAAACCTCGAGCAAAGCGGCGCATCTCAAGGGCGGTGAACCCTCCGGGAATTGACGCCGGACAGGCCGGTGCAACACTGCGGTCACAGGAGTCGATGTCGAGGTCAACGTGAATCGGCCCGCCGGCTGCACCGGCGATGGCAAGAGCCTGAGCGACAACGGCATCGACACCCCGACTCTCCACCTCGTCTCGCGTGATGACGGTAACTCCCCACGCCTGCACCTGCTCGAGGTAATCGACCGAATTAGCAAATTCGGCGATTCCAATTTGGACAATTCGTGAGGGGTCGAGTCCGAACTCCTCGACGAGTCGACGAACGGGTGACCCGTTACTGCGTCCGTGGCGAATATCCAAGTGGGCATCGACCGTTATGAGGCCAGCCGTCGGGGACTCCTCGCCCCACGACCCGACCGCGGCGGGCACCGTGAGAGCGTTATCGCCACCGATTGCCACCAGCAGGCGCGACCGCTCGGCAGCTGCCCGAATCGAGGCGATTGCGCCCTGTTCATCACCGTCAGGATCAACAACGTCGCCGAAATCGGCGCGCTCGAGGGAATCGGCATTGCGCGGGCCGTTTGGCCCGAAAGACATTTCGGAATACCGGGGAAGTGCTGCCCGGACGGCAGCGGGCGTCAGATTGGTCGAGCCGGGCGTAATCGAAGTGGAGAAGGTCGGGACACCGATGATTCCGAAATCGACGCGCTTCGCGTCGGACGTCCACGCCCCCGCGCGCGGCCACAGAGGGTCGTCATGTAAGGCCATCGGCCGTCCTTAGAACGCGTTTTCGCCGGTGAGGGCGCGTCCGACAACGAGAGCGTGCACCTCGTCGGTGCCCTCGTAGGTGCGGACCGATTCGAGGTTCATCATGTGTCGCATCAACGGGTAGTCCGAGGTCACGCCGTCGCCGCCAAGAATCGATCGCACGGTACTAACGATTTTGACCGCTTCGCGAACGTTATTGAGCTTGCCCACGGAAATCTGTTCAACCTCGAGCTTCCCGGAATCCTTGAGCTTTCCGATGTGGTGTGACAACAACACGCCCTTCTCGTACTCGAGGAACGCGTCAGCAAGCTTGGTCTGCGTGATTTGTGTGCGCGAAATCGGGCGACCAAACAGTTCGCGCTCGGCGGCGAACTTAAGGGCCACGTCAATCGATGCACGAGCCGCGCCCATTACTCCCCAGATGATTCCGTAGCGGGCTTCCGTGAGGCACTTGAACGGAGCGCCCAGACCTGCAGCATTGGGCAGTCTCAGTGATTCGGGTATCTTCACGTTCACCAGGTCGATGTCACACTGAATCGAAGCGCGCATCGACAGCTTGTTTGCGATAGGCGTTGCGGTGAAGCCGGGCGTATCCGTCGGAACGATGAATCCGCGAACGCCGTCATCGGTCATCGCCCAGATAATCGCGACGTCGGCGATGTTGGCAATTCCGATCCAGCGCTTGGCGCCGTTGAGCACCCACGAATCACCGTCCTTGACGGCGGTCGTACGCATGTCGCCCGGGTCGCTGCCGCCGTGAGGCTCGGTCAGCCCAAAGCAACCGGTCTTTTCGCCGCGCGCCATCGGCGGGAGAAATTCATTCTTCTGGTCCTCTGAACCAAACTTGGCAATTGCGGACATCGCCAACGAGCCGAGCACCGAAACATGCGTTCGCCACGAAGTATCAATGGCCTCGAGCTCGTAACAGACCAGTCCATACGAAACCGCGCTCGCGCCGGCACACCCGTAACCGTCGATGTGCATCCCCAACATACCGAGGTCGCCCATTTCACCGATCAATTCGGTGCGAAGCCGTTGGATTTCGAAATCTTCGTCGATCTGCGGTGCGATTCGCTCGAGCGAAAACTTTCGCGCCTTGTCACGCCAGGCGAGTTCCTCTGCCGAAAAGAGGGCGTCAAAGCCCATCACGTCTTCGGTTTTTGAAAATCCCGACATTTCCGCTCCTTCGTCCCTGCACTCCCACTTTACTGGTGTGCCTAATGGCACACGTCAGGTGCGTGTTAGTCCGCGCTGGCGGCTGCAGCCGCCCAATCGGCTTCGCCACTGAGGAAGAGGACAGCTGCTGCGCGCAACGCGCTCAGCCGGTCAGCCGACATCACCGATCGCGGGGACAGCACAATGGTGTCGGTCCCACTGAGAGCGGCGCTGTTGACCGCAGCGAACGGGTTGATGCGGACATCAGCGTTCGTTGAAATCCGGGCGCTAACCCAGTTCGTCGCATCCCCGAAGCCGTCGCCGAACGGGGTAACGCCGAGTGCTGTTACAAGAGCCACGACGTCCTTGTCGACCCGGCCAACACCCGCGAAGACGGCATCAACGATGGGGGCCTTAGTTGCGGAGTTCCCCGCACCAAAGAACGGGAACGCGGAAATCTGACGGAACGTGCCCGCCGCCACTTCAGCCTTCACGACATCGGGAACGAAGCTCAGGAAGTCGGGACGTTGGCGAAGGAAGAAGCACTGCTGTCCGTAGGTGCCGTCCAGGTCAAACATGGGCACGGTGTTTGCGAACCCGTCGGTGAGGAGAGCCGCCGAATTGCCCTTTGCCACGCTGTGCGTCGCCAAAGCATCGCGGGCCGCATTTGCCGCGGCAGCGATGTCAGGGGAATCGGATGACAACTCACCACTGAGCCACGAGCGATAGGTGTCTTCACCCGCAGTGGAAAGGACAAACTCCGCCAACCAATCGATAAAGGGGTCACCCGAGTTTGTTCCGTTTTCCATCCCCGCACACCACGGATACCCGGCGTTGTCTTTTTCGATCGTTGCAACGAGCGCGTCAAATTCATCAGTGTTGTTCGGAATCACATAGCCGTGCTCGGCGAAGGCGAGCGGATTGACAAAGGTGACGCTTGACAGTGACACCGCAACAGGGAACGCAATAGTGTCGCCCTCGGCATTCGCGCTAACGGGCATCCATTGAGCGCCAACCTCTGCAAACAACTCCTCGGGCACGATTCCCGGAAGCGTCGACACGGGTGTGAGCGCTCCGGCGTCGGAAAGTGCCATGAGCGACGACACATCACTCGTCAGGATGATGTCCGCTTCGAGTTGCGGCTCGTCACCGAGGTCTGCGGCTGTGGGGAGAGCGTCAACCGCGCGAACCTCGACGGTAAAACCAGCGTCGCTGGCAAGCGATTGGATCTCGGCAGTGAGGGCCTCCGCAACGGCACCGTCGACGGCGATGTCCACAATCAGTGCGCCGTCACCGTCGGGGGCGATGGGGGCACACGCCGACAGTGTGAGCGAGACTGCACCAATCACAGCAAGCGCTGCCACGCTCCGCGGGAGGAACCGGCTCATGCTCAACCACCCCATCTTCGTCAACACATTCGCGATTTGCATCGCATTTCCGAGTGGTGGATCTGAGGGGACTCGAACCCCTGACCCCCTGCATGCCATGCAGGTGCGCTACCAGCTGCGCCACAGACCCGTCGTGCCGTTTCCGACAACCTGTTCAGGTTACTAGACGAGAGCGATTGCGACAAAACGGTCGGCTATTCCGCGGTGGCCGGGATTTCCAGTGAGACGACAGGGCAGTCGTGCCAGAGCCTCTCCAGTCCGTAGAAGGCACGTTCCTCTTCGTGGAAAATGTGGGCGACCACGTCACCGAAGTCGAGCAGAATCCATCGCCCGAGCTCGCGTCCTTCGCGCCGAAGGGTCTTGCGCCCAGCCCTAATTGCCGCGTCTTCAATTTCGTCGGCGATTGCCTGAACGTTGCGTTCGTTGAGACCGGTAACGAGTACAAAAATGTCGATCATCGCCAGGGGTCCGGAAACATCGAGCGCGACGATGTCTTCGCCCTGCTTCGAGTCAGCCGCAATAGCGATGATGTGTGAGAGTTCGATGGATTCGGTGTGTGCAGCCATGGGTTAAATGATGTCCGTAAAGTAGGCGAGAAGCCCAAGCCCCACGACCGTGAGTCCGAGGAATGCGGCGAGACCGGCCGCAACGGCTGAACCAACGGAAAGTCCGCGCTTCGACCCGACGTCCCTGGAAGGCTTCCCAATGATGGATAGCGCTTCCGCTGCGCGGCGAGGGATTCCCGGCTGATTAACCTCGATGCCCGCGTCGAATGGCCTGGCAATGGGGTTAACGTCGCCCAGCGAATCGAGCAGAATCTGACCGGTGATGATGATCTCGCCCGTCGAATTCAGCGGACCCGTGATGTCACCGGTGTGATAACTGTCGACAACAAGCGTGTGCAGAGCCGGACTCTGCACCACGCCAACTCCCGAGTCGTGGTTCGCGACCATCCCATGGTCATAATCGGCCTGCAACTGATCACGCCAGTCGCCTTCGAGAGTCGAGGAAAGTCTCGTGCGCGATGTCTCAACGCCCGCATCAATCATGTCGGACGTCAAAACGGGAATCACGCCCGTCTCACGCGCGATCCGACGCAATTCTCGTCGAGTAGGTAGTGGGGCGAGGTCGTTCACGGGACGGGGATTTCCCGCCAGCGCTTGTTCCGCCTCACGCCGTTCTCGGCGCGAAAGGAAGGGTTGCACGGATTCGGTCATCTCAACCACGATACAACTCGTGTTTCGCAATGTACTGCACAACACCGTCGGGTACAAGGTACCAGACGGGCGCACCAGAGCGCACGCGGTCTCGGCAGTCTGTAGACGAGATGGACAGCGCCGGTATCTCAAGGCGACTGACGTGGTCGGCTGGCAGGTCGTCCAACAAGAGCGTGTGGCCCGGTCGGGTGACGGCTACAAAGTGGGCAAAATCCCACGCTTTGTCGATGTCTTTCCAATCAAGGATTTGCGCGATTGCGTCTGCCCCCGAGATAAAGTACAGGTCAGCATTCGGGTACTGCGCACGAACATCGCGCAGGGTGTCGATGGTGAACGTCGGACCGTCGCGATCGATATCAACTCGCGACACCGTGAACCGCGGGTTCGACGCGGTCGCGATTACGGTCATCAAGTACCGGTGCTCCCCCGGCGACACGTCTCGCTTTTGATACGGCTCACCGGTGGGAACAAAAATCACTTCGTCGAGCGAAAAATGCGTCGCGACCTCGCTCGCCGCAACGAGGTGGCCGTGGTGGATGGGGTCAAAAGTGCCACCCATCACCCCGATTCGACGTCGGGCCGCCTTCGCAGCCATGCGTGATTCCTAGTGGTGTGCGTCGTGGTTAGCGCCGCGGCGAGGATTGCGGTGGACGACGTCTCGGTTTGCCAGGACAACCACAGCCAGCGCGATGAACCCGAGCGCGAAAATGCCGGCCCAGACAAGGGGCGGGAAGAACAACGGTGCTAATTCTTCGGTGGCGCGGATGACGGTGTTCACGTGAATCTCCTCTGTTCGAGTAGTCCTAGACTACCTGCGCCACTGCCCGTTTCCGCGCACGAGCCACTTCGTGCTGGTCAGTTCGGGAAGCCCCATCGGACCGCGCGCGTGCAGTTTTTGGGTGGAGATTCCAACCTCGGCGCCAAACCCAAACTCACCGCCATCCGTGAAACGCGTTGACGCGTTGACCATAACGACGGCGGAATCCACTTCGCTGAGGAAGCGCTCGGCGTTCGCCATGTCGTTCGTAATGATCGACTCAGTGTGGTGGGTCGAGTGATCGCGGATGTGTGTGATGGCCTCGTCGAGCGACTCGACAACTTTCACCGCAACATCCATCGACAAAAATTCGTGACCAAAATCGGACGGAGTGGCGGGGACAGTTCCCTCCACCAGCGCGGCCGTAGCAGTGTCTGCGTGAACGGTGACGCCAGAATCGCGGAGGCGACCAACCACGGACGGAATCAGTCGCTCCGCCGCATCGCGATGGACGAGAAGTGTTTCCAGTGAGTTGCAGACACCGACGCGCTGGGTCTTGGCGTTGTGGACGATGTCCGACGACATCGTTTCGTCTGCGCTCGCGTCAAGGAAGATGTGCACGACCCCGGAACCGGTTTCGATCACGGGCACGCTCGAGTCGTTCACGACGGCGGCGATGAGCGAGGCGCTCCCGCGGGGAACGAGAACGTCAACGTATCCGCGCGCGTTCATGAGGCGCTGTGCGCCATCGCGGCCGAACGGGTCAATCGTCTGCACGACGCTGCGCGGCAGACCGGTGGCGGCAAGCGCGTCTTGGATGATGCCCACGAGAACCGTGTTGGTGGCTTCGGCGGCCGTGCCGCCTCGTAACACGGCGGCATTGCCCGACTTGAGGAGAATTGCCGCAAGGTCAACGGTCACATTGGGGCGCGCTTCGTAGATCGCACCAACAACCCCGAACGGGACGCGGACCTCACTGAGCTGTAGTCCGTTGGGCAGCGTGCTTCCACGCACAACTTCGCCAACGGGGTCGGGCAAGGCGATGATGTCTCTCACCGACGTGGCTAGTGCACTCACGCGTTCCGGAGTCAGTCGCAGCCGATCAAGCAGGGACGCCTCCATCCCCGAAGCTTCGGCGGCGGAACAGTCCGCCTCATTTGCCGCAACAATCTGTGCGGAATTTTCTCCGAGAGCCGCGGCGATCGACTCCAGAGCGAGATTCTTGGAGGCAGTTCCCGTCCTCGCCAGCACAATCGAAGCGGACTTTGCGTCCTCGAGAATCGCCAGAAATGTGTCCGCCATGTCGCTCAGTCTAAATTGCCGACGGTGGGCGCTGCTTCGAACCAGGTCCCCACCTCATCACCGTTGAGTGCCCCCGCAACGTTTGCAGCGGACGTCAAAATGACCGGAATACCGTTGTCCGTTGCGTGACGCGCTGCTTGAATCTTGGTCTCGGCTCCGCCGGTCCCGACGAGCGACGCGTTTCCGCCGATTTCGATTCCCGCGAGGTCATCCTCGTGAGTGACGAAGTCAATCTTTGCGGCACCGGGCGCCTGCGGAGGTTTCGAATACAGAGCATCAACGTCACTGAGGAGCACGAGCACGTCCGCGTGCAGCAGCGTTGCCACGAGAGACGCGAGTCGATCGTTGTCGCCGAAGCGAATCTCATGAGTAGCGACCGTGTCGTTTTCATTGACGATGGGAAGGAACCGCAACTCCAGCAGCTTCGACAGCGCCGCCGTCGCGTTGACCCGCGTCGATTCATTGTCGAAGTCGCTCGCGGTCATCAAAATCTGTGCACCGACGATGTCGTGTGGGCGGAGCGCATCACGATAGCGGTCCATCAGAATCGTCTGGCCAACGGCCGCTGCCGCTTGTTCGGTCACCAAGTCGTCGGTGGGTCGTGATTCGAGGCCGAAGAACGGCAGGGCTGACGCAATTGCGCCGGACGACACGAGGACAACCTCAACGCCCCGGGTATGAGTGGCAGCCAGAGCGTCGACAATAAGCGGTAGCGTCTGCGTATTCGCACCGCTGATCGATGACGACCCGACTTTGACGACGATTCGCTTCGCCGCCGTCACTTCACTCCGCGTCACGTCCGTCCTCTTCCTTCCAGAGACCCGCCTTGCGCTCCGACTCGAGTTCGGCGCGAGCAGCGGCCTTCGCGTCCATTCTCTCCTTGTACGACTGTCGGCGTTGCTTGTTTGTTGTACGGTCGTTCGGGTCGAGTCGCGCGTCGGTTCCGCGAGGTCCCGTGACCAGTTCGGCGGCGCTCGTCAGCGTCGGCTCCCAGTCAAAAATAAAGCGGTCACCCTCGCCGATATACACCGTTGCGCCAGGAATTGCACCGGATTTATAGAGCTCGTCATCAATGTTGATTTTTGCGAGCCTGTCGGACAGATAGCCAACCGCTTCTTCGTTGGTGAAATCGGTTTGCTGAACCCAACGCTCTGGCTTCACACCGCGGACGCGATAGGTCGTGTCATCACCGCGCACCTCCACGACAACGTGCAGTTCCTTTTCATTCACCGCCCTGGGTCGAATGACGATACGTTCACGGTTGAGTTCGGCCGCTTCGCGTTCGGCGCGGTCACTACCGATGATCTGGCCCAAGCGGATGGTCAGTTCACGAAGCCCGATTCGCGCGGCCGTCGAAATCGCAAACACCTCGAATCCGCGTGCCTCAAAGTCCGCCCGCACCATTGTCGCGAGTTCCTGTGCCTCCGGCACGTCGACCTTGTTCAGAACGATGATTTGAGGGCGGTCAAGCAACGGCACGGCACCCTCGGGCACAGGATAGGCCTCGAGCTCTCGCCGGATGATGTCGAAATCGCTCATGGGGTCACGGCCGGACTCGAGGGTCGCACAATCGATGACGTGGACCATCACACGGCACCGCTCGACGTGTCGCAGAAAGTCCAACCCCAGACCTTTGCCCTCGGAAGCGCCTTCGATCAGTCCGGGGACGTCGGCGATGGTGTACCGATATTGCTCGACGTCGACCACTCCAAGGTTGGGGTGCAGAGTCGTGAAGGGGTATTCGGCAATCTTCGGCTTCGCCGCAGAAACCGCGGCGACGAGCGACGACTTACCCGCCGAGGGGAACCCGACCAGTGCAACATCGGCCACGGTCTTGAGTTCGAGGACAACATCGCCCTCCCAGCCGAGAGTCCCGAGCAAGGCAAAGCCGGGTGCCTTTCGTTTGGTCGACGCGAGAGCAGCGTTTCCCAGGCCACCCTGACCGCCGGGGGCAATGACATATTCCAGGCCGGGCTTGTCGAGATCGACGATGAGTTCACCATCGACGTCCTTGACGACGGTCCCCGCCGGAACGGAAAGGTACAACGACTCGCCCCGAAAACCGGAACGGTGGTCTCCCATGCCAAATCCGCCGTTGGTGCTGCTGCGGTGGGGGCGATAGTGAACGTCGAGCAGCGTTGTCACTTGGGGGTCAGACACCAAGATGATGTCGCCGCCATTACCGCCGTTTCCACCATCCGGTCCTGCCAACGGCTTGAATTTTTCACGACGAACAGACACGCAGCCGTTGCCGCCGTGCCCAGCGCGAAGGTGGACCGTTACCTCGTCAACGAATGAGACCACGGTTCCTCCTTCCCTGAAAATACGACGAGGCGGGCCGAAGCCCGCCCCGTCAAAGAGTCATCGCTACGCAGCGACGATATTAATGACCTTGCGGCGGCCTTTGCTGCCGAACTCGACAGCGCCGGCGACGAGTGCGAACAACGTGTCGTCCTTACCGCGTCCAACCCCGGCTCCGGGGTGGAAGTGGGTGCCGCGCTGACGAACGATGATTTCGCCCGCCTTGACAACCTGTCCGCCAAAGCGCTTGACGCCTAGGTATTGGGGGTTTGAGTCGCGCCCATTTCGAGTGGACGACGCTCCCTTTTTATGTGCCATGTCGGTGCTCTCTCTCGACTACTTGATGCTTGTAACCTTGACGCGGGTCAGGTCAGCGCGGAAGCCCTGACGCTTGTGGTACCCGGTCTTGTTCTTGAACTTGTGGATGATGATTTTCGGACCGCGAAGGTCTTCGAGAACCTCGGCGGTGACGGTGACCTTCGATAGCTTGGCGGCGTCCGATTCGACCTTGTCACCGTCTACGAGGAGCACAGGAGCGAGTTCGATCGTGCCATTGGCGACGTTCGACAGACGGTCGACGGTGAGGATGGTCCCAACTTCGACCTTTTCCTGACGGCCTCCGGCGCGCACGATTGCGTAAACCACGGTGATGTCCTTTCGAAAACTGCGTGCGCACCTCAAACGGGATAACGCACCAAGGGTCAAGAATAGTCGATTTAGCCCGCGTCGGCAAATCAGGTCTATTCGGTTGTGTCAGCCGCCTGCGGGACGGACTTTTTTGTTGCGCGACGAGGTCGTCGCGACGCCCGTTCGGCCGGAGCCGCATCGGGTAGTGCGTCAAGTAACGAGTCAAGGTCGGCAATAGGTGACTTCGTGCCTGCGCTTGGTTTCTCGGCTTCGGCCGGGTCTGCGTGAACCGTTGACGCGGCAATGGCTGCAAGAGCGCTGCGGGCGCCCTCGGTGATTTCGTGCGTTCCGCTGACGACGGGCGGCTTCGACGGCGACTGCTTGCCACGGCCGCGGCGCGCACCAGTACCGGTCTCGGTGGGTGCGTCGGTGGCGCGACTCTTGGAGATCGGTTCGTGGTGCACGATCAAGCCTCGCCCGGCGCACACCTCGCACGCTTCTCCGAAGGTTTCCAGTAGTCCAAGCCCAAGCTTCTTTCGCGTCATCTGAATCAGCCCCAGGCTGGTCACTTCGGCAACCTGATGCTTGGTCCGGTCACGCGACAGACATTCGATGAGTCGACGCTGCACCAAATCCCGATTCGTCTCGAGGACCATGTCGATGAAGTCAATGACGACAATTCCGCCGATGTCACGCAAGCGCAACTGGCGCACAACTTCCTCGGCGGCTTCCAGGTTGTTCTTGGTGACCGTCTCTTCAAGGTTTCCACCCGATCCGACGAACTTTCCGGTGTTGACGTCGATGACCGTCATCGCTTCGGTGCGGTCGATTACCAACGACCCACCCGAGGGCAACCAGACCTTGCGATCGAGCGCCTTGATGATTTGTTCGTTGATTCGATACGTGTCAAAGGGATCGGTTGCGTCTTTGTGAACAATCACGCGCTCGAGGAGGTCGGGGGCAACCTGTGTCAAATAGTCGGTGATGACCGTGTGCGCGTCGTCGCCGTGAATGATGATGTTCAGGAAGTCTTCGTTGAACACGTCACGGATGATCTTGACCAAGAGGTCGGGCTCAGAGTGAAGAAGCTGCGGGGCAATTCCCGTCTCGATCTTCTTCTGGATTGCGTCCCACTGCGCGGTGAGACGCTGGACGTCCAGCGTGAGTTGCTCTTCGGAAGCGCCTTCGGCGGCCGTGCGAACAATCACACCGGCGCTTTCCGGCAGGACCGTCGACAAAATTTTCTTGAGTCGAACGCGTTCCGAATCCGGAAGCTTCCGCGAAATGCCGTTGATGGAGCCGCTCGGGACATAAACCACGTAACGGCCGGGAAGCGAAATCTGGCTGGTCAGTCGCGCACCCTTGTGTCCGACCGGGTCTTTCGTGACCTGAACGAGAACGGTGTCGCCCGACTTCAGAGCAAGTTCGATCTTGCGGGGCTGGTTCTTGTCACCGTCTCCGGCGGCAGCATCCCAGTCGACCTCGCCCGAGTACAAAACCGCGTTACGGCCGCGACCGATGTCAACGAAAGCCGCTTCCATGCTCGGCAGCACGTTCTGCACCTTGCCGAGATAGACGTTGCCGATGATGCTCGATTCGCTCGACCGCGCGACGTAATGCTCGACAAGCACCTTGTCCTCGAGAACGCCAATCTGGATGCGACCGTCTTTGGTGCGAACGACCATCTGACGATCGACACTTTCGCGTCGCGCCAAAAACTCGGTCTCGGTGACAACGGGACGACGGCGACCGATTTCACGCGAATCACGACGACGCTGACGCTTCGCTTCAATTCGGGTCGAACCCTTGATTCGCTGCGGCTCGGTGATCTGTTCCGGCTCGATAAAGACGCGATCGACGCGCTCGGAGCGTTCGACACGGTTTCCGCGAGTACGGCGACGGACCGCGGGTGAGTCGTCGTCCGCTCGTTGAGGCCGAACCGGCACGTACTGGGGGTCGGGCGCGCGGAACACCAGCTGCATCGGCGATTCCAGCAGAATCGGCTCAAAAACGGGTTTCTCGGGTTCCGCAGGTGTCGACTGGTCGACTACCGGAGCCGATTCACCGTCGGTGACGGGTTGGTCTGCGGGAGTCTCTGCCGCGGCTTCCGGCGTGACGACGGTCGGTCGTGACTCGGGAGCGTCGAACGGGGACGCCACGTACTTGGTCGGGTCAAATTCTGTATTTTCCACCATGAGATGGTGCACCTCTCGGCGGTTCTTCGAAAAGAACCGGAACTCTGTGGGGTGAAACCCCTAAAAACTTGGTTGTCACAAACACATCGGTGATGTGTCCTGCGTTCTCTCACAACGCGCGGCGCTGGCTAGCCGCTCGGACCCGAAGGCCTCTGTACCCGGTAATGCCTGGAAAAGTCGTGCACGAACAATCGCGCTCTTCCATCATAGCCGATATACGCTTTGGGGATGAACGACATTCAGATGGCAGCGACAGTTCTCAGCGCGATCGCCGTTGTCGTTAGTGCCTTTCAAATCGCGCTCACAAGCGGTGCGCCTTGGGGAGAATGGGCATTTGGTGGACAGAACCCCGGCGTTCTCCCGAAGAGTTTTCGCATCACAAGTGGGTTGAGCATCATCGTCTACGCCCTCCAGATAATCCACTTTGGTTCTCGTGCAGGTTGGTGGGTGCCCGTCTTCGGCGAACCCGTCGCTTCTATTCTCGACTGGATATTCGTGGCGTTCTTTGCGCTCGGCACCGTGATGAACGGGATTTCACGCAGCCGCAAGGAACGATTCTTGTGGACTCCCGTAGTTGCCATTTCGCTTGCGTGTGCTCTGTGGATCGCATGGTAGATGCTGACGGGAAGGCATTCAGCCAGAATGTCCTGGAAGTTCCCATCACTTCGACTGCGATAATGAATGCGTGAACCCAAACTTCAGCGGACGTCGTGTTTTCGGCACATTTCTGCTCGTGTTCGGCATCTTGTCCCTCGCGGCCGCACTGACGCTGTCCACCGAGGGCTACTACCTCCTCAAGGACGGCACACAACCGTCGTGCAACATCAACCCGTTCTTTTCGTGCGGCAACGTCATGCAGTCGGACGAAGCGCGCGCATTCCTGGGTGTCCCCAACTATTTCTGGGGACTCATCGGTTGGGGTGTCGTGTCCGCCGTCGGTGCGGGCATGCTTGCAGGCGCGACTTTTGCCCGGTGGTTCTGGCGAACGTTCGCCGTCGGCATGTTCGCTGCGTGGTTCTTCCTCATGTGGTTGTTCGAACACGCCGTCTACGAAATCGGCTTCTTGTGCCTGTACTGCATGATCACCTGGGTGACTCAATCCATCATGTTGTGGATCATTCTGCCGTGGTTGATGCGCGAAAAACTCCTCACCACCAGCGACCGGGTCGCCCGTATCGGGGCAACGCTGCTCCCCTACTCGTGGCTCATCGTCGTCGTCAACCTCGGCGCAATCGCGCTATTGATCATGCAACAATTCCCGCTGTTGTTGCCGCTACTGTTGAGCGGAAACTAAAACCACAGCGCGAGCTCGCGCTCGGCCGACTCCGGCGAATCACTGCCGTGCACGAGGTTCTTCTGAACCTTCACTCCCCAGTCACGTCCCAAGTCACCGCGGATAGATCCGGGGGCTGCGACGGTCGGGTCGGTTGCGCCGGCGAGGGCTCGGAATCCTTCGATGACGCGGTGTCCGCGGACACGCGCCGCCACTACCGGGCCACTCGACATGAACTCGAGGAGTGGTTGGAAGAAGGGCTTGCCCTCGTGTTCGGCGTAGTGGGCGGTCAACAATTCCGTTGTCGCGGTCAGCATGCGAAGGTCAACGACCTCGTAGCCCTTGGCTTCGATTCGACGAAGGATTTCACCAATGAGGTTGCGCTCGACACCGTCGGGCTTGATGAGGACGAGAGTGTCCTGCGTTTCCGTCATTTCTGATCCTTTCGGCGATCGAGCTGAATGCCCTTCACTAGGCACGATACCCAGAAGATCTCGCAAATTCCCCAAGCGACAAACCACAGAGGTTCAATTGCGACGGGAAGGAGCAGCACGACCTGAGTGACGAACGCGATGGGGTTGAGCCCCCGTCGCAGAGTGGCAGCACCCAGTGCGAGCACGCCCATCAAAAGAATGGCCGCGATGATCACCTCGAGCGCGTGATCCTTGTTGGCGCCGGCGATGGCGATGGTTCCGAACAGCACGATGACGATCTCGACACCGAACGCAATGGTCACCAACGACTCGGTCGCGGTCCGTTCGCGTCTCTCGCTCATGCCCATCCTTCTTCCTGTGCCAGTGTGATGGCGTCTCCAACGAGAGTGATGCTTCCCGTGATAACCACTGCATCTCCAATCTGCCATGTCGAACGGGCTGCGTGAACAGCATCGCTCAGGTTTGGCTCAACGCGGACGCGGTCGGGTCCTGCGATTGTTCGGACGAGTTCGGCAAGGGCCGATGCATCGAGCGCCCGTTCGGATGCCGACCGCGTCACAATGAACCCTTCGACAACGGGGTCCAGCGCCTCGATGATTCCGCGCGCATCCTTGTCGGCCAGCACACCGATGACACACCAGACGCGCTCGAACGGCAGTGTCGCGGATATTGCGCGCGCGAGAGAGGCAGCGCCGTGCGGGTTGTGCGCTGCGTCGACGATGACGGGTGGGTCAGCGCCGAGATACTGCAATCGCCCTGGGCTGGTGACGGTCCCAAGCCCCTCCGACAACACCTCCGTCGTCAGTGCGCGTGTTCCATCGCCGAGCAAGGATTCGACGGCCGCAATTGCCAGCGCGGCGTTGTGCGCCTGATGCTCACCGTGGAGGGTGAGCGGAACATCCTCGTATGTCGCCACACGTCCACGGACTCGAATGACCTGTCCACCGACGGCGGCCGTGGTCGACAATAACTCGAACGCCTCCCCCTCGGACAGCACGGCGGATCCAAACTTGTGTGCGGCTGACACGATTTCCGCCATCGCGTCCGGCGACTGTGCCGCGGTGACGATAATCGACCCCGGCTTGATTATGCCCGCCTTGGTTCGCGCAATCTCTGCCACGGTTTTGCCCAAGCGCTCGGCGTGATCGATATCGATGGGAGTGAAGACAGCAACATCGGCGTCGGCAACGGTGGTCGAATCCCACTCGCCACCCATGCCGACTTCGAGGACTGCGATATCAACGGGGGCATCGGCGAAGGCCGCGAGCGCAAGAACGGTCAGCGCCTCGAAATACGTCAGCGGTTCTCGACCCGATTCGACGAGGTCGTTGTCGGCCATTCCAATCTGGAATTCGACATCACGCCAGTTCTCGACGAATCGCTCATCGCTGATGGGTTCCCCGTCAATCATGATCCGCTCGTTCACACGCTGGAGGTGGGGACTGGTCATCAGCCCCACGCGCAACCCGTGCGCGCGCAACAGCGCCTCGATCATGCGGGCGGTCGACGTCTTGCCGTTCGTTCCCGTCAGCGTGATGACGGAGTACATGTCTTGCGGATTACCCAAATAGTCGACCGCCAGCCGCGTCGCGTCGAGTCGCGGTTGCGGATTTGCCTCACCGATTCGAGCAAGAAGCGACGCATAGATTGCGTCCGCCTCGGCACGAAAATCGGTCACGCCTTCACCACGCCGACACGAACCCTGGAACCGGATCCGACCTCTGTGTCACCACCGTGGCCGTCGATGAGCTCAAGTTCCACCGCCAGCGTTTCCCCCGCGATGAGATCCTGGTGTTCCCGCATCGCGAGCACGGCGATTCCGTCGCCCTCGATTTCGAGTCGGATTCGATCAGACACGTCGAGTCCGGCATCCTTTCGAGCCTGTTGAACGGCACGCACGACGTCTCGTGCAAGCCCCTCCGCTTCGAGTTCGGGAGTGACGATGGTGTCGAGCACAACGAACCCCGCGTTGCCGAGGAACGAAACCGCTACGGCCGTGTCGGCGACGTCGAGCACAAGCTCGTACTCACCTTCTTCGAGCGCGATTCCACCGGCGGTGACCACTCCGTCGGCAACCGACCAGTCCCCCGCCTTGGTCGCCGCGATGACCTGTTGAACTTGGCCACCAATGCGAGGGCCAAGCGCTCGCGAATTCACGGACAGTCGACGGGTGATGCCGTATTCGCCGACCGACTCTTCGCGCAGTTCAACAACGGATATGGACTTAACGTTGAGTTCCTCGCGCAGGATGTCCATGAACTCGGGAATGGTCGGAGCCTCGGGAACGACGACGGTGAGGTTGGCCAGTGGCAGCCGCACCCGCAAACCCTGTGACTTGCGCAGCGCGAGCCCGGCCGATGCAACTTCGCGAACGCGGTCCATCGCCAACACCAGATCGTGGTCTGCGGGGAATTCGGTCGCTTCCGGCCAGTCGGTCAGGTGCACGCTCTCTCCGCCGGTCAGTCCTCGCCACACTTCCTCAGTGACGAGCGGCGCGAGCGGCGCAGCGACTCGGCACACGGTCTCGAGAACGGTGTAGAGCGTGTCCACCGCGTCGGAGTCGGTGCCATCCCAAAAACGTTCGCGCGAACGGCGCACGTACCAGTTGGTCAGAACGTCGGCGAAGTCGCGAATCTTCGCCGCGGCCATCGGGCTGTCGAGCGCATCGAAGTCGACGGTGACCCCGTCGATCAGTTCGCCCGTCTTGGCCAGCAAATATCGGTCGAGAACGTTTGTCGAATCGGTTCGACGCGTTGGCTCCCTGTCCCCCGCATACAGCGTGAAGAAGTAATAGGTCGACCACAGCGGCAACAGGAACTGCCGCACGGCTTCGCGGATGCCCTCTTCCGTGACGACGAGGTTTCCGCCGCGGATGACAGAGGACGACATGAGGAACCAGCGCATCGCGTCGGCGCCGTCGCGTTCGAACACCTCGGACACGTCGGGATAGTTGCGCAGTGACTTCGACATTTTCTGGCCGTCGTTGCCCAACACGATTCCGTGCGAGATGACGTTGGTGAACGCCGGACGGTCGAACAGTGCCGTCGACAAGACGTGCAGGGTGTAAAACCATCCGCGCGTCTGGCCGATGTATTCGACGATGAAGTCGGCGGGGTTGTGGGTGTCAAACCATTCGCGGTTTTCGAACGGATAGTGCACCTGGGCGAATGGCATCGACCCCGAGTCGAACCAGACGTCAAGAACGTCGGTGATTCGGCGCATCGTCGACTTCCCCGTCGGATCGTCGGGGTTGGGCCGGGTGAGCTCGTCGATCATGGGGCGGTGTAGATCCGTCGGGCGAACCCCAAAATCGGCTTCGAGTTCGTCGAGCGACCCGTAAACGTCGATGCGCGGGTATTCGGGGTCGTCGCTCTTCCAGACGGGAATCGGCGAACCCCAGTAGCGGTTGCGCGAAATCGACCAGTCGCGTGCGCCGGCGATCCACTTGCCGAACTGCCCGTCCTTGACGTTGTCAGGAACCCAGTTGATGCCCTGATTCAGGTCGACCATGCGGTCGCGGAATTCCGGGACTCGAACGAACCACGACGAGACCGCTTTGTAGATGAGCGGGTTACGGCAACGCCAGCAGTGCGGGTACGAGTGGTCGTAGGACTTTTGCTGCAGCAGTCGCCCGTCCGCCTTGAGTCTTTGGGTGATCGGCTTGTTCGCATCAAACACGTGTTGCCCAGCGAAGTCGGTGACATCGGACAGAAACTTGCCCGAATCGTCAATCGAGATGATGACCCCGATGCCGTGCTGACCCGTGATGATCTGGTCATCTTCACCGTAGGCCGGAGCTTGGTGAACAATGCCGGTTCCCTCGCCCGTCGCAACGTATTCCGCGACGAGGACGGTGAATCCGTTCACGTTTTCTTCACGGTCGGCGTAGTAGTCAAAAATGCGGGTGTAGTCGATGCCCTCGAGCTCGGAGCCGGTCAGGGTTTGCGCGATGGCGACCTTCGCAGCTTCGGCGTCCTCGTATCCGAGTTCCTTGGCATACGCGCCAACGGTGTCGACCGCCAGCAGGAAACTCTCGCCCTCGGCCGCGGCACCGCTCGGCCCGGCGGGCACGACCGCATAGATGATGTCGGGCCCGACGGCGAGCGCCGCGTTAGTGGGAAGTGTCCAGGGCGTGGTGGTCCACGCAAGCGCGCTCACGCCTAACAATCCGAGTTTCTCGGCCTTGTCTCCCGTGAGCGGGAAGGTAACGGTGACGGACTGGTCTTGACGCGACTTGTAGACGTCATCGTCCATCCGCAGTTCGTGATTAGACAGGGGGGTCTGGTCGCGCCAGCAATACGGCAGCACGCGGTACCCCTCGTAGGCCAGTCCCTTGTCGTGCAGTTGTTTGAACGCCCAGATGACGCTCTCCATGAACGTGATGTCGAGGGTTTTGTAGTCGTTGTCGAAGTCCACCCAGCGCGCTTGGCGGGTGACGTACTCTTCCCACTCTTTGGTGTACTTGAGCACGGATTCTTTGGCCGCCGCGTTGAAGGCAGCGATTCCCATCTCTTCGATCTGTGACTTGTCGGTAATCCCCAGTTGGCGCTCGGCCTCGAGTTCGGCGGGCAATCCGTGTGTGTCCCAGCCGAATCGTCGGTGAACGAGCTTGCCGCGCATGGTCTGGTAGCGCGGGAAGAGGTCTTTGGCGTACCCCGTCAGCAAGTGGCCGTAGTGCGGCAGTCCGTTGGCGAACGGAGGCCCGTCATAAAACACCCACTCGTCGCAGCCTTCTCGGTTGGCGATGGAACGACGGAACGTGTCGTTGGTCGCCCAGTACGCGAGAACATCGTGTTCGATCGCGGGGAACGCCGGTGACGGCGCAACGCCGTCGGTGTCGCGGTGGCGGGGGTACATCATTCGGGGCTCCTTGGTGTTTTTCACTCCCAGGGACGAAGCCTGCGCTCCGCGGTACCACCCCGATTGCCCTCGCAGGCCACTCGTTTACTGCTGTAACGGGCTTACCCGCACGGTTCTACTGGGCCGAGGCCGTTCTTCCGTGGACTCACCGGTGATGGCCGGTTCAACGTCTGTGCTTTGAGTTTATCGGAATTTGCGGGTTGCGCCTGCTCGTTCGAATGTCGAGCAATACAACGGAGATTAGGGTGGCAAGTGCCGCGATATCCATCCTCAACAAGAGGAACGTTTGGTCTCCACGAGTGAAAACGTCCGTTAGTGACTGAGCGAATGTGTAAACGAATCCGGAAAACATTGCGATAACGATCACGGCGGTCCTCGCTCGCCTGAGGCCCATCGGGGTAACTTTCCGCCCGTCCGATTGCCGAATAATTGCGAGCCCAACGATAACTGGCAGGATCATCCCCGCACTGGAGGAAAATCCAAACCCGAAAGTGATTGGAGCGGTTATTCCTGTGGCAACCGCAGTGATTGGGTATGTCCAGTCCGTTTCGATGAACCACGAGAAAACCCAAGAAACCATTGACATTACTGCCGCGAAGAGAAGAAGTCCGAGAAGAATCTGCAACGCAACGGAAACAATGGTCTTGCGCATCATTCGGCTCTTCCTTGTCGCAGAGGTAAGCCCGAGCGTTAAGGACTAATCATGGCTTGAGTCCTGAAACCGACGCGCCAACCGTGTTGTAGATTTAGGTTATCCAATGTGAGGCAGCCATACCCGCTGCCGCCGATAGTGAAGAGAGTCGCTCATGACCCGCGAAATCCCTGAGAAGCCCGCTCTGGAAGGGCTCGAAGCGAAATGGGGCGAGGTCTGGGAGAACGAGGGAACGTATTCGTTCAACCGCGCTCGCGCTCTCGACATCGGCAAGGACAACGTTTTCTCGGTTGACACTCCTCCGCCGACGGCTTCTGGTTCGCTGCACATCGGGCACGTGTTTTCGTACACGCACATGGATCTCGCCGCGCGTTACCAGCGCGCGAACGGCAAAGAGATCTTTTACCCGATGGGGTGGGACGACAACGGGCTGCCGACGGAACGCCGTGTCCAGAATTACTACGGGGTCCGCTGCGACCCGACTCTGCCCTACACCCCCGGTTTCACGCCTCCGCTCGAGGGCGGGGACAACGCGTCGACCAAGGCGGCGGATCAGGTTCCGATTTCCCGCCGCAACTTTGTGGAACTGTGTGAGCGCCTGACCGTCGAAGACGAAAAGAAGTTCGAGGAACTCTGGCGCACGCTGGGGCTTTCGGTCGACTGGGCGCAGACGTACCGCACCATTTCGGACGATTCACAGCGCACCGCTCAGCGCGCGTTCCTGCGGAACCTGGCCCGTGGCGAGGCGTACCAGGCTGACGCCCCGACTCTGTGGGACATCACGTTCCGCACGGCGGTTGCCCAGGCGGAACTGGAGGACAAGGAGATGCCCGGTGCGTACCACCGCGTCTCGTTCCACAAACCCGACGGCGGAACAATTGACATCGAGACGACCCGTCCCGAAATGATTCCAGCGTGTGTCGCGCTCGTCGCCAACCCCGAGGACGAGCGGTACAAGCCGTTCTTCGGAACCACCGTTCGCACACCGCTGTTCGGTGTCGAGGTTCCCGTTCTGGCCCACCCGCTCGCCCAAATCGACAAGGGCAGCGGAATCGCGATGATCTGTACGTTCGGTGATGTCACCGATGTCATCTGGTGGCGCGAACTGAGCCTGCCGACCCGACCCATCTTGGGATTCGATGGTCGCGTCATGAGCGAGCCTCCTCAGGGAATCGACACCGACGAGCAAAAGTCCGTATACGCGGAACTGGCCGGCAAGACGGTCTTCAGCGCGAAGGCGCGCATCGTCGAACTGTTGCAGGAATCGGGCGAGATGATCGGCGACCCGAAGCCGATCACCCACCCCGTCAAGTTCTTTGAAAAGGGCGACAAGCCACTCGAAATCGTCACCACCCGCCAGTGGTACATCACCAACGGCGCGAAGGACGAAGAACTGCGTGCACGACTCATCGGTCGCGGTAGGGAAATCACGTTCCACCCCGACTTCATGCGCGTTCGCTACGACAACTGGGTCGGCGGCCTCAACGGCGACTGGTTGGTTTCGCGCCAGCGATTCTTCGGTGTGCCGATTCCCGTGTGGTACCCGCTCGATGGCGACGGCAATCCCGTGTTCGACACGGCAATCGTTCCGAGCGAGGACCAACTGCCCGTCGACCCCTCGTCGCAGGCGGCCCCCGGGTACGACGAAAATCAGCGCGGAGTCGCGGGTGGCTTCATCGGCGAGGTCGACGTCATGGACACGTGGGCGACCTCATCACTGACACCACAGATTGCGGGCAAGTGGGCCGAGGACGACGAACTCTGGAACCTCGTGTTCCCCTACTCGTTGCGGTCACAGGGCCAAGACATCATCCGAACCTGGCTGTTTTCGACCGTCCTGCGCGCCGAACTCGAACACGGCCAGGCTCCCTGGGCGAACGCCGGCATCTCGGGGTTCATCGTTGACCCCGACCGCAAGAAGATGTCGAAGTCGAAAGGGAACGTTGTCACGCCTCAGGGCATGCTCGACGAGCACGGTTCCGACGCGGTTCGCTACTGGGCGGCATCGAGTCGCCTCGGCACCGACGCGGCGTTTGACCCCGAAAACCCCAAGCAGATCAAAATTGGTCGGCGTTTGGCCATCAAGGTACTGAACGCGGCGAAGTTCGTCTATTCATTCCCCCACACCGAGGGCGCCGAGGTCACCGAGCCGCTCGACATCGACCTGCTGCGTCGACTGGCCGAGGTTGTTCGGATTGCTACCGAGTCCTACGAACAGTTTGACCACGCCCGCGCTCTCGAAGTGACCGAACAGTTCTTCTGGACGTTCACCGACGACTATCTGGAACTGGTCAAGGAACGTGCCTACCGCGAGGACGGTGGGCAGGCTCAGGCGAGTGCCGTGGCCGCTCTGCGCCTCGCCATCAATGTGTTCCTGCGACTTCTGGCGCCGGTCATCCCGTTCGCTACAGAGGAAGTGTGGCGCTGGACGCACGACGACTCGATCCACACGGCTGCGTGGCCGACCGTTGCCGAAATCCCCGTGACGGGCGCGACGACCGGGTTGCTTGACCTGTGTGGTGTTGCACTGGTTGGAATTCGCGGTGCGAAGACCGATGCGAAGGCCTCGCAGAAAACCCCGGTCACGCGAGCAGTTGTTGCTGGTCCGGCCCTGCTGGCTGAGGCGAAGGACGATCTGGCCGCCGTCGGTCGAATCGAAAACCTCGAGCTTGTCGCGGGCGACACCGTCACCGTGCAATCGATCGAACTCGGAGAGGTGTCCGAATAATGGCCGCGACGATTCGCCCCATCGAGGCACGCGACCACGACGAGTGGCGTGCACTGTTCACGGCCTACGGCGTGTTCTACGAGACAACGTTCACCGACCCACAAATGGACACCGTTTGGGGCTGGTTGATGGACCCGACTCATCCCCACAACGCGTGGGTGGCCGAAATCGATGGAGAGCTGGTCGGATTCGCGCACCTTCGTCAGCATTCTGACACGTTCACCGGCGGACCGGCGTGGAACCTTGACGACCTGTTCACGTCACCCGCTGCCCGTGGTTACGGTGTGGCAACGGCGCTCATCGCCGCCCTTCGCGCACACGCCGATGCAAACGGTGGCGGAACGATTTCCTGGATCACCGCCAACGATAACCTGACCGCGCAAAGCGTTTACGACAAGCTCGCGACCCGCGCGCGCTGGGTCACCTACGAACTGAGTGAGTAGCTAAGCGGATTTTTCCGCGCGACGCTCGATCATGATGGGCTGAGCGCCGTCGAGGACTGCAGCCTTCGTGACGATGACCTTTTCGATGGTGTCGGTCGACGGCACCTCGAACATGATGGGCCCAAGGACATCTTCGAGAATCGCCCGGAGTCCGCGAGCCCCGGTGCCGCGCTTGACGGCGAGATCGGCGATGGCGTCGAGAGCGTCCTGTTCGAAGTCGAGAACGACATCGTCGATTTCGAACATCTTTTGGTACTGCTTGACCAGGGCGTTGCGGGGGCGGGTGAGGATGTCGATCAGCGCGTCGCGGTCAAGCGGTAGCACCGAGGTAACGATAGGGAGTCGGCCGATGAATTCAGGGATGAGCCCGAACTTGTGGAGGTCTTCTGGTTGAACCTCAGCGAACAGCGTTTGTTCGTCCTTCTTCGAGTGAAGAGGTGCGCCAAAGCCGATACCGTGGCGGCCGATCCGCTGCGAGATCATCTCTTCCAACCCCGCGAACGCACCGGCCACGATGAACAGCACGTTGGTCGTGTCGATTTGCAGGAATTCCTGGTGGGGGTGCTTGCGTCCTCCTTGCGGCGGAACCGACGCAATCGTTCCCTCGAGAATCTTGAGGAGCGCCTGCTGGACTCCTTCGCCCGACACATCGCGGGTACTAGAGGGGATCTCGGCCTTGCGGGCAATCTAGTCGATCTCGTCGAGGTAGATGATTCCCTGTTCGGCGCGTTTGACGTCGTAATCCGCGGCCTGAATCAGTTTAAGAAGAATGTTTTCGACGTCCTCGCCCACATAACCGGCCTCGGTCAGTGCAGTGGCGTCAGCGACGGCGAACGGAACATTGAGTCGCTTGGCGAGGGTCTGCGCGAGGTATGTCTTGCCACAGCCGGTTGGCCCGATAAGCAGAATGTTCGACTTGGCAATCTCAACCTCGGATTGCGCGTCAGCGGATCGGATTCCGTCGCGGGCACGAACGCGCTTGTAGTGGTTGTAGACAGCGACGGACAGCGCGCGCTTCGCGGTGTCTTGGCCGATGACGTATTCGTCGAGGAACGCCGCAATCTCTTTCGGCTTCGGCAGATCGAAATCGATGACCTCGTCGCTGTTCTGCCCGGCTTCCGCCATCCGCTCGTCGATGATCTCGTTGCAGAGTTCAACGCACTCGTCGCAAATGTAAACGCCGGGGCCAGCGATTAGCTGGGCGACCTGTTTTTGAGTCTTCCCACAGAAGGAACACTTGAGCAGGTCGGTGCTGTCACCAATACGCGGCATGGTTCCTCCTTTTCGCGGTAATTCCAGCCTAACCCCGCGCTGGGACGGGGTCGGTCACATTGTGGACAACCTCGTCGGCGTGGCGCGTACACTGAAACGGTGAAGATTATTCGAGTGGGCGCCATCGTTTCCGCAGGTTTTGTTCTCGCCGTCGTCGCCTCGGGCCCCGCTTTTGCCCACGCCGCGTTGACGACCACGAGCCCCGCGAATGGCTCAGAATCGTCGGATCTGACCGAGGTTTCGCTCACCGCAAACGAAGACCTGTTGGACCTCGGCGACGGCAAAGGATTCGATTTCGCCGTTACTGACTCGGATGGTCATTTCTATGGCGATGGGTGCGTCATCATCGACGGGGCGACCGCATCGATGCCCGTTCAACTGGGCGTTGCTGGTGAGTACACCGTTGCGTATCGGGTCGTCTCTGCAGACGGACACGCGATTGACGGCTCATGGAGCTTCACCTATTCGCCCGCACCCGACGCCGTCGTTGGAGAGGCGTACCTTGAACTTCCGGTCTGCGGCCAAACACCGACGCCACTCGTCACAACAGAGCCCGAACCGGAACCGACCGTCACCACAGCGATTCCCATTCGCGCCGGCGACAAGCAAGGCACCGCAATCGACTTTGCACCAATAATCGGTATTGCGACAACTCTCGTCGTCGGCGCTGCAATCTGGTTGCTGATGCGGTCACTGGGCAAGCGCGACAGCGAGGATCACCTGAGTTAGACGACGTTCTTTCGACTGGACAGCACCTGGTCGATCAGACCGTATTCGAGCGCTTCGGGTGCCGTGAGAATCTTGTCGCGGTCGATGTCCTTGCGGACCTCGTCGGCCGTCTTGTTGGAGTGCTTCGACAGCGTTTCCTCGAGCCATTCGCGCAGGCGCGCGATTTCCTTGGCCTGAATCTCGATGTCCGACGCTTGGCCGTGACCCGAGTCACCACTGGAAGGCTGGTGGATGAGGATTCGAGCATTCGGCAGCGCGAGGCGTTTGCCCGGTGCTCCTCCGGCGAGGAGGACTGCGGCGGCAGACGCGGCCTGCCCGAGAACAACCGTCTGAATCTGTGGGCGAACGTACTGCATGGTGTCGTAGATGGCGGTCATCGCGGTGAAGGATCCACCCGGTGAGTTGATGTACATGATGATGTCGCGCTCGGGATCCTGGGATTCAAGAACAAGCAGTTGAGCCATGATGTCGTCGGCGGACGTGTCGTCGACCTGAACTCCGAGAAAGACGATTCGGTCGCCGAAGAGCTTCGTGTACGGGTCGAGCGAGCGGGTGCCGTACGACGTGCGTTCCTCGAACTGGGGAACGATGTAGCGCGATTCGGGAACGGCGATGCCGGCCGGGTTGGTGTCAAAATTCATGTGCTCATTCCCTACTTGGTCTTTGTTCCGCCGCCACCGACGACATCGTCAGCCGATGCGCGGATGTGGTCGACGAAGCCGTAGTCGAGCGCTTCTTGAGCGCTGAACCAACGGTCGCGGTCGCCGTCCTGTGAAATCTGTTCGACGGTCTTGCCGGTCGCTTCGGCGGTGATCTCGGCGAGACGCTTCTTCATGTCGTTAATGAGTTGCGCCTGGGTCTGAATGTCGGATGCGGTTCCACCGAATCCACCGTGTGGCTGGTGAAGCAGAACGCGGGCGTTGGGGGTGATGTACCGCTTGCCCTTGGTGCCGGCAGTCAGGAGCAACTGGCCCATCGACGCAGCCATTCCGATTCCCACCGTGACGATGTCGTTTGGCACGAACTGCATCGTGTCGTAAATCGCCATACCCGCGGTGATCGAGCCACCCGGCGAGTTGATGTACAGGTAGATGTCCTTCTTCGGGTCTTCGGCGGCGAGCAGAAGAAGCTTGGCTGCAATCTCGTTTGCGTTGTCGTCACGCACCTCACTGCCGAGCCAAATGATTCGGTCCTTCAGCAGTCGATCGAACACGTTTGGCGGGAACATCGAATCACTCATTTACGCACTCCTTCAAGGCTTCTCTGCCAGCGTACAGAACGCCGCTCACCGTTCCGGGTGATTTCGCTACGGGCAAAAGTGCGTTGTGCTAGTTCGTCAACGCGTTGTCGAAGAACGCGCTGAGAACCTGAGCGTACCGATCCGTTTCCGTCAACATGCCCTCGGTGTGGTCGGCGCCGTGGAAGGTTTCGAGTGTTATGTCCGCACCAACGGATTTCGCGTACTCCGCGAAATCGACCGACGACTGGTAGTCGAGTCGCTGGTCGGCATCGCCGTGCAGGATCAGCATCGGGCGGTCCCCCGCCGCAACAATCGCGTCGGGAACGCTGGTCTCCGTGAGATTGACTCCGTGGAACAGCTGCGCGGAGACGAGCGCGAGTTGCCAGAGGAATCCGGGGAAACCTTGGAATTCGACCTCTTTCGTCGCCGCGGCGTTGAAGTCAAAAATGGTACCCTCCATGGCAAACGCCGAGACGTTATCCGTCTTGGCGGGCAGAAGGCTGGTGGTGATGGCACCGCCCGAAACCCCGAACATGCCAAGGCTCTGCGCCGTGACGCCCTTCTCGGCGACCAACCAATCGGCTACGGCGGCAAAGTCATCAGACTCTTCCTGACCGGCCGAGTGGCGTCCATCGGTGCAGGTCGATTCACCGGTGTCGCGCATGTCGACGAGGAGAACGTTGAATCCGCTCTTCACGAGCATGGAACTGGGCAACAGGGCGTTGAAATCTCGTCGTGACGTGCCGATTCCGTGGGTCACGATAACGGTCTTCCCGTTTCCGTCCGCCGGAGTGAGCCACCAGGCCGAAAGGTCAACACCGTCTGCAACGGGAATCGTGACTGCTTCATAGGGAACATCGGTCATCCACCATGCGGAAAGATCGTGGTTGACCCACTTGTCCCACCCGGGACCTTCAAAGGGGCCTTCGCCCGCAGCGGGGGTGTGGAAAGTCTCAGGGGTGTTATCCACGTCGTCGGCGTTGATAGCGCACGGAACGACGGTTCCCGATGTGTACACGTAATCACCAACGGCAAGCCCAGCCCCGGACACGAGCAAAACGGTAACTCCCGCTGCGATGGCCCACTTTGACGAATTCTTCATAAGAAGGAGGCTAGCACCGCACAGTCAAAACGCACGCGAAGCAACCGGGCGGCGAGACCCACTGTTCAGGAAACCGATTAGTGGTGGTGACCTTCGTGGTCATCGTGGTCGTGATCGCCCGACCCAACGCCGTCGACAACAGCAGCCGTCGCACCCGAGGTGAACTCAGAGAGGTCAATCTCTTTGCCCTTTTGGTTGACGACTTTTGCCTTGGACAGGGCAACAGACAGCGCCTTCGACCGCGCGACCTCACCCGCCATCGCGGGAACCTGCCCGTTGGACGAAACGACCTGGATGAACTCGTTGACGTCCATGCCGTACTGCTGGGCGGATTGCATCATGTAGTTGAGCAGTTCGTCCTGTCCGACCTGAACGTTTTCCTTCTCGGCAATCGAGTCGAGCAGAATTTGGGTGCGGAACGACTTTTCCGTCGATTCCATGACCTCGGCGCGGTGAGCGTCGTCGGCCTGGCGTCCCTCTTGCTCAAGGTGCCGCTCAACCTCGGCGGTGATGACACCCGCGGGTACCGGAATGGTGACCTTGGCGATGAGCGCATCGAGCAATGCCTGACGAGCCTTCGCACCGAGATCAAACACCGAACGCTTCTCCAGTTGAACGCGCAGATCCGCGCGCAGTTCACCGATGGTGTCGAACTGGCTCGCGACCTGGGCAAATTCGTCATCGGCATCAGGGATTTCGCGTTCCTTGACGGTCTGAACCGTGACGGCAACTTCGGCTTCTTCGCCGGCGTGGTCGCCGCCAAGGAGTGTCGACTTGAATGTTGTCGATTCGTCTGCGGTCAGAGTATCGAGGGCTTCATCGAGTCCGTCGATGAGGTCACCCGATCCGAGCTCGTATGAAATAGAACCGGCGGTGTCGACGACTTCGCCCGCGATAGTCGCGGTGAGGTCAAGAGTGACGAAGTCGCCCTTCTTTGCCGGTCGTTCGACCGTCACGAGTGTTCCGAACCGGGTGCGAATGGACAACAGTTCGTCTTCAACGGCGTCCGCGGTGATATCGGCCTCGTCGACGGTGATCTTCATTCCGTCATACTTCGGCAATACAAACTCGGGGCGCACGTCCGTCTCGATAACGAGAATGAGGTCACCGGAAAAGTCTTCGACCGACGGCAGAGTTTGGTCGATGATTTCGGGTCGGCCCAGCGTGCGAATGTTCTCGGCGGCAACGGCCTCGCGGAAAAACTTGTCGACACCCTCGCCCACGGCGTGGTTGATGACCTCGGCCTTGCCCACGCGCTGATCAATCAGCTGCGGCGGAACCTTGCCCTTGCGGAAACCCTTAATCTGCACCTGCTCGGCAATGTGCTGGTAGGCGTGTTCGATGGATGGCTTCAACTCCGCCGGTGACACCGAAATCGACAACTTGACGCGAGTTTCCGAAACCCGCTCAACCTTCGTGGTAGGCACTGCTGTTCTCCTTGAATATGACTGGACCGAAGTCGTCGGGGCGACAGGATTCGAACCTGCGACATCCCGCTCCCAAAGCGGGCACTCTAGCCAAGCTGAGCTACGCCCCGGCCGCCGCAACCCGAAGGGCACGAGGCATTCCCCAGTCTAGCGGGTGGGCGAGGGTGCTCAGTTTGGAGTTCGCCCCTGCTTCGTAATAGGCTCACGGTGGGGATGTAGCTCAATGGTAGAGCCCCAGTCTTCCAAACTGATTACGCGGGTTCGATTCCCGTCATCCCCTCCAACCGATAAAACCTCGCTAGAGCGTTGAAGTCATCCGATCTCTCGCGGTCGCACGTCTATGTGCCATTCAGCACTGTGTTATCCTGAGAATTAGAGAGGATTTGTCAGAATGAAAACCTTATCTCGCAGTTTTTTAGCAATGACAACCGCCTTGTTTCTCGTCTTTAATGCCGGTCCCGCATTTGCGGCGGCGCCCAAGACTTCGTCGGGCGTCAAGTGCACTATTTGGGGTAACTCAAAAGCAAACACACTCAAGGGGACTTCTAAGCGTGATGTGATTTGTGGTTTGGGTGGCAACGACAGAATTACCGGCGCGGGTGGGAACGATTTAATCGACGGTGGCGCCGGAAACGACACTGTCACAGGGGACTCAGGTAACGACACCATTCACGGCGGCTCAGGTAACGACACTCTCAATGGGGGTAAAGGCAACGACCACTTACGCGGATCATCGGGAAATGATTATCTTGACGGTGGCAGCAATCCAGATTCACTGGATGGTGGTACAGGAGAAAACACCTGCGTGTTCATGGCCGAGGACACCGTTGAGCCAAATTGCGACTCAACTGCACCCACCTTTTCCGCTGTGACTGCCCCAGAGACAATCGATACATCCCTCGAATCTAAAGTGGTAACAGTGACGCTCACAGTCGCTGACAATCTCGCCGGGGTAGATTTTGTGTTCATCACTCTTGGCGGGCCAACCGGT
>CAJAKC010000019.1 GCA_903940225.1 uncultured Microbacteriaceae bacterium
ATCGCCGGAGTCGTGCAAGCCGACGAGCCGACCGTAAACTAGTTATACGCGTCGATTGGCGCGATTTTCCTGTCACGAAGGTTTCTCATGCGTCGTTTAGCTGCTGCTCTTGCACTTGTCTCCCTTTCCGCCCTTGGGCTCGCTGGTTGCGCGCCGGCCAATGCCGACTGCGTCGCCAGCGACGGCAACGCATCGAAGGCCGTCACGGTCGAGGGTGACTTTGGAGTCAAGCCGACCGTCACTTTTGACAAAGGGTTGACCGTTGACGCCACCCAGCGAACGGTCGTCATCCAAGGCGATGGCGAGCCGGTGACATCGGGCTCCTCCATTCAGATTGACTACACCTTGTACAACGCGACGACCGGCGAACTGATCGAGTCGTCGGCGTACACCCCCGGCCAAGAGGTTTCGTATCCCGTCGACGCGGCGGCGACCCAGTTTATGGGACTGTCGAAAACATTGATTTGCTCGACCGTTGGAACGCGTGTCATCGGGGTCATCCCCAACGCCGAAGCCTTCGCCGACCAGGCGTCTTCTGCTGGGCTAGGCGCTGATGATGTCTTGCTGTTCGTGGTGGACGTCGCTGGAATCGTGCCCAAGCCTCTCGCCGAGGCAACCGGCACCCCGGTCGACCCGATGCCGGGCTTCCCCGACGTTGTGTTCAACGGTGGCAAGCCGACGGTCACAATCCCCGCCGGAGCGGTACCGACCGAGTACGCGATCGAAACCCTCATCCAGGGTGACGGCGACCCCGTTGCCGACGGCGCGACCGTCGTCGTCAATTACCACGGCGTGAACTGGAACACCGGTGAGGTGTTCGACTCGAGCTTTGACCGCGGCTCGCCCGCGACCTTCTCGACGTCGGGAGTTATCCAGGGATTCCGCGATGCACTCGTCGGCCAAAAGATCGGCTCACGGGTGGTTGTCATCATCCCCAGCGACCTCGGTTACGGCGACGCGGGCTCGGGAGACAAGATCGGCGGTGGCGACACCCTGGTGTTCGTTATCGACATCCTCGGTCTCGGCTAGGTTTCGCAAAGGCACCTCGCTCGTAGGATGAGAGCGTGGCAGAATCGTCCGATCGTCCCGTCGAGGGCCTGAGTTCGACTGACGCGCACGCCGAGGTGTCCGTCTTGCGCGACCGGATTGCCGACTATCGCGAGGCGTATTACGGCAAGAACCAATCGCTTGTTCCCGACGCCGAATATGACGCGATGGAGCGCCGACTGGCTGACCTTGAACGCGCATTTCCCGAGGTTCAAAGCCAGGACAGCCCCACTCAGCAGGTGGGTGCGTCGACGGGTTCGCAACTGTTCGACCCCGTCACACACCGCGAGCGGATGTATTCGCTCGACAACGTGTTTGCGGAATCAGAACTGACCGACTGGATGGGCAAGGTCGAACGCGACGCGGGCGAGCCAATTCGCTGGTTGTGCGAGGTCAAGATTGACGGGCTCGCACTCAACGTTCGATACGAGGACGGCGTGCTTGTGCAAGCCGCCACTCGTGGCGACGGTGTCGTCGGTGAGGACGTCACCGAAAATGTCGCCCTGATTCCCGGAATTCCGGAACGACTCGTCGGGGTCGATGTTCCCGCACTGGTTGAGATCCGCGGCGAAGTGTTCTTTTCGACCGCAGAATTCGAGTCGCTCAATCGCCGGCAGGCCGAATTGGGCGAAAAAGAATTTGCCAACCCGCGCAATGCCGCGTCGGGCAGCCTGCGGCAGAAAGCCGAATCAAAGAACGAGAAGCAACTGGTGGCAATGCACGACCGCCTGTCGCGATTGAGCCTGTACGTGCACGGAATCGGAGCCTGGCTCAACCCGCCCGTTGCGACTCAGAGCGAGATATACACCCTGCTCAAATCGTGGGGGATGCCGACGTCGCCGCACTGGGTGGTGTCGGATTCCGTCGCTGACGTCTGGGCGTTCATTGAGCGCAATCGCGAACACCGTCACGACCTCGAACACGAGATTGACGGTGTTGTCATCAAGGTTGATTCTCTCGAGTTGCACGACACGCTCGGAGCCACGTCACGCGCGCCACGATGGGCGATTGCCTACAAGTATCCGCCGGAAGAGGTCTACACCGAGTTGCTCGACATCGTTGTCGGTGTGGGGCGAACCGGCCGAGCAACCCCTTATGCCGTCATGAAACCCGTGCGGGTTGCCGGGTCGGTTGTGCGCCAAGCGACCCTGCACAACAAAGACGTCGTCGCGGCGAAAGGCGTTTTGCTTGGTGACACGGTCATTTTGCGCAAGGCCGGCGATGTCATCCCCGAAATCCTCGGCGCGGTGACCGAGCTTCGAACCGGAAACGAGCGCGAATGGACGATGCCGGCGGGATGCCCCGAATGTGGCACGCCACTCGCACCGGCGAAAGACGGTGATGTCGACCTGCGCTGCCCCAACACAGAGCGTTGCCCCGCTCAAGTCCGCGGTCGAATTGAACACATCGGCTCGCGCGGGGGTCTCGATATTGAAGGACTGGGCGAAGTCACCGCCGCAGCGCTCGCGCAACCTCTCGTTCCCTCCACGCCCCCGTTGACCACAGAGGCCGCGCTTTTTGACCTCACGCTCGAGGTGCTGTTTCCGATCGAAGTTGCGGTCAAAGACGGCGAAACGGGACTGGCAAAACTGGATGACACGACGGGTGAGCCCGTTACGCAAAATCCTTTTCAGGCGAAGCGCGACAAAAAGAAAGATCCGTGGAACCCCGATTCGGGAAAGTTTGACGGAACAGAAGACATCGCGCCATCCGCTGATGCAAAGAAATTGTTGGCCGGGCTTGCCGCGGCGAAGTCGGCTGACCTGTGGCGCTTCCTTGTCGCGCTCAACATTCGACACGTTGGGCCCGTCGCCGCGCGAGCAGTGGCAACACACTTCGGGTCGCTGTCCGCCATCGAAGCGGCCACCGTCGAGGAACTCGCGGCGGTCGACGGTGTCGGCGACATCATTGCCGCGAGCCTGACCGAGTGGTTCACCGTCGCATGGCACCGGGATATCGTCGATCGCTGGCGCGCCGCCGGTGTTCCGTTCGAGATTCCCGGGCATCCGGGACCCGGCGCTCTGTCCGAAAATCCCGACGGGCCGTTAGCGGGCATGACCGTCGTCGTGACGGGAACAATCCCTGGTTACACGCGGGACGAAGCCGAAGAGGCCGTGCGCCGTGCCGGCGCGAAGACCGCCGGTTCCGTGAGTAAAAACACGGA
>CAJAKC010000020.1 GCA_903940225.1 uncultured Microbacteriaceae bacterium
GCGCGATTCGCGAGGGGAACCTCGCCAACGCCCTCCCCATAAAACTCAACAAATTTCCCGACCACGCCGTGACGGCGCAACATGTCGGTGATCGTGAGAACCACATCCGTTGCGGTCACGGCGGGGGGAATCACGCCGCTCAGCTTGAAGCCGACAACTTTCGGAATGAGCATCGACACGGGCTGTCCGAGCATCGCCGCTTCGGCTTCAATTCCGCCAACACCCCATCCGAGGACTCCGAGTCCGTTGACCATCGTCGTGTGAGAATCGGTTCCCACACACGTGTCGGGGAATGCAACCGTCTCACCGTTGACGTCGCGCGTATAGACGACCTTCGCGAGGTTTTCGAGGTTTACCTGGTGAACAATGCCTGTTCCCGGAGGAACAACTTTGAAGTTGTCAAACGCGGTCTGGCCCCAGCGAAGGAACTGATACCGCTCACCGTTGCGCTCGTATTCGATTTCGACGTTCCGTTCGAACGCGTCTTCGCGCCCGAAAAGGTCGGCGATCACCGAGTGGTCAATGACGAGTTCAGCCGGGGCGAGGGGGTTGATTTTCGCCGGATCCCCGCCGAGTTCCGCAACGGCTTCTCGCATGGTCGCGAGGTCAACGATGCACGGGACCCCGGTGAAATCCTGCATGACCACACGTGCCGGGGTGAATTGGATTTCCGTACTCGGTTCGGCTGCGGGATCCCACGAGCCGAGAGCGCGGATCTGAGACGCTGTGATGTTCACGCCGTCTTCCGTGCGGAGCAAATTCTCGAGAAGCACCTTGAGACTAAATGGCAGCCGATCGTGCCCGTCCACTGTGTCGAGGCGGAAGATTGTGTACTCGGTACCGTTTACCGCCAACGAACTCTTGGCACCGAATGAGTTGATACTCAACACGAACTCCTCTGACTTGACACGACTCGTCCAGTCTAACCCGACACGCGATGGGTCACAGTTTGGGCGTGTGCGAGGACCGAAGCAACATCCAGGTCACCCACAGCATGGACGCGTAAAGCGGGAGGCCCATGATCAGCTTTGTCGCCGCCAGCGCCGCTGTCAGGTTGGCGAAATACAGCGGCACCTGAATCGACAGTCGCAAGGCGAAGAACACAGCCCACAAGACCGATGCGATGGTGACTGCTCGGCGAGGTGCCGCGGCTGTCAGCCATTCCGTCTGTGGAGCGATCAGCTTCGCGATGACCCCGACGAGCGGTTTTCGGACCAGTAATGAAATCACGAACGCGAGGAGAGAAATCGAATTGATGACGAATCCGCCGATGAAATTGTCCGCGGCGCGCCCCGTCCACAGCGCGAGTCCAGCCGAGAGTGCGATTCCCACTCCACCCGAAACCGCCGGGAGCACCGGCAGCCGTTGGACGAGCCTCACGATTAGGGCCAAAACAGCGACCGCTACAGGGGCAACGACCGATGGCAACAGTTGCCCCGTCACCGTGAAGACAACGAGGAACATCAATCCGGGCGTGAGCGACTCGATGATGCCGCGGACTCCGCCAATCGCGCCAAACAACGCATCGGCGGTCGGTGCTTCGTCGGGAACAATCGCAGCGATTCCCCGTTTCGGAAGGTTCCCCTCGGTCATGCGGGAACGCCGGGCTGCGGTGGAACATGCAACGACAAGAGATCACGCGGTGGTAATGCTTCGGTCCCTCGGTTGACGACAATCGAACGATACACCTGCTCAATTTCCTGCGCGGCCGATGGCTTCTCGGCACCCTTGCCGGAAATCACTCCGCGCAAAAACCACTTCGGTCCGTCAACACCGATGAATCGGACGGGTCTGCGCGAGCGGCCCGCGGTGGGCAGGACTGCGCGCAACTCAAGACCGAACGGCCCCGGGACTTCTTCGACCGATCCGCCCTGTTTCGTCACCTGGTCGACCACCTGTGCGCGAATCTCATCCCAGAGACCTTCCGAACGGGACGCTGCGAACGCTTGAACCTGCAGAGTTGACCCATCGCAATCGAGCGTCGCCGCAACAATTTTCTTCGAAACGTCGTCGACATCCAGCCGCAGTTGCAGTCCGGCTCGTGGTGTCACCTTGATCGAGCCGAGATCGATGAAGGGTTGAACCGGACTCACCTCCGACACATCAAACGGCCCTTCACTCGAACGGTTAGGTATCTCCTCTTTTAGAACCATCCGCTTTATCCCTTCCCTACGCCAGTACTACCGAAACCGCCGGAACCGCGATGCGTTCCGGGAAGATCCGTCACCGGCACAAACTCAGCACGAACTACGGGGTGAATCACGAGCTGGGCGATTCGATCGCCAGCCTCAATGTGAAAAGCTGTTTCGCGGTCCGTGTTCAACATGATGACCCCAATCTCGCCGCGGTAACCGGCATCGATTGTGCCAGGAGAGTTCACCAGAGTGATTCCGTGTCGCAGAGCGAGGCCACTGCGTGGCATGACATATGCGACGAAACCGTGCGGCAACGCGATCGAGAGCCCTGACTTCACGAGAGCGCGCTCACCGGGAGCGATTGTCACCGCTTCGGCAGCGGTGATGTCCGCTCCGGCGTCACCCGGGTGCGCGTATGTCGGGACGTCACCAACAACTAAGACTTGAGGTGTCATTCGTTCAGGCTAATACATGGTCGAATAGTGGCATGGTCATTTATCGCGAACGACTAACTCCAAACGTCGGTATTCACGTTGCACTCTTGCTACTACTCCCCCTCGGATTTGGAATGCTGGCCCCCATCAACATTGCCTGGGGAATCATTAATGCCGTCACGATTTACGTTCTCGGAATCGCCTGGCTCGTGCTCGGGGCTCCGTTGCTAGTTGTCACGAACGACACCCTCCGCGCCGGGCGTGCCGCCATCAGCCGCGATCAACTGGGCACCGCTGAGGTCGTCGAACGAAGCGAACGACGGTCGGCGCTGGCTGATGCTCGCGCATGGAAGGTCATTCGCGCGTGGATACCGCGAGGGGTTCAAGTAGAGATCACCGACGCCAACGACCCCGCGCCACACTGGTACCTGTCGAGCAGGCACCCCGAAAAACTCGTTGCCGCGTTGACGACGCGCTAAGCGCAGTCAAAGCAAATTGCGCCGGCCTTTGTTTCCTTCGCAACCTGCGAGCGGTTCTTGACAATGAAACACTCATTGCACGTGAACTCGTCAGCCTGCGGAGGGAGCACGATCACATCGAGCTCCATGTTCGCGAGATCCTGACCGCTCATTTCGAGACTGTCCGGGTTATCGGCATCATCGAGCTCGACGCCGGGACGCGGCGCGGGCACTCGTTCTTGAATCCCCTGCAGGGACTCTTGGTCTTCTTCGCCCTTACGGGGGGAATCGTAATCCGTTGCCACTGTGACAAACCTTTCTCTGGTAACGGGCGCTCGTAGTTTGCGACAAATTTGTCCGAAAATCAAACTCCCTCGCCGTATGTCGCAAATTCAGTCCACATCGGCGGTATCCTCGGGACACAGCCACAAACAGGAGTTGACGTGGACGAACTGACCGTCATCGAGGTGTCACCCACCGCGATCGTTGCTGTTTCGCGCGACGGGCAGCGCTACACAATCCCCGTTGACAGTGAACTTCGAGCGGGCATCACGCAGAGAAACGCGGCCGCGAACTCGGGCTCCACGAGTCCGCGTGAGATTCAGAGTCTCCTTCGATCAGGGCTTTCGATCGCTGAGGTTGCGGAGCGCACCGGCGAAGACGCCGACCACATCGCGCGGTTCGAGGCGCCCATCACCGCAGAGCTCGCGTTTGTCCTTGAGCGTGCACTCGCGGTTCCCGTCACTTCTCGCAACGACGACGACGCCACGAGTTTCGGCGTAGCAATCGAAGCTCGCCTTCGTGAACAGGGCGGCACGGTTACGCGATGGCAGGCTTACCGCCTTAATGACGAATGGGTTGTGGGAGCTGAGTTCACCGTCGGGACTGTCACCGAGGACGCAACGTGGGCCTTTGACCCTCGTAAGTTGACGCTCGCCCCGACCAACCCGGTTGCGGTCCGCGTGAGCAAGGCGGACGCTGTGGATGCTGCGCTGTTCCCGCCGCTGCGTGTCGTCACTCCACAAACCGCTCAGAGATTCGACAGTGGCGAGTTTGAACCGGTCGTCGAAAAACCCAAACCGCAGCCCGTTATCCAAATCCCGATTCACATCGACGAAATCGTCGGCGACACGGTATCCCAGCCAGCGGGCGCAGCTCCAGACGATTTGCTCGATGAACTCCACAAGCGTCGCGGTCAACGGAACGAAGCAATGTCGAGCCACCCTTCTACGGGTTCCATCCCGGTGATCACACCCGAGATGCTGGAGATTCCCGATGATTCGCCCGTAGCGCCGGAGGAACACGCGGCGGATGTCGAGCCAGCTGCACCGGAAGTCTTCGTCGATGAGACTCCCAGCCAACGCCAGCGTCGCCAACGTGCGCCCATGCCGACGTGGGATGAAATTGTCTTCGGCACCCGTCCCATCGAGGACTAGGCGAAGACTCCCGCTCTGACCAGGGGGACGTGCGTCTCGGTCGTGGAGAGTCCACCGTGCTGGCCAATCATCGCCATTGATTGTGTCGTCGCTGTTCGTTCGTCATAGTAGACCGCAACACCTCGAGGCGTGACGAGCACGTCACCTATTCGCTCCAGGAATTGCGGTGCCACCTCACCGAACCAGCCGGCGGCGATCGCTTCTGCACGAGTCGCGATATGCGCGGCACCGCCCTCGACCGCGCGCCACGCCTCGGCGAGTTCGGTCGAGTCTCGCTCGGAATAGAGATGCAGAAAGCGCGGCTCTCCCCCCGTCTGTACACCGTCGAGCAGTGCGGATTTACCGGGGACGATTCGGTGTTTGCTGTTGGGCACGTCGAGTACCCCGTGGTCCGCGGTCAGCAAGAGCCCGTCGTGCGGACCGAGAATTCGCATGACCTCGGAAACAAAACCATCAAGTTGCTCGAGCCGGCCGACCCAACGATCACTCGCAACACCGTCCGAGTGGGCTGCCTGGTCGAGTTCGGGAATGTAAACGTAAATCACGCCCTCTTCATTCGACTGGAAGAACTGTTCGACACGGGCCAAGCGCTCGGGGTAGGTGTTCGCCGAAACATAGTTACCACCTCGCAGTATCGCCCGCGTTAGTCCCGAGGTGCGATAACGCTCCGCCGACACGATGTCCGATGCGACATCCGCGTTGGATTCCCACACCGTGGGAACCGGTTGCCAGGAGTCCGTATCGAGGTCATCAAGCCCTGACAATTGGTTCACGATGAGTCCGGTCTCCGGATTTCGAATGGCGTAACCGAGCATTCCCGTTTGGCCCGGATCGGCGCCCGTTGCCAGTGTTGCGAGGGATGACGCGGTGGTGGACGGAAAGTTTGACAGAACCGACGTGTGGGCTAATCCCGTCAGGGTTCGCGCGTGAGCACGGTGAGCTTTCAGGTTCTCTGAACCAAGCCCGTCGACGAGGACGACAATCGCTCGACGGGCGCGAGGGAGGGTGAGCCGGTTATCAACACCGCGGATTGAGTTGAACGCACTGGTCAACACCCCTGCGAGCCAGCGGTCCCCGGGCCGGATGACGGGTAAAATCGTACTCACTGTGACTGACGCCCCATCCTTCTCCGAACGCATCGACGATGTTGACCTTTCCCACGAGATGCAGGGGTCGTTCCTCGAATACGCCTACTCCGTAATCTATTCTCGCGCGCTTCCGGACGCTCGAGACGGATTAAAGCCGGTACAGCGTCGAATCATCTATCAGATGGCCGACATGGGTCTGCGTCCCGACAAGGGTTACGTCAAGAGCGCGCGAGTTGTCGGCGAGGTGATGGGCAAGCTGCACCCTCACGGCGACAGCGCGATCTACGACGCACTCGTCCGCCTCGCGCAGCCGTTCAGCCTGCGAGTTCCTTTCGTCGACGGACACGGGAATTTCGGTTCGCTCGACGACGGCCCCGCGGCCAGCCGATACACCGAGGCCCGTCTCCGACCCGAGGCAATGACCATGACGGAGAGTCTCGACGAAGACGTCGTTAACTTCGTCCCCAACTATGACGGGCAGCTGCTCCAGCCCGAAGTCCTGCCCGCTGCGTTCCCCAATCTGTTGGTAAACGGAGCCAGTGGAATCGCCGTGGGCATGGCGACAAACATGGCGCCACACAACCTGGGCGAGGTAATCGAAGCGGCACGGCACCTGATTGCACATCCCGACGCGACGCTTGACGACCTGATGGCCTTCGTTCCGGGTCCCGACCTTCCCAGCGGTGGAATTGTCGTCGGTCTCGATGGCATCCGCGAGGCATACGAGTCCGGAAAGGGAACGTTCCGAACTCGGGCGCGCACGACCATCGAGCAAGTTTCCGCGCGGAAGACCGGCATCGTCGTCACCGAACTCCCCTACCTCGTGGGCCCCGAACGTGTCATTGAACGCATCAAGGACGGCGTCACAAAAAAGAAAATCACGGGCATTTCGAACGTGGTCGATTTGACGGATCGCAAACACGGACTGCGACTGATCATCGAGGTCAAGACCGGGTTCTCCCCCGAAGCCGTCCTCGA
>CAJAKC010000021.1 GCA_903940225.1 uncultured Microbacteriaceae bacterium
CGGGTCCAGGCCGTCCGGTGCGACGGCGACGAAGGTGTTCGCGGCGAACTTCGAATCTTCGGCGAAGGCTTTGGATGCGGCCTTTTGACCGGCTTCATCGGGGTCGAATGTGAAAATGACCTCGCCGCGACTTCGTTGGTCACCCGCTTCAACGTCGCCGAGGATTCGCCGAATGAGGGAGACGTGGTCCGGGCCGAACGCCGTGCCGCAGGTAGCGACAGCGGTCGTGATTCCGGCGATGTGGCAGGCCATGACGTCGGTGTAGCCCTCGACCACAACCACTCGGCGGTCCTTGGAAATTGCACGCTTGGCGAGGTCAATTCCATAGAGCGCTTTCGCCTTGTGATAGACGCTGGTCTCGGCGGTGTTGAGATACTTGGGCCCCTGATCGTCGTCACGCAACCGCCGGGCACCGAATCCGATGGTCGCGCCGGTGACATCGCGAATTGGCCAAATCAGGCGGCCACGGAAGCGATCGTAAATCCCTCGGTCGCCGCGGGATACAAGTCCAGCGGCCTCGAGTTCTTCCTCGGAAAACTTCTTTGCCTTGAGGTGTTTGGTCAACGCATCATAAGAATTCGGCCCAAACCCCACGCGAAAGTGGTCGCACGAAGCGCGGTCGAATCCGCGTCCCGTGAGGAAGTCCTGGCCGAGTCGAGCCTCAGGGGTGGAAAGCTGATCGACGAAGTACTGCTCGGCGGCCGAGTTCGCCTCGAGGATACGCGCACGTTGGCTGACATCGCGTTCCGGACCGCCGTCTTCATAGGTGAGCTGAAAGCCGACCTGCGCGGCGAGCTTTTCTACCGCCTCATAAAAGGTGATGAGCTCGATCGCCATGAGAAATTTGAAGACGTCACCCTTTTCGCCGCAACCGAAGCAGTTGAAATATGCCGAGTTGGGCCGCACATTGAAACTGGGTGATTTCTCGTCGTGAAAGGGGCACAGTCCCTTGAACGAGTCCACACCGGCACGTTTGAGGGCGACAAATTGACCCACGACGTCAGCGATGTTGACGCGCTGCCGCACTTCGTCAATGTCCGCTCGTCGAATTAGTCCCGCCACCCTCACAGTCTACGTCGGGCCTCCCGATTGAATCAGGTGCAGAGCCGCTCGTGCCATGCCAGAGCGGACTGGTCCGTAAGGGACGCGACCTGGTCGATGACCGCGCGCATCTGTTCGGCTTCTGTCTGGGCGGACGTGAAGTCATCAGCGAATCCGCGGTCCATTGCCGACGGACCGAGCGTGACCAACGTGTCACACAGGTTCGTCAGAACCTCACGCTGATGGGCGTAAATGGGGCGACGCGATTCGCTCGACATCACGTTCGCCGCGACGATTCCCTTCAGTACTGCAATTTCGGCACGCGTCTCTCGGGGCACGACCACGTCAGCGCCAAAACGCGCCAGTGATGATTGGGTGGCCTGCTCGCGCGTCGCGTTTGTCGCACTCGCCGCGAACCGACCAATGAGGGACGACGTCAGGTTCTTGAGCCTGCCCATGTCGGCACGACTGCCATCCCAGGTCTCAATCCAGTTGGACAGCCCAACGAGCCGGTCAAAAGCGGCTATGAGTTCATCGTGAGGAAGTTCGCCGCCGATCCACTCGACCATCGAATCGACCAGTCCATCGTGATTCACGCGGGAGGACAGCGCGGGGACGTCAATGTACCCGCTGACGATGGCGTCCTCGAAATCGTGC